>CASDXG010000109.1 GCA_949285025.1 uncultured Bacteroides sp. | reverse complement strand
AAAGTACGGAAAGTCTAACACTGATACTGGCTCACCTGAAGCGCAGATAGCATTGTTTTCATACCGTATTTCTCACCTGACTGAGCATTTAAAGCTCAACAGAAAAGATTATAGTACAGAAAGAGCATTGACAACTTTAGTAGGAAAGCGCCGTTCGTTGCTTGATTATTTAAAGCGCCGTGATATCGAAAGATATCGTGCAATTGTCAAAGAACTTGGATTGCGTAAGTAAGCTTTTGCTTGCTGCAAACAAAAAAATATGCAGGTCGCTCACTACAATAGGAGAGCGGCCTGCATATTTTTTTGTCCTTTGCCGTAAGAAGAACTCCGTATTTCTTGTAATTTTGTTTCATTAATGAATTAATTAAAAAGGAATGATTGCTATGGTTAAAGAAAAATTAATGAGATTGATGCTTTTTTCATTGGGTGTATTGGCATGTCTGTCCGTCAAAGCACAGGGATATGCCGGTATTACACATGAGATGTCTGAATTTTATGAACCTGTACCCCCGGTTGTTACGCCGGGACAGACATTGGATAATGGAGGGTTTACCGCTCCTTCCGATGCGATTGTTCTTTTCGATGGGAAAGATCTTTCGGCGTGGGAGAGTGCGAATGGAGGTCCGGCGGAATGGGATGTACATGATGGAGTGTTTACGGTGAATAAACAAAAGGGAGATATCCGCACGAAACAGAAATTCGAGAATTTTCAGTTGCATATCGAATGGCGGATTCCGGAGAACATATCCGGTGAAAGTCAGTCGAGGGGTAACAGCGGTATTTATCTGCAGGGAATGTATGAAATACAGATATTGGATAATTATAACAATCCGACGTATGTGAATGGAATGGCAGGAAGTATTTATAAACAAACTGCTCCATTGGCAAATGCCATGCGTAAACCGGGTGAGTGGAACGTGTATGATATTATTTATACAGCTCCGACTTTTAAAAAAGACGGTTCCTATCGTACGCGTCCTACAGTAACAATTATTCAGAATGGTGTTGTACTTCAAAGTAACACCACGATTTTGGGAACAACGGAATTTATCGGCTTCCCTCAGGTAAAAGCTCATGGTGCCGGTCCTATTTTGTTACAGAGTCATGGAGATCCTAGCGAACCGATCAGTTTTCGCAATATATGGATCCGTGAGATGTAAAAGAGTCAAATATAAATTCCCCTGTCCTATTATGTTTTAAGGCGGGGGATAAAGAAGAAGTTCGCAATTCTTTATATGGGATATTGCGGACTTTCTATATAAATAATGAAATCTTTTTTATATCTGTCTTGGATATTCTAAATTGGCTTTAGTGATGTTTTCTAAAACTTCGTGCAGGTATTTGGCCGATTCCCACTTGGCCATTGGAAGATCGTGTAGCAGATAGTTCCCACAGTCTTTGGGAGCTGCTCCGGGAACTTCACCTTCATATTCGGCAATGAAATGGAATGTTTCCTGCATCAAAGGTACGATGTCTTTGGAAGCGAGGTCTCCTTTCATTAACAGATAGTTGCCTGTGAGGCATCCCATCGGCCCCCAATATACGATTTTATCTCCCCAGACAGGATGATTGCGCAAGAATGTTGCCGCTAAGTGTTCGATCGTATGTAAGGCTCCTTGCCCGATTGCCGGTTCCCGGTTTGGTTCTTTCATGCGTATGTCGAACGTTGTTACGGTTTCATTGCCGATGTTGTCTTTACGTGATACGTAGATGCCTCTTAACATATGAATATGATCGATGGTAAAACTTGGAATCTTTTTCATATTAAACGTTATTCAAGTGGATTTTTAATTCTATTTTATGTAAACATTAATGTATGTTTCCCGGAAGAGACTTAAGAAATATTTCTGTTACGCGGAAGGAGCGGTTTGCCATTTCTCCCCAAAAGTCCTGATATTGTTCGAGGTGTTTTTCCACTCCCGGCGTGTCGCTGATGATGCGGAAACTTACAAAAGGGATATGATAAAGGAAACAAATCTGGGCAATGGCTCCCGATTCCATGTCAACAGCAAGCCCGTTGGGGAATTCTTCTTTGATAGCTTCCAGTTCGCTGCGTGATGTTATGAATTTATCTCCGCTGCAAATCAATCCGCAATGGATGGGCGTTTCGGTATTAAGCGCGCATGCGCATTGGCAAAGAGTTTCATTCCCTTCAAAAAAGAGAGGAAGCCCTTGAATCTGTCCGTAGGCGTTCCCTTCTCCACACCACACGTCGTGGTAGACAATTTGTCTGCTTACCACAACGTCCATTATCTTCAGACAGGAGTCTATTCCGCCGGCAACTCCGGTACTGATGATACAATCGGGCTGAAAGTTGCGGATCATTTCAATTGTTCCTGCGGCAGCGTTTACTTTTCCGATGCCGCATTGCATAAGGATGATTCTATTGTTGTTTATTCTCCCTTCAATGTAGTTGAAAGGCCCTTCCTTTTTTTCTGTCTTTTCTTCCAGCTGGTTTGATAATTGTTTCAGCTCGGAAGTCATGGCAGTTATAATTCCTATATTCATACGTTAAAAAAGATTTTCACCGGCAAAGGTAGTTTTTTTCAGGGAGTATTATGTTATCTTTGTCCGTTGAAAACATTTATTAATAAACAATTCAGAGATGAATTCATTAAAGAGATTCTTACCAGATGTAATTGCAATAGCTCTTTTTGCAATTATATCCTTTATCTATTTCTGTCCTGCTGTAACTGAAGGGCGTATCTTAGCGCAACATGATTCTATAGGCGGTATCGGAGCCGGGCATGAAGCTGCAGAGTTTCACAAGGAAACAGGAGAGGCTACCCGTTGGACGAACGCCTTGTTCGGAGGAATGCCTACTTATCAGATTTCTCCAAGTTACGAGTCGACGACAGCATTGAAGTGGATACAAAATGTATATCATTTGTTTCTTCCTGACTATGTATGGTATGTGTTTATCATGTTGCTGGGCTTTTACATGTTGCTTCGTGCGTTTAATTTCCGTGTATGGCTGGCAGTTTTAGGAGCTGTTATTTGGGCTTTTTCTTCCTATTTCTTTATTATTATAGCAGCAGGACATATTTGGAAGTTTGTCACGTTGGCTTATATTCCTCCTACGATAGCGGGTATGGTGTGGATATATCGTGGTAAATTGTTGCAGGGAGGCATTGTTACAGCATTGTTTACCGCATTGCAAATAGTGTCGAATCACCTTCAGATGAGTTATTATTTCTTGTTTGTCATGCTGTTTATGGTTGTAGCTTACGGTGTTTCTGCTTGGAAAGAAAAGCAGATGCTTCGTTTCTTTAAGGCTACAGGCGTGTTGGTCGTTGCCGGGGTGTTAGGTATTTGCGTTAATCTGTCGAACATTTATCATACATATCAGTACAGCAAGGAAAGTATGCGTGGTAAAAGTGAACTGATAAAGGCAGATTCTGCTGATCAAACGGACAGCGGTTTGGAGCGAAGTTATATTACTCAATGGAGTTATGGGATAGGTGAGACATTCTCACTTATGGTGCCGAATGTAAAGGGAGGCGCTTCTGTTCCATTGGCAAAGAACGAACGGGCGATGGAGAAAGCCGACCCTGCTTATACGAGTTTATACGGTCAATTAGGGCAATATTGGGGTGAGCAGCCGGGTACATCCGGGCCGGTTTACGTAGGAGCCTTTGTCGTATTTTTGTTTGTATTGGGGCTGTTTATCGTAAAAGGTCCGATGAAATGGGCACTTTTTGCTGCGACAGTACTTTCCATTCTATTGTCTTGGGGCAAAAATTTCATGGGCTTTACTGACTTTTTTATTGACAATGTTCCTATGTACAGTAAGTTCCGTGCGGTTTCTTCTATATTGGTTATAGCTGAGTTTACGGTACCTTTGCTTGCTGTTATGGCGTTAAAGGAGATTATTGATCGGCCTTCTGTGCTGAAAGAGAACCGTAAGATGGCGATTGTTTCCTTTATATTGACGGGAGGACTTGCTTTCCTTTTTGCGGTGGCACCGCGTCTCTTTTTCCCTTCTTACGTGTCGTCTATGGAATTACAAGCTTTGCAAAATGCGATTCCAAATGAATATCTTGCTTCGATTCTTGCCAATCTGGAGGAAATGCGAATTGCAATTTTTACGGCCGATGCGTGGAGAAGTTTTGGAATTATTCTTGTTGGGGTTGCCATACTCTGGTTATATGTAAAAAGGAAACTGGAAGCGGTATATACTGTTGCCTTGCTGCTTATACTTTGTCTGGCAGATATGTGGTCGGTAAACAAACGGTATTTGTATGATGAACAATTTGTTGCCGACGGGACACAATATCAACCTTTCCGGCAACCGTCCGAGACTGATAAACAGATTCTTCAGGATCAATCACTTGACTACCGGGTATTGAATCTTGCAGGGGACACGTTTAATGAGAACAATACTTCGTATTGGCATAAAAGTATCGGCGGGTATCATGCCGCAAAGCTTCGAAGGTATCAGGAATTAATAGAGGAGCATATCCGCAAAGAGATGAGTACCGTTTATAAACAACTGGCTGATGTGGGAGGAGATATGTCGAAGGTTGATTCTACATCTTTCCCGGTGCTGAATATGTTGAATACCCGTTATATGATTCTTCCTTTGCAGGGAGGGAAGACGATGCCTGTAAAAAATCCGTATGCTTACGGGAATGCATGGTTTGTGAATTCTGTGCAATATGTGGAAAATGCGAATGAAGAAATTGCTGCACTTCACGATACGGATCTTCGGGAAACTGCTGTAGTTGATAAAAAGTTTGAGGCGATTATAGGGAATGTTGCTGCCGACAGCCTGAATACAATTGTTCTGACATCGTATGCTCCGAATGCTTTGGCGTATGACGCACAGGTGAATTCTCCGGAAGGGGCACTTGTGGTGTTCTCTGAGATATATTATCCCGGGTGGAAATCGTATATCGACGGGACGGAAGTCGCTCATGGACGTGCAGATTATGTGTTGCGGGCTATGCATATTCCTGCGGGGAAACATACAATCCTCTTTACTTTTGACCCGTCTTCTTTGCATGTGACGGAGACGATTGCTTTTTGTGCATTGGGACTGTTATTGGCGGGACTTGTTTATGTATTGTTTGTTTCTTTGAGAAGACGTAGGAACTGATTGCGAAACAATGAGGTGTTATAAAAGAGGCGTGCCCGGCTTTTTGTTAAAACAACAGGATGCCGGGCACGTCTTTTCGTTATGTTTTTCTATTACCAGCTCAGTTTTATGAATTTAGTTTCCCATGGCTTGAATGTGATATTCCGGCCTTTTGAGAGAGGAGTTCCTGTAACATCGCAAACGGTTGCTTTTTCTATCTGTATTAAGTCGGACTGCACAGAGAATTTTGTTTCTTTTCCTCCGATTTCCCGTAGTTGCAGCAAGATTGCATTTTCTCCGTCTACCGGTTTCATGTTGACCAGTAGAAGATTTTCCGATTCGATGTGTAGCAAAGAAGTCTCTGCAATGTTTTGTGACTTCGGCTCTTGTCCGGCAGGCAATACCCGTGTAAGTAGTGGAATACGGCTTGTCCATGCAAACTGTGTAGCGTATTGGATAGAGTTGTCAGCTGTAGAGGTTATGAAGTAACTCCACTGCAATTCGCCCATTTGATCGGCATTGAAATTTGTAACCCAGTAGTTGTTCATCGGCCAGGAATACATATTCGTGCTTTGGGGAACGGCTCCGGCCTGATAACGTCCTGTATTGATTGCGCCGAATTGCATCAGTGGAATTTCCTGACTGCCGGTAATAATTTGCATTTTACCGTTGCGTGCGGAGGCAAAGTTCTGCACGGTGTACCAGTCGTTCGATGAACCTTTGATTTGATCGACTCCTGCTTCTATATTACCTCCCGGTACATCCAGAAAGATTTTACCTTGTTCTACCTGATAAGGGAAAGCAATGTACACAGCTTCCGGGTCGGTAATGGCTTTCTTTTTCAGGCGGTAAACCACTTCAATTTTCTTTTCTGTGTTGTAAATGCGGTACTCTACCATCAGATTGTTTGCGTCTCGTCCGGCAATTGTTTCTCCTCTGAAGCGATAAGTATCCCAAATATCTCCTTTCTCATATCGTTCGAACCGGATTTTTTCCGGGCGTCGGCGGGTAAATTGCGGTGCGCGGTATTGCTCCATTGGATGGCGGCTGTCTGCCGTTTCATAGATAAATTCTCCCATTTCCCATTCGGCATTTTCTGTCAGCAATTGACAATTCAGTTCCTTATCGAAAAGCCGTTCGATTGTACCTTTTTCGGTATTGAAATCGATGGAATACCATGTATTCTCAATATGTTTACTCGGAATTTCACCCGACGTGACTTTAGACTTGGCTGGCTGATCTTTTGTATGAATATAATATTGGGTAAATCCCAAAGGAACAGCTTCCTTGATATACAGGTACCAATACGTTCCATCAGAACGGCTTTCGCCGGCTTGTGCCGGAATAATGTTCCCATGTGAATCGGTGATTTCGAAATCTTTGTTTATTGGCAGTTGCTGATGATCGATATAGACCTTTGTGACCCCCTGATATGGCCAGTTAAGTGGGTTGAATATGGTGATTGTCGGAACATTCGTTCTAGGGATAATTTCTTGAAGTTGTCCCATAACGGTTTCTCCCAACAGGCTGATATATCGATAAGCTTCCCATGCGTAGGATTGTTTCAGAGAACGTTGTTCCCATGTTTCTAAGCCGTATGGGTTACGGACACTTTCACTATGTCCGAATGTATGCTCGTCATAAAACAGCAATGCGTTGTTTATTTCATCAATTTTCCGGTTTACGTCCTGCGGGAGTTCTGAACCTAATATTTTGGCAAAGGCGAGTCCTGCCTGATTCGCAATAATGTTAGAGTGAGTAATGCGGGATATCGCAGCTTCCCGTGCGCCTGATGCGAAACCATCTGTCCACCAGTCCGGCCATGCTCCTCGTATTGTTTGGATGTGGTCGGCATAATTATCTTCTATAGTCTTGAAGAATTCGGAGGCAACGGCTGTACGCAGTTTTGGCCATTCGTACTTTTCGTTCCATCGTTTTACCATTTCGCTGCTTTTTGTTGAAGGAGGCGCATTGTCTGTAAAGTATCCGGAATGCTGTGCGACGCAGATGTCGTATGGATAGTCTTTTGCAGCTAATTGTTCTAAATAATTTAATACATTTTTCTCGAAAGAGGCGAAATCCTCTGTGTTTTGTATACCGAAAAAGTTTCCTTGATTGTAATGTTCTGCCCTGTAGGCCAGGATCTTTTTCCCGGAAGGAGACTGCCACCAGAACACCGTAGGCTTATCGAAGCAGATTAATGCGCGGTGTCCGTGCGTACCCATATTCAGGTATTTCACACCGGTATCGTGGAAAAACTCGCTGAAGCACCAGCCGATTCCATTCACATCGTCCTGCATTGCCAGTTCTACGGGCAGTCCTTCTTCCTTAAATTGTTTGAGTGGTGCCAGAGAAGCTGCTAATGTTTGTTCGTCGGGAAGTTCATCGAAATTTAAGTACATGGCGGCAATTTCGATTCTTCCTTCTTTTATCCGTTGTTTAAGTCTGGCAATTTGTTTTGCCGGACGGTTCTTCAGGTATTCGCTGACCGGCCATGAAACCTCACACGTCCAGCGAAATTTTGCGTCTTCCGGATAGTTGTCTGTCGCATCGCAATAGTCTAAAGCATAATCTATGTAACGAAGATGTTCAGCCAAGATTTCCATTTGCGAGCGGGTATAACCGATGTCTGTATGGGTATGTTGTACTAAATTCATTTGCCAGTGGCGGATTGGATTTACAATGATTTCTTTTGATGCGGAGAAAGCATTGCTTCCGGTTATGGTAAGTTGGAATTTCTTTTCAGATTTCACTTCAGGAATATCAATGTAAAAAAGGTTTTCTCCTTCGGTGAGTTGTACTGTTTTTTCGAATTCCCCTAAGCATACTTTTGTCTCTCCCGGTTCTTTTTCACAGGAAAGACTTATCCATATGCGTTGGAATTGTCCGTTTTCTGATTTGTACACAGCGGGAGGAGTTGAAATTTTTATTTCAGAAGTACCGGCCCGACAGTATTCCGATAAGCTGCTTATCGAAATGATGGCTGTTAAAAATAGAAATACTCGTAGTCTCATGTTATTATAATTTATGGTTTTGTTATCGAGCGGAATAGGAATCCGATGTGGCGGATAATCGTAGGGATGCATCCATAATATTTGCACATGATGGAAAATCGTTCAAAAAGCGAGACCCAATGATTACGGGTTGTCAGTCCTTCATTTAGATAATCAATGAGAATCAGATGGGAATGATGTAGTGTATTACTCTTTTTCATGACGCGGATACACCAATCGAAATCGGCTGAGAAACGATAATGTAAGTCGTAATCGGGTGCAAGCTCTCGTCGGACAAAAAAAGCCTGGTGACAGACCAACATCCCATGTCGGAAACTTTTCCATGAAAGATTTTCAGGAGGTGATAAGCGCCGCATGTGTAAGAAGTGCTCTTCCGCATCGACGATTGCCGTTTCGCCATATATCACATCCGGAAGTTCTGTTTCGGTAAGCGAGTGTACCATCAGTTGTAAAGTATCATCCTCATGTAATTCATCGCCGGCATTTAAGAAACATAGATAATCACCCGTTGCCAACCGCATGCCTTTGTTCATTGCATCGTATAAACCGTTGTCAGGTTCGCTTATGACTGTGCTGATATGTTCTTTATATTGTTCAATGATAGACAAGGTTTTATCGTTTGATTTTCCGTCAATAATAATGTATTCTATATTCTTGTATGTTTGCGTTATAACACTTTGAATTGTATCTTCTAGTACTTTTTCGGCGTTATAAGTAACGGTGATGATGGAAAATTTAGGATGTAAGTGATGGAGGTTACGCATGATTTCCTGTTATATGGTTATAAATCCTGATATACTTCATGGCGATAATGTGCTCTGAATAAGTGTTAACCGCCTTTCTTCGTGCCTCTTCACTTAGTATCTGATAATTGCTTTCGGCAAGAGACCAATAAACGCCGTTGGCTAAATCTTCTGAAGATTTATATTGTGCTACGTAACCGTTGTGCAAATGGTCGATCATTTGCGGAATTCCTCCTACGTTGAAACTGATACATGGTATTCCGCACGACATGGCTTCTACGATTGTGTTCGGTAGATTGTCCTGGACAGAGGGGCTGATAAATATATCGGCTGCGTTATATAGGTCGACCAATACGTGTTCGTTACTTGTAAAGTCCATGCAAAAAAGAGGAAAAGGAAAGACATTTTTGTATTGTTGTGATTCTTTTCCGACAATAACGATTCCCAAATTACGGCAGAATTCAGGGTGCGTATTCTCTAAAATTCTGCAGGCTTCGATCAGATATGTTATGCCTTTTCGCTTGTCTGTGGTTTTTACTGAGTTGAAAAGCAATAGCTTTTTGTCGGCAGGAAGGTGGAGTTTCTTACGTGCGAAGGCTTTATTTTGTGGGCGGAATAAGTTCGTGTTTATGGGGTTAGGGATATTGGTGATTTCCTGCCCCGTTATCAATGCACTTTGCCGTGCCAGATTTTCCAGCCATTGGCTACAGGCTATAAATGTAATGTTTGTCTTTTTGTATAGGAGTTGTTTCTTTTTAAAAGTGTGGTAAGATAAATCTTTTTTGGAACTTTTATAAAGAAGCGGGCAATTGAAACAATGAGTCTCATAGCGTGTGCAGTCGTTTGCGTAATGACAGATGCCGGTAATCGGCCACATGTCGTGAAGTGTCCATACAATCGGCTTTCCTGAATTAATAATCTGCTGCAGGTTTTTCAATGAAAGCATTCCTTGATTTATCCAATGAAAGTGGATGACATCAGCCTGTTGAAATTCGGGTAATGAGGTGATATCTGTGCCGGTATTGGCAATGTCTACGGCAAATAAATTGTGTTTTTTAAACCGGTTTTTGCTCCAGATAACGATTCTTTCCCATACGAATTGCCAGATTCTTAGCCACGATTTCCGTAAGGCCACAACTGTTACATTGTCGGTTTGTTTGTCCCGCACTAACATTTTAGCTTTAATGCCGTTGTTTTTTAGTGCTTCCATAAGCCGATTTGCCGCAATAGCTGCTCCTCCTATCCGTTCGGAGGTGTTGATCATCAATACTCTCATGCTCGGGTAAAAGTTTCTGTAAAGTTACGTTTTTTTCTTCTTCGATAGCTGTTTCTTTAGATTAATTCTTTGTTCTTTTTGTAGGATTATTGATATTGTTTGTTTCCTGTCCATATGTTGACGCGGTTTTTGACAGCTTTTCCGATAGTTTTGAAATTACCGTAACGAAGATTCAGTAAGAGTTCTTCAAAAGAACGGTATATTTTTATGAACGGATGACGCCATCCCATGATTCGATAGACTCTGTTTTTGTAGGCTGTATGCTCTATTATATAAGGAGGATGGCATATGGGAAAGTTTATTTCATGGCGTTTCATCGTAAATATACGCCGATATCCTCGAGGCATAGTGCGGATGGAACCTGTAAAATGAGTAGAAGAGTCGGTCGCTCCGAGATTTGTTATCATATTTTTTGTGGGAACGATACTTAATCCTGAGTTTAGAAGTATTGATGCGTAAAAAATAGTTTCGTAGAATGCTTTTCCGCTTTTTTGGTGCGAGCGGCACATAGGAAGGAAATCGCGCCTGTATTTTCGTTCATTTATCAGGTTATTTAGTAAAAACATCGAAGGCTTATCATTGAGGAATGCGTATGTTTCATCCCAAAGATCGATAACTCTGCGCCAACTTGCCCACCCCCAGATGGAAAAGGTCGAGGCGAAGAAATAATCGCCTGTCACGTCTTTGGTAATTTCTTCGTTGTTGAAACCGGCAATCATACTGATGCGTGTATCGTTTTCATAGCGGTCAAGCATCTCTTTACAAAAACGGAAGAAACTGACTGACGGGATACTGTCATCTTCAAATACGATACATTTGTCGGTAAGTGAGAATGCCCATTTTTGTGCGAGGTAGTTGGATGGATCGCATCCGCTATTTTTTTGCTGATAGTTTCGGTGCACTTCACATTCCCAGTCTATATCTTCTGTAATTTGGCGGCAGGCTTTCATGTCGGGTAAATCCTGTTCGTTCCTGGCTCCGTCCTGATATAAGAATAAGCGTGACGGCCGGGCTTTCTTTATTTGTTCGAAAACTTGTCCCAACTGTTTAGGACGATTAAAAAACAGAATTAAGACTGATACGTCTACAAGTGCAGGTTTCATGGTGTCAGCTTTTAATTAGTTCCGGATGAATATATACGGCATGTATTTTTCTTTTCTCTTCGGGAGGTATGTTCATATAGTTCGCATAAAGATCTTTCAAGTAAAGATCCGGATTATGGGGCGCGGGAAATGTTTTTCCTTCAAAAGTGATTTCGTTTAAAGGGAAAAGCGAATCTTTCCGGTGCATAATGCCATATCCGTTATTGATGGGGATATTTGATATAAAAGTTTTTTTAGGCCGGCAGAAAGAAATCATATGCCATATTGATTGGCAGGCAATGTATTTAAATCCAAACCAGAAGAATTCTGCAAAAGCCCTGAATGAGTAGTAATGGGCTTTCCCAAGTATGGAGTAACTTACAGAAATGCTTCTTGTCAAAAATCTGACCCATGCGCGGGGAATGTCCGGATAATCGATGAAAGGGAATATGTCAACGAATAATCCTTTTTGGTATGTTGCATTGAAATCATCACCGTTTTCGATATACAAGGAATTGAGGTCTCTTACTTTGATTATCGGTTCTTTATGTGCAGGATCGCTTTCCTTTGTTTGCAGAAAGAGATTCTTGTTTAATTCTCCCGGAGCAATCCGGACGAAACGTTGTAAATCTTCGGCACGCATTGCAATGTCTATGTCGTCATCCCAAGGGATAAATCCTTGATGGCGCACCGCTCCCAGAAGAGTTCCTCCGTCCAGCCAATATGGAATGTCATGTTGTTTACAGATGCTGTCAATCTCTTCCAGAATAGACAATTGCTTTAACTGGCAGGCTCTCAGATTTCTCCTTTTATATTCTTCGAGAAAAGGGTTATTCATAATGCTTCTTTTTAATGTCAATAACTTGACCGGTATAATCGGATGCCAATACTTTCAGTGTTGTTTGGGCTACTTCTGCTGCAGAAAGGAGAGTGCTTTCCGGTTCATTCCCGAAGTTCCGTGTTCTCATGGGAGTTTTTGTTCGCTCCGGATTGATGCAGTTAACACAGATGCCGGTGCCTTCCCATTCTTGTGCAATGGCCTGGACAAAATTGACAATAGCAGCTTTTGTGGAAGAATATATGCTGTAGAAGGCTCTTCCGCGTGTGTAGGAACTGGATGTAAAGAACAATAGTTTTCCTTTGCTTTCCTTTAAGTAGCGATAAGCTTCAAGGGCAACGTTGACAGTTCCCATATAATTGGTTTGTACAGTTTCTGCAATGACTTCATAAGTCATTGTCATCAGTGGCTCTTTATCCAGTTTTCCTGCAGTGTTGATAATGTAGTCGATGCATTTCTTTTTTTCGTAAACTTGCCGGAGAGCGGATGCAACACTCCGGCGATCTCCCACATCGATGTGGTTAAGGCTGCGGGAAAAATTATATACATCTGCGCCTGCGTCTTTTAGATTGCGGGCTATTTCTGCTCCGATGCCATAGCTTCCTCCGAAGATCACAGCTGTTTTATTTTCCAGTATATGGAGGGGGATTGTCTCACCGGATAGGTCGCTTTTCCGCAGTTGGAAGAATTTATCCAACAGATAGGTGTCTTCTTTGTAGGTGAGTTTCATGTTGCTTTCTTCACCCGTCACTACATATATAGGAACATCCGGGAGATATTTTTTTACTACTCCGCAGTCATCCGTGACTTTGAAATCGGGATCTTTCAGTGCGATTTCATATGCTTTACGGATAGTCTCGAGGGAAAATGCTTGAGGTGTTTGTCCGCGTTTTAGAGAAGAACGGTCAGGTATCTGGCGGATGAAATCGCCATTTACCTCAATGATTGTGTCGGCCGATGGAAGTGCTACGTCGATTGCATTGTAAAGATCCAGTGCATTGATAACATCATTGATGATTCTTTGGCTGACTAAAGGGCGCACAGCATCGTGAAATATAAGGTTTATATCATTGTCGGAGCTGTAAGCCGTGATAGCCGATAGGCTTGATTCATATCGTTCGTTGCCGCCTCTCAGGATTTTCTTTACTTTTTTCCATCCGTTTTTTAATATTAAATTTTCGAATTCAGCGATATAAAATGGATTTGATACGATTGCGATTTCATGGATGTTGGTATTTTTCTCGAAAATATCAATTGTATGTTCTACCACCATCTTACCGGCAACCTTGAAAAACTGCTTTGGTGTGGAGAGTCCCAGACGACTGCCTATGCCTCCGGCCAATATGACTGCTACGTTTTTTTTCATGCTATTCCCTTCTTTATGCAAAGGTAATAAAGTCTGGGAGAAATGTTGGACTTCGCTGTTAAAACTTATATTTTCGACTGAACATGCGAAAATATACGGCAGCGGATATAGGAAAGTAGATTGCACGTAAGGAGGTTATCAGTCCTTTTCCTTCTTTCGAATAAAACAACTTGTTTTTGTGCTTTAGGCAAAAGAAAGAGAGTCTGAGCATGTCGGCAGGAGATGCAGACGATTGGAGTCGGCACATGTGGATGGCATCTTGCAGGTCTTGTGAGGAAGAAGGGATTGCTCTCAAGAACTGAAGCGTATGTTTGAAACGTTCTCTCATTACGGGTTTCAGTTCACGATACAGTTGGAAAGACAGCCACCCTTGTCGGATAAAATTGGATAATGTTTTCCGGTTGTCGGATGGTGGAGTGTATGTGGCTGCATGCCCGTGACGACGTTGGTGCACCAGCGTTTTATTTATATAAACGATGTCATTGAATGCTGCGGCTGTCATAGACAAGATAATATCATAGCAACGGTATACGATGAAATCTGACAGGTCAGGGAGTTTGTCCAACAGTGTCCGTCGGAACAGAAGACAGTGTCCGGGTAGAATACCTCCTACGTAAAGCATGCGCAGCAGATGGCAATTCGGTTCGCGTTTGTCTATGCGTATCGGAGAACCGTCTTCGGAAAAAGGCTCGCTTCGTACGGCACACATTAAATGTGTTCCGATATGTTTGATTTGCAATGCGATTTTATCCGGTTCCCAAATATCATCCTGATCGGCAATAGCGATGTATTTTCCTGAAGCACGCGCTATGGCAGAGAAGAAATTTTCATTCACTCCTTTATTAGTACTATTGGAGAAAAAATGGATGAAAGGGTAATGTCCGGCATATTCTTTGACAATGGCAGGAGTGTTGTCTGAGGAACAATCGTCCTGAATGATGAATTCATGAATCGGATATGTCTGCGCAAGAATCGATTCGATTTGGGCGCGGAGATATTTTTCTCCGTTATAGGTGCACATGATTATTGATACGCTTTCTTGCAGGTTCGGACATTCGTTCATGATATGATACTGATATTTTTTGTTGCAAAAGTAATGATTTTGATATGAAGTTATTTATTTTGCAAAGTGAAGATTGTATTTACATTGAGAAGTCATGAGACAAGAATGGTTGTTTGTTCCGGTAGGCGGTCTTGCAAACCGTATGCGTTCGATTGCGTCTGCTGTGCATTTAGCGAAAGAGACCGGTCGTATGTTGAAGATTGTCTGGTTTTGCGACTGGGCATTGAATGCTCGTTTTGATGTTTTGTTTGAGTCATTTAATATACCGGGTGTTGTAATACTGAGGGATGCCGGGTGGAAAGATCATTTGTTATTCGGGCGTCCTCGCAGAAAGAATCTGAGGGTACCGCGTTTGTTTCAGAAGATTATTTTTGACTCATGCCTTTATGAGCGTGAGATCAGCCCGTTATGTGCCGGAGGTTTCGATTTTAGAGGATGGATGTCTTCCGGTCGTGTTTATATGGCTTCTTACACGGAATTTTATCCATTCGGGAATGATTTGTTAAGGGAATTATTCCGCCCGAAAGCGAATGTGAGAAACGAAATCAACCGGAAGTGCGGAGAGTTTTCCGGTTATACGGTTGGAGTGCATATCCGTCGTACAGATCATGTGGCTTCAATCGAGAGAAGTCCGTTGTCGGGCTTTTATAAATTTCTGGATGAAGAACGATGCTTGCACGATGATTTACAGATATTTCTTGCGACAGATTCGGAAGAGGTGAAAACCCAGATGAGGAAACGCTACGGGAACATTTTGCTATATTCTGAAAATCCGGCCGATAGGAGTACAGAATCCGGTATCCGGGATGGGATTGTTGATATGTATGCATTATCGTATACGCAGAAGATATACGGATCTTTTCAAAGTTCTTTTTCTGATTTGGCGGCACGTTTAGGGAATATTCCCTTGACAATTGTGCAAAAAGGTGGAAATGTTTAGTCGGTTTTATGGCGGAGATACTGAAGACATTCCTTGAAGATTTTCGAGCGTGTACCCCACATGGTTGTGATATAAATGGAAAACGCAATGAGAATCTTGGCAGTTATCAACAGATAAATGTTGGTGATGTTTTGTGTAATATAGAATGTGGCAATCATCGTAAACAGGGCGATTCCGGCAAAAGGGAATATATCTTTAAATGCGCTTGAAAGCGGATAACCGATTTCTTTTTGAACGAAATAATGCCAGATAAAGAGCCATAAAATATTGACCGATATATATACGAGCAGCATGGTACTGATTCCGTATCGGTTAAGCAGGAGCATGATTAAAAACTGCAAGCTCCCTAACAGGATTGTATTCCACATGTAGATATTGGATTTCCCTTTGCTGATGAGCAAGTTCGAATAAAGAACTGCAATAGGAAGAAAGGCTCCTCCTACTGCAAGTATTTGCAGTATATAGGCACTGGGGAGCCATTTGTCTGTAATGGCGATAGTAATCAGTTCCGGTGCGATAAAAGACAGTCCGAACATGGCAGGGAAAGATACAAAAGCCGTAAATCTCAGTAATTTCCGGAAAGCTCTTTGTTGACGGATATTATCGTCTGTTATGTGGGAAAATACGGGTTGTGCTACATTATTTACCATGCCTGTGATGAAAGAATGCCCGATATAATTCCATTTATTTGCTTGGTTGAACTGTCCTACTTCCCTTTCCGAGTAATATCGTCCTAAAATGATTGCGAAAATATTGTTGTTTATATGGTTGAATATGTTCGTTATCAATAGTTTCGAACTGAATCCGATCATTCCTTTCAGTGGGGAAAAGTCAATATGAAAGGAAGGACGCCATTTTGAGAAATACCAGAAGAGACTGTTGGTAATGAGAATATAAATCAGATTTTGTGTGGCGATTCCCCAATATGAGAATCCATTGTAAGCGAGGATAATGCCGGATGTGCCGGAAACGATTAATGCCGTGATGTAGGAAACGGCACGTTGTTTCACCATCAGATTCCGAAAGAGGTAGGCACTGTGTGCGATTCCTAAACTGGAAATAAAGAAACTGAGGAACGAATAACGTGCTAAAGGAATCAGTTCTTCGTTGCCATAGAATGCGGCGATGAGCGGGGCACAAAGATAAAGCAGAATATAAAGCACGAGGCTTATGCCGGAACAGAACCAGAAAACGGCATTAAAATCCTCGTGCGTTATTGTTTTTTTATTTACTAAGGCAGCGATGAAACCACTTTCTTGTAGCGAACCTGCAATCAAAGAGAAGATTGTAAGCATGCCTACCATTCCGTAATCGGAGTCATTGAGCAGGCGTGCAAGAAAAATTCCGAATATCAGATTCAGTGCTTGTTGGGTACTATTGCTGATACCACCCCAAAACAACCCTTTGGCTGTTCGATCTTTAAGCGATTGTTCTGCCATCCGTTTTTTAATTATTTCACTTCGCTGCCCGGTTTAACCTCCTTTTGCGGCATTATTACGGAAAGGTTTCCGTCAAAATTTTCGGCACTGAGTATCATTCCTTCGGAAACGATTCCTTTTAACTTGCGAGGTGCGAGGTTGGCAATGAAACAGATTTGCTTGCCAATAAGTTCCTCCGGGTGATAATGTTTCGCTATTCCGCTGACAATGGTTCGGGTGCCTAAGCCATCGTCTATTTTAAATTGCAACAGTTTATCGGCTTTAGGAACCTTTTGACACTCTAAAATTGTACCGACGCGGATATCCAATTTTTCGAATGTATTGAATTCAATTGTTTCCTTTATCGGATTGGCTGTATAATTTGCGGCTTCGTTAGCTTTTTTTGTCTCAAGTAATTTCTGAACTTGTGCTTCGATAACGTTGTCCTCTATCTTTTCAAACAATAATTCTGCCTTATTCAGTTGATGGCCTGGTGCAAGCAAATCGGTGCGTCCTAATTGTTCCCATTCGAAACTCTTTATGTTTAGCATGTTACGGAGTCTCTTCGAACTGAATGGTAGAAAGGGTTCAAATGCGATAGATAAGTTGGCAACCAGTTGTAAGGATATGTTTAAGATGGTTGCTACACGAGGCATGTCAGTTTTAGCCAGCTTCCAAGGTTCCGTATCTGCCAGATATTTGTTGCCGATGCGTGCAAGGTTCATTGCTTCTTTTTGGGCATCGCGGAATTTGAAGGAGTCCAATAGTTTTTCAACTTCGGCTTTTACATTGGCAAATTCTTTTAGTGTTTCTAGGTCGTATTCCGTCAGTTCTCCGCAGGAAGGAACTTTATTGTCAAAGTACTTTCCGGTAAGAACTAGTGCGCGGTTTACAAAGTTTCCGTATACAGCAACCAATTCGTTGTTGTTGCGGGCCTGAAAGTCTTTCCATGTGAAGTCGTTATCTTTTGTCTCGGGTGCATTTGCAGTGAGTACATATCGCAGGACATCTTGTTTACCGGGGAAGTCATGCAGGTATTCATGTAACCATACAGCCCAATTATGGGAGGTGGATATTTTATCGCCTTCCAGGTTCAGGAATTCGTTGGCCGGAACATTATCCGGAAGAATATAACTGCCTTCTGCTTTCAGCATGGCAGGGAATACAATGCAGTGGAACACGATGTTGTCTTTTCCGATAAAATGGATGAGACGTGTTTCCGGATCTTTCCACCATTTTTCCCACGAGTCGGGGAGTAATTCTTTGGTGTTGGAGATGTATCCGATGGGGGCGTCAAACCATACATATAGAACTTTTCCTTCGGCTCCTTCTACGGGAACGGGGATACCCCAATCCAGATCGCGACTGACTGCACGTGGCTGTAATCCTAAGTCTAACCAGCTTTTGCATTGTCCATATACGTTGGGGCGCCATTCTTTATGCTCTTCCAATATCCATTTGCGTAGCCAATTCTCATGTTTGTCGAGGGGCAAATACCAGTGTGTTGTCTCTTTCATGACAGGTTTACTGCCGCTAATGGCACTTTTGGGATTGATTAGTTCAGTTGGTGAAAGCGTGCTTCCGCATTTTTCACATTGGTCACCATATGCACCTTCCGCATGGCAGTGAGGACATTCTCCGGTGATATAGCGATCGGCAAGGAAGGTATGTGCCTCTTCATCGTAGTATTGTTTGGAAGTTTTTTCAATGAATTCTCCTTTATCGTAGAGCGTACGGAAGAATTGAGAGGCGGTATCATGATGTATGGAAGAGCTTGTACGTCCATATACATCGAATGAGATTCCGAATTCTTTGAATGAATCTTTTATTAATGTATGGTAGCGGTCTACGATATCCTGTGGCGTAACCCCTTCCTTTCTGGCGCGTATGGTGATAGGAACGCCGTGTTCATCGGAGCCTCCGATAAAGAGTACATCTTCTTTTTTCAGTCGTAGATAACGCACATAAATATCTGCCGGGATATAGACTCCGGCAAGGTGACCGATATGTACCGGACCGTTTGCATAAGGTAATGCCGATGTAACGGTAGTTCGCTTGAATTTCTTTTCCATATATCTGTGTGATTGTGTTTTATTATTTTTATTCCTTTGTGCAAAGGTAAGAGTTTTCAGGGAAAAATATGTTGTATTGCATGAAAACATACGTTATCCTGCCCAATTTGCACGGTCGAGGTTGCGATAACTGATTGCTTCAGCCAGATGTGCGGTTGTAATCTTTTCTGCGTTATCGAGGTCGGCTATTGTGCGGGAGACTTTAAGAATGCGGTCGTAAGCGCGCGCCGACAGGTTTAAACGCGTCATTGCGTTGCGCAAAAGAACGAGACATTTTTCGTCAAGAGCGGCATACTTTGCCAGCATTTGCGGTGTCATTTGTGCATTGCAATAGGTATCCGGGTTGTTTGTGAACCGTTCAGACTGGATTTTTCTGGCGCGGATAACCCGCTCACGGATTATTGCACTGGACTCTCCGTGCTGCTGTTCCGACAGCTTTTCAAACGGTACCGGTACAATTTCTACCTGGATATCAATACGGTCGAGTAGTGGTCCGGATATTTTGTTAAGATAGCGCTGTACCTGTCCCGGATTGCATACGCATTTTCGTGTAGGGTGGTTATAGTATCCGCACGGACATGGATTCATGGATGCCACGAGCATGAAGCCGGCAGGATAGTCTAAAGAGTATTTTGCCCGTGATATGGTAATGTGTCTGTCTTCTAAGGGTTGCCGTAAGACTTCGAGTACACTGCGGTTAAATTCGGGTAGTTCGTCAAGAAAGAGGACTCCGTTGTGTGCCAGGCTGATTTCGCCAGGTTGTGGACTGGCTCCTCCTCCTACCATTGCGACCTGAGAAATGGTGTGATGAGGGCTTCTGAACGGTCGGGTTGCTATGAGCGAGGTGTTTTTCCCAAGCTTACCGGCAACAGAATGAATCTTTGTTGTTTCCAGACTCTCTGCCAGGGTAAGCGGCGGAAGAATTCCGGGAAGTCGTTTAGCCATCATAGACTTGCCGCTTCCTGGAGCCCCGATCATAATGATATTGTGTCCTCCGGCTGCGGCGACTTCAAGCGCGCGTTTTACGTTTTCCTGACCTTTTACATCGGAAAAGTCGAATGGAAAAACTGTTTGATTCCGGTAAAATTCCGTGCGTGTATCGACGGTTGTCGGGATAAGCGTTTGCTCTCCATTTAGAAAGTCGATGACTTCAGTAATATTGTTTACTCCATACACTTGCAGATTATTTACGACGGCGGCCTCTCTTGCGTTTTGTGCAGGAAGAATAATTCCCTCGAATTTTGCGTTTCTTGCTGCGATGGCTATGGGTAGCGCTCCTTTGATGGGTTGTAAATGCCCGTCTAATCCTAATTCGCCTATGATAAGATAATGCGATAGTTTGTCAGGGATAATACTTCCTGTTGCGGCCAATATCCCGATGGCCAGTGGAAGGTCATAGGCAGAGCCCTCTTTCCGGATGTCGGCCGGTGCCATGTTTACCACAATCTGGCATGTTGGAAATTTGTGTCCGTTCACTTGTAAGGCGGAAACAATGCGTTCATGACTTTCTTTTACTGCAGAATCGGGCAATCCTACGAGGAAGAATTTTATTCCGCGTGAACAGTTTACTTCGATAGTTATAATGGTGGCATCAATTCCTTGAACTGCTGCACCGAACAATTTGATTAGCATTTAAGGTTAAATTTTAGGTGTTATTGTGATTAGTTTTTTAGTTGTCTTATCTTTTCAAACAGTTCTTTTCCGAAAAGGTCGGTTGCAATAATCCTTCTGTTTCTGTTAATTAGAAAATTTGTCGGAATCCTTTGTATTCTGTTGTTGCTTATGATGGGTGTTGTCCAGCTTTTAAAATCGCAGGCTTCGAACCATTGCGGGGTGTCTTTTTTGCATGCTTTAAGCCAGGCATCCTTTTGTATGTCAAGCGAGATGTTTATGATGCGGATGTCATCTTCTGATAGATCTTCGGGGATATTGTATATGGAATCACGTTTAATGACGCTTGCCTGATCCCAGCTTGCCCAAAAATTAATGAGGGTATAAGTACT
The DNA here is from genome assembly GCA_949285025.1 of uncultured Bacteroides sp. Lineage (GTDB taxonomy): Bacteria > Bacteroidota > Bacteroidia > Bacteroidales > Bacteroidaceae > Phocaeicola. The sequence continues at coordinate 23,012 of CASDXG010000109.1, read as the reverse complement.
GGTCTCGGTATTCCATACAAAGGGCTGATTTTCTCTTCCTCTATATGTGAAGTAGTTGATGTATTCTGTGGGCTGTTTCTCTTCGGAAGAAGTCCCTTTGTGTTGGATATTCTTTAAAATGGAATTGACGATGATGCAGTCTTTAATCTCCCCGCTGAAAGGAGATATGAGGTCGTATAACTTTCTTGTATCCGGATATGAGATCTGTGCAAAGCATTGATCGAGGATATAGGCCGACGCGAAGGAGTAGGGATGGCTGGTTATGAATTTTTCGGCCTCCTTTTGAATTGCCACACTGTCATTATGCATTCCGGAAATACTTTGTAAGAATTCTTGGTAATCGTTATTAGGACCCTCTCCGCTGATTTCCGGTTTGTCAAAAGTTCCTTTTATGCTTACTCGCCATGACTTGTTGGCAAAAATAGGAATATATTTCCCGCTGTCGGAAATCAGTCGGAATAATGTAATTGTATCGGGGTTTAATTTATATGTAAATTTCCCTTTTTTTACAGGGATTGTGTCCAGCTTGCTGAAAGGAGCATCAAATAAAATTAAGATTGAATCCTTTGACAGGTTCTCTAATTCTCCCGTCAATTCAAAATCTGTCTTTTTATTGCAGGCAAACAAGCAGATTAGACTTGTAAAGAGAATGAGGTGCTTTTTTATATGGATCTCCATTGTTTAATTATCTTTTCTTGCGAAAATACGATAAATTCTTCATAACAGGAAGATATTCTAAAGATATTTTGGTGTGTATTTCAGATTAGATTTATGGCTGGTATTGTTTTGAGGCTATGCAGATTCGGCATTTTTTCTGTGTTACGACATAAATAAAAGGAGGGGAAAGCATAAAAAGAGGAAGTATCGGAGTGTGTTTTGTTCTCCGATACTTCCTCTTTTATATTTGTGCCATTTTATCTGAAAAGTTTATCAAGCAGTTCTGCTCGTTCGTATGTAATTTGGCGTATGCGTTCTATCTCTTCAGGATAAGATGCTGCCGGAAGGTTTGCTTCATTGCTGTATTGGTAATAGAAAGGCCATACCGTAAAATTGGCCTCGATTGCTTTAGGCATTGATGCCGGAAGCTCATCCAGTACCCGTTCGGTTACAGCAAGTAATTCTGCTTTCTTGGAAGCCCATCGTTCTGCAACGAATTTTCTGAGGGTGTTGTCTTCCCATAGGCGTTGGAACCAGTCGTATTCAACGTATGACGGCATCCAGAAGCCGGCATATATCATTAGGTTGGATGCTGCCGGATATTCAGCATGTGGAACGCGTTTTTCATTGTTCCATCCTTTGTCACAGTCCCAGATCGGTCCGAAGAAGAGCTTGTCAACACCTCTGCGTTTGTACATGTATGTGCTTGTATATCCGTCATGATCACCTACAAGTTCCTTGATGATGATAAAATCGGCAAGGGTCTTTTCGTCGAAATATTTACGCCATCCTATTTTAGGATCTTTGAAGTAGGATTCATACAGGTTCGCTTCAGCTTCGTTGATGAAGTTTGTAATATACTCATATTGGGCAGGATCACATTCGTCATCTTTGGGATATTTGTATGACATCTTGATGTTTTTCTTAGCTGAAAAATGATTGCCTTCATGAAGGTCGGTTTCAATGACATAACCTCCTGTGATTTTTTCCGGATCGGCTCCGTCTTTGTCGTCAAGGTCTTCTACATCGATACGTCCTTTACCCTGTTCTACTTGATCGCTCATCTGGTATACTCCGAGATATTCCCCTTCTTTGTATTCGCGGTCACCGGTAGAAGAGTCTGTATACCATCCGGTGATGTAGACATTGATATATTTTGAGCATGGAGTGAAAAGCACGGCATCGGGGCTGTGATATCCTTCTGCTGCATTATATAGAGCCCGTGAATATTCGAAAGCAAGGTGGGTTCTGAGCAGAGACTTGTCCATGTCCTGTGCAAGGAGTGTCCAACTTTTTTTCTCTGTGTGGTTTAATCCTATGGGAGAGAATTTCTCGGGGAATTTTATTCGGTATGGTTTTTTGGGTAATCCCCATGTGGAGTTGCCTCGCCCGCGCATTTCCACTGTTCCTTGTTCTTTGCTGTCCCACCAGCCTTCTCCTGTCGAAGTTGCTGTCTTGTCGTATAATTCGATTTCAGTATCCACATAATCATCTTTACTTATTATTTCTGATGATGGCTTGAAATGGAGAACCGGAAGTTCACGGTTGATTTGTGGACAGTTCAAACTTATTTTGTATGTTTTATTGTTTCCGTTTTGGGCTACAACAGTGACCGTAAAGTCATCGGAAAAAGAGATTTCGGTTTCTCCTGAGATCAGCTCGGTTCCGTTCATGGTTACTTTTGCTCCGTGTATTTTGAAAACAGGTTTCATCATTTCCGGATTTTCTTTTTCTATCCATTTAAGGTACATCGCAGAAAAAGTAGATGTACTTTCGTCATATTGGAAAGTCAAGTCAGAGTTTAGTCCGTTTGTTTCTTTTTCGAGAGCAAATGTTAAAAGGTCGCAATCGCTGTCAGTGATTCCTTTCTGTGTGACTGTGATTGTTACATCTTCGCAGTTCTTGCTGCTTAAAGTAATGATGGCTTTGCGCTCTTCATCGCTGTCATTATTGTTGATTCTTATTCTGAGATTGTTTTGTTTCTTCTCGATGAGAACTAATGCGTCCAGCCAGTCGACGTCTTTGGACACATTTATATTTTCAGGAGATTGAACTGTGACGAAATAATCTCCTCCCGCACTTTTGGCTGTGATGCTACTTTCTGATACGGTAATCTCTGATGTACCTGGTTGTTCTTCCTTACCTTCTGTAGAATCGTCTTCACAAGATGTGGATAACATCACCGTTCCTGTGACAAATAATAGTGATAAAATATATTTAAACAGTTTCATGTTAGATTAAAGTTTAAAAAAAGAGAGGTGGTTCCAAAAGAATTTTGGACCCACCTCTCTTTTTATGTAAGTTCAGATATTATTTAATTTCGTCTGTATATTTGGCGAACTCACGGTCGTTAGCAGCTTGTGCTGCGAGGTTTTGATCCTTTTGTGCAACTTTATCCATGCTTGTTTTAACTAGATTTGCGTTATTGGTTCTAGCACCAACAATAGCCATCAGATAATCTGTATAAGCATCCGGATTTTTAACTGCATTCAAAGTGTTTTTAGCTTTGTTGTAATCCTTTGCAAGGATTTGGGCTAAAGCTGCAGAATTTGTTTTTGTATCACCGAATGCAGCAACAGCTTTGTCGTATTGTCCTTGTTTGATGTATAAGTTACCCAAAGCTTCATTTGCTGTATTAGCGCCTGTAGATTTGCTTAAATAAGTTTCAGCTTCAGCTACATTGCCTTTTACCAATTCGCATAATCCGAGGTTTGTGTTAACTTCTGCGGCATTTGCATTTTTGCTTGCTGCTTGTTTGAAATATTTTTCTGCTGTAGCTTTATCACCTGCTGCATAAGCCATCATACCCAAGTTGTTGTATGCGCGGAAATCATTCGGGTATAATTCTGTTGTTTTTTTGTAGATAGCTTGCTGACGAGCATTGTCGTTTGTCAAAGTTGCAGCATAAAGTAATTCTTCTACGCTCAATACACTTGCATCAGTATTGAATGCTTCATTGATTTCTTCATCGCTACGTCCGATAACATCGTAGTTTGCAGTCAAGCGAGCACGGCGTAATTGCGGTAATATTTCATCAGCCAAAGTTTTGTACACTGAAGAAATGTTCTTGATTTCAGCTTCGCGTTGTTCAGGATCTGAGTACATAGAAAGAACGCGTAAGATAAGGTCTTTGTCTTGCAGATTTGATTTAGATACCAATTCTTGGAATCCTTCCCAGTCTTGAGCGGTGTATTCTGCAATAACTTTTGTGTCAATTTTGCCTTTCTTCAGCTGTTTGTCCAAGTAATTTTCCGTATTGTTCTGACGGCGTTCTGCTAATCCTGTATTCAGTTTGACGCCACCATCAGGTGAAGCATATGCAGAAATTGTAATGTCATTTAACTTATAGTTCTTGGTATCTCCGGCAACTGTTACTACTTGTTTATTGAAGTCTTTGATGCCTTCTGACTTCAATTCGCTTTCACGAAGGTTGGCTTGTTGAATCAAGAACATAATCTGAGCTTCTTTTGCTTGCTTGATGATGCGTTGGAATGCGTCCGGAGCATAAGCAGCATTAGCTGAATTTACAGTCGGAAGTTCAGAGGTTGCGATTACACCATCCGCGATTTTCACAGAGGGAATTGTGTATTCTTTCTTTCCTTTTTTAACTTTGAAGTCCAGGTAAAGTTCTGATTTTGCCATTTCAGGAACATAGTCGAAAGAAGCTTTCATCGTGTAAGTTCCACCGGCTTTATATGAAATAGTCTGGTCGTTTCCTTGTACTTTTTCGCCTTGGAAAACAGCCGGCTGACCTTTTGCTTCGCCTCCATCCCATCTTAATACCGGAGTTACTTCAACAATTGCTTTTTTCTTGAAATATTTTTCCGGGAATTTACCTGTAATAGTTACAGGAACTTTACCGCCAACAGCTTCCAATACTTCAGGATTGGTGGTGAAGTAGTCGGCAGACAATTCGCCCATTTTCCCACATGAAGAAAGAGCGAAAACTAACAATGCCACTAAGGGCAAATACACCTTCTTAATCATGATTTTTAATATTTAAAGTTTATTACTATGAATAATCTTACCATTCTTTGAGGCAAAGGTAAGAAAAACTATTATTAGTATTGCATACTTTCTTCTCTTTTTTTAAAAAGAATATAAAAAAAAACTAAAAGAACGGGGTGGAAATAACTGGATTTTATAGTTGGTTATTGCGTGGATGGTGTTCAAGGATTTCTTTGCGCAGCATGTTTCTGTCGATGTGTGTGTAAATCTCTGTAGTGCCTATGCTTTCATGTCCGAGCATACATTGGATTGCGCGCAAATTTGCTCCTCCTTCGAGCAGATGGGTTGCGAAGGAATGACGGAAAGTGTGCGGACTTATTTCTTTGTGTAGGTTTATTTTTTTTTCAAGTTGTTTAATTATGTGAAAGACAGTTATTCGGGAAATGTTTTTCCCGAAACGGCTGATGAATACGAAGTCTTCAAATTCCGGCTTGATGGGGTGTTGTGTACGGGCTGAAAAATAATTCTCTAATTCAGTGATTGCGCGGGAAGATATCGGCACCAATCGTTGTTTATTTCCTTTTCCTTCTACTTTAATATAACGTTCTTTTAGGTAAAGGTCGGAGAACTTTAAGTTACAAAGTTCCGATACCCGAAGACCACAGCTGTAAAGAGTCTCAAGAATCGCACAGTTGCGTTTCCCCTCGCATGTGCTTCTGTCAATGCTGCCGATAAGGGCATCGATTTCTTTTACGGTGAGGACTTCCGGTAATGAAAGGCCGATTTTGGGTGATTCTAATAATTCAGTGGGGTCGTTTTCGATGTAATCTTCCAGAACAAGGAAATGATAGAAAGAACGTATTCCTGAAAGGATACGGAGTTGGGAGCGTGGATGGATGCCAATGTCATGCAGTCCGGCCGAAAAATTTTCCAAATCGTCCAGAGTTACTTCGGTGTAATCGATGTTTTCAAGCGTAAGATATGCGAACAGTTTATCAATATCTGTCAGATATGCATCTATCGTATTGTCAGATAGAGACTTTTCCAACTTGAGATATTGCTTGTATCTTATGATTATCTTTTCTGATTTCTCATGAGGTTTCATTTCTTTTTGCTATATTTGCCCCGATTTTCTCTACAAAGGTATTAAATTCATTTGAATTAAAATATGAGGATACAAATAATCAATGGGCCTAATATAAATTTATTGGGGAAGCGTGAGCCTTCTATTTATGGGGAGGAATCGTTTGAAAGTTATTTAAAGCGTTTGAGAATGCGATATCCGAGTATTGATATTAACTATTTCCAATCGAACATTGAAGGTGAGCTGATTGATAAAATCCAAGAATCTGGTTTCTCATGTGACGGGATTATTTTGAATGCCGGAGCTTATACTCATACTTCAATAGCATTACAAGATGCTATCCGGGCAGTGGAATCGCCTGTTATAGAAGTGCATATATCTAATGTTCATAAGCGGGAAGAGTTTCGCCATAAATCAATGATTTCCTGTGCCTGTGTGGGCGTGATTTGTGGATTCGGATTAGATTCCTACCGGTTGGCTGTGGAAGCTCTTTTGGGAAGGGGCGACAAATAAAATTATTATTAAAAAAATATGATGCTTAAACAAACGAAAATTGTTGCGTCCATATCGGACTTGCGTTGTGAAGTTGATTTTATCCGCGATTTATATAACGCGGGAATGAATGTCGTGCGTATGAATACGGCGCATGCTACTCGCGAAGGTTTTGAAAAGTTGATAGCCAATGTGCGCCAGGTGTCTAACAGAATTGCGATTTTGATGGATACGAAAGGTCCGGAGGTGCGGACGACTGCAAGTACCGAAGGTCCGATTGATTATAAAATCGGAGATGAAGTGAAAATAGTCGGTGATCCGTCCAGAGAAACGACCCGTGACTGTATTGCCGTGACATATAAAAATTTTGTACATGACTTGTCTGTCGGAGTAAATGTTTTAATTGACGATGGAGAACTGGCGTTAACAGTGCTTGAGAAGGATGAGAATGCATTGTATTGTAAAGTCACGAATGATGCGACATTGGGAAGTCGTAAGAGCGTTAACGTACCGGGAGTGCGTATAAATTTACCTTCGTTGACCGAAAAAGATATCAATAATATTTTATATGCTATAGAGAAAGACATTGATTTCATTGCTCATTCTTTTGTCCGGAACAAGCAAGATGTCCTTGACATAAGGAAGATATTGGATGAGCATAAAAGCGATATAAAAATTATTGCTAAAATAGAGAATCAAGAGGGCGTGGATAATATTGACGAAATCTTGAAGGTTGCCGATGGAGTTATGGTTGCCCGTGGCGATTTGGGAATTGAAGTTCCTCAAGAACGTATTCCCGGTATTCAGCGGATCTTAATAAAAAAATGTATTCTAGCGAAAAAACCGGTAATAGTAGCTACCCAAATGCTGCATACAATGATAAATAATCCTCGTCCGACCCGTGCAGAAGTGACCGATATTGCAAATGCGATTTATTATCGTACGGATGCTTTAATGTTGAGCGGAGAAACTGCTTATGGAAAATATCCTGTGGAGGCAGTGAGAACAATGGCGAAGATTGCGGCACAGGCCGAAAAAGATAAGATGGAAGAAAATGATATTCCTATTCCTTTGACTCCGGAAAATACAGATGTTACGGCATTTTTGGCAAAACAGGCGGTAATGGCCACAACATTGATGCCTATTCGTGCGATTATAACAGATAGTTTTAGTGGACTTACTGCGCGCAGTCTGGCTGCATTTCGCGGGAAATATCCTGTATTGGCTATTTGTTATAAGGAGAAAACAATGCGGCATCTGGCCTTGTCGTATGGAGTGGAGGCTATTTATATGCCTGAAAAAGCCAACGGACAAGAATATTATTTCGCAGCTTTACGGAAGTTGATTAATGATGGTGTTTTGTCGGAGAATGATATGGTTGGCTATTTAAGTGGAGGTAAACAGGGAACTCATACGTCGTTCTTGGAAATCAATCAGGTGGGCGATGTCCTTAAGAACGAGGATAGTTACGTATTGCCGAACCGGAACCGTTATTTATAAGCTGGTAAGGATGCAGGATACAGATGCGATAGATGAGTATATTCTTCGGCATATAGACGGAGAGAGTGATTATCTGAAGGCATTGTATCGCGCAACGCATGTGAAACTGTTGCGCCCCCGCATGGCTTCCGGTCACTTGCAAGGTCGTCTTTTGAAGATGCTTGTGCAGATGATTCGGCCGAAACAGGTGCTTGAAATAGGAACTTATAGCGGATATTCGGCTCTTTGTATGGCCGAAGGCTTGCAGGATGACGCCTTGCTTCATACATTTGAAATCAATGACGAGCAGGAAGATTTTACCCGGCCGTGGTTGGAAAATTCTCCCTATTCGGATAAAATACGTTTTTATATAGGCGATGCGTTGGAGTTGGTTCCCCGTATGGATGTAACATTCGATATGGCTTTTATGGATGGGAACAAACGATTTTATATAGAATATTATGAGATGATACTTGAAAAGCTGTCTCCGGGCGGGTACATTGTTGCTGATAATACATTATGGGATGGACATGTGTTGGAAATCTCTTCTCATCCGGATGCACAGACTCTCGGAATAATGAAGTTCAACGATCGGGTGGCACTTGACGAACGTGTGGAAAAAGTCATACTGCCTTTGCGTGACGGCCTGACAATTATACGTAAAAAAACTTGAAATAAAAATGGACACGACCAGACAGAATAAGATTGCTCGCTTGATTCAGAAAGAGCTGAGTGAGATGTTTTTGTTACAGACAAAAGCGATGCCGGGAGTATTGGTGTCGGTAAGTGTTGTTCGGATTAGTCCGGATATGAGCTATGCTCGTGTTTATCTGAGTGTATTTCCATCAGAGAAAAGCGAGGATATCGTTAAAAACATTAATGCCAATGTGAAAGCAATACGTTATGAATTGGGAGCAAGGGTGCGTTTCCAGTTGAGGATTATTCCTGAATTGAAGTTCTTTGTCGATGATTCATTGGATTATGCGGCTCATATTGATGAATTGTTGAAAAAATAGAATGTTGGAATCGGGAAAAAATTAAAGGACACAGATCTTGTCGGGGCAGATTATTTTAAATGCTTTGTTGTGGTCTGTGTCTTTTTTGTTTATCGGTATTATTGAAAAAATAGGATATGAATTTTCCGTTGTACATAGCCAAGCGGTATTTGTTCTCAAAGAAATCGCATAATGCCATCAATGTGATATCGGCAATATCGGTGTGTGGCATAGCTTTGGCTACATTGGCTTTGGTTTGTACGCTGTCTGTTTTTAATGGTTTCCAGGATTTAGTTGCAACATTCTTTACGGCTTTTGACCCGGAATTGAAGATTACGGCAGTAAAAGGGAAAGTCTTCAATGGGGAGGATGAAAGGATTTGTGCTTTGCGGACTTTGCCGGAGGTGGATGTCTTTTCGGTTTCGTTAGAAGATAATGTACTGGTGCAGTACCATGACCGCCAGGTTATGGCGGTGTTGAAAGGGGTTGATGATGAGTTTGACTCTCTGACTCCGATTGATAGTATATTGTTTGGTAAAGGAGATTTATTGTTACATGATGAAGTGGCCGATTATGCGATTCCCGGTTTGCAACTGATTTCTGTCTTAGGTACGGGTATGCGTTTCCTTGATCCTCTTGAGGTTTATGCTCCTAAGCGTGGGGTAAAAGTAAATATCGCGAATCCGTCAGCTTCTTTTGTGACCGGTCAATTGTTTTCCTCAGGTCTGGCTTTTGCCGTGAATCAGGAAAAATATGACGGAGCTTATATTCTGACTTCTCTGGGTTTTGCCCGTCGTTTGTTCAGGTATGACAAGGAGGTAAGTGCTGTTAATCTGAAATTAAAGCAGGGGAGTGATATTGATCAGGTAAAGCGGCATATACAAACAATCTTGGGTGATAGTTTCCGTGTACAGGACCGTTATGAACAGCAGGAAGATACTTTTCGTTTGATGGAGGTGGAGAAACTGATTTCTTATCTGTTTCTTACTTTTATTCTTGTTATAGCCTGCTTTAATGTCATAGGCTCTTTATCAATGCTGATTCTCGATAAAAAAGAAGACGTGGTGACTTTGCGTAATTTAGGTGCGGGCGACAATCAGATTGTACGCATATTTTTCTTCGAGGGCTGGATGATTTCTTTATTGGGGACATCGGTGGGGATTGTGTCTGGTTTATTGCTTTGTTATCTTCAGCAGCGATACGGATTTATATCTTTAGGAAGTACCGGAAGTTTTATTATCGACAGTTATCCGGTAAGTGTGCATGTTGCCGATATAATTCTGATATTTGTTACAGTACTTGCGGTAGGTTTTCTTTCCGTATGGTATCCTGTCCGTGCTCTGAGCAAGCGATTTTTGTCGGATTGAATCTTTTGAAATGTCTCGGCCTTTCTCTTATTTCAGCGTGATGTTTTTTACATTGATCTCCTCGTTTAGGAATACGGAAGCCGATTCTTGAAACTTTTCTACCGATTCTGTCGTAAAGAAATTGCATGTTCCTTCTCTCCGACACATTGTTTCTATTTCCGGATGTCGTGATAAATAGTTTTTCAGACTGTTTGTTACGTGTTCTCCTTGTGCGATGAGGCGAATATGAGAGGGGGTATATTGTCGGATTTTTCTCATGAGAAGCGGATAATGTGTGCATCCCAAGATAATGGTGTCAATTTCATGGTCTTGCGATAACAGTTCGTTGATGTATTTCTTTACGAAGTAGTCGGAACCATCTGAGTCTGCTTCTCCGTTTTCTACTAATGGTACCCATAAGGGACACGCTGTTCCACTGACATGAATGTCGGGGTATAATTTTTGGATTTCAAGCGGATATGATTCGGAATGAATAGTTCCTGCTGTGGCTAAAATGCCTACATGCCGCGTGATTGTCAGTTTCCCGATGGATTCAGCTGTGGGACGGATGACTCCCAATACCCTTCTTTGTGGGGCTATTAGAGGTAAATCATGCTGCTGTATGCTGCGTAGTGCTTTGGCTGATGCCGTATTGCATGCCAGAATGACGAGGGGGCATCCTAACTCGAATAGTTTCTTTACGGCCTGAAGCGTAAATTCATATACTACCTCAAACGACCGGGTCCCGTACGGAGCGCGTGCGTTATCGCCCAGATATATGTAGCTATATTGAGGAAGTCCTTTACGTATGTCTTCAAGGATGGTAAGTCCTCCGTATCCGGAATCGAATATTCCGATAGGGCCCTGCTCGAGTTTGAATGTTTTCATCATGCCAAATGGATGGTAAGATAGAATAATCAAGGCGAAACAAAGATTTTGTACAGAATTCTTTGTTTCGCCCTAAATGTATATTTCGTTTATAGATAACTTATTGTGCCGGTTGTTGTGTAGTAGTTCCCGTAGCCGGTGTAGCAGGAACAGCAGTAAGACTGATTCCTAATTTGGTTTTAATATCGTTGGTTACATCTTTTGAAGTTGTTGTATCGATGTATGGGATATCCGTTCTGTTCAGGTCAAAAATATAAGTATAACCGCCTGCAGTGCCGATAGCTTTGATAGCTTCATCCAATTTCTGATAGATGGGCTCCATCATTTTCTCGTATGCGCTTTGTAATTGTTGTGAAGCATCTTGTTGGAATTGCGCTGCTCTTTCGTTCATGTCTTGCAGTTCTTTCTGGCGACGTTCCTGTATGTTTTGCGGAAGAGTTGATTGTTCTTTTTGATATTCTGCAAACTTTTTGTTGAATTCTTCCGAAGCGCGTTTCATTTCATCCTCATATTGTTTTTGCATTGCTTGAATATCAGTTTGAGCTTTTGTCCATTCCGGCATTACCATAATGATATCCATTGATCTGAAGTGTGCGAATTTTTGAGCGAATGCGCTTACCGGTGCAATAAGTAAAAGTAATAAAACAATTTTCTTTAACATGTCTTTGGTTTTTTAGTTAGTTAATTCTTTTCAGATTTGTTGTATTGAAGTTACCGGAAGTTCAGTCCCTTCAACTTATTTGCAAATGTATAAAATTAATTTGAATATCCTAATCTTTCAAGAACTTCATCGCTTATGTCTATGCGCGGCGAAGCGAAAACCATGCTTTGTGCAGAAGCCCGATCTATTACAGCATCATATCCGTTTTCGGTGGATAGTTCTTTTATGGCATTGTATATGGCGTCAAGGTAGGGTGTTATGAGTTCTTTTTGTTGTTTCATCATTTCTCCTTGAGGCCCGAAGTATTTTGTTCTTAGGTCTGCGGCTTCTTTTTCTTTGGCGATGATCTCGTTCTCTTTAGCCGTTTTTTGTGTATCGGTCAATGAAGACGCCGTTTTTTGATACGTTTCATACAGGGCTTTTGCTTCATTGTTTTTGGCATCAATTTCACTTTGCCATTGTTTTGAAAGCGTTTCCAACTCTTGGTTGGCTTGTTGGTAGGCGGGAATTTGTTGTGTAATATATTCCATATCGACCAGAACAAACCGTTGTGCATGTGTTGTGAGTGCGCATGCGATGAATAGAAAAGCAGCAAATACTAATTTTTTCATAATGTTGAGTTTAGAATTCTTGTCCTATAATGAAGTGGAACTGGCTTCCGCTTTGATCCATAGAACCGTTGATTTTATCGAATCCGTATGCCCAGTCAATACCCATCATACCGACCATCGGGAGGAATACACGCACGCCAACTCCGGCCGAGCGCTTGAGCTTGAATGGATTGAAATCGGAAGCATCGGTCCATGCATTACCAGCTTCTACGAAACCGAGTGCGTAAATGCTGGTTGAACTTTCCAACATCAATGGGTATCTTAATTCAGCACCTAAACGGATATATGCATAACCTTCGCTGCCATAGGGGGTTAGAGCTCCGTTTTCGTAACCGCGTAAAGCAATGGTTTCGGATGCGTAGTTATAGCTGTATCCTGTCATTCCATCACCTCCTACATAGAAGGTCTCGAAAGGAGAACGTCTGTTCTTGTTGAAATGTCCTAATATACCGAACTCTGTGCGGGTCATTATGACCGGACATTTCTGGATACCCATTAAAGCTGTATACGTTTTGGCTTTGAATTTCCATTTGTGGTATTCAATCCATTTATACATGGATGCAGCTTCTTCTGCATTGTTTTTACCGTAGGTGTTGTAGTCTTTTTTGTCAAACAACGAATAGGGCGGAGTTATTTGTACAGATGCTGAAAACTCGGAACCGTAACGCGGATAGATAGGATTGTCTTGAGAATTACGTGACAATGTGAGGTTCAGGCTTAAACTGTTGCATTTCCCGGTTGTCATATAGTCGCCGTTGGCCATACGGATATATAAGTAATCCCAGTCTCTTAAGATAAACCGTTGATAAGAGAGCTCTGCATATATCTGGAAGAAGTCATCCGGCCATTTCAAACGTTTGCCCCATCCGATAGAGAAACCGAACATTTTTAAGGAACGGTCGGGGTCGAAGTACGAACTGTAATTGTCGTAATAATCTCCGTAATAGCCTCCATATCCACTCAGATAACTGTAATAGTTATTCATGTATGCCTGATTATAATATTGGCTGCTGACATCTGTCTGAATAGAATAGTATGCGGACAGAGAGAACTGGGTCGGACGTTTACCTCCGAACCACGGGTCGAAAAATGAAATGCTATACGATTGATAGTACCGGCCGTTTGTTTGTCCGCTGACGGTCAGCGTCTGTCCGTCACCTTGTGGAAGGAAGCCTCTGAAATTTTCGTTTTTGCGGAATAGATTTGCGAATGAGAAGTTTGTGAACTTTAAGCTTAGTCTTCCGATAACACCTGTCTGTCCCCAACCGGCCGAGAACTCAATTTGGTCATTGGGCTTCGATTCCAAGTTCCAATTGATATCAACAGTTCCATTTGCCGGGTCGGGTTGTACGTTTGGATCGATGGTTTCCGGATTGAAATGTCCCATCTGAGCTATTTCACGGTAAGAACGTTCAAGTGCCTCTTTGCTGAATAAGTCTCCCGGTCGTGTCCTTAGTTCCCGGCGTACGACATCTTCGTATAAGCGGTCGTTACCATTGATTCTTACATGGCTGATTGTTGCTTGTTTTCCTTCATAAATGCGCATTTCCAAATCGATGGAGTCGTTGTCTATATTGATTTCCACCGGATCCAGATTATAGAAGACGTAACCGTTGTTGTAATAGTTGTTTCCGATAGCATCTTCATCGTTCTTTAGTCGGTCTTGCAGTAATTTTTGATTATAGACATCACCGCGTTTCATGCCTAATTGTTGGCTTAATAGTTCAGAAGGATATACCGTATTACCTACCCAAGTGACGTCTCTCAGGTAATATTTATTCCCTTCATGGATTTTCATATAAATGTCTACTGTACGTTCATCGTGTTGCGATACGCTGTCTATTTCGATTTGAGCGTCACGATATCCCAGCTCATTGTATTTTTCAATGATTTTCTGTTTATCTTCTTCGTATCTTTCATCGATGAATTTCTTTGCCTTGAAGAGGTTTACAAGACGACCTTTTTCGTTGGTCTTCTTCATCGTGCGTTTCAGTTTTCTGTCCGATAGCACTTCATTTCCCTCAATTGTGATTTTGTGGATTTTGATTTTTGCTTTCTTGTCTACGTAGATGTCAATATATACTTGCTCAGGATCGCTTGGATCTTCGCGTTCGACGATATTGATTTCTGCGTTTTTGAATCCTTTATCATCGAAATATCTTTTGATTAGGATTTTGGCCCGGTCAATGACATTGGGCGTGATTTGCATACCTTTTGTCAGGTTTCCCAGCTTGGTTTTTATATCGTCTTTTTCACCTTTCTTTACTCCATAATAAGTTACATCAGCAATACGGGGGTGTTGCTTCAGCTGGATTAACAGATAAATCTTGTTTCCGACGATTTTTTCTGCAGAGATTTTTACATCGGAGAATAGCCCGTGCTGCCAATATCGTTTCACGGCATCTGAAATGTCATCACCGGGAACGGTAATGGTCTGTCCTACGCTTAAACCGGATATTCCTATTAATACATAGTCTTCATAGTTTTTCATGCCTGTTACTTTTATGTCGGCAATCTCATATTTTTTTCTTGTGCCGTCATAAAGAATTACGGGATTATTATCTTCTTCCGCAATCTTTTCTTGTGTGTATCCTGTTCCCGGGAAACAAAAGATACCTGCGAAAGTCAATAAGATAAAGGGAATGTATCGCATGTCTATTTTTCGATTTGTTCACTTGTTTTGCCGAAACGACGTTCTCTTTGCTGATAGTCATAAATAGCCTTGTGGAATTCCTCGATTTTAAAGTCAGGCCAGAAAGTATTGCAGAAGTAAAGCTCCGAGTAGGCGCATTGCCATAACAGGAAGTTGCTTAAGCGGAGTTCCCCTCCTGTGCGTATCAGTAAATCGGGGTCGGGCATATTATGCGTTGCCAGGTTTTGTTCTATCGTTCGGTCTGTTATATTGTTTATATTTAATTCTCCGTTTTGTACTTGGGTAGCTATATTTTTTACGGCTTCGGTTATTTCCCATTTTGCCGAATAGCTGAGAGCCAGTGTCAGGCACATTCCGGTATTGGAGGCCGTGTGTATGGTACATTCTTCCAACCGTTTGCGGACATTTTCCGGGAGTTTGTCGTTTTCTCCGATGGTGTAGAATTTGATGTTGTTTTTCATCAGCGTATCTTCTTCGATAGAATCCATTAAAAGACTCATCAATGCTGATATTTCCTCTGTCGGCCTATTCCAGTTTTCAGTAGAGAATGTGTAGAGTGTCAGGTATTTTATTCCTATGCGGGCAGCTTCTTCTGTTATAATATGAACGGTCTCCGCTCCGGCCTGGTGCCCGAAAGAGCGATTCTTCCCTTTTTGCTTTGCCCAACGTCCATTACCATCCATGATGATGGCAACATGTGCGGGGATGCGTGTCTTGTCTATTTGGTCCTTATATAACATATTGTTGCTGCGGTATAATTTTTTTACCATTTGGGTGCGAATCCGAAGTGATTTACACGTCCGCGACTGATTTTTCCGTCGTGCCAGATAATCCAGATATAGTTTTGATCGTCTACAGTACAAGAATAGCTGTTTTCTTCGGTCGACTCGTTATAAAATGTCTGGAAATCTTCCGGGAAGACCATGTATCTTGTGGTTGGTTTCCATGTCAGTCCGTTGTCGTCAGATACGAAGAATTGTGTAAACGGTTCCCAATTCTTTGATTTTCCTCCAAATGTATAGAGTTTTTTATCGTAATAAATAAGGGAGGGGTTTTCTATTCTTGGACATGTGAATTCCGCATGGCTTTGTTGATAAACAGTCCATCTCTCCTCATTTGTTATGCGGTTGCATACGATGTTGGTTGTATCTTCTGCGGCTCCGTTTTTGTTATATCCCAAAACGACGGTGCGTGTCAATGTCTCATTATGAGCGAGAGGGATATTGGCTGTATTCAACTTTACGTCTTTGGGAAAAATTCCGTCGATTTCTTCTGCTTCTCCGAACGGCATGTCATTCTTTTTTGTTATGCAGTTGCCGTTCAAATCGATAGCGTAAAGCCTTGTCTCCGTACCATCTACCCCAGCAATAAGAGCACTGAGAGGAGTTGTTTCCTCATCTGCCTGGCAGATATTTGTGGCCGGGTTAAGCGTATATAACTGGTTGTCGGCAAGGAAATAGATCAAATTATTCCATACGATGGGAGAATAGCTGTCTGTGCCCGCGGGCAATGTTATTGCATTCCATTCGTTTGGAACGGCATTGTTCGCTACATTGTTCCCGGAGAAAGAATAATCGATTGTTGTGTATTGAGCTTTGACGGTTCCGTTATCGTTCCCGAACACATAAAGCTTTCCATCGATGGAGAGGGCTTTTTGATGACTCAGACTTGCATTGTCGGGGAATGATAAGGTATATGGCTGGCTCCATATTATAGAGTCCGGTACCTGATTGTGTACGTTTATTCTTACCCTGTATGAACGTCCCATTACATTTTGATTGGACGATACTTTAAATAGAACGCCACTTGGGTCGATAGAGAAATTGATGGAGTCGGTCTCTACCCATGTCGTATCAGTGCCTTCATCCGTCAGACTGTTCTTTTTTGTATAGAAGATGTTTTCTGTATCGGCAGTTATGTGTACCACAACTTTGTCGAGCATTGTTCCGACAGGAAGTGAGTCTTTATTGTATATTTCCCTGTTTAATTGGTCGATTGTGAAAGGATAGGTTGCCATATTGATACGGTAAATCGTATCTTTCTCAAGGTTTTTACCGGTTTTCCCTTTTACTTTCATTAAGCCAACATAAAAATCGGTGATACTTGTCTCATCGCTGACAGCAACGGTCAGCGGGCTGTCTCCTAAACAGGACGTTAGTAGAAGAACGATACCGAATAATGTTGAGATAAATGGTAAAGACTTTAGTCTCATCTGCAAATGAATTCTTTATTAAGTTACAAGTTGCAAAAGTAGAAAGTTTTTCTTCGATTCAATGCATTTATATCAAGTTTTATACAAAATTATGGATATACTTGACTTTTTTATCTGCTATTTGTCGTTTTTTTTCTATCATTTAGCGACTGAAATGAGACACCGTCCGATTGTCTCTGAGGGAGAAACTGCAGGCATGTCCGTTGGGGATGACAGGCGATTCTATTCCTTTCCCTAAAATGGCGGGGGTGTGTTCGATAAAGATTTCGTCCCAGCAGTCCGATTTTATGAATGATTGTAATAAAACACTTCCGCCTTCTACTAAAAGCGACGGGATGTTTTGTTCGAAAAGCGATGTCATTATTTGCGGAATAATATTATCTTCGAAATGCAGGCGGATGTATTTTATATTGTGTATTGAGCGGTTCTCTTTCCCGTTGAATACAATCGTGGGGCTACTGCCGTCGAATAATTTGAGAGAATGCGGCAGGGTCAGGTCTTTGTCTAAGACGATACGGATGGGATTGTTCCCATACCATTTTCGTGTTGTAAGAGATGGATTGTCGAGCAATGCAGTGTTTTTCCCTACAAGAATGGCTTTGTTCTCAGCACGTTGTTTATGGACGTATATGGAACTTATCGGGCTTGACAAGAGGACGGGCGTTCCCGCTGTGCGGCAAATATCCATAAATCCATCGGCCGATTCGGCCCATTTTAGTGTAACATAAGGCCGCTTTTGTATGTTGAATACGGTAAAGGGCTTGATAAGGGCACGGCATTTGTCTTCCAATACGCCTACTTTTACGTCTAATCCGGCATCTTGTAGTTTGCGGATGCCCCGTCCTGCAACTAAAGAAAACGGATCTGTGCACCCTATAACAACGCGGGGTATGCCTTTCCTAATGATTAGATCGGCGCATGGAGGTGTTTTCCCGTAGTGGGAACAGGGTTCAAGGCTGACATAAATGGTTGCTTCTTTCAGCAAACGCTCGTCTTTTACCGAGCGAATGGCATTTACTTCAGCATGTCCTTCTCCATAGCGTATATGATAACCCTCACCGATTATTCTATCATTGTGTACGATAACTGCACCCACCATCGGGTTAGGTGGAGTGTTATACAGGCCGTTTCGTGCCAGTTGTATGCAACGTTCAATATATTTTTCATCTTTCGTCATAGCATAGGAATTTATTTTTTACTTTTGCATTATGCACCCTTTGTATTATACAATAAAAAGATTTTTATCCGACGTTTATACAGATTCAGAATGCAAAGCGTTGGCAAAATGGATATTGACAGATGTCTTTTGTTTTTCTGTGTCCAGTTTGTATGGAGGCAAAGATACGGATTTTTCGGAAAGCGATCAATTGAGACTGGCGGATATTCTGCAAAGG
Organism: uncultured Bacteroides sp.; assembly: GCA_949285025.1. Taxonomy (GTDB): domain Bacteria; phylum Bacteroidota; class Bacteroidia; order Bacteroidales; family Bacteroidaceae; genus Phocaeicola. The sequence continues at coordinate 4,592 of CASDXG010000109.1, read as the reverse complement.
CTGAAAAAACATGAGCCGTTGCAATATATTATTGGTGAGACTCGCTTTTGCGGATTGCCGTTTAAAGTGACGCCGGATGTGCTGATACCTCGTCCGGAAACGGAGGAACTTGTGTATTGGATTGTCGAAAATCATTCGCAGGATGGTTTGCATGTGCTGGATATTGGAACGGGAAGCGGTTGTATCGCAATAGCCTTGAGTCGGTTGTTGGCTGCCCCGACGGTGATGGGATGGGATGTTTCGGACCAGGCCTTGAGAGTGGCTGAGGGGAATGCATTGTTGAATGCATCAGAGATTACTTTCTGTAAAATTGATGTGTTGAAAGAACCGTATCCGGAAATAAAGGTTGATATCTTAGTTAGTAATCCTCCTTATGTGACAGAAAGAGAACGTGTGGAGATGGAACCGAATGTGCTGGATTGGGAGCCTCCTGTTGCATTGTTTGTTCCGGATAAAGATCCGCTACGTTTCTATAGAAGAATTGCAGACATCGGAAGAACTTTATTGCAGCCCGGAGGAACGTTGTATTTTGAGATAAACCGTATGTACGGAAGAGATATTGTGAAAATGTTGGAGGAAAAAGGGTATAGACAGATAGAAATGAAGAAGGATTTATCGCAAAACGATAGGATGATAAAAGCGGTATGGCATGAAAGAATATACGATTGATGAGTTGAGACAGAAGGCAGAACGGTATTGTGTTATAGCAGAACGCTGCTTTTCGGATGTCAGGCAAAAGCTTCAACAATGGGGAGGAACTCCGGAGGTGATTGATGAGGTGCTTGTCTTGTTGCAAAAAGAGCATTATATCGATGAGCTTAGGTATAGTAAAGCATTTGTACGCGACAAATACCGTTTCAATAAATGGGGGCGTGTAAAGATTTCACAGATGTTGTCGTGTAAAAATATTCCGCAGGAGAATATCGATGCTGCTTTGGCTGAAATAGACGAGCAGGCCTATCTGGATGGGTTGAGAGTGTTGCTTTCAGCAAAATCCCGTTCGGTGACAGCGCGCGATTCCTACGATTTCCGGGTAAAACTGATTCGTTTTGCGGTGGGGAAAGGGTATACGATTGATGAAATAAAACGATGCATGGAGAATGAGGATGCCGATGAATTTCCTTAGCGATTTGCGGGACTTCTTTTTCCCTCGTTTATGTCTTACTTGCGGGACAAGATTATTGAACAGTGAAGACTGTTTCTGTCTTTCGTGTATGGCGGATCTTCCTTATACAAATATTGGGAATGTTCCGGGAAATGAAGTGGAAAAATATTTTTGGGGACGTTTCCCGGTAGAACGTGCGACATCGGTTTTCTATTATACAAAGGACGGCAATGTTGCTCATATATTGTATGCCATGAAATATTACGGCCGTTATCGGTTGTGTGAAAAGATGGGAAAGTTGATGGCACACGAACTCCTCCCGACCGGTTTCTTTGAAGGAATCGATGGAATTGTCCCCGTCCCTTTGCATAAGTCCCGTTTACGCGAAAGAGGATATAACCAGAGTGCTTTGTTGGCAAAAGGACTTTCCGGAGAACTAAAGATTCCTGTATGGGAAAAGGCGCTTGTGCGTATGCGGAATAATGCAACGCAGACTCATAAAAGTGCATTTGAACGTTGGCAAAATGCCGACCGGTTGTTTCAGCCGGCAAAAGACGCTTGCCGGTTGGAAGGGAAACATGTGTTGTTGGTCGATGACGTGCTTACTACGGGAGCTACATTGGTTGCTTGTGCTGATGCCTTATCGGAGATAAAAGATATACGTATCAGTGTGATAACATTGGCTTGGGCAAAATAAAAAGCCTGCGTCTTTTAGAGAAATTAAGGCGTTGTTTTTTCGATTGCCGATGGATTTCTCTAATTTTGCAGAAATATTTATCAGATAAGTAATAGATTTATGAAAGCTTTAGAAAGATTATTCGCAGAAAAACTGCTGAAAGTAAAAGCTGTGAAGATTCAGCCGGTGAATCCTTTTACATGGGCTTCTGGTTGGAAATCCCCGATTTATTGCGACAATCGTAAGACTTTGTCGTATCCTGCGTTGCGCAATTTTGTGAAACTGGAACTGTGCCGTGTGATTATGGAACGTTTTGGAGATGTTGATGCGATTGCAGGTGTGGCTACCGGTGCGATTGCTCAGGGAGCATTGGTTGCAGATGAGTTGGATTTGCCGTTTGTTTATGTCCGCTCAAGTCCGAAAGACCATGGGCTGGAGAACCTGATAGAAGGAGAATTGAAGCCGGGTATGAAAGTTGTCGTTGTTGAAGATTTGATTTCTACGGGCGGAAGTAGTTTGAAAGCTGTTGAGGCGATTCGTCGGAATGGTTGTGAAGTGATAGGTATGGTGGCTTCGTTTACTTATGGTTTTGATGTATCGGTTGAGGCTTTTAAAAATGCGAAAGTAGAACTGATTACGTTGACAAATTATAATGCCGTCTTGGATGCTGCTTTGAAAACAAATTATATTGCCGAGGAAGATATTCCCGTATTGCAGGCATGGAGAGAAGATCCTTCGCATTGGACAGGTAAATAACATAGGTAGGAATATGAAATAAATGCACGGGTTATGCGGATTCATCACAGCGGTCAGTATTTGTGTTGATTCGTAATTATCCGTGTCATTTCTTTTTTTTGATGAAGTATGGTGCAATTTGAAAGTGGAATAAAGCAGATTCCTTTTAGTCAGGAACGGGTATATAATAAGTTGTCAGATCTGAATAATCTGAATTCTTTGCATGGGCATTTGGATGAGATAAAAGAAAAGACAGGAGGAAAGTTGGAAGAGATGACTTTCGATCGCGATTCCCTTACGGTGAAAGTGCAGAATATCGGGTTGACTTTGCGTATAATTGAAAGAGAACCGTTGAAATGTATTAAGTTTGAGGGAGAAAACACACCTGTTCCGTTAAATCTTTGGATACAGATTTTACCTTTGGGAGAAGATACATCTAAAATGAAAGTGACGATAAGGGCAGAGGTAAATATGTTTATGAAAACAATGATATCGAAACCTTTGCAGGAAGGGGTGGAAAAGTTGGCGGATATGCTGTCCGCGATTCCTTATTAAATGGTAAAGTTTGATATTAAAAACAGTGCTATGGCAAAAAAATTATGGGAGAAAAGCATTCAGGTGAATGCGGAGATAGACCGTTTTACTGTAGGGCTTGATCGCGAAATGGACCTATACCTCGCAAAATACGATGTATTGGGGTCGATGGCTCATATAACGATGCTTGAGAGCATAAATCTGCTTACTGCGGAAGAGTTGGAGAAATTACTGGCCGAATTAAAATCGATTTATGATTTAATAGAGCGGGGAGAATTCCGTATCGAGGAGGGTATAGAAGATGTACATTCTCAAGTCGAGTTAATGTTAACCCGTAAGTTGGGCGATATAGGAAAGAAGATTCATAGCGGGCGTTCGAGAAATGATCAGGTTTTGGTCGATTTGAAACTTTTTACACGGGCAAAACTGAAAGAGATTGTGGAATGTGTAGAAGAACTGTTCAGGGTACTTATATCTCAGAGCAACAAGTATAAAGATGTATTAATGCCGGGATATACGCATTTGCAGATAGCTATGCCGTCTTCCTTTGGCTTGTGGTTCGGAGCTTATGCCGAGAGTCTGGTTGATGACATGCAGTTCCTGCAGGCTGCTTATAAGATATGCAATCGTAATCCGCTTGGATCTGCTGCAGGATATGGCTCGTCTTTTCCGTTAGACCGTGAGATGACAACGCGTCTGCTGGGCTTTGATTCGATGAACTATAATGTGGTTTATGCCCAGATGGGGCGTGGAAAAATGGAACGTAACGTAGCTTTTGCTTTGGCTTCTGTGGCGGGAACTCTTTCAAAACTCGCATTTGACGCATGCATGTTCAGCAGTCAGAACTTTGGATTTGTCAAACTCCCTGATGAATGCACGACAGGTTCCAGCATAATGCCGCATAAGAAAAATCCGGATGTTTTTGAACTTACGCGGGCAAAATGCAATAAGGTTCAAGCCTTGCCCCAGCAGGTTATGATGATAATGAACAATCTTCCCTCCGGATATTTCCGTGATTTGCAGATTATAAAGGAAGTGTTTCTCCCGGTTTTCGATGAGCTGAAAGACTGTCTGCGGATGACTACTTACATAATGAATAAGATAAAAGTGAACGAACATATCCTTGATGATGACAAGTATCTGGCTATTTTTAGTGTGGAAGAGGTGAACCGTTGGGTATTGCAGGGAATGCCATTTCGCGATGCATATAAGAAAGTCGGGTTGGATATAGAGGCCGGTCATTTTACTCCTTCAAAGGAAGTGCATCACACTCATGCAGGAAGTATAGGCAATTTATGTAATGATCATATTACGGAATTATTTGAAGATGTTATAAAAAGCTTTGGTTTTGCGGCTGTTGAACAGGCCGAGAGAAAACTTTTGGGAAGAGAAATATAAGTTTTTTGTGAAGAAAACATGCAAATATTTGGAGCTTATGATAATTCTCCATACATTTGCATCCGCAAAGGCGGAAATAGCTCAGTTGGTAGAGCATAACCTTGCCAAGGTTAGGGTCGCGAGTTCGAGTCTCGTTTTCCGCTC
>CASDXG010000108.1 GCA_949285025.1 uncultured Bacteroides sp. | reverse complement strand
GCGACCCTCAGCTTGGAAGGCTAATGCTCTATCAACTGAGCTACTTCCGCAATTTAGTGGGCAAAGATGGATTCGAACCACCGAAGGCGTAAGCCAGCAGATTTACAGTCTGCCCCATTTGGCCACTCTGGTATTTGCCCTTTATTGTACCAATAAGTTTTATATCATTCCTTCTTTTAAAAGGCGTGGCAAAGGTACAATTATTTTTTTAAATTGCAAGTATAATCAATCATTTTTATGGCAACAACGGCACATTCATCTCCTTTGTTTCCTAATTTCCCTCCGGAGCGGTCTTGGGCTTGTTCCATATTTTCAGTGGTAATCAAGCCGTAAATCACAGGAGTATCTGTTGTTGCATTCAGTAGGCTTAAGCCTTGTGTTACACCGGCGCAGATATAGTCAAAATGAGGTGTATCTCCTCTGATTACGCATCCTAAAGCGATTACTGCATCAATGTCCTTGTTCTTTATCATTTGTGCAGCGCCATATGTCAGTTCAAAGCTTCCCGGAACTGTCTGGATGCAAAGATTTTCTTCCTTTGCTCCATGTTTTTTCAGTGTATTGATGCATCCGTCAAGAAGGGCGAATGTGATGTTGCTGTTCCATTCCGCTACGACAATGCCGAAACGCATGCCAGAAGCGTCTGGAACAGAGTTGAAATCATATTCAGACAAATTATGGTAAATTGTTGCCATATAAGGTTCTTTTATTTGAAAAAACTTATTTAATAGAGGCGCGTTCGATGTATTTGTCGATATCCATTCCGCGAAGTGTATTCGGGTATTTGGTTTTTATTTGTTTATATGCCTCTATTGCTTCTGCATTTTTTCCGAGTTTTTCCAGAATCTGTCCTGCCTGTATTAAATAAGTTGGGCTGATTGACATGCTGTTTGCTTTGTCTGCGGCCTTTAATAACAGTGCTGCTGCTTTATCCAGCTGGCCTATTTGTGCATAACAGTTTCCCATTGTACCTAAGATGGCCGGTGCAACAAAGTAATCGTCTGCGGAAAATTTGTCAAGGTAATTTGTCGCTTCTTCATATTTCCCCAGCTGCGCATAACAAATACCGGCATAGGCATTGGCTAAATTCCCTGCGTTAGTTCCATTAAATTCATCGGCAATTTTCAAGAAACCTTGATATCCTAAACTGTCGCCGTTCAGTGCCATTTCAAAATTGTCGTTTCTGAAATACTGCTCTCCTTTGAAAATCGCTTCAGAGGCTTTCAATTCATTCGGCTCTGAAATGAAGTGTCTGTATCCGAGAATTGCCATTACGATGACAACGATTGCAATGACACCGCCTAAAATAAGATTTTTATTTTTCAAGAGGAATGCCTCTGAGTTGCTTAAAGCTTCGTCTACGTTTAACGAGTCATTAGATTGTTTTTGTTTTGTCATATTGATATTCTTTATTATTATTGTCAAATTTTGTGGGATTTCGGGCAACAAAAGTACGTTATTTATGCTTATAAATGAAATTTGACGGCATCTTTTTTTAGCAATATTGCTTTTATTCGTATTTTTGCGCGTATAACATGTTCTTATGTGGTTGAAAAATCTTTCAATAATTAATTACAAAAATATAGAAGAGGCCGGTCTTTCTTTCTCTCGTAAGATGAATTGCATTGTTGGGAAGAACGGCATGGGGAAAACGAATTTACTGGATGCGGTATATTATTTGTCGTTTTGTAAAAGTGCGACAAATCCGGTTGATTCGCAGAATATTCTGCATGCGCATGATTTTTTTGTCTTGCAAGGCCTTTATGAAACGGAGGATGGTGAGGAGGAAGAAATATATTGCGGATTGAAACGCCGGCAGAAAAAGCGATTTAAGCGGAACAAAAAAGAATATTCACGGTTGTCAGATCATATAGGCTTTATTCCTCTTGTAATGGTTTCGCCGGCCGACTCGATGTTGATAGCAGGCGGCGGTGAAGAACGGCGTCGCTTTATGGATATGGTGATATCGCAATTCGACCGTGAATACTTGACGGCTTTGATTCATTATAATAAGGCCCTTATGCAGCGTAATGCTTTGTTGAAAACAGCTTTGGAGCCTGAAAATGATTTGATAGACATCTGGGAAGATGCGATGGCACGTGCAGGAGAATGTGTGTATGCCAAGCGAAAATTGTTTATTGATGCTTTTATACCTGTTTTCCAATCATTTTATTCTTATATCTCTCAGGGCATGGAACAGGTTGGATTGCAGTATGTTTCACATGCGGCAGAGGGAGAACTTATCGGTTTGTTCCGTGAAAGTCGGCAACGTGACCGTATACTTGGTTATACTTCGAAGGGGATTCATCGGGATGATCTGGTAATGAGTTTGGGTGGATTTCCTATAAAGAGAGAGGGTTCGCAAGGACAGAATAAAACTTTTCTGATTGCTTTGAAATTAGCTCAGTTTGAATTTTTGAAACGGACGGGGAATCATACTACACCTTTGGTACTGTTAGACGATTTGTTTGACAAGCTGGATGCTTCACGTGTGGAGCAAATTGTTAAATTGCTTGCCGGTGATAATTTCGGACAAATATTTATAACTGATACGAACCGCGGGCATTTAGACAAGATATTGTCTGAGGTCAGTGGCGATTATAAATTATTTGAAGTGGAGAACGGAAGAGTATCTGAGAAAAAAAAGTCGAAGAGTGATGAAACGGAATAATACAGAACAGGTAGGTGATGTCATCCGTCGGCTGTTCCGACAGGAAGGTTTGGAAACGCCATTGAATGAATATCGTTTGGTTGAGGCATGGAAAGATGTTGTAGGAGCCCAAATAGCCCGTTATACATTGGATTTGTATATAAAGAACCAGACGCTGTATGTGCATCTTGCTTCGTCTGTCATCAGACAAGAGTTGCTTATGGGAAGGAAGCTGTTAGTGCAAAACTTGAATGCGCAGGTAGGAGCACAGGTCATTGTCGATATTGTCTTTTGTTGATTACAGATTATTCGGTTATAATCTCGTCCATTTTCACGTCAGATGCTTCCACCGGAACGGAGTCAATTACTTGAAAGGCAAAACAAATGCCTATTTTATAGGCCGTCAGGTGTGGGAGTAAACGGTCGTAAAATCCTTTTCCTCTTCCAAGCCGATTCCCTTGTTTGTCGAAAGCCATTCCCGGAATGATTGCCAGTTCTATGGAGTGGTAATCGGTCTCAACCTTTCCTGTTGGTTCGCTGATGCCGTAAATGTCTTTTTTTAGTGCTTCTCCTGGAGTGTAAAGCCGCAGTTCCAATTCATCTCCTGTAATGGCAGGTAAAAGGATTTGTTTCTTATAACTCCATTGTTCGATGAAAGCATGTGTTTGAACCTCATCGGGAAGCGAATGATATAATAGTATTTTTTTTGCATGAATAAATGCCGGATGGACTTCCAATTTGGCAAGCAAAGTAGAAGACCATCCGGATAACTGTTCTTGAGTGTATTGAGATTTTATTTCCCGTATATAGTTACGCAACTGCTTTTTCCGGTTCTGACTCATTGGTACCTGGGGTTGTTCCGGCCATTTGGCTATTGTCTTTTTTAGGGAATGATTCACCTTTTTCAAGGATATCAATAGCTTTCAGTACGGTTTTGTCTGTGCGGTTGAAATATTGGATAGAACATTCTATGCCTAGCATGTTATATATAATATTTCCGAACAGGGCATCTTCAAATAAATGTCTCGATTTATACATTAAAATATTTCGGCGTTTTAGTCCTTTCGTCTCGGCGAATTGAGCGAAACGTTCCAGTAAATTTGCCTTTTTCAGATAAGCTTCCAATTCATCAACCGTTTTGTATTCCTGCATTTTTGTACGGTTTTTATCTGTGTAGTCGAATACAAAGCGCACGATTAATCCCTTGTTTGCGGCAGCACGGAAGTAAGAAGTCATTCCAATGGTATCTTGTGGTACGAAAAAGTCGGGCATAATTCCTCCGCCTCCGTATACCGGGCGTCCGATACTTGTGTAATAGATTTCATCAGTGTTCTGCTTGATACTGTCGGCAGAAAAGAATTCTCCGTGTTCATATCGGCTGAAAATGTCCATTTCATATTCCATCTCATTCCCTTTTTCATAAGGCTTTTGGATGCATCTTCCGGAAGGTGTGTAGTAGCGGGCGATGGTGAGCCGGATGGCAGAACCGTCGCTGAATTCGACAGGCTGCTGAACCAGCCCTTTGCCGAACGAACGTCTTCCCACGATGGTTCCCCGGTCATTGTCTTGAATGGCTCCGGCGAATATTTCGCTTGCCGAAGCCGAACCTTCATCCAGCAGTACGATGAGTGGCATTTGCTGGCTGCTTCCGGTGCCGTTGGATTTGTAGTCTTGGCGGGGAAACTTGCGTCCTTCCGTGTAAACAATCAGCCGGTCATTCGGTAAAAATTCATTGATCATCTGAATGGCTGCAATCATGTACCCGCCTGTATTGCCGCGTAAGTCTATAATTAGTCCTTGACAATTTGATTGGTTCAGCTTAGCCAAGGCTACCAATAATTCCGGATAGGTTGTTTCCCCGAATTTATTTACTTTTACATATCCGAATTTATCATTAATCATGTAAGCGGCATCAATGCTCTTCACCGGAATGTCGCCACGAGTAACGGTGAAATGTAAGATGTTTTTTTCCCCCATGCGGGAAACACCCAGTTTAACTTTACTTCCTTTTTCACCTTTCAGTCGGCGCATGGCTTCCTCATTTGTTACAATTTTACCGACAAAAGCTGAATCATCCACTTCAACAATTCTGTCACCGGCTACCAGTCCGACTTTTTCCGATGGCCCTCCCTGTATGACGTTGTTTACATGAATAGTGTCATCTTGTATGGTGAATTGAATGCCTATTCCGCTGAAACTTCCCTTTAATTCGGCGTTGACGGCCTCAAGATTCTTTGCCGGGATGTAGGATGAATGCGGATCAAGTTCAGAAAGGACCTGTGGCATGGTGCTTTCTACCAAATCGTTTATGTTGACAGTATCTACATATTCGTTGTCGATGATATGCAATAAGGCATTAAGTTTATTCGATGAATCGGTAACGATGTCTCTTCTGTTTATAGAGAAGCGGTTGGTGTAAAATGTGCCTATCAGTATTCCTCCCACGAGACAAATCGCGAGAAGAAGGGGTGTAAAGCGATTCTTTTTATTGTCTGTCATATTCTTCTTCTTTGGAGTTCAGGTAAACTAATTCTATATTTGCACGTTTCAATAAATCTAATCCGTCTTCCAACCGGTATTTTTCAGCATAAACGACCCGCTTGATTCCTGCCTGGATGATTAGTTTTGCGCATTCTATGCAGGGCGATGCCGTAACATATAGGGTTGCGCCTTCACTGCTGTTACTTGAACGCGCGATTTTTGTGATGGCATTTGCTTCGGCATGTAAGACATAGGGTTTGGTTATTCCGTTATTGTCTTCGCAAATGTTTTCGAATCCGGCCGGAGTACCGTTGTATCCATCCGAGATAATCATTTTGTCTTTAACGATAAGTGCGCCTACTTTTCTGCGGTTGCAATAGGAGTTTTCCGCCCAGATAGTGGCCATACGCATGTAGCGTCTGTCAAGTATTTTCTGTTTATTATCAGTCGTTTCCATTTGATTTTTGTTTTAATCGGCGAATCCTAACGGGTAAAATTGAATGAAATGATTTTTATCCGCATTGAACAGTTTAAGAAGGATTGAGCTTCCCCGATAAAATTTGGCTGTAGAAATTTCATCATAGAACGTTTTGTCCAGTCCGCTTGGCGTGCCTTGTGTAGTGAGTCTGATGAAAAAAGAATGATCATCTCCGTTGGCGCTCCATGTCCCGGTGAAAGAGAAATTTTCACCATTACCCGTTACTGTTCCGTCTTCTTCGAAAACAATATTAAAGGCATTCTGGTTCTGGTTTATATGTTGCATTTGTTCTCTGTTGAGCGGGTCGTTGGCTTCATTGTCATTTTCCCAATTGGAGGTATTGTAAGAATTGCTCCAATGCCATGTCTGTCCGCTCGCAAAAATTTCGTTGATGTCATCTTCCTGATTGCATCCGCAGAGCGCGAATGGAAGAATTGCCAGTAGGCATATCCAAAATCTCATATAAATATTACTTTAGTTCGTTATTCCGTTTCGTTTCAGTAGAGCTGTTATGGATGGTTCTTTCCCTCTGAACCGCTTGTAAAGTTCCATCGGATGTTCAGTTCCTCCTTTTGAGAGAATATTTTTACGGAACGATTGTGCAACATCCGTATTGAATATTCCATTCTCTTTAAATATTGAAAATGCATCGGCATCGAGAACTTCAGCCCATTTGTAACTATAGTATCCGGCAGAATATCCTCCGGACATAATGTGGTCAAACTGTACGCTCATGCATGTTTCTTCGGGGAGTGGAAGAAGTTGTGCTTTTTCCCATGCATTTCTTTCGTAAGTTCTTACATCTCCGTCAAAAGGTGTGCTGCGGGTGTACCAGGCCATGTCCAATAAACCGAAGCTTATTTGTCTCAAACAAGCGTAAGCTATGTTGAAGTTTGACGCATCGATGAGACGTTGAATTTCTTCTTCCGGAATTATCTCTCCCGTCAGATAATGATGTGCAAAAGTATGAAGAAAATCTTTTTCGGTAGAGAAGTTTTCCATAATTTGTGATGGAAGTTCTACAAAATCCCAATATACATTTGTTCCGCTCATGCTTTTAAAACGGGTATTGGCAAATATTTCATGTAGTGCATGCCCGAATTCATGTAAAAAGGTATTCACTTCTGAAAAAGTCAGCAAGGCCGGTTGTTGGGATGTCGGTTTTGTAAAATTCATTGTTATAGAAACATGAGGCCGACTGTTTCTTCCATCTTCTTCAATCCATTGTTCTTTGTATGAAGTCATCCATGCTCCTGATTTTTTTCCTTTGCGCGGATGGAAGTCTGTATATAGTACCGCTAAAAAATGGCTGTCGGAGTCGAATACTTCATATGCGTTTACGTCGGGATGATATACCGGGATGTTTTTGTTTTCCTTGAAGGTTATGCCGTAAAGTTGTGTGGCCAATCCGAAAATGCCTTTTTTAACATGGCTTAGTTCAAAGTACGGACGGAGGGATTCTTCGTTAAGATTGAATCTTTTTTGTTTCAATTTTTCGGAATAATAAGCAAAATCCCAGGCTTCCATCCGGAAATCTTTTCCTTCCAACTCTTGGGCAAACTTTTCGACCTCTGCTAATTCTTTTCGGGCGGTTGGAGTATAGGCTTCTAATAATTTGTCGAATAGCCGGTAAACATGAGCGCGGTCTTTTGCCATCCGTTTTTGTAAGACATAGTCGGCATAGCAATTGAATCCTAACAGTTGCGCCAGTTCCATTCGTGAGTTTACCAGTTGCTGTACGATGTTCGTGTTGTCGGATTCATCGTGATGCGCGCATTGCGTATTGTAGGCCATGTATAATTGTTGACGCAGTGTGCGGCATTCACTATATTTCATGAATGGAACATAAAAAGGCGCATGTAACGTAATGAGCCATCCTTGCACGTGTTTTTCTTTTGCCGCTTGGGCTGCTGCTGTTTTTAAACTTTCGGGCAGCCCTTTCAATTGGCTTTCATCGGTGATTAGCAGCTCGTATTTGTTTGTTTCTTTCAGATGATTTTGAGCGAAATGCAAGGTAAGCAGGCCGATGTCTTTGCTGAGTTTCCGGAATTTTTTCTTGTCTTCTGCAGAAAGTCCCGCGCCGTTTCTTATAAAACTATCGTATGTTTTTTCCAAAAGGCGGGCTTCTTCTTGGTCAAGACTCTGCTCGTCCCGTTGTAGATATATTTGTCTGACACGTGCGAAAAGCTTTTCATTTAAGGTGATGTTGTTGCTGTGTTCTGACAGCTCTGGCATCATTTTTTCGGCTACCTTCTGTAGCGAGTCATCTGATTCTGCGCTCAATAAGTTGAATAAAACCGTCGTAACGCGGTCAAGCAGGCGGCCTGAATGTTCTAATGCGGCGATTGTATTCTTAAAAGTCGGCCTCTCTGGATTTTCGATGATAGCCTGTATCTCTTCATTTTCCTGCCGTATGCCTTCTCGAATCGCAGGTTCATAATCTTCAGTCTTGATAAGATGAAACGGAACTGTACCGTGCGGTGTGTTGTAAGGGGCTAAAAAAGGATTTGCCATACTATGTTCTTTGAAAAATCTTTAGACTTTGTATTTAGAAAGTTTCTCCAGATCGGGAATGTGAATTTCTCCACGACTGAGTGCGACCAATCCCCTGTCCTGTAGATTATTCAGTGCTCTGGATACATTAAGGCGCGTATCATCTATCAGAATGGCGAAGTCCTCCATGCGGATATGCAGATATTTTTCTCCTGACGGATTAAGGCAACGTTGCTGAAGAAAGTTTATTATCTTTTCTCTTGTATCGCCAACATGCGTGTGAAGAAGCCTGTTGTGTAAGGATTGAGCGCGGTTGCTTATAATGTTCAGATAGTTTAATTGAAAGATATTATACTTGTTGAGTTCTGTTAGTATATATTCTTTCTTTATTGTGACACAAGACACATCTGTGTCTGCATAGTAAGAAGAACTGTAGTTCGTTACCATGCCGAAGAGTGAATAAGGCTCGATGACGTGTGGCGCGTCAATAAATTCATCTAAGGCGTAGCGGTTCTCTTTGTCGGTCAGTTCTGATCGGATACGCCCTTTAAGAATAAATATTAGTTTGTCGCATTTGTCTCCTTGAGCGGTGATTGGTTGTCCCGGTGTATATTTGTCAAAATGGAATTTTACTTTTTCCAGAATGTTTGTAAGATCTGCTCTGCCTAAACCTTGTAATAAAGGTAAATCTAATAATGTGTCGTACATGGCAATCTCCTATATTGTTAACGTTATTTTGTTATCATTTAACATACAAAGGTAAGAAGAATATTTTATCGAGACCATGTTGTGCGGTGCCCTTTTATCTTTTTTATTCTTTCTTACGTTCTGATAATCTTTTCTTTTTTTATGATGGGGATTGAAAAAATAACTATCTTTACCGATGAATTGAAGAAGATTAGAAAAGAAGATTATGGGATTGTTTGATTTTCAGGAATTTTTGAGCGCATTTATTGTGTTGTTTGCTGTAATTGATATGATTGGTTCGATTCCTATAATTTTAAATTTGAAGCAGAAAGGACGTTCTGTAAATGCTACAAAAGCTACGCTGATTGCTTTAGCGTTGTTGTTGGGATTTTATTTTGCGGGAGATGTTTTATTAAAGCTTTTTCAAGTGGATATTGCTTCGTTTGCCGTAGCCGGTGCCTTCGTTATATTTCTCATGTCGCTTGAAATGATTTTGGATATAGAAATATTTAAAAATACAGGACCGATAAAAGAAGCCACCCTTGTACCTTTGGTTTTTCCTTTGTTGGCAGGGGCAGGTGCATTTACTACCTTGATATCATTACGTGCCGAGTATGCTTCTGTCAATATTGTACTGGCATTGGTATTGAATATGGTGTGGGTGTATATCGTGCTTCGTCTGACAGATCGTATTGAACGCTTGTTGGGGAAAGGCGGGATTTATGTGATACGTAAATTTTTCGGGATCATTTTGTTGGCAATATCTGTACGTTTGTTTACGGCAAATTTGTCTCTGTTGATAGAACAGTTTCAGAATACCTGAAAAGTTCTTGTTGGGGAGGTGAAAGAACGGGAACTTTTGCCTGGTTTATACTTTTCCTTCAAGCCAAGCGTCGATAAGTTTTCGTGCGATGCTTAGTCGTTTGGGTAGTTCCGGCAGATTGTCTCGTCGATAAAAACCGCCTGTGCTCAGCTCTTCGTCTTGGAGTTTGATTGTTCCGCTTTCATATTCAGCCGTGTATCCGACCATGATACCTCCCGGGTAAGGCCAGGATTGGCTTCCGAAATATTTCAGGTTTTTTATGTGTAATCCGGTCTCTTCCATTACTTCCCGGTAAACACATTCTTCTAATGTTTCGCCGGGTTCCAGAAAACCTGCTACAAGGCCTTTGAATGTTCCTTTGAAATTGCGTGCGTGTACCAGCAAGATTGCATCCTCTTTTTTTATCAGAACAATGATTGCAGGCGAAATGCGGGGGTAAAACTCTTGCTTGCATTTGGGACAACATTTCGCTATCGGAGATACTTGGGTGGTAGGAACTCCGCACATCGGGCAGTATCGGCTGTTTTTGTCCCAGTTTAATATTTGGAAAGCTTTTCCTCCCATGTTATATTCGTTTTCGGGTAATAAATCAAAAGAAGCCCGTAATTCTACCATTATATATATATTGTCCGCGTTGTCGGGTATTGGGTTTGGAATGGAATATGCTTTGGCTGTATGTCCGTTTATCGTACCGATTGTGTGGATTGTGCTGTCTGCCGGAACGTCTGTCGGAGGTTGTTCACCGTAAGGAATATGGTATTCATTCGGACTGCGCATGATTAATAACTGATTGTTGCAAAAAACAAACCATGCATATGGAATAGGTGTGTTCTTAGTTCCCATCTCTTGTTTTGATTATGTGAAGACAATTTTTTTGCAAAGATAGAGATTAAATGGATATTTGTCGTGTATTTACCATTGTCAGCTGCAGAATACGATAGGTAGTTGATTGGATTTTCTTTTCTATGTGTTGAAACAAATTTTAAAAGAATATGAAGTTTTTTATTTTTATGCTTGCTATGTTTTGCTTGTTTTGATTTCTTTCTTATATTTGCGCGTCTTTGAAAAAGAAATAAAATTAGTGCTGCTTTTTTGATTTCTAGAGAGACGAAAAAACGATTCTGCTGCCTTGAAATATGGGGAAAGGGGATGTGGAAAGGACAATTTTTTCCCCTCGCATACAAAGACGATTGGCTGCTTTTTTGAGACCTGTTTAGCGTTTGTTGAAAAATCTCAGCCGTTTTTGTTTGGAAAGAGTAAGTGGATATTGATTAAGACGATAAGAAAAGAACTATTCAATTTAGAGATAATTTTTAAACAATTAATTTAGTATGGAAACTAACAAAAACAAATCATTTAAAGGAATAGAGTCTGCAGGACTGGTAATTATTGCATGTTTCATTGTGGCTCTTTGTATTTATCAATTTGTGTTCGGAAATCCGGCAAACTTTATGAATAACGACCCGAACAATCATCCGCTTCCCGGAAATCTATTGGGAACAATTTATAAAGGTGGTATTATTGTGCCTGTGATCCAAACCCTTTTGCTTACAGTATTGGCTTTGAGTGTAGAACGTTTCTTTACTCTTCGTTCAGCTTTCGGAAGAGGTAAACTTGCTACTTTTGTCGCTCAGATTAAAGACGCTTTGAATAAGGGAGATATGGATGCTGCTCAGGCATTGTGCGATAAGCAACGCGGTTCTGTAGCAAACGTTGTAGGTGCTACATTGCGTAAATACCGTGAAATGGAAAATACCGCAGATTTAACTAAGGATCAGAAGATATTGGCTATTCAAAAAGAATTGGAAGAAGCTACAGCGCTTGAACTTCCGATGATGCAACAAAACTTGCCTATTATAGCTACAATTACAACTTTGGGTACCTTGATGGGATTGCTTGGTACGGTCATTGGTATGATTCGTTCATTTGCTGCGCTGTCAGCCGGTGGTGGTACCGATTCTGTTGCATTGTCTACTGGTATTTCTGAAGCACTTGTTAATACGGCATTTGGTATCTTGACCGGTGCTTTAGCGGTTATTTCTTATAACTATTATACAAACAAAATCGATAAGTTGACATATAGCTTGGATGAAGTAGGCTTCTCAATCGTACAAACTTTTGCTGCAACTCATTAAAAGATAATTCTTTCATAATTAAATTTCTCAATTATGAGTCGGGCTAAGATACAGAAAAAAAGTATGTTCATCGACATGACGGCAATGAGTGACGTGACGGTGCTGCTGCTTACTTTCTTTATGCTTACGGCAAGTTTCGTAAAGAAAGAGCCTGTGCAGGTTGTTACGCCGGCGTCTGTTTCTGAAATTAAGATACCGGAAACGGATATATTGTCGATTTTGGTCGATCCCAGCGGCAAGATTTTTATGAGTCTTGACAAGCAAACAGATATGGCGGCCACGTTGCAAGCAATGGGAAATGAATATGGTTTGACATTTACTCCGGAGGAGGTTAAGAAGTTTTCCTTGTTTCAGACATTCGGTGTGCCGATGCAGAATATGAAATCTTTCCTTGCTCTTTCGACAGAACAGCAGGATAAAATTTTGAAAGATCAAGGTATTCCGTGTGATAGCGTTGATAATCAATTTAAATCATGGGTGCGTAATGCACGACAGAGCAACCGTGATTTGCGTATTGCCATCAAGGCCGATCAGAGTACCCCGTATGCAGTAATTAAAAACGTGATGAGCTCACTTCAAGACTTAAAAGAAAATCGATATAATTTGATTACTTCTTTGAAGGCGGCTCCTGAAGAATAAAATGAAGGAATATGGCTGAAATACAAGATAATGGTGGAGATAAAAAGAAAGGGAGTAAGCAGAAAAAAATGAATATCCGCGTGGATTTTACTCCGATGGTGGATATGAATATGCTTTTAATTACTTTCTTTATGTTATGTACATCGTTGAGTAAGCCTCAAACGATGGAGATTAGTATGCCTTCTAATGATAAAGATATTACTGAAGAACAACAGAATAAAGTAAAAGCATCACAGGCTTTGACATTGCTGTTGGGTGAAGGTGATAAATTATATTATTATGAAGGAGAGCCTAATTATAAGGACTATTCGTCATTGAAAGAGACAACTTACGATGCCGATGGCTTGCGTGCTTTGTTGTTGCGCAAAAATTATGATGCAGTAAACAAGGTTCGTGAGTTGAAACAAAAGAAGGCAAATCTTGAGATTACGGAAGAAGAATGCAAAAAGCAGATTTCGGAAGTGAAGTCAGGTAAGAATACGCCGACTGTAATTATTAAGGCAACCGATAAATCTACGTACAAAAATCTAATAGATGCTTTGGACGAAATGCAAATTTGCAGTATAGGAAAATATGTCATTGTCGATATTGCCGAAGGGGATCTTTTCTTGATTGATAATTACACTTCTCAAGGTGAGTTAAGTAAGAAAACGGTAAGTTGAAATGTGTAACGCCTAAAAAGTATCTATGTCTAAAATTGATTTAACATCTTTGGAGTGGTGTGAACTCATTTTCAAAGATAGGAATAAGAGTTATGGCGCATATAAAATGCGTCGGGATTTGGGCAGACGTCAGATTGCTGCTCTGATCATTGTGACAGTTGTTGCAATTGTCGGTTTTACTCTTCCTCGCTTGATTAGCATGGCTTTGCCGGAAAAGAAAGAAGAAATGGTGGAGGTTACTCAGTTATCCGTATTGGAAGAACCGGAAGTAAAGGATGAAAATATTATAAAGAAAGTCGATCCGATTGCTCCTCCTCCTGCTCTTAAGAGTACAATCAAGTTTACTCCTCCGGTCATTAAGAAAGATGAGGAAGTTCAAGACGAGGATGAATTGAAGAGTCAGGATGAATTGACTGAAACAAAAGTACAGATTTCTATCGCTGACGTAAAAGGAAATGATGAACTGAACGGAAAGGATATTGCGGATCTTCAGGAAGTCATTACAAAAGCTCCGGAAGAAAAACAAGAGCCTTATACCGTTGTAGAACAGATGCCCCAGTTCCCTGGTGGAGAAGCTGCATTGTTGGAATATATTTCAAGTAAACTGGTTTATCCTGTTGTTGCCCAAGAAGCAGGCGTGCAGGGTATGGTCGTTTTGCGATTTGTCGTTTCTCCAGAAGGAAAGGTGGAAAATGTGGAAGTTCTTCGTTCATTGGATCCCGCTTGCGATAAGGAAGCGATACGCGTAGTGCAGTCACTGCCTCAGTTTATACCGGGAAAACAGAACGGTAAGGCTGTTCCTGTATACTTTACTTGTCCGATTAGATTCCAATTGCGATAATAAAGGATTTGTATGATGTGTATGAAAAGAGGATTATTCGTAAGCTTTTTGTGCATGTTGATGTTGGTCTCATGCAAAAACACGAGAACGACTGGAGATAACGAGACATTATATTCCGGAAGAATAAAGATTGCTGTAGACGAGTCTTTCAAGCCTATCGTGGAAGAAGAGTTGCAAGTATATCATGCTTTGACTCCGGAAGCTTTGATAACTCCGATTTATTGCAGTGAAGTAGAGGCAATGAATCTGTTTTTGAAAGACAGTGTCCGTATGGTTATAGCCAATCGACGTTTGACAGAAGCTGAATTATCTTCTTTTCATGCACGTAAATTTTTCCCGGAATCAGTGCGGATGGCCGTTAGTGGAATCGCATTGATTATTAATAAAAGTAATCCCGATTCGTTGATTTCTGTCAATAATTTCCGTGATATACTTACGGGAAAAATCAAAACGTGGAAAGATTTAAATCCGAAGTCGGCCTTAGGGGACTTATTAGCCGTATTTGATAATCCCAATTCCGGATTGATTCATTATGCAATAGATTCGATTTGCTTGGGTGAACAATTGGCGCCGTCTTTGAAAGCACGGAAAACAAACGAGGAAGTCATAGATTATGTAGCCTCGACTCCCAATGCACTTGGAATAATTGGTGCGAATTGGATTGGAAATGCCGCCGATTCAACACGGCTTTCATTTAATGAAAGAGTGAGGGTCATGGCTGTCGGCGATGCGGAAAATGTCACATCCGAAAATACTTTTAAGCCATATCAGGCTTATCTTGCTTTGGGGAAATACCCATTAACACACGATGTCTTTATTCTGATTAATGATCCGAAGGGAGCTCTCCCTACGGGATTTATGACTTTTCTTACGGGAGACAGAGGGCAACGAATTATTCTTAAATCCGGACTTGTGCCGGCTACACAGCCTATTCGTGTGGTAAATGTAAAAGATGAATATTAACGATTTAGTAATAGCTGATAATGAAAAAGAGATTTTTATGTGTAGCATGTTGTTGCATGTTATTTTCTGCTTCCTTGTCTGCGCAAGATGTGTTGAATGCTGAATTGGCTCAACGGGTTGATAATATTGCGAAGACGATAAAGAGCGATGAGAAATCTGCCGCTAAAGAATTCGACGGTTTATTGAAAGGCAAGAACAAAAAGAACATACCTTTATTGGTCGCCATAGGACAGGCTTATTTAGAGAATGATATGCCTGCAGAAGCTCAAGCTTATGCAGACCGTGCATTGAAGGTAGATTCTAAGTCTTCTCAGGCTTATTTATTTATGGGTGATGTCGCTTTGGCCGGAAAAAATGTAGGTAAAGCGTGCGGCTATTATGAGCAAGCTATATTGTTTGATGCCGATTGTAGCGAGGCTTATTATAAATATGCGCGTGCTTATATCGGAGTGAATCCGCAACTTTCGATTGATATGTTGACAAGGTTGAAGACCAATCACCCGGAAAACATTGATGTGGATCGTGAATTGGCCAATGTTTATTACACGATGGGCAATTATAGTCAGGCAAAGTCGGCTTATGATGATTTCATGGCTCAAGGAAAGCCGGGTCTGCAAGATTATATGCAATATTCCATGTTGCTTTATTTAAATAAAGATTATCAGAAGTCTTTGGATATGACTGCGAAAGGACTTGCAGAGGATGCCAACAATCATTTGTTGAAACGTTTGAAAATGTACGATCTGTATGAACTGAAATCTTATAAAGATGGTTTGGCGGCAGCAGATGCTTTTTTCCAAGATCCGACCAATCCTGATTATGTTTATCTGGATTATTTGTATCGGGGACGCTTGTATTTGGCTGATAAACAGACGGACAAGGCAATGGAAAGTTTCAATAAGGCACTTGAACTGGACGCGAAAAAGGAACATCCGGAAGTGGCAAAAGAAGCTTCAGAAGCTTATGAATCTCTGCAAAATTATCCGGAAGCAATACGTCTGTATCAGATATATTTAGATGCTGTTGGCGATAAAGCTGAAATCAGCGATTTGTTCCTGCTTGGAAGATTAAACTATATGGCGGCAGGAATGACAGAACAGACAGAAGAAAATAAGAAGGCGTATTTGACAAAAGCCGATGAAGTTTTTGCTGAAGTTTCTCAACGTGTTCCTGATAACTATTTGGGATATTTCTGGAGAGCCCGTACAAATGCGATGGCCGATCCGGAAACTGTAGACGGTCTGGCTAAACCTTATTATGAATCGGCTTTAGCTATTTTGGAGAAGAACCCAAATTCTTCAAAATCCATTATGATAGAATGTCAAAGTTATTTGGGATATTATTATTTCCTGCAGAAGGATTACGATCAGTCTAAGATTTATTGGGATAAGATACTAGTATTGGATCCTGAAAATGCAACGGCTAAACAAGCATTAGAGGGATTAAATAGTATGAAAAAAGCTGCTGCTCAAAAGGCAAACTGATTATCTTGATCTGATTGCATGCAGATGTTTTTCATGAAATAATCTTATGTCGTGTAATTAACAAGGTTTTTAATGGACTTTTTTATCGATTTTATTTTGCATATTGATCAGCACATGATAGACATTGTGCAGGATTATCATCTGTGGACTTATGCAATTTTATTTCTGATAATTTTCTGCGAAACAGGCTTGGTTGTTACGCCTTTTTTACCGGGTGACTCGTTGCTTTTTGTGGCGGGTGCCATTACGGCCTTGCCTGGAATGCCATTGCAGATTGAAATGCTGCTTTTGGTCTTGTTCGTAGCTGCTTTTCTAGGCGATTCTTGTAATTACATGATTGGTCATTTCTTCGGGAAAAAACTGTTTGCCAATCCTCATTCCAAAGTATTTAAGCAGGAGTATTTGGAGAAAACGCATGCCTTTTTCCGGAAATATGGCGGAAAAACCATTATCATAGCCCGCTTTGTACCCATAGTAAGAACATTTGCTCCGTTTGTGGCAGGAATGGGGAAAATGCATTATTATTACTTTATGCTGTATAACGTATTGGGGGGTGCATTGTGGGTTATGTTGTTTTGTTTGCTGGGTTATTTCTTTGGAGATTTGCCCATTGTGCAGGAACATCTGAAATTGTTCTTGTTGGCGATTGTCATACTCTCTTTGCTTCCGGCAATAATTGAAGTTGTGCGTGTGAAAATTCAGAAATAAATATTTTATATTCTTTCTTTATGAAAAATTCGTTATTGAGTCGTTTCGCTCCTAAAGAAACAAAATTTTTCCCAATGTTGAAGCAGTTGTCTCAGACCGTAGCATCAGCTTCTCTGTTATTGACTGAGAGTTTAGGACATAATGCATCGGAAGAACGCTTGGATTATTATCGGAAAATAAAAGATGTGGAGCGTGAAGGTGATCAGATAACCAACCGCATTTTTAATGAACTTGGTAAGACTTTTATTACTCCCTTTGATCGTGAGGATATTCATGACCTCGCATTTTCGATTGATGACGTAACTGATGGGATAAACAGTGCCGCAAAGCGTATTGCAATTTATAATCCGCGTGTGATAGGAGATAGTGGAAAGGAACTTGCTTCTTTGATACAACAAGGAGCAGATCTTATCTGCAAGGCGATGGATGAACTGGAAACATTTACAAAAAATCCTTCAGCTTTGAGCGACTGTTGTGTGAAACTGCACGATATAGAAAACCATGCAGATGATGTATACGAGTTGTTTATCACGCAACTTTTCAGCAATGAAAAAGACTGTATTGAGCTCATTAAGATTAAAGAAATCATGCAGGAACTTGAGAAAGCGACGGACGCTGCTGAGCATGTAGGGAAAATTCTGAAAAATCTGATTGTAAAATACGCCTGAAAACCGTGAATTATGGAATTGTTGATCGTTATCATCATCCTTGCGCTTGCTTTCGATTATATTAATGGTTTTCACGATGCGGCCAATTCAATAGCAACAATTGTTTCAACCAAAGTGTTGACTCCTTTTCAGGCCGTCCTTTGGGCTGCGCTCTTTAACTTTGTTGCTTTCTTTATCGCCAAGTACATTATTGGTGGTTTCGGTATTGCCAATACTGTATCGAAAACTGTTTTCGAAGAATATATTACGTTGCCTATTATTCTTGCTGGAGTAATTGCCGCTATCATTTGGAATTTGCTTACTTGGTGGAAGGGCATACCGTCTTCATCTTCTCATACACTTATTGGCGGTTTTGCCGGAGCTGCAATTATGGCAAACGGTTTTGGTGCCATTCAGGCGGCTATTATTCTGAAAATAGTTCTTTTCATTTTTCTTGCTCCGCTTATTGGTATGATTGTGGCTTTCGGGTTTACATTACTTGTGTTGAATCTTTGTCGTAAGGTAAGGCCGCATTCAGCCGAAGTATGGTTCAAGAAGTTGCAATTGGTTTCTTCCGCTTTGTTCAGTATCGGACACGGTTTGAATGATTCACAGAAAGTCATGGGTATTATTGCTGCTGCCATGATTGCTGCTCATTCGGAGGGAATTGGCATGGGAATAAATGACATCTCTGATTTACCGGACTGGGTTGCTTTTGCTTGTTTTACGGCGATTTCTCTCGGAACCATGTCGGGTGGATGGAAGATTGTCAAGACAATGGGTAGTAAAATTACTCGAGTGACCCCACTAGAAGGTGTGGTAGCCGAAACTGCCGGTGCTTTTACTTTGTATCTGACAGAGTTTTTGAAGATTCCTGTTAGCACGACGCATACTATCGCCGGTGCGATTATCGGTGTCGGGGCAACAAAACGTCTTTCAGCTGTTCGTTGGGGGATTACAAAAAGTTTGCTTACAGCGTGGATACTGACAATTCCGGTGAGTGCACTTTTGGCAGCGTTGATTTATTTTATAGTGATGCTGTTTGTATAAAGAATTATTGTAATATCATAAAGTTTCAGGTTTATTCCGACAAAAAGGAAAGGATGTTTTCTCCTTTTTGTCGGATTTTTTTTGATATGTAAACCCAGCTTTCGGATAATTTTTCCCGGAATATTTTATCGCTATATGGCGTTTTTAGTGTGAAGAAAGCCCTTTCATGGAGAGTTGGATTCGTTTTCTTGTTTTGTCTACGGATAATATTTTTACGTGTACGTGTTGATGTATTTTAATGATATCAGAAAGGTTGTCTATATATTTATCCGTTATTTCAGATATGTGAACCAGTCCGTTTTCTTTAATGCCAATGTCGACAAAGCAGCCGAAGTTCGTTATATTTGTAATAATTCCCGGAAGTTCCATTCCTTCTTGTAAATCGTCTATGGAATGGATGTCTTTGGAGAATTCAAAGTATTCGATTTGCTGGCGTGGATCTCTTCCCGGTTTGTCTAATTCTTTCAGTATATCATTTAAAGTCGGCAGACCTACATTTTCGTCTGTATAATTTTCTATTTTTATTTTGCTGCGTAAATCCTTTTGTTTGATGAGGTCTTTTACGGAACAGTTCAAGTCCTTCGCCATACGTTCTACCAGCGAATATCTTTCCGGATGTACGGAAGAATTGTCTAAAGGGTTGTCTGATGATGGAATACGTAGAAATCCGGCACATTGCTCAAAGGTTTTGCTTCCCATGCGGGGGACATTCATCAGTTCTTTTCTTGAGCGGAACTGACCATGTTCCGTCCGATAATCGATGATGTTTTGCGCCAATGTGGCACCAAGTCCCGATACATAAGTGAGCAGGTGCCTGCTTGCCGTATTAATATTGACTCCGACACTGTTTACGCAGCTTTCAACAGTTCTGTCGAGCGATGCTTTTAATTTCGTTTGATCTACGTCGTGCTGATATTGTCCGACGCCAATAGATTTTGCTTCAATTTTGACGAGTTCAGCAAGAGGGTCCATTAAACATCGTCCGATGGATACGGCACCTCTGACTGTTACATCGTAGTCAGGGAATTCATCACGGGCGATTTTTGATGCAGAATAGATAGAAGCTCCGTCCTCACTTACTACAAAGATTTGTAATTCCCGGTTGTAGCGTAAGGAAGATACCAGTTTTTCGGTTTCCCTGCCGGCAGTCCCATTGCCGATGGCTATGGCTTCTATCCGGTACTGTTCCACCAACTTTACTAATTTGTTTCCGGCTTGTTTATATTCCGAGCGCGGAGGGTGTGGATAGATTGTTTCTGTATGCTTTAGATTTCCTTGCTCATCGAGGCATACTATTTTGCAGCCTGTGCGGAATCCGGGATCGATTGCTAATACTTTTCTCTGTCCTAAAGGAGGTGCAAGCAATAATTGTTTTAAATTGTTGGTGAATACTCGTATGGCTTCTTCATCGGCTTTGGCTTTGCTTGAAGCGGCAAATTCGGTTTCTATTGCTGGTTTTAAGAGCCTTTTATAGGCATCATTTATGGCATCGGAGACGTGATCCGAGCATAGACCGGTACTGCGAATGTAACGATGTCTTAAGCGTTCGATACAAAAACTTTCATCTGACGGAGCGATGGAGACCCTAAGATACCCTTCCTTTTCGCCGCGTCTTATGGCTAAAAGCCGATGTGAAGAACATCGTTTGAGCGGTTCGCTGAAGTTAAAGTAATCGTGGTATTTTAAAGCGCCTTCTTCAGTCTCTTTTCCTTTTATGACTTTTGAGGAAATAACGGCCTGTCTGGAAAACGCATTCCGTACAATGTTTCTGCATTGTTCGTCTTCACTTAATTGTTCGGCTATGATGTCTTTTGCTCCTTTCAGGGCTTCTTCTGCATTGGCGACATCTCCTTTGACAAATTCAGACACGCGTTTCATCAGATTATATTCCCGCTGTGCCATTAATAAAGCAGCCAAAGGTTCGAGACCTTTTTGCCGTGCTGATTCGGCACGTGTTTGTCGTTTGGGTCTATAAGGCAGATAAATATCTTCCAATTCGGTGCTGTTCCAGCAAGATTCAATGCGCGTTTTCAGTTCATCGGTTAGCTTGCCTTGTGCTTCTATGGTGGAAAGAATAGCCTCCTTTCGCTTGTTCAATTCAGTAAGTCTTTCATATAGATTCTGAATTTCTTCTATTTGGACTTCATTCATACAGCCCGTTGCTTCTTTACGATACCGACTGATGAACGGTATAGTAGCGCCATTTCCGAGCAGATTAAGTACGTTTTCTATGTAATGTACCGGTAGTGACAGCCGGTTTGCTATCATTTTACTAAATTCTTTCATGTCATAAATATGTTATGATTGTAAAGGATTGGGCGAATAACGGGCAAATATAGTGAAAAATGTTATTCCCTTTTTGATGGAAGCGGCCGTTTTTGTTGTATCTTTGCCGCCGTATATTGGTTGAGAGCATAAAGATTAATACATCATTCCAAAGTATGTTGAGACAGATACGTATTTGCTTGATAGGATACGTCGCATTTTTTTTGGCGGTATTTACGTCATATTATGTCGTGATTACCGTTTTCTCTCATATACATATTGTAAATGGAGTGATGGTTGTCCATGCACATCCGTTTAAAACACATCATGATCATGCGGCAGGACAGACATTGGTCTTGCATTTTCTATCAGTGTTTCATTCGTTGGAAGCAGAACAGAGTGAGACAATTTCCGTGTATCGTCCGTTTCTTGAGGTGTTGCATGGGAATGCCGATGCGGTTTCTTTTGCTGATCCCGATATTATTTATTTTTCTTTAAGGGCACCTCCGTCGCTACTTTTCATTTGATTTTTGTAATTCCCCTATTTGAACATTGCAGTGCGTTGCGTTGCATAAAGGGAAGATTCCGTTCTTTTTGTAAAAAGAATGCGGTTTGTTTATTACGGAAAAGAAGAGAGAACAAAAAAACAAAAGAGAACTATGAAGAGTTATATTTATCAGATAGTCATAGGATTAGTATGCTTTGCAGGAAACTATGGCGCTATTCGGGCGGATGAGCCGGTAAAGGAAGGCAATATCATTACAGGACATGTAATAGAAAAAACGACGGAAGAAGGATTACCTTTTGTTACAGTCTTGATAGAAGAGACGGGAAAAGGTACGGTAACCGATGACGAAGGTTATTTTCGATTTAAAGGATTACCGGCAGGTAACTATACCTTGCGGGTACAATATATGGGATTTGCTACGCAAAAAAAGACAGTGACTGTAGGAAATGACTTTACAGTCGATTTGCATTTTGTGATGGAAGAAGAATCATTTATCACGGATGAAGTAGTTGTTTCGGCAAATAGAAATGAGACGACGCGCAAAGTTGCTCCGGTTGTTGTCAATGTGATGAACAACAAGCTGTTTGAAATGGTGAATTCTACCGATTTGGCACATTCGCTTAATTACCAGTCGGGACTGAGAGTAGAGAATAATTGTCAGAACTGTGGCTTCCCGCAAGTGCGAATCAATGGGCTTGAAGGGCCTTATTCGCAAATATTAATTAATAGTCGTCCGGTAATGAGTGCATTGTCGGGTGTATACGGATTGGAACAGATTCCTGTCAATATGATAGAGCGTGTGGAAGTCGTCAGGGGAGGAGGCTCTGCTCTTTTTGGCGCAAATGCGGTAGGAGGTACGATAAATATCATTACGAAAGACCCGGTGAATAACTCTTTTCAAGTAACTTCAACGATGTCGAATCTGAATGCAAAAGTCTGGGAACAATATATGGGCGCTAATGCTTCGCTTGTTTCTTCGGACAACTCTTATGGAATTGCAGTGTATCAGTCGTACCATAACCGTAATCCTTATGATGCGGATGGAGACGGTTTTTCGGAATTGGGAAAGTTGAATATGAATACGTTTGGTTTGCGTGCTTATTATCGTCCCACGCATTATAGCAGAATCGGTCTGGAATATCATACAACGAACGAATTCCGTCGCGGAGGAAATAAGTTCGATCTTCAACCTCATGAGACGGATATTACCGAGCAGACCAAGCATGTAATCAATAGCGGCGGACTGAATTACGATCTTTATTTAAATGCGTATAAGCATAAAATATCGGCTTATGCGTCAGTCCAGCATATCGATAGAAACAGTTATTACGGGGCCGGAGGGGATCCGAATGCATATGGAAAGACAAAAGACCTGACAGCTGTGGTCGGTGCTATGTATGTAGGAAATATGGAGCGCTGCTTTTTTTCTCCGGCTACGTTTACCGGTGGAATAGAATATCAGTATAATTCGTTGCACGATGTGATGACCGGTTATCATCGTGACTTGAAACAGGACGTAAAAGTTGCCGGAGGATTTGTGCAGAATGAATGGAAAATGGATTATTTCACTTTATTGGCCGGTTTCAGACTCGATAAGCATAATCTTGTGGATAATATAATTTTTAGTCCGAGAGTCAATATGCTTTGGAAGCCTTCCGATAAACTGCAAGGGCGTGTAACGTGGTCTACCGGTTTTCGCGCGCCGCAGGCCTATGATGAGGATTTGCATGTTGCTGCTGTTGGTGGAGAGGCTATGATGATTAGACTGGCAGATGGTTTGAAACCGGAGAAATCGAATAGTTTGAGCGGTTCCGTTGATTGGACAGTAAACTTCGGGCATTTTCAGTCGAATTTGTTATTGGAGGGATTTTATACCGCATTGAATGATGTTTTTTACTTAGAGTCATTGGGAGAAGATGCCGAGACTGGAACGCAGATTCAGGAGAGGCGTAATGGAAACGGTGCGCGTGTGTATGGAGTCAATCTCGATTATAAAATTGCTCATGGCCGGGATGCGCAGTTGCAAATGGGGTTTACCATACAGAAGAGCCGTTATACGGAAGCTGTCCGTTGGAGTGAAGATCCTGATATTGACCCGATAAAACGCATGCCTCGTACGCCCGATTATTACGGATATTTCACTTTTACTTCCGCTCCGTTGAAGAATTTTGATTTTTCGGTCTCCGGCGTTTATACAGGAAAGATGATTGTTCCACACTTTGCCGGTTATATTGAGAAAGACAGATTGGAGAATACCGATGATTTTATGGATTTGAATATAAAGTTAAATTACACATTTATACTGAATGATCACCTGAAACTTCAGGTGAATGGAGGAGTTCAAAACATTTTCAACGCGTTCCAGAAAGATTTGGATAGGGGAGAAAGTCGGGATTCGAAGTATTTTTATGGGCCAACTCAGCCGAGAACTTATTTTGTCGGCATTAAGTTCTTTAATTGACAGCCTTTTATTTTTGTGAAATATTACAGGGGAGTTGCACGTTACTGTAAATTATGCGTGCAGCTCCCTTTCTTGTTATTTATTTTTGCCATCCTCCACCCAGAGCCTTATATAGGTTAACGAGAGAAAGCTGTCTGTCTCGTATCGCATTGTTTAAGGATATTTGAGCATCCAGATAGCTTCTTTGTGCATCCAATAACTCCATGTGGCTGATGGCCTTGTTTATATATTGAAATTCTGCCAGCTCAAGTGCACTTTTCGATGCTTGTTCCAGCCGGAGATTTGTTTCATAAATTTCTTTGGCTTTATTGAATTCGACAATCGCATTTCTTGTTTCTTTGAATGCGTTAAGGACGTTTTTTTCATATGCATATACAGCCTGTTCGTATGCCGCTTTCTTAGCTTTCAGCAGAGCCCGGTTTTTTCCCATTGCGAAAATGGGTTGCAGCAGCGTTCCACTCAGCAGGTGATAAGGAGATTTCAGCAGCTCATTGAGTTCTTCACTTTCAGCTCCGAGTTGGGCTGTAAGAGTCAATTTCGGAAAGAGATTGGTGTAAGCTATTCCGACTTCAGCATTGGCTGCTATTAAGTCTTGTTCGGCTTGTCTTATGTCCGGGCGACGTTCAAGCAAGTTGGAGGGGAGTCCTACCGGAAGTTCGCTAATGAGCAGCTCATCTTCCGATAATGCAGCACGGCGGATCGTGTGCGGATATTCACCGGTTAGGAAAGCGATATCGTTTTCTTTTTGGGCGATTCTTCTTTCCAGATCGGGGATAAGTGTCAGAGTTTTTGCCAGTTCTACCTGAGCCTGTCTGAACGTAATTTCAGACGTTACCCCACCTTCGTATCGTATGCGGGCCAGATTAAGACTCGCGCCCCGCGCTTCTACAGTTTGTTTTACGAGGATTAATTCGTTGTCCAATGCGGCAAGTTCATAATATGATTGAGCTACTTGTGCAATCAGGCTCATTTGTAGTGCCCGTTGATTTTCTATCGATGACAGGAATTCTGCCATACTTTTATCTTTTCTCCAGCGGAGATTTCCCCATAAGTCAAGTTCCCATGAGGTGGTTCCTTTCAAATCGAATTGATTGTCTGAAGATGATGCGTTTCCACCGTAATTGTCTTGTTCCTTTTCTCCGTAGATTCTTAATCCGACAGATGGAAACATATTGGCATAATCAATGCGTTTCATGGCCGCTAACTCTTTGATACGTGCTCCTGCTATTAGCAGGTCTTTATTGTATTCCAGCGTTTTGCGTATGATGTTTTGTAGTGTTGTATCTGTATATATTTCTTCCCATTTGTAGTCCCCGATTGAGGTTGTATCGATATTCATACTGTCTAATTGTGCGGGAAGATGGAGTTGTGGGCGTGTATAATGTCTGCCCAACTGACAACTTCCGTTGAGAAGAATTATTATAAGCGTGCAGATATATGGATAAAAATGTTTCATTGTTTTCATTGAACTTTCCAATTATTTTTTCAAAAGATTGGTTTGATTGCTGTGTTTCGTCTTGAGCTTTTTCGTGGTTTTATATATCATAACGAAAAAGAACGGGACAAGAAGAATGCCGGCTGTTACGGCTACAATCATACCGAAGAAGACACCTGTGCCGATGGCTTGGCGGCTTGCAGAGCCCGGACCTGAGGCCAATACCAAAGGAACCATACCTAGTATGAAAGCCAATGATGTCATCAGGATGGGACGAAAGCGCAGATGAGCGGCGTGAAGAGCTGCTTCTACGATATCTTTCCCTTTGTCTACTTCATCTTTTGCAAACTCTACAATGAGAATCGCATTTTTGGCTGCTAATCCGATTAGCATGACTAAACCGATTTGAAAGTACGTATCGTTTTCCAAACCGCAGACAGCTACTCCCAAATACGCACCGAATACGGCTACAGGTAATGATATCAGTACGGAAAGAGGAATACTCCAGCTTTCATATAAGGCCGCGAGGAAAAGGAAAACAAATAAGAATACCAGTGCGATGATGAACCCTGTTTGTCCTCCGGCTTCCTTTTCCTGATAAGAAAGTCCGCTCCATTCAACACCGATATTGTCGGGAAGTTTTTCATTTGCGATATCTTCCAGTATATTCATTACTTGTCCGGAGCTGGCCCCATTGGCTGCAGAGCCTCTGATGACGGAGGTGTTAAACATGTTGAACCGTTTGATACTTCCGGGACCGGTAGTGTAGTTGGCCGTTCCTAACGCCGTAAGCGGGATCATATTTCCGTCGCTTCCTTTTACAAAATAAAGTCCGATGTTGTCGCGGGATTCACGAAAAGGAGCTTCTGCCTGTATATAAACCCGGTAAATGCGGTTGAACATATTAAAATCGTTCACGTAGACCGAACCGGTGTATGCTTTCATTGTCGAGAAAACATCGGCCATCGGTACTCCGGATAATTTTACCTTATCGCGGTCTACATCGAAGTATAGCTGCGGAATGTCGGCTTGGAGCGAGGACGAAAGCCCTTCTATTTCTTTCCGCCTCGAGGCATAATACATTAACGTATCGGTTGCTTGTATCAAATCGTCGAAAGACGCATCACCTCGTGCTTCTAATTGCATTTCAAAACCTCCGGATGTACCCAATCCGGGAATGACAGGAGGTGTGGAAAGATATGCCTTGCATTCAGGATATGTTTTTAACTCCTGCCGTATGTTTTCCATTATATTGTCAATCGTTGTGTCATCTCTTTCTTTCCATTCCTTAAGAATTACGGTGAGTTGGCTGCGTGCCTGACTGGTCCCGACGCGGGGACTACTGCCTGTAACGTTTTGTACATACGCTACAGAAGGGTCTTTCATTAAAAAGTCAATAGCCCGTTCGGTTACTTTCCGGGTACGTTCGATGGTTGCGTCTTCGGGGAGTTCAAGCTCTACGGTGAAGTATCCCTGATCTTCTGTCGGGAGAAAGCTGGACGGAATCAGGCGGTTTAAAAGAAAAATAAAAACAAGAATGATTCCGAATCCGGCTGTTACGCGGCGTGGATTCTTTATAATTTGGTTGATGGCCGTTATATATTTGGTATTCCCGATATTCAACCATCTGTTGATTGCCCGGAATATGCGGTTTTTGGGCTTGTCGGGGGATGTTGGCTTTAGAATAAGCGAACACATAACGGGGCTTAATGTCAGTGCCACGATGGTGGAAAGAATGACGGATACGGCAATGGTCACACTGAACTGACGGTATAATTGTCCGGTAATACCCGAAAGGAAGCTGACCGGGACGAATACGGCTGCCAGGACCATCGAAGTGGCTATTAAAGCTCCCGTAAGTCCGTCCATCGCTTTTTTCGTTGCTTCATACGGACTTAGATGTTCCTCTTCCATGATGCGCTCGACATTTTCAACAACAACAATGGCATCATCAACCACAATACCGATTGCCAGAATCAATCCGAGCAGAGTAAGTATATTAAGCGAGAAACCGAATATCAGCATAAATCCGAACGTCCCGATTAAAGAGATAGGGACGGCAACGATAGGGATTACCGTTGCTCTCCAACTTTGCAGCGACAGGAATACCACTATGATGACCAGAAATAAAGCTTCGAACAGAGTCTTATATACTTCATGTATCGATTCTGAAATATAATTCGTCATGTCGAAAGGTATTTCATAATGTAATCCTTCCGGAAAGTTCTTACTGATTTCCAGCATCTCTTCTTTTACGCTTTGGGCAACTTCCATTGCATTGGCTCCGGGAAGCAGATAAATGCCTAAAACAGCAGCATTTCCTCCGTTGATTCCGCTTTCTGTGTTATAGGAAGAGGCCTCCAGAGAAACACGTGCAACATCGCGCAGGCGTACTAATGAGCCGTCGGCATTGGCACGGAGAACGATTTCTTCAAATTGTCCGACGGTAGAAAGTCGTCCTTGCGCAGTGATGGGTATCGTAATATCAAGGCCGGTTACAGGTTGTTGTCCTAAGACTCCGGCGGCAGACTCGCGGTTCTGGTCTTTTAATGCGTTCTGTAAATCTTGTACGGTTAACCCGAAATTAGCCATTTTGGCGGGGTCAACCCATATTTGCATTGCGTAATATCGGCTTCCTATATTTGAGACTCTTCCCACGCCCGGAATTCTTCTCAGCAAGTCAAGCACATTGATTGTTGCAAAGTTGCTGAGATAAATCTCATCGAATTTGGGATCCTCCGATGTTAGGCAAATGGTCATGAGCTGACTTGCTGCTTGTTTTTCTACAGATATACCGTTTTGTATGACTTCGGCCGGGAGTCTTGATTCTGCAAGCTTTATTCTGTTTTGTATTTCCACAGCGGATAAATCGGGGTCGGCCGAGATGTCGAATGTGACAGTTGCGGAGAAACCTCCGGAATTGGAACTGTTTGACTCCATATAAATCATGCCCGGAGTACCGTTTAGTTCTTGCTCTATCGGGGTAGCAACGGCTTGCGATACGGTAACGGCACTGGCTCCCGGGTAGGAGGCGCTGATTTTTACGACAGGCGGTGTAATTTGCGGATATTGATCAATAGGAAGCATCGTTAGTCCGATGATACCTATTATGACAATTAATATGGAGATGACAGCCGAAAATACGGGGCGGTCTATGAAAAAACTTACTTTCATTGATTGACTGTTTGATTAACTTTTATGAATCTTTTTCCGGAGTAGTAATGTTGCTTACCCGGACTTTTATGCCGGGAGTCAGTTTGTGATAACCTTCGCTTACAATCATTTCTCCCGGGACCAGACCGCGTTCTACAACTGTGTTGTTTTGAAATTCGGGTCCTAATTCGATAAAACGTTTCTCTACTGTGGAATCTCTACGCATGACAAAGATATATGCGCCTCCTTTTTCGATGATCAGTGCTTTTTGTGGTACGACGGTTGCATTCTCCCGTACGTCCAAAAGTACCCGGACATTGGTAAATTGTCCCGGTAACAAGATGTGTTCCGGGTTAGCCATTTCCGCCCGGACGGAGAAAGTCCCGGTTTTGGGGTTGACTTGCGGTTCGGCAAAGTCAACCAGACCCTTATATTTATATGTACTGTTATCGGGTAGAGTGATGGTAATTGTGGGTTGCCATGAGCGTGTGGAATCTTTTTGTCCAAGAGTAACGTTACGTTCTTTGCTCT
Source organism: uncultured Bacteroides sp. (assembly GCA_949285025.1). Lineage (GTDB taxonomy): Bacteria > Bacteroidota > Bacteroidia > Bacteroidales > Bacteroidaceae > Phocaeicola. The sequence continues at coordinate 76,495 of CASDXG010000108.1, read as the reverse complement.
TCAAGTAGTCGAGTGCCGTCATGCTGAAATCTACTAAAACCGTGTCGCTCTTTACGACTGTTGCAAGGAGTGACTTGCCGTTTCCTCCCACCAATGTGCCTAAATCGACCAGACTTTCACTGATTTGTCCCGAAATCGGTGATTTAACTACGGTATAACCTAATTCTAATTCAGCCTGATCAAGGTCGGCTTGGCTCATGCCTACGCTGGCTTTTGCGGTTTCGTATGCTGCTATTGCATCATCGTAATCCACTTGGCTGGCTGCATGTTTCTCGTATAGTGGCCTTATGCGTTCCAGGTCTCGTTCTGCTTTTCGGGCTTGTGCTTCATCTTTTTTCAGTTGGGCACGTGCTTTATCTGCTTTTGCTCTATATTGTTCCTGGTTGATGACGAATAAAACCTGATTGCGTTTTACATAAGTCCCTTCCTCGAATTCCATTCTCTCGAGAAATCCGTCTACGCGTGCACGTACTTCCACGAATTGTTGTGCGCGGATACGTCCCACGTATTCTCCGTAAATCTCAACATCTTCTTGTAAGGCAGGGGTTACGCTGATGACCGGAATTTCAGGAGACGGGCTTTTTTCCCGAGTAAGAAATAAATAGAGGGTTATGACAATGATGATTCCGATTCCGGTGTAAATAGCTTGTTTCCTTTTCAATCTTTTTAGTTCTCTCTTTGTTAAAAAAAAATTCATTTCAGTGCCTTTTAGTGTTTTAAGCTTCGAAAGATTTCCTTGCAATCTTTATGCCAAAACGATAAATCGTTGTTGTAATATTGAAAAACAGGAGAATGTATGCAATACATGCGGTTATTCTTTGAGGAACTGTTTTTATATGGTTGTGGAATTTTTCCTCAAGATGTTCGGCCGTTTGTTTTGTCCCTTGCGTTCAATACTTTCATGCAAAGGTATAAATAAATAAAACATGCTGTTTTTTTTCGGTATTTATGCTATTATTTATTAACATTGTCGGGCATGTTTTATAAAAAAGAACAAAACGGTTCAGATTCTTTTCGGTGCCTGTATGTATAAAGCGGCGATAGTTATTTGATTCTTATCGTTTTTTTATTCTTGGCTTTTTTATAATTATTTACTGTGTTTTGACTACCTTTGCGGCCGGAAAAGCAAGATTTAGTTAAAATGGTATTAGAAGAACATTTAAAGACAACTGTTAAGGCACACGATCAGTTGTTGCATCGTAGGGTAGATTTATTGTTGCGCACGGGAAAACTTTTGGTGGAAAGTTTGGCTGATACGAATCGCATTGTGAGAAACATGAAACGTACGGCTTCTTATTTGGGTATTCCGGAAGAGAAACTTCATATAAATGTAAGTTATACGATGCTGATGGTGAATGTGAGTGATGGAGATTATTCATTTACAAAATTCCAGCGTATAGAAAGTCATGGTGTGAATATGACTGCTATAACTGAAGTCAGTAAGTTGTCTTGGCGGGCAATTGAGGAAGATTATTCGCTGGATCGTTATGAGGAGGAACTGGAGAAAATCCGGAAGGCAAAGCGTAATTATACGCCATGGATGGTGGCAGTCGGTGCCGGATTTGCTTGTGGTGGATTCTGTATTCAGTTTGGTTGTGATTGGATGGCTTTCTTATACGCATCGATTGCTGCGATTATTGGTATGCGTGTGCGTGCAAAATGCAACGAGTCTGGTCTGAACCATTACATGGGTATTGCTATTTCTGCATTTGTTTCTACTGTTCTGGCATGGGCATCTACGCTGCTTCCGGCGGAATGGACTGATACGCCTTGGCATCCGTTGTTGGCTTGCGCATTGTTTATTGTTCCGGGAGTGCCGTTGATTAACTTCGTCGATGATATGCTCGACAATTATATTCAGGTCGGAATTGTGCGTGCTGTCAATACATTGCTGATAGTTTCCGCAATGGCTTTCGGTATAGCTTTTGCCGTAAAATTGTGTAATATCGCCGATTTCTTCCCGACAATCAGCATGATACCTCACCATGCATATTGGGAATATGCTATTGCTGCAGCCATATCAGCGATGGGTTTCTCTATGATATTCAATATTCAGCGTCGTTTGTTATGGGTTGTTGCTATCGGAGGAATTATAGCTGTTTGCACAAGAAACTTTGTGAATTTAGGCGCAAGTACGGACAATGTAGGGCTGGATATGGGATTGGTTATCGGCTCTTTCGCGGGAGCAGTATTGGTCAGTCTCATTGCAGTGAAAGCAGTACATTGGTTTCATGTACCAAATCATGTGTTGACTATACCATCGGTTATCCCTATGATTCCCGGAGTACTGATGTATCGGATGCTGTTTGGGCTGATAAATATGAATGTAAAAACGCTTGATGAAGTTACTCCGTTGATGAAAGCTATAGAAAGTGGTGTGAATTCCGGATTGGTCATTATGGTTATTTCTTTGGGCGTTGCGATACCGAATATTTTTGGACGGCGGTACATTGCTTCTTCCAAGAACCAACATTTGAAAGAATTGCTTGCTGAACGTAAGGCCAAAGGCCAGTTTATTGAGTGGTAAGATATTTGTGATTCTCCGATAAAAGAGCGGAAATTTATGTGTTGACAATCATAAATTTCCGCTTTTTTGTTTTTGTATCTTAGAAAATTCTTAATTTAGAGGCGAAAATAGAAGTAGTTTCCGATGAAAAGAATCAGATTAATGCTTTGGGGAATGTGCATGGTGTTGGCACTTTCTGCGTGTGCGTCGAACGAAAATGCAGATAAAAACACCCCAGACGGACAAAAAGAGCAAGAACAGGTTATTAATAAAAGTGAGAAAAAAATGATTAGACTGAATGTATTTATCCAAGTGGATGAGAAGAATCGTGCAGAGTTAGTTGCTGCAGCAAAAGAATTGGTCGCAGCATCGCAGAAGGATAGTGGTTGTATTTCTTACGATTTGTTTGAGAGCGCAACGCGTCCGGATGTATTGATGATTTGTGAAACATGGAAAGACGATGAATCATTGTCGGCACATTCACAGGCTCCGCATTTCACAAGACTCGTGCCAAAGATAGAAAGTTTGGGCACGATGAAGACTGAACGTTTCGAGTTTTGAGACTTTTCCTTTCGTAGAAGGATATAAAGGAATTTGTTATGTGTAAGGGATGCCGTTATGTAGCAGCATCCCTTTTCTTATGTTTGTTTACGATTGTTTCGCAAATATTGCGAATCTTCCGTGATTGCTATGTTGGGTTAAACGGTAAAAAAAGAAGAACGGCTGAAATAAATACTTTCAGTTTCGGTGGTGATGTCTGAAAATAATTTATTTCAACCGTGTACAAACGCTGTTGGAGCTATGGAAACGAGGATGTATTATTTATATTCGTCCCAACTCTTAATGGCTATGTCATCGATGCTCATGGTGCAGAATGCATTGATAAACGCACTTGCAAGGCGGGCATTGGTAATGAGCGGAATATTCAAATCGATGGCAGCGCGGCGTATCTTATATCCGTTGTCCAGTTCTCCTACCGATAAGTCACGCGGAATGTTTACTACCATATCGATTTCTTTTTTATGAAGCATTTCCAACGCTTGCGGATGTCCTTCTTCGCTTGGCCAGTAGACGCGCGTGTTTTCTACGCCGTTTTCGCTGAGGAATTTCGATGTTCCTCCCGTAGCAAATATATTATATCCTTTGGCTTTCAGTGCTTGTGCGGCTTTCAGCATGTCGACTTTTTGTTTCGGTGCTCCGGTAGACATCAGGATGTTTTTCTCCGGGATGCGGTATCCTACCGACAACATCGCCTTCAGTACGGCACAAGACGTGTCTTCTCCGATGCAGCCAACCTCGCCTGTAGAAGCCATGTCGACGCCCAATACCGGATCGGCCTTCTGTAAACGGTTGAAAGAGAACTGACTTGCTTTAATGCCGACGTAGTCTAACTCGAACAGATTCTTATTCGGTTTTTCTACCGGAAGCCCAAGCATGACCCGTGTTGCCAGTTCGATAAAGTTTATTTTCAGTACTTTGCTGACGAAAGGAAAAGAGCGACTTGCGCGTAAGTTGCATTCGATTACTTTGATATCATTCTCTCTTGCAAGGAACTGAATGTTGAATGGTCCTGAAATGTTCAGCTCTTTTGCTATCTGACGTGAGATACGTTTGATGCGTCGAACGGTTTCCACATATAGCTTTTGCGGCGGGAACTGTATGGTAGCATCGCCGGAATGTACTCCGGCAAACTCAATATGTTCAGAAATTGCATAGGCTATTATTTCACCATTCTGGGCAACGGCGTCCATCTCAACTTCCTTTGCATGTTCGATAAATTGGCTTACTACGACCGGATGTTTCTTGGAAACATTGGCAGCCAGTTGCAGGAAACGTTCCAGTTCATCCTGATTGGAGCAAACATTCATTGCGGCTCCGGAGAGAACGTATGACGGACGTACGAGGACAGGAAACCCGACTTTCTTAATGAAAGCATTGATATCTTCCATTGAGGTCAGAGCACTCCATTCCGGTTGGTCTACGCCGATTCGGTCGAGCATTGCGGAGAATTTATCCCGGTCTTCCGCGTTGTCAATACTTTTTGCGGAAGTTCCTAAGATATGAATATGCTGTCCGTCCAGGCGGAGTGCCAGATTATTGGGAATCTGTCCTCCGGTGGAAACAATTACGCCGTGTGGATTTTCCAGATCAATGATGTCTAAAACACGTTCGAACGTGAGCTCATCGAAATACAAACGGTCGCACATGTCATAATCGGTCGATACGGTTTCCGGATTATAGTTAATCATCACGCTGCGGTATCCTTCTTTTCTGATTGTATTTAGGGCTTGTACGCCGCACCAGTCGAATTCAACCGATGAACCGATGCGGTAAGCTCCGGATCCGAGAACCACGATACTTTTACGATCGCCTAAATAATGTACGTCATTGGCAATGCCGCTATACGTAAGATATAGGTAGTTTGTTTGTGCCGGATATTCGGCCGCTAAGGTATCTATTTGTTTGACTACCGGAACGATTCCGATGCTTTTTCTGTATTTGCGCACTTCCAGCAGTCCGTCTTCCATATCGTTCTGGTAAGAAATGGCACGTGCTATCTGGAAATCGGAGAAGCCCTGGCGTTTGGCTCTGTAGAGCAAATCCTTTGGTAGTTGGGTTATTTGAGTGTGGTTATTCCCCCATTTATGCAGTTCTTTGGAGGTCTCCATGATATTCATCAGTTTATCAAGGAACCATTTATCTATTTTTGTCAGTTCATGAATCTGGTCTACCGTATAACCGGCACGCATGGCTTTTGAAATGACAAAGATGCGTTTGTCTGTAGGTTCGCGCAGAGCTTTGTCTATATCGGCAATGACCAGTTCTTTATTTTCCACAAATCCGTGCATCCCTTGCCCGATCATGCGTAGTCCTTTTTGGATTGCCTCTTCAAAGGTACGTCCGATAGCCATGACTTCTCCTACCGATTTCATGGAAGAACCCAGTTCCCGGTCTACTCCGTGAAATTTTCCCAAGTCCCAACGCGGTATCTTGCAGACAACATAATCTAATGCAGGTTCGAAGAAAGCGGATGTTGTTTTTGTAACCGAGTTCTTAAGATCGAACAAACCATAGCCTAAACCGAGTTTTGCAGCGACAAAAGCCAGCGGATATCCCGTTGCTTTCGAAGCCAAGGCAGAGGAACGGCTCAGACGGGCATTGACTTCGATGACACGGTAATCTTCGGATTCCGGATCGAAAGCATATTGTACGTTACATTCTCCTACGATGCCGATGTGGCGGATGATGCGGATGGCCAGTTCACGTAGTTTGTGGTATTCACTGTTTGATAGTGTTTGTGAAGGTGCTATAACGATTGATTCTCCGGTATGGATGCCCAGCGGGTCGAAATTTTCCATGTTACATACCGTGATACAATTGTCAAACCGGTCGCGGACAACTTCATATTCTATTTCTTTCCAACCTTTCAAACTTTTCTCTACCAGGACTTGTGGTGAGAAGGAAAAGGCTTTTTCGGCCAAAGCATTGAGCTCTTCCTCATTATTGCAGAAGCCCGAACCGAGTCCTCCCAGCGCATATGCTGCACGGATAATCACCGGATATCCCACTTCTTTAGCGGCTTTCCGTGCTTCTTCAATATTTTCTACGGCTTCGCTTTTAATGGTTTTTACATCTATTTCATCGAGTTTCTTGACAAACAATTCGCGGTCTTCCGTATCCATTATGGCTTGTACGGGAGTTCCGAGTACGCGTGTTTTATATTTATCGAATACTCCTGCCTTGTATAAGGCGACGCCGCAGTTCAGAGCTGTTTGTCCTCCGAAAGATAATAGAATTCCGTCCGGATTTTCTTTTGCAATAACTTTCTCCACGAAGTAGGGAGTGACAGGTAAGAAATAAATCTTATCGGCAACGCCTTCTGACGTTTGTACGGTAGCAATGTTGGGATTTATCAGAATCGTTTCGATTCCCTCTTCTTTCAAGGCTTTTAATGCTTGGGATCCGGAGTAGTCAAATTCACCGGCTTCGCCAATTTTCAGAGCACCCGAACCTAACAATAATACTTTTTTTATCTTATTTTCCATATATATCGTGCTTAAAAAGTCATTATAATAATTTTATGAACTCATCGAAGAGGAACTCTGTGTCGGTAGGTCCGCTTGCGGCTTCCGGGTGGAATTGAGCGGAAAACCATGGATTATGTTTGTGTCGGATTCCTTCATTCGAACCGTCGTTCATATTAATGAACAGCGGTTCCCAGTCGGAACCTAAAGTATTGTTGTCTACTGCATATCCGTGATTTTGGCTTGTGATGAAACATTTATCTGTTCCAACGAGGCGAACCGGTTGATTATGACTGCGGTGTCCGTATTTTAATTTATATATTTGGGCTCCTCCGGCCTTTGACAGCAGTTGATTTCCCATGCAGATTCCAAAAATAGGCAGTTTCTCGTTCTGCATAGCCTTGCGGATATTCTGTACAGCCTCATCGCATGTGTCCGGATCTCCCGGTCCGTTTGAAATGAACAGTCCGTCGAATGCCAGTGTGTTGAAGTTGTAATTCCATGGGACGCGGATAATTTCCACATCACGTTTCAGCAGGCATCTTATGATATTTGCTTTAACTCCGCAGTCAACCAGTACGACTTTCTTTTTATCTTTCCCTTCGTTGTAGCGAATGATTTCCTTGCATGAGACTTTGTCTACGTAATTTACTCCTTCGTAAATGGCATCCGGTGTGTGAAGGTCTTCATCATTGAAAACAATTTTCCCCATCATTACGCCATGTTCCCGCAGGATTTTTGTTAATTCGCGCGTATCAATTCCGGTAATGCCCGGTATCTTTTCACGTTTCAACCAGTCGCTTAGGCTTTCCACTGCGTTCCAATGACTGAACTTTTCGCTGTAATCGCTTACAATGATTGCCTCTGCATGGATTTTTTCGCTTTCCATGAATGTAGGCAGACCGTCGGCTTCGAATGTGAAAGGCGGGACGCCATAGTTACCTATTAACGGGTATGTGAGAGTCATTAGCTGGCCGGCATACGAGGGGTCGGTCAGACTTTCCGGATAGCCTGTCATCGCAGTGTTGAAAACAACCTCACCGGCTACAGCTTTTTCATAGCCGAATGATTTCCCATGAAAACAACTTCCATCACTTAAAATGAGAGAACATGTTTTTCCTTCGTAGTAATTTGTTTTGCTGTCCATATATGTAATCGGGTCTTTATTGTTTTGTCTTTATTGATATTCTTTGTCTGGTACGTTATGTCAACTTGTTTTGTTGTGACGTTTTCTGTTTGGATTGATAGGTTTGTTCTATATATTCAACGAGAGCTTGGTTGACCATTTTCACGCCACCGGGTGTGGGATAGTTGCCGCTAAAGTACCAATCTCCGGAATGTTGGGGGCATGCCTCGTGTAATCCCGTCAGGGCCTGATAAACAATCTCTATCTTTGCTTGTGTTCCTGTGGGGGTAAGCAGTTGAACCATTTTTTCCGAGATCTCCTTATCGCTGAAAGGGGCATAAATATCTTTCACGCAGTTAATCATTTTTTCCTTAGGTAACTGGAGCTGCGCTTTCGATTTCTGATAAGCTTCTTCTATGATGTGTTGCATCCCGCGTTCTTCCAGTAAGGCAATGGCTGCCTTGAATGCGATGAATTGTTCCAGACTTGCCATGTCTATACCGTAGTAATCAGGGTAACGCACCTGGGGTGAAGAAGAGACAATGATAATCTTTTTGGGGTGTAAGCGGTCAAGTATGCTGATAATGCTCTGCTTTAATGTAGTACCGCGTACGATGCTGTCGTCAATGATAACCAGATTATCTTCGTAAGGAATCAGGCTCCCGTAGGTGATGTCATACACGTGTGTTGCCAAATCATTTCGGGTATTTCCTTCGGCGATGAAGGTGCGCAATTTAATATCTTTGATTGCTACTTTTTCGCTGCGGATGCGTTGTGACAGAATTTGTTCCAGCTCATTATGGCTGGGACGGTGTCCTAATGCTTCAATCCGCTGGACTTTCAGCTGGTTCAAGTAATTGTCAAATCCTTCCAGCATGCCGTAAAAAGCAACTTCGGCCGTATTGGGTATGAAAGAAAACACCGTGTGTACTACATCATAATCGATTGCTTTGAGAATTGGCTCTACTAATTTTTCACCTAAGCGTTTACGTTCTCTATATATATCAATATCGCTTCCGCGACTGAAATATATTCTTTCGAATGAACATGCTCTTTTTTCTTTCGGGTTGTTGATTTGGCTTAAACGTATTTCTCCTTTTTTATTTATCAAGATGGCTTGTCCCGGTTGTAGCTCATTTACGCTGTCTGCCGGCACATTTAGGGTTGTTTGGATAACAGGGCGTTCGGAAGCTACAACGATAATCTCTTCATCCATATACCAGAATCCCGGACGTATTCCCCACGGATCACGTAATGCAAAAGACTCACCGCTGCCTGTCAATCCACATATTACATATCCTCCGTCCCAAAGCGGGCTTGATGTTTGTAAAACATTAGCCAGGTCGATACGCTCTTCTATGGCATTTGTGAGTTCTATCCCGTTCAGTCCTTCCGCTTTACACTCGTTATACAGGCGTTCTGTTTCGCGATCAAGCCGATGCCCCACTTGTTCTAATATGATATATGTGTCGGCATATTTACGAGGATGTTGTCCGTTTGCTGTAATATTGGCAAATATTTCATCAACATTCGTGAGATTAAAGTTTCCGCAAAGGGCTAAATTTTTCGAACGCCAGTTGTTTCTTCTTAAGAACGGATGCACGTATGAGATACCGCTCTTGCCGGTTGTGGAATATCTTAAGTGTCCCATATAAAGTTCTCCGGCGAAAGGGAGATACCGTTGGGCGTATTCTGCATCGTGCAATTGCGCTTCTGTCAGATCTTTAAAGTGACTGTGTATGGTACTGAATATTTCTGTTATGGCACTTGTTCCCAATGCTCTTTCGCGGAACATGTATTCTTCTCCCGGATTTGCCTGCAGTTTCACGCATGCCAGTCCGGCTGCTTCTTGTCCGCGGTTGTGTTGTTTTTCCATTAACAGGTAAAGTTTGTTTAGACCATACATCCATGTTCCGTATTTCTTTTGGTAATATTCCAACGGTTTTAACAGGCGGATCATTGCAACACCGCATTCGTGCTTGATAGGTTCCATAAGAATTTATCCGTTTAAACGTAATAAGGGAGTGAAAAAAATCCCGGATATGCCGAAAGGCAATTCCGGGTATTGTTGGTAATTATATTGTTCGTTGTGTATGAAATAGGAGTAATTGCGAACGTTTTTCGGAAATAAAGCAAATAAATGTCAATGGAGTTTATTGCAAATGAATAGATATTCCTCATTTTTATTGCAGATGCTTGTCCTGAAAAGGCATTCGGGTAGGCATCTTTCTTTTTTTTATATGCTGCCCTTTGATACATTCTTTCAATTTTATCGTCTCGCTATTCGGGTTGCAAATATATGAATATTTTGCTACATGGTAAAATCAATTTTCTGAAAAAGATAGAATCCGGGAATATTTTGAGGATATGCTACCGTTTTAAAGTGGTAAGAGGCTGAAAAAGTTGTGATCTCTTTTATAAAAAAAGTAGTTTTTCTTTTGGATACTTGGAATAAAGCTATAAATTTGCACCGCATTTATCAGGAATGCCGATTAGAAAGAAAAGCCGAAATAACTCAGTTGGTAGAGTAACTCATTCGTAATGAGTAAGTCGCGGGTTCGAGTCCCGCTTTCGGCTCTCTCAAATAGCTAAGTAAAAGTTCACACTTCTTCCATTTGTTTTCTTTGTTAAGATTCCATTAATTCCCGGTATCTTTCTGTAGTTCCCGTTATGTTTTAAAGGAAAATCCGTTATCTTTGTGATAAACATGGAAATCTTTTGGTGAATTTTCGCTGATGTTTTCATGTATGCAATTATTAAAAGGACAAATATGGCGAAATTAGTACGGAAAATTGGTTTGGTTGCTCACGATGCAATGAAGAAAGATCTGATTGAATGGGTGCTTTGGAATTCAGAATTGTTGATGGGGCATAAGTTCTATTGTACAGGAACAACGGGTACTTTAATATTGAAAGCATTAAAGGAAAAGCATCCCGATGTGGAATGGGATTTCACTATCTTGAAATCAGGACCTTTAGGCGGAGATCAGCAGATGGGCTCTCGTATTGTAGAAGGAGAGATTGATTATCTGTTCTTTTTTACGGATCCGATGACGTTGCAGCCGCATGATACGGATGTGAAGGCATTGACCCGTTTAGCCGGTGTGGAAAATATTGTGTTCTGTTGTAATCGTAGTACTGCAGATCATATTATATCAAGTCCGTTATTTCTCGATCCGACTTATGAACGCATTCATCCGGATTATACAAATTACACGAAACGGTTTGAAGATAAACCCGTTGTGGCTGAAGCCGTAAAATCGGCAAATAAGAGAAAGAAACGGAGGTAAATAGTTGGAGATATTTGTTTTGTCTGAAATAAAGAAGGGTATCTACTGTAAAAGATACCCTTCTTTATTTATTTGATTTCGAATTCCTCTTTCATATCCAGTTCTTCTCCGAACTTATCGTAGAATTTGTATTGTAAAAAGGCGAGGCTCTGATCAGGGATTATTTTGATTCCTAATCCATATTCCATTTGCCATTTCCTTTTAAGGGAGAAGATTCCTTGATTGACATATGCCGCTACATAGGGATGGATATGTAAAGTAAATTTTTTAACCTTCAGTTTATTGACCAGGTAGTCAATTTTGCTTTCCAAAGCATCTGTAAATAAAATGGATGGTTTTATTTTTCCTTTTCCGAAGCATGTGGGACAGTCTTCGTCTGTTGTTACGTCAATTGCCGGTCGGACTCGCTGTCGTGTAATCTGCATTAAGCCGAATTTGCTGAGTGGTAGTATATTGTGTTTTGCCCGGTCTTTCTGCATGTTCTGGCACATGCGTTCATATACTTTCTGACGGTTCTCGGCTACAGTCATGTCAATGAAGTCGACAACTATTATGCCGCCCATGTCTCTTAACCGGAGTTGTCGGGCTAATTCATCTGCAGCTCCCAGATTGACATCGAGAGCATTGGCTTCTTGTCCGTTGTCTGATTTGGAGCGGTTGCCGCTGTTTACGTCTACAACATGAAGAGCTTCGGTATGTTCTATAATTAAGTATGCACCGCTTTTATAAGAAACGGTCTTTCCGAACGATGATTTAATTTGTTTTGTGATTGCGAAATTATCGAAGATGGGTAATTTCCCTTTATATAATTTGACAATGTTTGTGCGTTCGGGAGCTATAAGTTCTACGTAATTTCTTACTTCTTGGAAAACATTTTCATCGTTTACATAAATGTTTTCGTATGAGGGATTGAACAAATCGCGTAGCATTGCTACTGTACGGCTTGTTTCCTCGAAGACTAAAGACGGAAGTTTGGTGGCTTTCTGTACTTTGGTGAGGGTATCTTCCCAGTGTTTTAACAGTGTTTTTAGTTCTGCATCAAGTTCGGCTACGCGTTTTCCTTCGGCGACTGTACGGACGATTATGCCGACATTTTTAGGCTTAATGCTTTGCAGTAACTGTTTTAAGCGGGCACGTTCTTCATGTGATTTGATTTTTTGTGATACAGATACCTTGTCGTTAAAAGGAATGAGCACTAAATATCGTCCGGCAAACGATATCTCGCATGTTAATCGGGGCCCTTTGGTTGAGATGGGTTCTTTAACGATTTGTACAAGAACTTCCTGTCCTTGTTTTAATACATTGGAGATTGTTCCGTCTTTTTCAATATCCGGCAACATGGAAGCCTTTGACATGGGATAAAGTTTCTTCCTGTCGCTTAATACCTGTTTCAGGTACTTTTGGAAAGAATGAAATTGAGGTCCTAAGTCTAAATAGTGAAGGAAAGCGTCTTTTTCGAAACCTACATCCACAAAGCAGGCGTTTAGTCCTGGCATGAGTTTCCTGACTTTGCCTAAATACATGTTCCCTACAGAGAAAGAAAGGTTTTGTTCTTCTTTCTGGAATTCCACTAAATTCTTGTCTTCAAGAAGCGCAATGGAAATCTCTTTGGGCTGTACATCGACTACTAATTCGCTTGTCACTTGATTATTTAGTTTAGATGGTTTGTAAAAATAGGAAGGTTTTCTATTATGCGGCCGGAGCCGTTAGAAAAATTTCATTACACAAAGAACAAACCTGAAAGACTTATTGACAGCTTTACAAGTTTGTTCTTTATTAAAGTCCGGACAGACTAATAATTATTTTTTACTTTTGTGTCTGTTCTTTCTTAGTCTTTTTTTACGTTTGTGAGTAGACATTTTATGTCTTTTTCTTTTCTTACCGCTTGGCATATCTTTAAAGTTTTATGTGGTTAATATATAATTTGTTATTTTTTCACAGAAAGCGTAAATGTTTTTGCCGGTTTAAATGCCGGAATATTGTGTTCTGGGATGATGATTGTAGTATTTTTTGAAATATTACGTGCGGTCTTTTGTGCTCTCTTTTTCACGATGAAGCTCCCGAATCCGCGAAGATATACATTCTCATCGTTTGATAAAGACTCTTTTACCGTGTTCATGAACGCTTCAAGCGTGGTTAACACCGTAGTTTTATCGATGCCTGTATTCTTGGCAATCTCGTTTACAATATCTGCTTTAGTCATTTCGCTAATAATTATTGTTATACGTTATCTTAATTTTTTGGACTGCAAATATATAGCATTTCTTGCTCTTTAAGAAATTTATTGCCAACATTTTTTTGAAAAGTATTCATTTGTCTTTTTAAGCTGTTACTTTTGTATGTTGAAAAGAATGTGTTACCGTGTATAAAAGCAGATGACGGATGAGAACTTTTGGTGAGATATTGATTGGTTGGTATGAGGTGAATAAGCGTGATTTGCCATGGCGGGAGACAAAAGATCCCTATAAGATATGGATATCGGAAATCATTCTTCAGCAGACCCGTGTCGCTCAGGGATATGATTACTACGTACGTTTCATAGAGCGTTTCCCCGATTGCAAGACGTTGGCTGAGGCTGATGAAGATGAAGTTCTGAAGTATTGGCAAGGACTTGGCTATTATTCTCGGGCAAGATATTTGCACGAGGCATCCCGTTCGGTTTGCGAGCGGGGAGGATTCCCGGTGACGTATGAAGAAATTCGTGCCTTGAAAGGGATCGGGGATTATACGGCCTCAGCCATATGTTCTTTTGCTTATGATATGCCCATAGCTGTTGTCGATGGGAATGTTTGTCGGGTGATTTCCCGATGGGCAGGCATAGAAGAGCCGATAGATACGGTTGAAGGGCGGAAAATAATATCAGTCTTGGCTGAAGAATTATTGGTTAAAAGTGATCCGGCTCGTTATAATCAGGCGATAATGGACTTTGGAGCATTGCAGTGTGTGCCATCTTCTCCGCGATGTGATGTTTGTCCTTTGCTGGAAACGTGTGCGGCTTATCGTAAAAAGCTCGTGAAGTTTTTACCGAAGAAACGGCATAAACCAAACATAACGCACCGTTATTTTATTTATTTTTATGTGCGTTCAGGGGAATATACTTTTATGAAAAAACGTACGGATAAGGATATTTGGAGGAATTTGTATGAATGCCCTTTGATAGAACAGGGAAGAGATATTTCCGAAGAAGAGCTGTTTGCTCTTCCGGAATTTCGGCAATTGTTTGATGATGCGCACGTCAAATCGTTTTGTCTTGTGGAAAAGCAGGTGAAACATGTATTGTCGCATCAGGTGATTCATGCCGATATGTATGAAGTTGTGATAGATGAATGCAGTGGATTTGGGGGCTCTTTTCTGAGAATTCCGGAAACGGATTTACATAAATTTTCTGTATCGCGCTTGATATCTCATTTTTTTTCCTTACTTTTGAAGTCTGATAATTAAAAAAGATTTGTCATGTCATTAAATAAAGTACAGCTTATCGGGAATGTAGGAAAAGATCCTGATGTAAGATATTTGGACAGTGGTGTAGCCGTTGCTTCCTTTCCTTTGGCAACGACAGAAAGAGCTTATACTTTAGCAAACGGGACACAAGTGCCGGAACGTACAGAGTGGCACAATATTGTTTTGTGGCGTGGTTTGGCTCAGACTGCGGAAAAATATGTGCATAAGGGTGATAAGTTGTACATAGAAGGTAAGATTCATTCCCGTTCTTATGATGACCAAAACGGAATAAAACGGTATGTCGTTGAAATATTTGCTGATAATATGGAAATGTTGACTCCCCGTTCTATGCAGACGGGTGGGGGCGGCGTTTCCCGAACCGGAGATCTTTCATCGCAACCATCCCCGTCACAGTCATCGGATGGCGCAGATTCAGATGATTTGCCTTTCTGAATGACAGATAAAGAACAGATGTTTAACTAAAATAAATTTCCTTGGACCCTGATTCGTATTTAGCTTTCGGGGAGAGTATATCGGAAGGAATTTCTGTGACTCACCCCTCCTTTGAGGCATTTATTGCTTTGTTTCTTGCAATTATTTTATTGTTTATTTCAGCTTACATCTCAGCTTCAGAGATAGCATTTTTCTCTCTTTCTCCGTCAGAAAAGAATGAATTGGATAACGGACGGTATACGTCTTACAAGCGTATTAAAACCTTGCTTGCCGATTCTGAGCGTCTTTGGGCTACTTTAGTCATTTCAAATGCGTTTACAAACGTTGCGACTATCATAGCGGGTACTTATTTTTATTATCAGACAATAGCCGTAGCAAGTCACTCAGTGTGGGGATTTTTGTTATTTGCCGTTATTCTGAGTTTCCTATTGTTACTGTTTGGTGAAATTATTCCTAAAATTTATTCCGTACGTTTTCCGTTGAAATTTTGTCGGAAATCAGTGCCTTTTGTGTCTTTTCTGTCCACAGTCTTTAAACCATTATCCTGTTTCTTCGTGAAAACGACATCATCCATTAATAGAGTAGGACTGTTGCGTAAAGCGAAAGGCTTGTCGGTTGATGAACTTTCTAAAGCATTGGAACTTACAGACAAGAAAGAACTTTCAGAGGAAGGGACGATGCTTGAGGGCATCATTCGTTTTGGAGAAGAGACAGCAAAGGAAATTATGACATCGCGTCTCGATATGGTTGATTTGGAAATCACTGCTGCATACCCGGATGTATTGAAGTGTGTTGTCGACAATGCTTATTCTCGCATTCCGGTGTATCAGGAATCCCGTGATAACATCAAAGGAATTTTGTATATAAAGGATTTGTTGCCTTATCTTAATGAGGGGAATGACTTTAAGTGGCAGTCCTTGATTCGTCCTGCATATTTCGTCCCGGAGACGAAAATGATTGATGATCTTCTTCGGGATTTTCAGGCGAACAAGATTCATATCGCTGTTGTCGTGGATGAATTTGGCGGAACTTCGGGTATTGTGACAATGGAGGATATTATAGAAGAGATTGTGGGGGAAATTAATGATGAATATGACGAGGAGGAGCATACGTATGTGAAATTGACGGAAAATACTTATGTTTTCGAGGCTAAAACATTGCTTTCCGACTTTTATAAAATACTGAAAATCGACCCGGATGAATTTGAAGATGTAGTGGGAGATGCCGATACGTTAGGAGGTTTGTTGCTTGAACTGAAAGGAGAATTTCCTGCGTTGCATGAGACTATTGCTTTTTCTTGTTTCCGTTTTGAGGTACTTGAAGCCGACTCACGCCGTATTTTGAAAGTGAAAGTTTCAAGGCTTGCGTCGTCGGATGTAGAAGAACAGAACGAATGATTTATGTGTCATGCCATTGTATAAGCGTTGGACAGAGGGTAAGGCCGAGTGGGGAATCTGGAAGGTCACGGAGACCGATGACGAACTTTTGAGTTGTCTCTCGGAAAGTTTTCCTTATGCAGAGGAATTGGAGCAATTTAAGTCTCCTGTCCGTCGTACAGAATACTTGTCTGTGCGTGTTTTGCTTAAAGTGTTGCTTGGCAAAGAGTATAGAATATGTTATTATCCATCGGGCAAGCCTTATCTGTCGGACATCGGATTGCATATTACGATATCTCATACTTGCGGATATGTTTCTGTCGGAATACACCCGGAGAAAGAAGTAGGAATGGATATCGAGCAGCGTACGCACCGCGTTGAGAGGGTTAAGGATTATTTTCTCTGTGAGGAGGAAATGCTAGACTCGGAAATGTTGCCGCCCGACGAAAAGCTTAACAGGCTGCTGTTGCATTGGTCGGCTAAAGAAACGATGTTTAAGATACTTGACCGGGAGGGAGTCAGTTTGAGACATCATTTCCGCATATTTCCTTTTTCGTTGCATGAAAAAGGCTTCATGCAAGGAGTTGAATATTTTACGGGAAAGTCACAACATTTCTCCATACGTTATTTTGTGACTCCTCATTTCGTATGCACATGGTGCACTTCCTCACTGTTTTAAGACGTACATTTTTACCCAGTCTATTTTCATCTCTGCGGGAAAGTCTTCAGGGTTCACTTCGCCTACCCAGTTTCCTCCTATCTGCATGTCGATTAAAATGTAGAAAGGAGTGCCAAACGGGTATTGACCTTTTAGTGTTGTTTCAATTCGTGGATAGGTAAATGTGTGACTGCCGTTGACGGAAAATATCAGACTGTCCGGCAATATTTCGACGGCATAGACGTTATAGTCGTCTGGGTCGATGCGATGAACGCTTCCGTGCGGCGGATTGTTTTCTTCTTTTAAAACGTATGTGTAATAAGAATGAACGGTTTGATAGGCAATAGAGTCATGGTTCAGTCTTTCCATAATATCTATTTCTCCATCGTCAGGCCATCGCCCTTTGTTGGGTAACATCCAGATGGCCGGCCATGCGCCTTTCGCTCCTTGCAGTTTTGCTCTTACTTCTACTTTGCCAAAAGTCAGCATCTTTTTGTCTTTTGTGTAGACCCCTCCTGTGATATAAGGAGACGAATCTTCCGGAACAATGTTTTTATTTATTTTCCCTCTGAGGATGAGATTCCCGTTTTTCACTTCGTATAGGGATGATTCATCTGACATATGTCGGTTCCAGTCGCTTTCTCCTCGTGGAATTTTGCTCCAATATTTTTCATTTATGGCAGAGCCATTGAAGTTTTCAACCCAGAATAATTCATATTTGGGTTGCTGAGCCAATAGAAGATGTCCCGTAAAAAGTCCGAATAGTATTATGAGAAAGTTCTTTGTTTTCATGGTGTATGGGAAAATTTATTTCTTCAAAAATAAAAGTTTCTGATGTCATAAACAAAGAACTATCAGTTTTTTTGTAGCGTGAATACGAATTCCAGTCCTCCGTTCGGCGCGTTCTTTGCAAAAATTGTTCCGCCATGAAACAATACTGCATTCTTGACAATTGCCAGCCCTAAGCCGGTTCCTCCTAATTTACGAGAGCGTCCTTTGTCTATCCGGTAAAAACGTTCGAATAAACGCGTCAGATGCTCTTCAGCCACGCCTACGCCTGTGTCAGAGAAACTGAAGTAATAAAGTTTTTCATCCTCACGGAAACAGTTGATTGTAATTTGTATGTTTGTGCCTGCATAAGCGATTACATTATCCGTCAGATTACGGAATATAGAGTAGAGCAATGAATTGCTTCCGTAAATGATCATGTTGTCGGGCAGCAGATTATTCACTTTTATTTGTTTCTTTTCAAGGTTTAAAGCCACTTCATTCAGCATGTTTTCTACAAGTTTGCTGATGTTTACACTTTCTTTCTCTACTAATTCGGGCGCTTCGTCCATGCGTGTGAGCACAGATATGTCGCGTAGAAGTAATGTAAGACGGTTGCTTTGTGCATAACTTCGCTCCAGAAATGTCTGTTTCATTTCGGCTTTCATATCCGGATTATTTAGAATTGTTTCCAAATATCCTTGAATGCTGCTTACCGGGGTCTTTAATTCATGTGCGATATTTTGGGTGAGTTGGCGTTTCAGGCGTGCTTGTTCTTCTTCTTGTGTGATATCGCTTATAGAAATTTCAAATGATAAGTCTTGAAAGATAATGCATTCTATTAAAAAGAAACGTGCGTTCTTGTGTAGATGTAGTGATGTCCTTTTTTCCTCTTTCCCGAAGTTGTTTTCGTTTCTTTTCAGGAACATTTCGATGGGTTTCAGTTCGGGAATGCTGAAAACTTCTTCGATGGAAGTCAGATTCCAGTCGGAAATAGTGTTGGCATATTGTGTGAAAAGACTGTTGACAAGGATTTCTTTTCGCTCTTTTGTGAAGACACCAAGTCCTTCACGTGAGGTTTGCAAGTGGGAAATAAGCTTTTCTCTTTCTATGTATAATGCTTCTTTTGCGCGATGAAGCCGTTTGTAAATCTTGATAATGTGCTGGGATATCTCTCCTAATTCATTTTTCGGGAATGTTTGAAGTATGTCTGTTTCTATCGGTTCGTTTCGGTCTGCTTTTAAAGCGAATTGTTGAAGTTTGGTAATAGACATGCCTAATTTCTTTGTAAGACTATAAAAAAAGAGAATAAGGCAGAGGCAAACAGCCAATGTGAACCATATAAAACCGGTATTAGCTTTGAGATGTTCGCTTAAACTAAGCGTATAGGGTAAAGCTGAACGTACGATTAAATGTCTGTCGGGAAAGTAATGGGCTGAATAAAAGAATTCTTCATTCTTTACGCTTTCCGACCGTCTGCTGATGGCGTAACCGCTTCCGTATATTAAAGCTTCTTGCACTTCTTTCCTGTCGGAATGGTCGTTTAGGCTTTCCCAATCCTTTTGTACATTGTCATAAATCACCTTCCCTGATGACGAAATTAATGTTACGCGCAGATTAGGAATTATATGTGTTGTTACATATGTCTGCAGGCTGTCGATATTTAGTTGTCCGGTTTTATTTATGAAATCATAAAGTCGTTGGTTATAGTTCTGCAGCTGTATGTTAAGCATTTCGCTTTTATAAATCTTTTCCCGGTTATATTGGAAACATAAGAAGCAAAAGGCAAAAACGATGAATGTAGAGATTACAGTCAGAAACAACCGCCTACTAAATGACAGCGTGCGGAAAGAGAATTTTTTCATTGATAAAAGAATTTATTCGCATTCAAAGCAGTAGCCATATCCTAAGCGTGTTACAATATGTTTTCCGTATTGTCCTATTTTTTTGCGGAGCCGTGTGATGTTGACATCAATAGTCCGGTCGAGTACATATACTTCATCATTCCATACTTTTCCAAGAATGTCTTCGCGGGAGAATACGCGTCCTTGGTTTTGAAGGAGTAATAAAAGTATCTCAAATTCTTTTTTCGTCAGAGAAATTTCTTCTTCGTCTATTGTGACTTTCTTCTTCGGAACATCGATGATGAGGCCCTTATATTGCAATTTCTCCTCTTCTTTTATTTGGACTCCTGCCGTTCTTCTCAGTACAGCTTTTACTCTCATTACGACTTCACGCAGAGAAAACGGCTTGGAGATATAGTCATCTGCTCCTAAATTAAATCCGGTTACGGTATCATTTTCTGTATCTTTTGCTGTAATGAAAATGATAGGAATGTTGGCGGTCTCTTTGTTCTTCTTTAAGATTCGGGCCATTTTGAAGCCGGAAATTTCGCCCATCATTACATCTAATAGCAACAAATCGTATTGTGACAGGTTTAAGTTGAGGGCTTCTTCGGCAGAATTTGCGGTATCAACCGTATATCCTTCTATTTCTAAGTTGAACTTAAGAATCTCACATAAGTCTTCTTCATCGTCAACAACCAATATTTTATAGTCGCTCATAATTTTGTTGTTCTGTATTTGTTATGTAATCTCTATCATTTTACTGCGACAAAGAAAGAAAACAATTGTTTCTTGTCTGTGAAATAAATGTTACAAATGCATTACATGACGGGTTGCGTGAATTCACCGGCGATGGGACGACTCATCTCGTTGCGTATTTCTTTCGGTGTAAGATTGTGTCCTAATAAAAACATCAACTTTGTCAATATGCTTTCCACTGTAGAGTCGTAACCGCTAATTACGCCGGCATCCAACAGGTGCAGTCCGGTTTCATATCGTTCCATTTCCACCATTCCGGTCTGGCATTGTGAGATGTTAACAATAACAATGCCGCGTTGAGTGGCATCTTTCAGTAATTTTATGAACCAGGATTTCTGTGGTGCATTTCCTGAACCGTATGTTTTTAATACAACGGCTCGAAGTCCGGGAGTATGCAATAGCGTGTTGACTATTTTTTCCTGTATGCCGGGAAAGATTGTAAGGATAATAACATTTGTGTCGAATGCGTAGTGTGGGTGCATTGGTATAGACGGATGGGCCTTTCTTATCCGTTCATAATTGTATTTTATATGGATTCCTGCAGTTGCCAGTGCCGGGTAGTTGAACGAACGGAAGGCGTTAAAGTTCTCGGCATTGATTTTGGTTGTGCGGTTTCCTCTTAACAAATGGTTTTCGAAAAAGATACATACTTCCGGAACAACGGCGCTGCCGTCAGGAAATTTTGCGGCTGCAATCTCAATGGATGTAATTAAATTTTCTTTTCCGTCTGTTCGTAGCATACCGATGGGTAGCTGGCTTCCTGTCAGAATTACAGGCTTGTTGAGGTTTTCGAGCATAAAACTTAATGCAGATGCGGTGTAAGCCATTGTATCTGTCCCGTGCAAAATGACAAATCCATCGAAAGAATCATAATTATAATGGATTATTTTTACAATTTTTGCCCACATGGATGGTTCCATATCCGACGAGTCTATGGGTGGATTAAACTGATAGGATGAGATACGATAATTGAAACGTTTCAGCTCCGGAACGTTTTCTTGCAATTGATCAAAGTCAAAAGCTTCTAAAGCTCCGGTCTCAGGGTTTTCGATCATTCCAATTGTTCCTCCTGTGTAAATGAGCAAAACGGAAGGATATTTTGGTTCAAACATCTTAAATATACACTTAATTTGGCACAAAGATACTAAGAACTGCCGGAATGAGGAAGAATAGCCTGTATAAAATAGCAAAATGTTTTGTTATAAATACAGGCTTCTTTTTATGAAAACAAGCTATTCTTTTAATGCATTCAACAGGTTGTTTGCTGCAATTTCTGCGTTTCCTTTTGCGTCTTCCAGCAGAGAAATGAATTTGCTGCCTATAATGCATCCTTCTGAATGTGCCGATGCTGTTTCGTATGTTTTCCGATTGGAGATGCCGAATCCTATCAGGCAGGGATTTTTGAGTGACATGTTCTGAATGCGATGAAAGTAGGCCTGCTTTTGAGCATCGAAATCTTTTTGTGCTCCGGTAGTGGCTGCAGAAGAAACCATATAGATAAACCCGTCGGTATTTTCGTCTATCAGGCGGATTCTTTCTTCACTCGTTTCCGGAGTTATCAGCATAATGATTTTAATGTTATACCGTTCGGCTATCGGGCGATATGTTTCCATGTACTCATTAAATGGCAAATCCGGGATAATAACTCCGTCGATTCCGTGCGTTTGACAGTCTTGAAAGAAAAGTTCTGTACCGTATTGCATGATAGGATTCAGGTAACCCATCAGGATTAGTGGAATTGTAACGTCTTGGCGAATACCTTCCAGTTGTTTGAACAGCGTGTGCAGCGTCATCCCGTTTCTCAGAGCTTGTGTCGCTGCATGCTGTATGACCGGGCCGTCGGCCATGGGGTCACTGAAAGGAATACCTATTTCTATCATTTGAACACCGTGAGCTGCCAGTGAACGGATGATAGGGGTTGTACTGTCGAGTGTAGGGAAACCTGCACAAAAATAAACGGAAAGAATTCCATTTTTCTGTTCGTTGAATAATGTATTAATGCGATTCATGATTATAACGTTTTAAATTGTTTTATGAAAATTCGTAATGATTCGGCGTCCTTTTCTGCCGGTGCTGTCTCAAATCCGCTATTCAGGTCAATTCCTGCCCAGCGTGGATGACTAAACTTGCCGAGCTGTTTCAGACTGTCGGAGGTGATGCCTCCACTCAGCAAAAACGGTGTTTTGCCGTGATACTCGTTTAGTATGTTCCAATTGAATGTCTTCCCTGAACCTCCATAATTAGGAGTCGGTGCATCGAAAAGGAAATAATCGCAAACAGATTCATAGTCTTTTGTTTGAAGAATATCCGTTGCATGTTTTATGGAGAAAGCTTTAATGATATGGTAATTTTCTTTCTTTAGTTGTAAACAAAAAGAAGGACTTTCCGTTCCATGCAGTTGCAGGTAATCGAGTCTTAGCATTTTGCTCATATCTGATATATATTCAGATGAAGCATTAACGAAAACTCCTACTTTTTTCATGCAGACGGGCAAGTATGCAGGTCTTGTTCCGATGAAACGGGGAGAGTGTTCGTAGCAGATAAATCCCATCCAGTCTGCTCCGGTTTGTTCTACTTCGCGGATGTTTTCTTCCCGGCGCATGCCGCATATCTTTACTATCATAGGCTAAGAGATTTGATGAATTCAGCTAAAGTATTGCCCGGCTTTTCGGTTCTCATAAATGTTTCTCCGATTAAAAAGCCCTGATATCCGATATTGCCTAATTCCTTGATGACCGTAGGATTTGATATTCCGCTTTCAGAAACTTTGAGAATGTTTTCGGGTAATTTTGTGGCGAGACGGAACGAATTGTCCGTGTCGGTATGGAATGTACCTAAGTTCCTGTTATTGACCCCTACCATATCTATGTATTCATTTACGTATTCCAATTCAGCCTCTTCGTGGATTTCGAGCAGAATTTCCATATTTAGTTCATGTGCCTGACGGGACAATGCTAAGCATTTCTCGTGGGGAAGTACTGTAGCTATCAGTAAAATGGCATCGGCGCCTGCCAGTTTTGCCTGTAGAAGCTGGTAGCGGTCGATAATAAAATCTTTGCGTAAAATAGGAAGATGAACTGATTGTCGGGCATCGATAAGGTCTTTCAGGTCTCCTCCGAAGAAAGCATTGTCTGTCAGAATAGAGAGTGCTGCTGCTCCTGCATCCTGATAAGATGGCGGAATGACAGAGGCATTTCCTGTTGGGTATATCCATCCGGCTGAGGGAGAACGGCGTTTAAATTCGGCGATAATGCCGTAAGGAGAGGAAGCAAGCGCTTGCTTCATGCTTCTGCACGGAAGGCATTCTTCCAATTTTTGTTCGAGATCATATTCCGGAACCGCTTCTTTTTGTCGTGCGATTTCGATACGTTTATGTGCGATGATTTCTTGTAAAATATCTTTTTCCATAGAGTTGCTGAATAATCTTTAGGTATATCATTGTTGGCTGTTTAGTTCGATGAAGCGTTTGAATGTGCGGAATGCTTTCCCGCTATGCAAAGATTCGCGGGCAATGTCGATGCATTCTTCGATAGATTTTTCCGGCTCTATCACTTGAATGGCAAAAGATGCGTTGATGAGCACACATTCGGTCTGTGCTTTCGTAGCACAGTTTTGCAGCACGTTATCAAATATATGTGCCGCTTCATCCGGTGTTTCTCCTCCGTATAATTCCTCGCGATGCGCGATGGAAAAGTGTAAATCGTCGGGTTGGTAGATGGTTTCATACCGGTTTGTCATGACTTTGAATTCATCGGTAAGGGATATTTCATCGTAACCGTCCAGATTGTTGACTACGGCGAAGCCGATATTTAATTTCTGAAGAGTATTTGTATAAAGCCGCATTTGGGCAAGATCTGCCACACCCAGCAGTTGGTATGTTGGCAAACATGGGTTAATTAGCGGACCAAGCAGATTGAAAAGAGTGCGTATCTGCAAGGACTTTCTTACAGAAGCCACGTTTTTCATGGCCGGATTAAAGAGAGGTGCATGCAGATAAGCGATATTGCATGCCTCCATAGAGCGTGTCAGTTTATCGGCATCAGAGGTAAATTTTACTCCGTGCACTTCCATTACATTGCTGGCTCCGCTTATTGAAGTCGCTCCGTAATTGCCATGTTTTGCCACATGATAGCCGGCTCCTGCCACGATAAAGCTGGCGCATGTCGAGATGTTGAATGTATTTTTCCCGTCACCTCCCGTTCCCACTATGTCGATAGGCTGATAAGCTGAGAAATCAATGGGGATGCGTGTGCTTAGCAATGCATTTCTGAAACCGAGTATTTCGTTTACTTTTACATCGCGCATGCAGAATACGGTAAGCAAAGCTGCTGTTTGACTTTCATTATAAATGCCTTGTGTGATTCCTTGCATGAGCGTACAGGCTTCTTCCGATGTAAGTTCTTCGTGATTGAATAAACGTTGAAGTATTGTTTTCATACGGATTTTTTTCTTAATGTGATAACCAATTTTGAATAATTTGTCTGCCTTGCGGAGTAAGGACGGATTCGGGATGAAATTGTATTCCGCGAATGTCAAACGTTTTATGTCTTAATGCCATTACGTATCCCTGCGCGCAGCATGCAGTTATTCCCAGTTCTTCCGGAAGATTGTGCGGGTCGACTACCCATGAGTGATAGCGGCCGACAAGAATTTCTTCGGGCAATCCGGAAAATAAATAATCGTCTTTACAGATTTTTATGGGTGTTTGTACTCCGTGAAAGACTTCTTTTAAATTGATAAGCCGTCCTCCGAATGCTTCTCCTATGGCCTGTTCCCCTAAACATACGCCGAGAATGGGTTTGATGCCTGCATAAGTGCGAATGACGTCGAGTAGCATTCCGGCTTCTTTGGGAATGCTCGGACCGGGAGATAACAGGATTTTATCGAACGGTTCGAGCTCTTTCATGCAGAAGCGGTCGTTGCGTAATACGGTAACCGAGGCGTTTAGCTCTTTTACAAGGTGACTCAGGTTATAAGTAAAAGAGTCATAATTGTCGATGAGTGCTATTTTTTTCATTGTTATTGTGTATTTGTTATAATCTTTCGGCCAGATAAATGGCTTGTTTTAGGGCACCGAGTTTGTTGTTTACTTCCTGTAATTCGTTTTCTTCATTGCTTTTTGCCACAATACCTCCGCCGGCCTGAAACCAAAGTTCATGGTTTCTGCTTACGAAAGTCCGTATGGTTATGGCCTGGTTTAATGTGCCATTCAGTCCGATGAAACCGATACATCCTCCGTAAGCTCCCCGATTGTGCGGTTCGATTTCGCTGATGAGTTGCATGGCACGTACTTTCGGAGCTCCGCTAAGCGTGCCGGCCGGGAATGTGTCGATGAATGTCTTTATATAATTGGCGTCCGGCTCTAAGATGCCGCTTACCCGGCTTACGAGGTGAATGACATGACTGTAATATTGGGGTTCCTTGTAAAATTCTACTGTGGTATGATGACAATTACGGCTGAGATCGTTTCGTGCCAAGTCGACCAACATGACATGTTCGGCATTTTCTTTCGGGTCTGTCAGCAAAGCAGCCGTAAGTTGTGCATCGGTTTCTTTATTTCCGCTTCTGCGTGTTGTGCCGGCAATGGGATCGATGTAAGCTTTTCCTCCTTCAATCCTGCAGTGGGTTTCGGGTGAAGAACCGAATATGCGGAATCCTCCGAAATCGAAATAAAACAGATAGGGCGAAGGATTTATGCTTCTTAATGCCCGGTATAGTTTGAAATCGTCTCCTTCATATTTCTGGACGAACCTCCGTGATAATACTATTTGGAAGACATCTCCACGCAGGCAATGCGCTATTCCTTTTCGTATGTTGGCTTTATGTTCTTCATCGGTCAG
Organism: uncultured Bacteroides sp.; assembly: GCA_949285025.1. Taxonomy (GTDB): domain Bacteria; phylum Bacteroidota; class Bacteroidia; order Bacteroidales; family Bacteroidaceae; genus Phocaeicola. The sequence continues at coordinate 50,410 of CASDXG010000108.1, read as the reverse complement.
CGTGCTTGTCGTTTCTCCTACGGCATGAAAGTCGTAAGTGGCAGAATTTCTGTTGTAAACCGTTTTTTCTATTTTTTCTATTTGGCTTTTCTCTCCATTGTTTTGCAGCTCAATGAGAACCATTTCGCTTTTAAAATCATTGAAGACAATGAGGTACTTATAGAGAATGTAAAGCATGTCCGGAGCATCGTTCTGGGAATCCCGGCTGTCTTTTACAGGAATGTTCTCGAAATATTTTACGGCATTAAACGCCGTATATCCGTAAACTCCGCAATAATCGGCATATTCTCCGCTGACTTTAAAGCGGGAGAGAAAAAAGTTTATGGCATCTTCCACATGAAAGTTCTCGTTGATTTCGAAAGAACACCGCGTTGCATCGGGGAAAACACAAGTCGCTTTTCCGTGATTGATGCTGATGTTTGCGATGGGATTCAGGCCGATGAAAGAGCGGTTGTTCTCTACCCCGTGATAGTCGGAACTTTCCAGTAGCGCACTTTGTGGGAATAAATCGCGTACTTTCAGGTATGTGCTGACCGGTGTATGCAGGTCGCCCAAAATGATTTTATGGGCAGTATGATAAATAAAAGATTTCATAACAGAAGGAATGAATCGGTTTATATGATTTATTTGTAAGAATCCGGTTTGTTGTTCAGGTAGGTTTCGATATCTTTATCGCCGCGTCCCGAAACAGTTAATACGACAATGTCTGATGGGCGGAACTTTATTTTACTCAGTGCGCCTAAGGCATGGGCAGATTCCAATGCAGGGATGATGCCTTCCAGTCGCGTGAGTTCGTATCCGGCATTAATGGCTTCGTCGTCGTTTATGGCGAAAACCGTAGCACGATGTTTGCTTGCCAGATTTGAGTGTAAAGGGCCGACTCCCGGATAATCGAGACCGGCAGATATGGAGTACGGCTCAATAATCTGACCGTCTTCGTTCTGCATGAGTAAAGTCTTGGACCCATGAATGATTCCGGTTCGTCCCAGATGGATGGTTGCGGCAGACATTCCGCTGTTTATGCCTTTTCCTCCGGCTTCGGCCAGTATGATTTTTACGCGTTCGTCGTTTAAATAATGAAAAATCGTTCCAGCGGCATTGCTCCCTCCGCCAACACATGCGATGAGATAATCCGGATAATCTCTTCCTTCGTGCGCAAAAAGTTGTTTTTTTATTTCTTCGCTGATGACGGACTGCAGGCGCGCCACCATGTCGGGATAAGGGTGAGGTCCTACGGTTGACCCGATGATGTAGTATGTATCGGCCGGGTGACAGCACCAGTCGCGGATTGCTTCATTGGTGGCGTCTTTTAAAGTCATGTTTCCTGAGGTGACGGGACAGACCGTCGCTCCCAGCATTTTCATGCGCTCAACATTTATATGTTGGCGTTCTACATCGGTTTTTCCCATGTAGATTATGCACTCCATGTTCATCAGCGCGCATACGGTCGCTGTTGCAACGCCATGTTGTCCGGCACCCGTCTCGGCAATAATTCTTTTCTTTCCCATCCTGCGGGCTAACAATACTTGTCCGAGTGCATTATTAATCTTATGTGCTCCGGTGTGATTCAAATCTTCCCTTTTCAGATAAATCGTACAATTATATTTTTCTGACAGTCTTTTTGCCAAATATAAGGGAGAAGGACGACCTACGTAATCGTGTAACAGCTGTGTAAATTCTTTTTTGAAATCATCGTTCTCTAAAACTTTTAAGTAAGATTCTCGCAGTTCTTCTACGCATCGGTGCAGGATTTCGGGAATATATGCTCCGCCGAATTCTCCATAGTAACCGTCTTTGTTTACTTGATAATTGTTCATAGATGTATATTGTTTAGTAAGTTTAGAAAAAAACAGAAAGGGCTGCCGTAAGTACGACAGCCCTTTCTGTATGATAAGTTCTATTGTGTGGTTATATACATGCTGCTGGTGCTCTTACGACTTCGGGAGTTGTAAGTAGCGCCACCATAATAATGTATAAACCTGTGTGAAAGTCATTCTTTTTTCTTTAAGTTCTTTTCTGGGGGCAAATATAATGATATTTTGGAGAAATATTCCAAATTTCTCAACTTAAATTTTGAAATTTTTTCAGGTATTTCCTTATATGATGAATAAAACTTCTGATTCTCTTTTTTTTATTTGTTTATGTTTGAATAAAGAATTAAATTCGTATCGTTTATAACAAATAGATAAAAATATGAAACCGATGAATAATTCTGTTGTAAGTAGCTTGTGTGCATTGGCTATCGGCGTATTGCTTGTCTCATGGCCGGGTGATGCTGTTAATTATTTGATTATAACAATTGGGGTATTGTTCTTGTTGCCCGGATTGTTAGGCCTGTTTACTTATTTTGTTTCTTCCCGTCAGTCTGATCCGGGATTGCGTATGCATTTCCCCATAATTGCATTAGGCAGTTCACTTTTGGGCTTGTGGCTGATGATTAATCCGGGATTTTTTGTTACAATATTAATGTATGTGTTAGGCATATTATTGGTTTTTGCCGGACTAAATCTTTTAATGAATTTCCTATATATTCGTAGTATTGCAAAAATTTCGTGGGGTATTTATATTATTCCTTGTCTTATCCTTGTTACCGGAATTATCGTATTGTTTAATCCTTTTCAGGCAGCAACTGTTCCTTTTATTTTGTTGGGAGTTGCCTCTATTGTATATGGTGCTACAGACTTTTTCCGATACTTGCGTTATCATCACCGGAAAAACAAGAATATAACGGATGTCGATATTATAGAAGAATAGGTCATAAGACCGTTAATATCGTGCATTTGTTGAGCATGAATCATATTGCAGCATAAGGATTGTCAAGATGTACTTGTGATAGTTATCTTGACTTTATGTTGTTTCTTTTATTCTTATGTTCGGAAAGATCTTTTCCCTTGAAAGAATTTACGTATTCTTTTTACAATCTTCATGCCCGTCATTAGTCCGTCGTAAACGGAAATTCCGGAGTTGATGTGCTGCATGACGCTGTCTATTTTATTCGCACTTTTCTGTGGAGCAAACAGATCTTGAGCATAGCGTTGCATACGTTTTTTCGATTCTGCAATTTCATTTTGTTTATGTATCCGGAGTTGGTAGATTTCTTCAAGGGTATATTTTACAGGTTGTTGCTGAGGTCCGTTCATGGTAGTTTCATTTATTATGTTCTTCTAAAAAGAGATGTGCAAGAAAATTTACCATTGGTTGTATAATGATTTGCTTGCGTATCCTGTAGAGGATTAGTGCGATGATAAGGATGATTCCTCCGATAATGGCATAGCTTCCGATAATGCTTCCTGTCCATTCCTCGAGTATGTATACAAGCATAAACGAGAAATAGAATAGAGCCATTATACCTAATATAATAAGTATGAGGATAAGTATGAACGTAGAAAGCAGTATGGTAAGTTTTTCTACGAGTTCTAATTTTACAAACTGTCCTTGTAGTTCGATGTATTTTTTGACCTCTTTGAAGAGGGATTCTAAATTGTCGATGCTTTTATCGTTGGCAAACATAAGATTGTGCATTATAAAAAAGGCAGACTTTTAGTGCTTATAAAAAGTCTGCCTGTAATTTCAGATACAAATTATTCTGCGTCTTTTACTTCGGCTGCTATTTGATCTACCAGATCATCCATTTCGGCACGATTAAGCTTGACGCCCTTTTGACGTAATAAATCTGCAATTTTTTTACGGGTATCTTCACCTTTTTCCGGAGCAAATAGGATTCCTGCTGCAGCACCTAAGGCTACTCCGCCTAAAAATGCGACTACAATGTTTAATGCTTTCATATTCTCTTGTTTTAAAGTTTATCGTTATACAAAGCTAACAAATAAATTCGTTCTTTTTTCTTTTTCAGGTTTAAATCTTTCTAATCTCATCTCTTTGCGACTAATATTAACAAAATTTAATTATACAACATCTTTTATATTACTATTTTTGCAAATACTTTTTATAAAAGAAGAAACGAAAATAGTTTAAACAATAAACTTTGTAACGATATGAAAAAGGTTTTTCTAATGGGAATGAGCTTGTGTGTTGCACTGGCATTCTCTTCTTGTAAGTCGAGTGAAAGCGCATACAAGAAAGCTTATGAAAAAGCAAAACAACAGGAACTTGCAGAAACATCTCAAACAGAACCGGCAGTGGTAGAGACACAGCCTGTGGAACCGGAAGTTGTAGAGGCTCCGGCTCCTGTAAAAAAGGCGTCTACAGCTACGATTCGTGAGGAAAAAGTAGAATTGGTTTCCGGCAACGGATTGAAAGCATACAGTGTCATTTGTGGAAGCTTCGGAGTAAAAGCAAATGCGGACGGCTTAAAGAAGTGGCTGGATGATGAAGGATATAGTGCAAAAGTAGTTTATAACTCGGAAAAGAATATGTACCGTGTGGCAGTATCTTCTTATGATACACGCGATGAGGCAGTTACAGCACGAGATACTTTCAAGGCAAAATACCCTGATCGTAAGGATTTTCAGGGAGCATGGTTGTTATATCGTGTACATTGAAAGGTAAATTAGTTAGAATAAGTATGCTATAATTCAGAATAAAAGCGATGGTATTTTTACTGTCGCTTTTTTTTATACCTTTGCCCGTGAAACAGTTCAATAAAAAGAAACAGGTGATGAAAATAATAAATCTAATAGGCGTAATGACGCTTATCTGCCCGATGTTTTTATCAGCTCAGCAGAAAGTTGTTCCGGTGAAATTCGGTGACATGGATCAATGGATTACGCGTAAAATAGAAGAATCGAAGATTATCGGAGGGAACACTAAATTGCTTTATGAACTTGGCCCTACGCAAGAAATAGCGAATAACGAACCTTTTACAAACAAAGGAGGGTCTCCTTGGGGAAATTCAAATGTAATGGCCAAAGTAATGGGTATTGTCAAGACAAATACCAGTGTTTACCCGGAGAAAAGAGGCTCAGGATATTGTGCAAGGCTGGAGACGCATATAGAAAGTGTCAAGGTATTAGGATTGGTAAATATTACGGTGCTTGCTTCCGGATCGTTGTTTTTAGGCGATATGAAAGAACCAATTACCGGGACAAAGGACGGGGAGAAGGCATTGAATTCCGGCATCCCGTTTACAGAACGTCCGAAAGCGGTGCAATATGATTATAAGGTGAGCGTATCGGATGAGCCGGATCGTATTCGTCAGACGGGTTTCAGTCGGAAATCTACGGTTCCGGGACGTGATTGCGCCATTATGACCTGCTTCTTGCAAAAGCGTGTGGAAGATAAAGAGGGGAATATTTTAGCAAAGCGGGTCGGGACGGTTGTGGTGCGTTATGACCATTCTGAAGATTGGACGGAAGGAGCTGTTTATGAAATTAAATATGGAGATATATCTAAAGATTCCGGTTTTGATGAGGAGCTGATGGGACTTGGCGCAGGACATTATTATGCCCGGAACAGTAAAGGCGAAAGTAAGCTTATACAAGAAAACGGATGGGCTTTGCCGGATGAGGCTCCGACACATCTTATATTACAGTTTACATCCAGTTTGGGAGGAGCATTTGTCGGGTCGCCGGGTAATACTTTTTGGGTGGACAATGTGAATCTTGTTTATTAAGAAATAGCCGTTCGATGAGAAGTCTTTGGAAGATCTGATTTTCGGACGGCATTTTTTTTGTTATTTGTCAGCGTGTTTTTGTTCAAATGTCTTGACATTTGAGAGAAACTCCCGCCGGGTATAATAGATATTTTAAGTCTTTTCAATAAAAAAGAATGGAATAAATTTGTATTTTTGCGGGCGATGAGCAGAATTTTGGCTATAGATTATGGGAGAAAACGTACCGGACTTGCTGTGACTGATCCGGAACAGATTATAGCGAACGGACTTACGACTGTTCCGACACATCAGTTAATGGATTTCATTATGAAATATGTAAAAGAAGAGACCGTAGAGCGGATTATTGTCGGGCATCCCAAGCAAATGAATAATGAAGATTCGGAAAACATGAAGTACATACTTCCGTTTCTTGGAAAACTAAAAAAACAAATTCCGGATATCCCGGTAGAATTAGTGGATGAACGGTTTACTTCAGTTTTGGCTCACCAGGCAATGTTGTCGGGAGGACTAAAGAAAAAAGACCGACAGAACAAAGCCTTGGTCGATGAAATCAGCGCTACAATAATTCTGCAATCGTATTTGGAATCGAAAAAATATATGATGAAATAAAGAGAATATAGATATGATTTTACCTATTTACGTATATGGACAACCTGTTTTGCGCAAGGTGGCAGAAGATATAACTCCGGATTACCCGAATTTGAAAGAATTGCTTGCAAATATGTTTGAGACGATGGACCATGCGGACGGTGTTGGACTAGCAGCTCCGCAAGTAGGCCTTCCCATACGTGTCGTTGTGATCAACTTGAATGTACTGTCGGATGAAATGCCTGAATTTAAAGATTTTCGCAGAGCATATATAAATCCTCATATAATTGAAACGGGAGAGGAATTGACTTCAATGGATGAAGGCTGTTTAAGCCTGCCGGGAATTCAGGAACCGGTGAAACGGCCGACGCGCATTCATGTAACCTACTTGGATGAAAATCTACAGCCTCATGATGAATGGGTTGAAGGTTACCTGGCAAGAGTTATGCAGCATGAATTCGATCATTTGGATGGAGTTGTGTTTGTAGACCGCTTGTCCGGATTGAGAAAACAATTGATCCGTAGCAAACTGAATAATTTGTTGAAAGGGAAAGTGCATTGCTCTTACAAGGTGAAAACTGCAAGATGAAGCGAAAATTCCTTTACCTATTATATATAAAGGTATTGTTTCCGTTCCTGCTTTCTGCGCAAATTAATACAGATCAGGTGTTGTCGATAGGGGTCAATGCTCTCTATTTTGAAGATTATGTGCTGTCTATACAGTATTTTAATCAGGTGATTAATGCAAAGCCATATTTAGCGGAACCCTATTTTTATCGGGGAGTGGCGAAATTAAATTTGGATGATTACCAAGGAGCTGAGGCCGATTGTACAAGATCTATCGATCGGAATCCTTTTGTGGTGAATGTTTATCAGGTGCGTGGCCTCTCGCGTATTCGACAGAAAAACTACGAAGGAGCAATAAGCGACTATCAAAAAGCGTTGAAGATCGCTCCGGAAAATGTAAGTCTATGGCACAATTTAATATTATGCCGTATACATGAATCAGAATTCGACCAGGCGAATGCAGACTTAGATACTCTTATACATATTTCTCCCCGCTATACAGATGCATATTTAATGCGCATGGAAGTGTCAATGAAACAGCAGGACACTTTGCGTGCAATGAGCGATGCGGACAAAGCGATAGAAATTGACCGTTATAATGCCGACACTTGGGCAGCGCGAGGAATGTTGTTTCTTCAACGAATGAAGTACGCCGATGCGGAATCGGATTTGACGGAAGCAATCCGCTTGTCGGTACGAAATGCAGGGATGTATATAAACCGTGCGCTTGCACGTTACCATCAGAACAATCTTCGGGGCGCAATGAAAGATTATGACCTTGCGTTGGATATAGACCGGAACAACCTGATAGGGCACTACAATCGGGGAATATTGCGGGCGCAGTTGGGCGATGACAATAGAGCTATTGATGATTTTGACTTTGTGCTTAAGCAGGATCCGGATAATATGATGGCTACGTTCAACCGGGGATTATTACGCGACCGAACCGGTAACCTTGAAGGTGCCATAGAGGATTATACGAGTGTACTGGCTGAATATCCTAATTTTTGGGCCGGCTATCAGTATCGTGCGCAGGCACGCCGAAAAGTCGGTGATTTGAAAGGTGCTGATGAGGATGAGTTTAAATTACTTCAGGCGCAACTGGATGCTCAGAACGGAAAGACGCAACAACAGAATGCTTCATCAGCCGATAAGACACGTAAGGAATCAGATAAGGATGTAAATAATTTCAGGAAAATCGTTGTCGCTGATAATGATGACGATGATTCAAGATATAAAACGAACTATCGTGGACGTGTCCAGGATAAAGACCTTACAATTTTACCTCAGCCAATGTTTGCATTGAACTATTATGAGCGTGAAAGTGAGGTGAGAAATTCTGTAAATTATGCAAAAGCGATTGATGATTTGAATCAAAAGAAAGCATTACCGCATCGTTTGCTTATAACCAACAGTGAAGCCTCTTTGACGGAAGAACAGGTAAAAGAGCATTTCGCTTCGATTGATACCGAGTCGGGGAAAATAATAGATGATCCGGAAGATGCCTTGCATTACTATGCTCGCGCGCTGGATTATTATTTAGTACAGGACTTCGATAATGCGTTGTCTGATTTAGATTCGGTGATAGTACGGGACTCAACATTCTTTCCTGCTTATTTCTCTCGTTCGGTGATTCGTTATAAACAATTGGAATTTCTTAAACGTGATGTAGCATATAATGTGGAGGCTTCTAAAGAAGAATTCCATGTTCGCACGATGGACTATGTCGCGATACGTAAAGATCTGGATGAAGTGGTACGCTTAGCACCGGACTTTGTTTATGCTTATTATAATCGTGCAAATATTTTAGTCGCAATGAAAGACTATCATGCGGCGCTTGTTGATTATAATAAAGCCATAGAAATGGATCCTCATTTTGCGGATGCTTATTATAATCGTGGGTTGACTAATATCTTTTTAGGGAATAACCGTCAGGGTATTCAAGATTTGAGTAAGGCGGGTGAACTGGGGATTTATTCAGCTTATGGTGTTATTAAACGTTTTACTGTCACGGAGGATAACAATTTCTCGGAATAAATGAGAGAACACAAAAAGTTTTGTTTATTTTTGCAGGATAAATAATGGCTAAAAGATAAAATCATGATAAAGATAACATTTCCAGACGGTTCTATCCGTGAGTATAATGGAGGGATAACCGGTTTGCAGATAGCGGAAAGCATAAGTGCACGTTTGGCACAAGATGTTTTGGCTTGTGGAGTGAATGGTGAGACAGTAGATCTGAATCGCCCGATTGAAAATGATGCAAATATAGTTCTTTATAAATGGGAAGATGAGCAGGGAAAACATGCTTTTTGGCATACAAGTGCTCATTTGCTTGCAGAAGCATTGCAAGAACTTTATCCCGGAATTCAATTTGGTATAGGTCCGGCTATTGAAAACGGTTTTTATTATGACGTAGATCCGGGAGACACTGTTATAAAGGAAGGTGATTTGCCTGTTATCGAAAAGAAAATGATGGAACTGGCTGCGAAGAAAGAATCTCTGGTGCGGGAAAACATTTCAAAACAGGACGCTTTGAAAATGTTTGGCGATAGAGGAGAAACTTATAAATGTGAGCTGATTTCTGAATTGGAAGACGGGCATATTTCTATATATACACAAGGGGCTTTTACCGATCTTTGTCGTGGTCCTCATTTGCTTTCTACTGCACCAATTAAAGCAATTAAGCTATTGTCTGTTGCCGGAGCATATTGGAGAGGACAAGAAGACCGGAAGCAAATGACACGAATTTATGGTATTTCTTTTCCTAAGAAAAAGATGCTTGACGAGTATTTGCTGATGCTGGAAGAGGCAAAGAAACGCGATCATCGTAAGATAGGAAAGGAAATGGAATTGTTTATGTTCTCGGATACAGTAGGAAAAGGTCTGCCTATGTGGTTGCCGAAAGGAACAGCTTTGCGCTTGCGCTTGCAGGATTTTTTGAGGAAAATCCAGGCTCGTTACGATTATCAAGAGGTTATTTGTCCTCCTATCGGCAATAAACTGTTATATATAACCTCCGGACATTATGCAAAGTATGGAAAAGATTCATTCCAACCCATTCATACTCCGGAAGAAGGAGAGGAGTATTTCTTAAAGCCAATGAACTGTCCTCATCATTGTATGATCTATAAAAATACTCCACGTTCTTATCGTGATTTGCCTCTGAGATTGGCGGAATTTGGAACAGTGTGCCGTTATGAGCAAAGTGGAGAATTGCATGGATTGACACGTGTGCGAAGCTTTACTCAAGATGACGCGCATATTTTTTGTCGCCCGGATCAGGTAAAAGATGAGTTTTTGCGGGTAATGGATATTATTTCGATTGTTTTCAAATCAATGAATTTTGAGAATTTCGAGGCACAAATATCCTTGCGAGATAAAGAAAACCGCGATAAATATATAGGAAGCGATGAAAATTGGGAGAAAGCAGAAAAAGCCATAATAGAAGCATGTGAGGAAAAAGGTTTGCCGGCAAAAGTCGAATATGGAGAAGCAGCATTCTATGGTCCGAAATTGGATTTTATGGTGAAAGATGCAATTGGCCGTCGTTGGCAGTTGGGGACGATTCAAGTCGATTACAATTTGCCGGAACGTTTCCAGTTAGAATATATGGGAGCTGACAATCAAAAGCACCGTCCGGTCATGATTCATCGTGCACCTTTTGGCTCAATGGAACGGTTTGTTGCTGTTCTGATAGAGCATACTGCAGGAAAATTCCCTTTGTGGTTAACTCCGGATCAAGTCGCAATTTTACCGATTTCGGATAAATTTAATGATTATGCTAATGAGGTGCGTTTGGAATTGAAGAAGAATGACATCCGTGCTATTGTAGATGAACGGAGCGAAAAAATCGGTCGTAAGGTTAGAGATAATGAGTTGAAACGTATTCCTTATATGTTGATTGTTGGAGAAAAGGAAGCTGAACATGGTGAAGTTTCCGTCCGAAAGCAAGGTGAAGGAGATAAAGGAAGTATGAAAATTGAAGATTTTGTAAAAAATATTACAGAAGAAATCCATAATATGATAAATAAATGGTAACTTTGCAACCGTTTGTAAGGAGGCATTGTTTCTGGTTATATTTACAGACATACTTAGTATTAATTTATTAAACCCGAAAAATTTAAGAGGAAAGACATTTATTTGAATGAAGAATGACAGTTTAAAAGGGCAACATCGAATTAATGAACAAATTCATGCCAAAGAAGTCCGTATTGTAGGTGATGATATTGAATCGGCTGTATATCCTATAGCCCAAGCTTTAAAGATTGCAGAAGATCATGATGCAGATTTAGTTGAAATATCACCAAATGCTGTTCCTCCGGTTTGTAGGATAATAGATTATTCTAAGTTTCTCTACCAGTTGAAAAAACGCGCGAAGGAGCAAAAAGCAAAACAAGTAAAGGTCAATGTGAAAGAAATACGTTTCGGGCCTCAAACAGATGAGCATGATTATAATTTCAAGTTGAAGCATGCGATAGGTTTTCTTCAAAATGGAGATAAGGTTAAGGCATACGTTTTTTTCAAGGGGCGCTCAATCTTATTTAAAGAACAAGGTGAGGTTTTGCTGTTGCGCTTTGCAAACGATTTGGAGGACTACGCAAAAGTAGAGCAAATGCCCCTTCTTGAGGGGAAAAGAATGACAATTTCCTTGTCTCCCAAGAAAATTACTTCTCCTAAGAAAAACGTGAAGAGTACGGTATCGTCGGGGAATGATGCTCAGGAATAAATGAAAAAGAACGCGTAACGCACCGGTATAGTACGTTGCCGTAAGTAAATAATAATAATTAAAAATTAAGAGAAATGCCAAAGGTTAAAACTAATTCCGGTTCTAAAAAAAGATTCTTTCTTACCGGAACAGGTAAAATTAAGAGAAAACATGCTTATCATAGTCATATTCTGACTAAGAAAACGAAAAAGCAGAAGAAAAATCTTTGTAAAGTTACTTTAGTTGATAAATCAAATTTATCGCAGGTAAAAGAACTTCTCTGCTTGAGGTAATTTCTATAGAAAGCGTGAATGTTATTTATTAAAAGTTATTAACCGAATGTATTAGCTTTAAGACCGATGGATTTAGTCGGCGCTATCATTCAAAAAGTATTAAAAAACTATGCCAAGATCAGTAAATCATGTTGCTTCAAGAGCACGTAGAAAGAAAATTTTGAAATTGACCAGAGGGTACTTTGGTGCAAGAAAAAATGTTTGGACCGTTGCGAAAAATACATGGGAAAAAGGTTTGACTTATGCATATCGTGACCGTAAGAACAAGAAAAGAAACTTTCGTGCATTATGGATTCAGCGTATCAATGCTGCCGCTCGTTTAGAGGGGATGTCTTATTCTAAGTTGATGGGTGCTTTGCATAAAGCGGGAATTGAGATTAATCGTAAGGTTTTAGCAGACTTAGCGATGAATTATCCTGAAGCGTTTAAAGCAGTCGTTGCGAAGGTAAAAGACGCATGATAAAATAATAAACGAAAATTATTGGTTTAAATAAGCGGGTATTGCATAAAATTGCAGTACCCGTTTTTTTGTCATAACGTAATTATAGGAGATGAAAATTAGTAAAAATAAGGGAAAAATACGATAAAATGTCGGATAAATTTGCGATTGTCATATAGTATTCCTATATTTGTAATAGAAAAATGAAGCCGCACTTGCAGAATCGGGAAACTCATCAATTTTATAAGAAATGCCGAGACAAGCTTCATTCTCTAATGGCGGGCCACGCCTTCGGGTAGCATTTATGCCGGTGGATTACAAAGGAGATGGGCGCTCAAATCCTGTTTTTCGGAGTTTCGTCACGCCTCGGGTGCGGCTTTTCTTTCTGCTTTTATTTATGTTCGGGCGAAGGGTTTTGTGATAAGAACAAGATTCTTCGTTTTTTTGTTTAAGGGGATTGTTGAATTTTTATCGCAGGTGGAATGATTTTTTATTTTTCCGGGACGGGGAATTCCCGTTGGGTAGCTGAAACTTTGGCCGATAAGCTGTATACGAATGTGTATGAAGCATCAAGTACTTTGGATTGTTCGAAAACTTTTGTTTTGGAGCATGATGAATCTGTTGGTTTTGTTTTTCCTGTACATGCTTGGGGACCTCCGGAGTTTTTCTTGACGTTCATAAAATCTCTTCATTTTTCTTGTAGTCCATCTTTTGTCTTTTTTGTGTGTACCTGTGGGGATGATGCAGGAAAAACGCAAAACATTTTTTGTCGTTTCCTGCGTCGAAAAGGATGGAATTGTGTTTCCGGGTATTCGGTGATAATGCCAAATACCTATGTCTGTTTGCCGGGATTTGATGTTGATGTGCCGGATGTGGAGCTAAAGAAACGGAGGAATGCGGAAGAGGATATAGACAGATTGGCAAGAAGTATAAAGGAAAGGCGGGAAGAATTTTGCTGTTATGAAGGTCATTTCCCTTATTTGAAAACATATATTCTTCGTCCATTCTTCAGGCGGTTTTTAATGTCTTCTTCAAAATTCCATGTTACAGAATCCTGTATTTCTTGCGGTATTTGTGAGAAATCCTGTCCTTTGCAGAATATTCATTTGATTAAAGGTAAGCCTCAATGGGGCGACAGTTGTACGATGTGCCTGTCGTGTTATCATCATTGTCCGGAACATGCGATAGCTTACGGCCGTCAGACGGCAAAGAAAGGGCAATATTTATTTGAGAGGCATAAGATTTAGTTTGATTTGTCGGTTTGTTTTTCAATTTGCAGGAAGCGATGTGTGGCGGACGGATTCAATTTCATTTTCTATCTCATCGGGAAGTGCTGAGAAAAAATCCAGATTTGTTATTTTTTCTATGGAATTGACTGTTGTGATATAGGATTCCAATTTCTGGTGATGCGCACGGTTGGGGAATAGAAATCCGAGACATATCGGCATATTTTTGTCATATATCAGTACAACTTTAAAAAACTGGTCGGGTACGGCAACCTGATGTTTCCCGATGCGTTTGGGATTCTTTTGGCTGTAAATAGGGCCGCAGGCAATGAAAACTTTTCCATATTTTCTTGCCCATTTGCGGCATGTCTCTTCTAAGTCTCCCCAGTCGTCGCGATTTAGTTTTTTGTTCTGCGGGCAAATGTTGCTCATGTAAAATGATTCTTCCATTGCCTTTTCGCTCCATTTCATGTCGGCCGCCGGAGCCATGTGCCCGCGGTCATATCCGGAATTTGTATAATCGGAATGTTCTATACGTGGTTCCGGCAAGTCGGGATCGGGAGTAAATTTATTTTTTCTTTTCTCATTTCCTGTTGTTTCTTGTTGCGTTAATTCCCAGGCTGCCCAATTGGGTGTCTTGAAGAAAGGATTATAGGAAACGGTGTATCCTGTGCGATGTAAGATGATTTCCTTACGTTGTGTAAGTGATTTGGGGATTTCTAAATATTCCGGTCCGGTTGTCTGTGTAGAAGGGATAGGAGCGTATGTATCCGAACTGAGGTATAAGTAGAAAATACCGGCAAGCAGGATAAGCAACGATACGAATTTTTTCCCGGTATTCGGCTTTTTCCTTCTTTTTTTCTTCATGGTTCGACTAATTTAAAGCGCATACGGAAGATTCCGTCTTTGTAATCGCTGCTGATAATTTTGAAAGTATTGATTTCAGAAGTATTTGTTACATGTAGCCCGATGCACAGGCACTCGTCATAATTGCCGACCTTTACGATACGTACAGTTTCTGATGCACCTGCAGGCAACCGGTTTAAGTCGAAGCATAATGCCGCCTCTTTCTGCGTGATAAACTCAGTGGTTACCGGTAAGTGTTGGGCAATAATACTGTTGACAGTTGTTTCTATTTGTTCTATTTCTTCATCTGTCGGAGCTTTGGGAAGGGAAAAGTCAAGTTTGCTTTTCTTTCGTTCAATGTGTGCCGACACGGCTCTTCCGCACCCGAATAAGTTTATCATTGTTCGGTTTACGATATGTTCCGCTGTATGCATAGGCGGGTATTCCGTCTTGTTATGTTCGTTCAGTTGAATTTGTTTCTCCATTTCTGTATATGATATGAACTTTCCGGCTCCAAAGATACATCGAATCTTTTGAAAATATGTCATTATGTATTTCTTTTCATCCGGATGTGTTTCCGTTTGCATTGAAGTCTTTTTGTGAAAATGTTTCCGGCATTTTTCAGGAGCCCTTTTGCTAAGAAATATTTTTCATTACTTTTGTCCGGAATAATAAAGACTAAATATCATGGCATTTGCGGCAACCAAAAGAGAATGGATGGAACTTTATACGTTCTTCAGCCTGTTGGCAGACGGGTATGTTTACGGAGGTACTCCGGATATAAAGCAAAATGAGCGGTTAAAGATACCTGTTGCAATGATGGTCCGTGAGGAGCATGATGGAACCCGTCGTTATGTTATAGAGAAAGACGAGGTTCATATTGTGGGAGAAAAGATAGATAAACGAGTATTGCGTGATGATTTCCGCACGGTAGCCGGACTCATTTTGCGGGAAGTACTTGCCTGTAGAGAAAACGATGTGGTTTCTCCCGATTCGGTGGAAGCTTTTCTTGATGACGTGTTGATCTATGATTTGGCTGCAAAAACGGATGACCGTACAGACTTTTCCGTCGCTTTTTATGATGAAAATGCACCTTTGACAGGTTTCTGCGTGCGTTCCCGTTTGGGTATAATGGAGCCTCTTTTAGACGGAGGGCGTGCGGCTAATTTCAAATTCGAGCAGACAGGGGTGAGATTTTCCGCTCCTACGGTGAATAAAATTAATGCGCAAGGTGGAGAAGATGATGTGTTGGAACGCATGTTTATGATTGAACGTTTGGGTGGAATATTGAGATATAACGATGTGGCCGATAAAATATTCCGCAGCAATCTTTCTATGATAGACCTGCATATGGGACGTCTGTTGGGTGAAATGACTCGTCTGATGTGGTTGGACGGTATTACAAAAGTATCCGATCTTACTGCTGCCATAAAAAAGTTGAATCCTTTGAAGATTAAGGATGAACTGATAAACAAGCATGGCTTTTATGAATATAAGATGAAAGAGTTTCTGCTGGCTTTGGCAAATGGCATGCGTCCTGCCAAACTTTACAACGGGACCGATTCGGCAATAGCGGGATTTATGTTTGTAACAACCGAAGGGAAAGTGTTGTGCTATCAGCGTGCTTTTCGTCAGACGTTTGCCGATTTCTTGTTTTATAATACCCGCTTCGAACGTGCTTCTACAGAAAAAGACAAATATGGCTATTTGGAACGCGAGAATGGAGCATATTATTTTAAGCTGAATCTGAAGATAGGTTTGTTGAAACGATGAAGGTTTTGTGCGAAGATGCTTCGTCTTAGGAGTGAAAACGTCCCGATGTTTCTACGGAAGCGCCGGGACGTTTTTATATGTTTTTGGGGGGACTTCTTTATGGTAATTGTATTTTTATGATTTTCCCATTAAATGCATCTATGTTGAGAACCGCATTTCTGTCGGGTAAGAAAGCGAAGACTTCCTTTTCTCCGTTTAACAGATTTGTACCTTCGCACATGGAGATTTGCGGCATTTCGAGATGTTCAAAAGCATGTTGTGGGATATTTATTGAAACGTGGGCAGGAATGCCATCAAAATTGACCGCTATAAGCAGTACTTCATTGTCTTTTTTGCGTAAGAATGCATATTGCTTGTGTTCGTTCATTTGCCATCCGTCCCGATTTACATACATTAAGTCGAAGAAACAGCCTTCGGACAAAGCGGGTTCGTCTTTGCATAAATTCAGTAGTGTACGGTAAAAGGTATATAGTTTCTTTTCCGGCGGGTTCAGCAAATGTCCGTTGTAACGTCCGTGATTGTTCCACCTTCTGATTGTGTCAATGCTCCAATAATCGAAGATAGTGGTGCGTCCGTCACGACCGCTGAAGCCTTCACTGTCCATGCCTGATTCACCGAATTCCTGACCGAAATAAATCATTATCGGATTCGTGTTGATGCATGCCGATACAATCATGGCCGGGATTGCTTTGAAAGGATTGCCTGCAAAAAAATCGGAAGCGATGCGTTGTTCGTCATGGTTCTCAAGGAAATTTAGCATGTGTCCTTGTATGTCGTTTACTTTCTGCCAGCAGTCGGTGATGGAAATTGCTGAGGCATATCCGCAAACGATGGCGCGTAGAGTGTCATATAATCCTACTTTGTCATATAAATAATCAAAGTGGCCGTTGAAAATATAGTTTCGGTATTGATCGGGATTATAGACTTCTGCAATGAAAATCAGTGATGGATATTGTGCTTTGGCCAAAGGAATTGCCCATCCCCAGAATTCGCATGGGACCATTTCTGCCATGTCGCAACGGAAACCATCGACACCTTTCCCGGCCCAGAAGAGTAGTATGTCTTTCATTTTATGCCAAGTGTCAGGTATCGGGTTAAAATGATTCCCTGTATTCCCCGGAAAGTCTATTCCGTAATTCAGTTTGATCGTTTCATACCAATCGGTCTTATTGGGCCATGCATCGAAACGATTGTTTCCGGTTGCTTTGGCTGGCATTTCTACATATGCTCCGCATTGTTCGTCATAAAGGTCAATTTCTCCCTTCAGCATCTGTCCGGGTATGTAATAGAAATTGTTATCCGGAGAGAATGTCTTGCCGGTATCATCGTTTTCTCCTAAGTCTTTGATGTTTTCGGGCTTGGCAATAGAGTGATATTGCCGTGCCACATGATTGGGGACAAAGTCGATTATTACTTTCATGCCGTTATCCTGCGTACGTTTGACGAGGCTTTCAAATTCCTGCATGCGCGTATTTACATTGATAGCCAGGTCCGGATCGATATCATAATAGTCTTTTATTGCATATGGTGACCCGGCTTTCCCTTTTACTATTCGCGGGTGATCTTTGGGAATCCCGTAAGCTGTATAGTCAGTTTGCGTGGCATGAGCGATAATTCCGGTGTACCAGATGTGGGTTACTCCCAGTTTCTTTATATCCTGCAATGCCTGGTTTGTGAAATCTGCCATTTTCCCGCAACCGTTTTCTGTAATACTTCCGTTGGGGATGCATCCGATTTTTTTGTTCCCGAATAGGCGGGTAAATACTTGATAAATAATTATTTTTTTTGCCATATTTCCATCCTTTCTTTGCAAATATAGGGAAAACAAGGGAAACGTTTCTTTTTTTTAGTTGTACATTTTTTTTGTTTCTTACAAAGATGCAGATTTTTGTGCATTGAAGATGACGTATATATAAAAAAACTTATCTTTGTGGTCAGAACTTTTCAAACAGGTTTTATATAAATGCATTACGATCTGGTTACGATACTTGGACCTACGGCTTCAGGGAAAACTTCATTGGCTGTGGCATTGGCTGCGAAGCTTCATACAGAAGTGATAAGTGCAGACAGCCGGCAAATCTATCGTCGTATGAATTTGGGGACGGGAAAAGATTTGGATGATTACGTTGTCTGTGGAGAGCGAATCCCATACCATCTTATAGATATTGTGGAACCCGGCTATAAGTATAACGTGTTTGAGTATCAGCGTGACTTCTTTCAGGTTTATGCAGAGATGCGTTCCCGCAAATTGTTGCCGATTCTTTGTGGTGGGACCGGGATGTATCTGGAATCTGTTTTGAAAGGTTATAAACTTTTGCCGGTTCCTGAAAATCCGGAATTACGGGAACGGTTGAAAGACAAATCTTTGGAAGAACTGACAGCATTGCTCTCTTCATATAAAAAAATGCATAATACTACAGATGTAGATACGGTGAAAAGAGCAATACGTGCAATAGAAATAGAGGAATATTATTTGAATCGGGAAGTGGAGACCCATTCTCTTCCTCAGGTCAACAGCCTGATTATAGGCATAGATATTGATCGGAATGTACGCAGAGAGCGGATTTCCCGTCGTTTGAAGCAGCGTCTTGATGAAGGAATGGCAGATGAAGTACGTGATTTAATTCGTGAGGGAATTGCTCCTGCCGATTTGATTTATTATGGTCTTGAGTATAAATACCTGACGCTTTATGTTACAGGACAATTGTCGTACGAGGAAATGTCTCGGCAACTGGAAACCGCGATTCATCAATTTGCCAAAAGACAGATGACATGGTTTCGGGGAATGGAGCGTAAAGGGTTTAAAATTCATTGGCTTGATGCCGGACTTCCGGTGGAAGAACGGGTGAAACAAATATTAGCACTGTTAGAAACTGAATAGAATATTATGGCCATAGAACCAACACGATGGGGAATTATTTATAATCCCAAGGCCGGGAGCCGTAAGACGCAGAAACGTTGGCTGGAAATCCGAAAATATATGGAAGAGCGGGAAGTGCCGTTTGATTATGTTCAATCGGAAGGCTTTGGGTCTGTGGAGCGGCTTTCACGCACAATGGCCAACAACGGTTATCGCACGATTGTCGTTGTAGGTGGTGACGGAGCGTTGAATGATGCCGTAAACGGTATTATGAATTCTGATGCAGAAGAACGTGAAAAGATAGCTTTAGGGATTATTCCTAATGGGATAGGGAATGATTTTGCGAAATATTGGGGGCTTGATTCCGATAATTATAAGGAAGCGGTCGATGTATTGATTAATCGCCGATTGCGGAGAATCGATGTTGGAGTGTATAAATGTTTCGATGGGAACAAACATGTGTCCCGATATTTCTTGAATGCTGTTTATATAGGTTTGGGAGCACGTATTGTTCGTATTACCAATGAGACCAGACGCTTTTGGGTGATTCCGCTGCTGTCTTATTTCTCATCTTTGTTTCTTGTTGCTTTTGAGCGCAAGTTATATCGCATGCATCTTAAGGTAAATGGCGAGCATGTACAGGGACGTTTAATGGCTGTTGCTATAGGAAGCGGGAGAGGATATGGGCTGACCCCAAGTGCAGTGCCTTATAACGGATGGTTGGATGTTTCTTTGATTTATCGACCGGAACTGGGAGAACTACTTTCCGGATTGTGGATGTTGCAGCAGGGAAGACTGTTGAATCACAAAATAGTTAAGCCTTACCGTACGAAAACCGTAAAGATTTTAAGAGCGCAAAATGCCGAGATAAGTCTTGATGGCCGTATCTTATCGGAAAAACATTTTCCGGTGGATGTGCAAATTATTCCGGAAGCTTTAACGTTGATAATACCCAAATAGTATGATAAAAACGATTGCAGATTTAAAACAAGGCGATAGCTTTTTTTTATTGGCAGGGCCTTGCGTGATTGAAGGGGAAGATATGGCTCTTCGTATAGCGGAACGTATAGTGACGGTGACGGAGCGTTTGAAAATCCCTTATGTATTTAAAGGCTCTTATCGTAAAGCGAATCGTTCCCGATTGGATTCTTTTACGGGAATTGGTGATGAAAAAGCTTTGCAGATATTGGCAAAGGTGCATAAAACTTTTGACGTTCCTGTAGTAACAGATATACATCTTCCGGAAGAGGCTGCAATGGCTGCTGAATATGTTGATGTTCTCCAAATCCCGGCATTTTTATGTCGTCAGACAGATTTACTTGTGGCTGCGGCGAAAACGGGAAAAATCGTGAATATAAAAAAAGGACAGTTCTTATCTCCGTCAGCAATGCGTTTTGCCGCAGAAAAGGTTGTTGATGCGGGAAATGGTAATGTCATGTTGACAGAGCGGGGGACAACTTTCGGTTATCAGGATTTGATTGTCGATTATCGGGGTATTCCCCAGATGCAGACATTCGGATTTCCGGTGATTTTAGATGTTACGCATTCGTTACAGCAGCCCAATCAGTCTTCCGGTGTGACAGGAGGTATGCCTCAGCTTATTGAAACGATGGCAAAAGCCGGCGTCGCTGTTGGCGTAGACGGACTGTTTATGGAAACACATGAGAACCCGGAATTGGCCAAAAGCGACGGGGCAAATATGTTGAGACTGGACTTGCTTGAAAATTTATTGGAGAAACTGGTGCGCGTTCGTCAAAGTATTCTTTGATTTGAGAGATATAATGTTTTATAAAAAACTATATCTTTGCATCTTGAAAAAATGATTAGGTTAAGATAGAAACAAGAAAAAGTTATGCTTACAATTAAACAAATAACAGAAAATACCGATAAAGTAATTCAGGGACTTGAGAAAAAACATTTTGGGAATGCCCGGTCGGCTATTTCACAAGTGCTTGAGTTGAATGACAAACGGCGTAACGCACAAAATAAGTTAGATAAGAATCTTGCGGAAATCAATTCACTGTCGAAAAATATCGGTGTATTGATGAAAGAAGGGAAAAAAGAAGAAGCCGAACAGGCTAAGATTCGTGTTTCTGAAATTAAGGAATTAAGCAAAGCCTTGCAAACCGAAATGGATGAGGCTTCGGCTGCAATGCAGAATGTTCTTTATACGATTCCCAATGTACCTTATGACGAAGTCCCGGAAGGAACTGGGGCGGAAGACAATGAGGTGGTGAAGATGGGAGGGATGGAAACAAAGCTTCCTGAGAATGCATTGCCGCATTGGGAGTTGGCAAAGAAATATAACATTATCGACTTTGATTTAGGAGTAAAGATTACCGGAGCAGGTTTTCCCGTGTATAAGGGGAAAGGAGCCCGCCTGCAACGTGCTCTCATTAATTTTTTCCTTGATGAAGCCCGTGCTGCAGGATATGAGGAAATTATGCCGCCTACCGTAGTCAATGCGGCATCAGGTTACGGGACAGGGCAACTTCCCGATAAGGAAGGGCAGATGTATCATTGCAACTTAGACGACTTGTATCTCATTCCTACAGCCGAAGTCCCGGTAACAAACATTTATCGCGATGTGATTCTTGAAGAGAAACAATTGCCGATAAAGAATTGTGCATATACAGAATGTTTTCGCCGTGAGGCAGGCTCTTATGGAAAAGATGTGCGTGGATTGAATCGTTTGCACGAATTCTCTAAGGTGGAGCTGGTAAGAATTGATAAACCGGAACACTCAAGACAGTCTCATAAGGAAATGTTGGATCATGTAGAAAGCCTGTTGATAAAGTTGGAACTCCCATATCGGATTTTACGTTTGTGCGGAGGTGATATGAGCTTTACTGCGGCTTTGTGCTTTGATTTTGAAGTTTATTCGGAAGCTCAGAAACGTTGGCTGGAAGTCAGCTCCGTTTCGAATTTTGATACATACCAGGCAAATCGTTTGAAATGCCGCTATCGCAATGCGGATAAGAAGACAGAACTTTGCCATACATTAAACGGTTCTGCTTTGGCTCTGCCGCGTAT
The DNA here is from genome assembly GCA_949285025.1 of uncultured Bacteroides sp. Lineage (GTDB taxonomy): Bacteria > Bacteroidota > Bacteroidia > Bacteroidales > Bacteroidaceae > Phocaeicola. The sequence goes on along the minus strand of CASDXG010000108.1, from coordinate 28,505 downwards.
TGTGGCTGCTTTATTGGAGAACAATCAGACTCCCGAAGGCATTCGCATACCTAAAGCCTTGATTCCTTATTGTGGATTCGACATGATGGATTGATGTAAAAGACAGATTCTTCTGACAGATATAATCCAGCCGGTCTTAAAAAAGATCGGCTGATTTTTTTATGCCTTGTAGTAAAATTTTAAAAAGGAAAGGGTGTTTTATCTAAAATGTCAGGATATTCTTATTGAATTGTCTTTTAAAATTGTTTTTTTTGTTTGGTTTGTTCTTTTTAATTACTAAATTTGAGGTGTAATAAATATAAAAAACTCTGTAATGATTATATAACCTTAATAATAAACGCTATGAGCTATTTGCGATTTGATAAGACGTTGATGACAAATCTTGAAGAATCTCTTCCGCGTGAGATTCTACGGACAAACCGCTCGGGGGCGTATCATTGTTCTACTATTGTAGACTGCAATACGAGGAAGTATCATGGTTTGCTGGTAATTCCCATACCCGAGTTGGATGATGAAAACCATGTGATGTTGTCATCGCTGGATGAAACAGTGATCCAGCATGGCGCGGAGTTTAATTTAGGTCTGCATAAGTATAACGGGGAAAACTTTAGTCCGAGAGGGCACAAGTATATCCGTGAGTTTGAATGCGAGAAAGTTCCTACGACTTTATATCGTGTGGGAGGCGTGATCTTGAAGAAAGAGAAAATATTTGTGCACCACGAAAACCGTATACTTATTCGTTACACTCTGGTAGATGCCCATTCGGAGACACTCTTACGTTTCCGTCCATATCTTGCGTTCCGCAGTGTAAGGTCGTACACACATGAGAATGCGCAGGCAAACAGGCATTACGACTTGGTGGAGAATGGAATTAAAACATGCATGTATGCAGGATATCCGGATTTATATATGCAGCTGAGTAAAGAGAATACATTCCATTTTGAGCCTAATTGGTATAAAGGAATAGAATATCCTAAGGAACAAGAGCGTGGTTATGATTTTAATGAGGATTTATATGTACCGGGATATTTTGAATTGAATATTGCGAAAGGAGAATCGGTTGTTTTCTCCGGAGGAATCTCAGCAACGGATGTTTCCAAGTTGGATGAATTGTTCTCTTCCGAAGTCGAAAGCCGTACACCGCGGAATAATTTCAAAAACTGTTTGATAAATGCGGCTCACCAGTTCTTAAACAAACAGGGAGATGAATATTATGTTCTGGCTGGGTATCCGTGGTTTAAGTGTCGGGCCCGGGATATGTTTATATCCTTGCCGGGATTGATGCTGTCGATTGGGGAAAAGGAAAAATTCGAGATGGTGATGAAGACGGCAATGAAAGCGATTTATGCTTTTATGAATAACGAGAAAACCGATTTGAAAGTTACAGAAATGGAACATCCGGATGTCCTGTTGTGGGCGGTATGGACAGTTCAACAATATGCAAAACTTGTATCTCGCTCGGCGGCAAAGAATCTGTACGGAGTGTTGTTGAAGGATATTATGGAATATCTTTCATCGGGAAAGCACCCTAACATGCAAGTACATGAAAACGGCTTAATATATTCTGACGGGCGCGGCAAGGCGATAACATGGATGAATTCAACAGCAAACGGGCGGCCGGTTATAGCACGAAGCGGATATATTGTAGAATTTAATGCTCTATGGTATAACGCTCTTTGCTTCGTATCTGATTTACTGAAAGAAGACGGAGAGAGTGAATTGACGAACCGTCTGGATGAATTGTCCGGGAAATCAAAGCAATCGTTTGTTGATACATTTATGAACGAATATGGTTATTTGCTTGATTACGTGGACGGAATGATGATGGATTGGAGTGTCCGTCCAAACATGCTATTTGCAATAGCGTTTGATTATTCCCCCTTGGATGCGAAACAGAAAAAGAGTATACTTGATATCACAACAAAGGAATTGTTGACACCCAAAGGGGTACGTTCGTTAAGTCCGAAGAGTGGTGGGTATAATCCGAATTATGCAGGACCTCAGGTGCAGCGAGATTATGCCTATCATCAGGGAACGGCTTGGCCGTGGCTTGAGGGTTTCTATTTGGAAGCCTATTTACGTATTTATAAACGGAATGCCATCTCCTTCGCAGAGCGGCAGATGATTGGTTATGAAGATCAGGTGTTTTGTAATTGCATCGGTTCTATTCCCGAATTGTTTGACGGGAATCCGCCGTTTAAAGGACGGGGGGCTGTTTCATTTGCCATGAATGTAGCAGAAATACTTCGTACGCTGAATCTGTTGGAGAGATACGGGAATCAATGAGAAAGGAGGGAAGAAGATGAAAGTTTTAATGTTTGGTTGGGAATTTCCCCCTCATATTTTAGGAGGTCTTGGAACGGCCAGTTATGGATTGACTAAGGGGCTGTCTCAGCAAGAGGATATGGATATTACATTCTGCATACCTAAACCTTGGGGAGACGAAGACCAGAGTTTCTTGAAGATTATAGGCATGAATAGTGTGCCCATCGTGTGGCGTGATGTGCAATGGGATTATGTCAATTCGAGAATAGGCCATTATATGAATCCACAGCTCTATTATGATTTGAGAGATCATATTTATGCCGATTTCAATTATATGCATACAAACGATCTGGGTTGTCTGGAGTTTTCCGGACGTTATCCTGATAATCTGCACGAGGAAATCAATAATTATTCCATTGTGGCCGGAGTTGTGGCACGGCAGCAGCAGTTCGATATTATTCATTCGCACGATTGGCTGACTTATCCGGCCGGCATTCATGCGAAACAGGTTTCAGGAAAGCCATTGGTGATTCATGTTCATGCTACAGATTTTGACCGCAGCCGTGGCAATGTAAATCCTACCGTTTATGCGATAGAAAAGAATGGAATGGATTATGCCGACTGCATCTTGTGTGTAAGCGAACTGACGCGTCAGACGGTAATTAATAAATATCATCAAGACCCGCGTAAATGTTTCACTGTGCATAATGCCGTTTCTCCACTGTCGAAAGAAATTCAAGATATAGTGCCCCGCAAGAACGTAAAAGAGAAATTGGTTACCTTTTTGGGACGTATCACAATGCAGAAGGGCCCCGAATACTTTGTAGAAGCTGCAGCAATGGTACTGAAGCGTACAAGGAACATCCGTTTTGTAATGGCAGGAAGCGGTGATATGATGAATGCAATGATAACTTTGGTTGCGGAAAGAGGGATAGCAGACAGGTTTCATTTTCCCGGATTTATGAGAGGTAATCAGGTGTATGAGCTGCTAAAAGCAAGCGATGTGTATATTATGCCTTCAGTTTCGGAACCGTTTGGTATTTCTCCGTTGGAAGCGATGCAGTGTAGTGTACCTACCATTGTATCGAAACAGTCGGGCTGTGCGGAAATATTGGATAAATGTATTAAAATTGATTATTGGGATATTCACGCAATGGCTGATGCAATTCATGCCATTTGTACTTATGACTCGTTATATCATTATTTACGGGAGGAAGGAAAGAAAGAGGTTGACGGAATTGTGTGGGAGAAAGTGGGAAAGAAAGTGCGTGGCCTATATGAAGATGTTCTGAAAAATTACAGGAAATAAATATAAATAGCTAAATCTGTTATGAAAACAATTTGTCTTTATTTTGAAATACATCAAATCGTCCATTTGAGACGTTACCGTTTCTTTGAGATAGGAGCAGATCATTACTATTACGATGATTATGCAAATGAACAAGGGATGAACGAAGTGGCGGAAAGATCATACATTCCTGCTTTGAAAACATTGATAGGAATGGCCAAGGAAAACAAGGGAGCTTTTAAAGTTGCGTTGTCTATTTCCGGCATTGCATTGGAACAATTGGAGATGCATGCTCCGGCAGTGATAGAGTTACTGCATGAATTGAATGCGACCGGTTGTTGTGAATTTTTGTGTGAGCCTTATTCACATGGTTTGTCCTCGCTCGTTAACGAGGATTGTTTCCGGGAGGAAGTGCTGCGGATGAGGCGTAAAATAAAAGATTATTTTGGTCAGGAACCGGTCGTTTTCCGGAATTCCAGTCTGATATATACCGATGAAATCGGAAATGTAGTGGCGAATCTTGGATTTAAGGGCATGTTGGCTGAGGGAGCAAAACACATGTTAGGCTGGAAGAGTCCGCATTATTTGTATCATTGCGCAGAGAATCCGAATCTGAAGTTGCTGTTGCGTGATTTTAAACTATCGGACGATATCAGCTTGCGCTTTTCGAATAGTGAATGGAGCGAATATCCGTTGTTTGCAGATCGTTATATTGGATGGATTGCTGATTTCCCTGAAAATGAGCAAGTCATTAATATTTTCATGGAACTTTCGGCTTTAGGTATAGCCCAACCATTGTCGTCTAATATCTTGGAGTTCTTGAAAGCCTTGCCGGCTTGTGCAAAAGCAAGAGGCATTACATTCTCAACTCCTTCGGAAGTGATTTCGAAATTAAAGTCGGTAGACCTGGTTGATGTTCCATATCCTGTTTCATGGACGGACGAAGAACGCGACATCAGTCCATGGTTGGGAAATGTTATGCAGCGCGAGGCATTTAATAAGTTGTACAGTGTGGCCGAGAGAGTTTATCTGTGCGATGACCGCCGGGTTAAACAAGACTGGGATTATTTGCAGGCAAACGATAATTTCCGTTACATGACAACAAAGGCAACAGGGATTCATGTGGACAGAGGTATTTATGATTCGCCGTATGATGCCTTTACGAATTATATGAATATCTTGGGTGATTTTATTAGTCGTGTAGATGGATTATATCCCGTAGATATGGATAATGAAGAGCTTGGAGCATTGTTGACGACCATTCGTAACCAAGGAGGTGAGCTTGTGCAGTTGACGGATGAAGTAAATAAGTTACAGGTCGAGTTGAAAAAGAGTAATGAAAACGTGGAAAAAGTAAAGAAGGCTTCAAAGAGGGTTTCTTCTGCAGCAAGGAAGAAAACTCCTAAAACGGATGCCGAATAGTAGGAAAAGTTTGGCGGGAGAGTTTATAAGACATCACGTTGGATGTTTGTAAACTCTCCCGCCTTTTTATAATTTTCTGTGCCGTTTGTTTATTTTATTTCCGGATGTGTGAAGATAACTTCCATGTGAATTTTTTCATCGTCTGAAGCGTTTTCTGCCACACCGTATAGTTTTGCAGCATTTACGCTTAAATCATTTTCTACACCGATGGTACTGCCTTGTGAATCGGTTTCGAGGTTTACAGGGATAAGTACAATCTTGTTCCAATCCGGATTGTCTTGTTTCCATTGTTCCCATGCGTTATCTCCTAACTCTATTTGAGGTTTTATCTCGTTAAAGATAACCCGTACCAGTCGGTTCAAGTTTGTGAATGTATAGGCATTTGCGCTCCTGTCGTAAGAAGCGATGAAAGAGGTTTGTGTATCCGGTATCTTCCCTTCTTCAAAGAAAGAGTACATTTCACTTTTTCTGACCAATAAGAGGTTTTCGGGAATTCCCATTTTATACTCACTGTTGAACATGTCTCTGTACTTTGGGAATGTAATATTGATGGCATTCAGCGTATCGGATTTATGTTCATTGTATATTTCTTCAAGGGAACCTAATGTTACTTCAGTGTAAAGTCCTGCCGGTGTCTTTAAGAACGTTCCGTCTGTTACTTCATCTTTTATGTTCTCTAAGTCTTTGTTCTGGAAATTTGTGGACATAAATACTTCCTTAGAAGCAGCCATTGGTACGACAGTATATGCTACCGAGTCGACTTCTCCGGAAGAAGATTCAACCATATAAGCTACGGTTATATTCAGATAAATGTCTTCTATATACAGAACAGAACCTTCTCCGCTGGTCACATGCACGTAAAATCCTTTCAGCACGTTGTTGATAAACGCGTCTGCATCCGCGAAATTGGGGTGCGTCTCTGAGTCTTTATTATAGGCTGCAAGCAGGTGTTGACTGAAATTTTTTCCTAAGTCGATGGACAGGCGGGGCAGATAATCGCTTGTATTATTCAAAGAGTCACTTACACTTTTGTCGTATGCCGAATAATCTTTTGTTGCAAGATGCGGAACTGATTCGTCATAATATTGCGAAGGATCGAAGTTGGTATAGTAGAGCTTCGGATCGCTTCCATCGTCTTTTATTACCGTATCAAGCGTATCAACTTGCACACGCATTGTGGCTAATGAGTCACCGAAATAGCTGGAATAATATAAATCGAGCGAAACTTCTGTGAAATCGATTGTTGTTTCCGGAAAGATAAATGCTTCCGGGCAGTTGATTTGTGTAAGGAATTCGGCCGAGAACTCTCCGAACAGTTCGTCGGTATATTTGCCTAAATATGCTATGCTGGACCGGGAATATACACTGTTCAACAAATCGGTTCGTGTATCTACCGGGTATGAATCGCTGAAAGCTTCAATTTTATCTTTTTCGGCAACGGATTGTCCGATTCCTTCTGTTTGGTCATCACAACTGACGAGTGCTGCGGCTATGGCCAATACAGCGAAGAATTTACATTTCATAATTGTTCCTTTATTAATAAAGTTGTTGTTTTTATGACCTGTTTAAACTTTATCATAGAATATGTCGCAGGCATCGGCTAATGCTTCTTGGGGCTGATATTCAAGTACCGGAATATTCATTTTGTGTGCATAATCTAGCACATTTGGATTTACAGTCTCACTATTTTGAATAACTCCGTCGGAATAAGTGATCGCCAACTTGCACAATTCTTCGTAGTTGACAGGTTCTTGTATCATTTTCACATCATCTAAAGTGATATTTCTCAGTAGAAGTTGTTTCTTGAAATCGGGCGATAGGTTAGAGTTAAAGCCGTCTTTATAGATGGAATAGATTACTTTTGAGTCTTTGAAAGAGGGTTCATCGTTATAAATCTTTTTAAGATACAGAGGAACCATGGCACTCATCCATCCGTGACAATGGATTATGTCGGGACACCAACGAAGTTTCTTTACTGTTTCCAGTACACCTCTTGCGTAAAAAATAGCACGTTCGCCGTTATCTTCATATTCATTTCCGTCAGCATCTGTAGTCATTTGCCGATGTTGAAAATAATCATCATTGTCAATAAAGTAGACTTGTCGACGGGCAGATTGGATAGAAGCAACCTTTATGATTAAAGGATGATCTGTGTCGTCAATGATTAAGTTCATGCCTGATAAGCGGATTACCTCATGAAGCTGGTTTCTACGTTCATTTATGATTCCCCATTTAGGCATAAATGTACGGATTTCTCGTCCTTTATCTTGAATTGCCTGAGGTAAGTTTTGCCCGATTAAAGATAATTCGCTTTCGGGTACATAAGGAGTAATTTCTTGTGTAATGAATAAGACTTTCTTTGCGCTCATGTTATTAGTAATTGCTCATAAAGTTGTGCAAAGGTAATAAAAATCGGGGAAAGAATATTTCCTTGAATCCTTTTATTCCTTATAGTATGTTAATTAAAGGCGTTGTATGACCGTTTTTATATGCTGTTTTTGGAAAGGACGGTGTTCTTTTGGATATTTTTTTGCGAGAAAATAATGGCTTTTTGGCCTTCTTTTTTCTTTATCTCCCGAATAAGTAGTTACTTTGCGCAGGATTTTGAAGTAGAACTATTTTAAATCTATGATAAGATGAAGTTAATTCAGACTATTAGTAGCCTTCGTGCGGAGTTAGACAAGCTGCGTTCTGAAGGAAAAACTATCGGTTTGGTACCTACAATGGGTGCTTTGCATGCCGGTCATGCTTCGTTGGTAAGACGTGCCGTTGGGGAAAATGATGTGGTGGTAGTGAGTGATTTTGTGAATCCTACGCAGTTTAACGATAAGAACGATTTGGCTAAATACCCTAGAACGTTGGAAGCTGATTGTGATTTATTGGACAAATGCGGTGTGACATTTGTGTTTGCACCTTCGGTAGAAGAAATGTATCCGGAGCCGGATACACGTACGTTCAGTTATCCTCCGCTCGATACAGTTATGGAAGGGAAATATCGCCCCGGACATTTTAACGGCGTGTGTCAGGTCGTTAGTAAATTGTTTTTAATCGTAAATCCGACGCGTGCTTATTTCGGAGAGAAAGACTTTCAGCAACTGGCAATCATTCGTGAGATGGTCAGAAAATATCCTTTTGATATAGAGATAGTGGGTTGTCCTATTGTGCGTGAGGAAGACGGTTTGGCTTTGAGCAGTCGTAATGCGCGGCTTTCTGCGGAGGAGCGGGCACATGCGCTGCAGATTTCAGCAACTTTGTTTGCCAGTCTTGACTATGCAAAGGAACATTCTTTATCCGAAACAAAACGTTTCGTTGAACAGACAATAGCACGGTCAGAAGGTTTGCGGCTGGAATATTTTGAAATTGTAGATGGAAATTCGTTACAGTCGTTAACCGATTGGAGTGAGAGTAGCTATGTCGTGGGTTGTATCACGGTGTTCTGCGGAGATGTACGTTTGATAGATAATATAAAATATAAAGGTTAACGAGAGATGATGATTGAGGTTTTAAAGTCTAAAATTCATTGTGTTACTGTGACAGAAGCGAATTTAAATTATATGGGCAGTATCACAATTGACGCCGATTTAATTGATGCAGCAAATATGATTGCAGGGGAAAAGGTTCAGATTGTGGACAATAACAACGGAGAACGCTTTGAAACTTATATTATAAAAGGAGCGAGAGGAAGTGGATGTATTTGCTTAAATGGGGCAGCGGCCAGAAAAGTTCAGGTAGGGGATGTGGTTATTATCATGTCGTATGCGCATATGGATTTTGAGGAAGCTAAGTCGTTTAAGCCCACAGTTATATTCCCGGATAAACAAACGAATCGTTTGGTCTGATAATTTTTCCCCGTCGGATTATAAAAGAATTCAAGGTTTTTATGGAAACATACCGTTCCTTCCATAAAAACCTTGAATTCTTTTATAAAAATAATACGATTATCAGTTGTGCTATGATTACACGCATAAACATGCCCAACGGGTAAACCGTAGCATAACTTACCGAAGGATTATCGTTTGGAATAATATCGTTGGCATAGTTGAGTGCCATCGGATTGGCCATACTTCCGCATAACATGCCGCATGTGCTTCCGAAATCCATCCGGCATAGGCGCATTGATACGAATGCCATTATAAGTACCGGAATGAATGTAATGAGGAATCCAATACCGATCCAAAGGGCTCCTTCGGGACGCATTACTGTTTCGAAGAAGTGAGCGCCGGCATCCAATCCCAAGCAGGCGAGGTAGAGAGAGAGACCGATACCTCGTAGCATGAGGTTTGCACTGCGTGTTGTGTATGTAAGCATGTGGAAACGTGGCCCGTATGCTCCAATTAAAATACCTATGATGATAGGGCCTCCCGCTAAACCTAACTTGACGGGAGAGCTGATTCCGGGAATTGCGATAGGTATGGAACCGATAATCAGACCTAAGACAATGCCGATGAAAATGGAAGCCAGATTGGGGTCTTTCAGGGTTTTTATCGTATTCCCTAAAACTTTTTCCACATTATGTATGGCGGCTGCTTCCCCTACAACGGTTAAACGGTCTCCGAATTGGAGGACAAGACCGGGAGTCGCTAACAGTTGGACACCGCTTCGTAGTACACGGCTTATATTTATTCCGTACATATTGCGCAGGCGAAGTGAGCCAAGTTTTTTCCCGTTTATTTCGGGACGTGTAATGACAATATGTTTTGAAATGAGTTGACTGTCAATCGCATTCCAGTCGATGTCTTCATTGTTCCAGTCTCTTTGTTCTTGTTCTCCGAAAAGGACGGTCAGTGCAAGGACATCTTTTTCTGTGGTTATGACCAGTATGCGGTCGTTTTCTTGCAACAGTTTGTCATAAGTGGGAATACTTACTGCTCCGTTTCTCCACATGCGTGATATTACGAATTTGGGATAACTCATCTTTGCAATGTCTTGAATGCTTTTGTTGAATATCGCCGGATTGCGTATTTGAAACGTTGCAATGTATGTATGATTGGGATCGTCATGATCGTTTTTGGTGACATCATGTGCGTGTATAAAGAATTTTCTGAGGAGGATAATGGCAAGAATGACTCCTACAACGCCTAACGGATATGTAACGGCGCAGCTTAATGTAGCTCCGCTTGTCGGTTCTCCCAATTGTTTCAGGGTTTGTTGTGCTGCTCCAAGCGCGGGCGTGTTTGTTGTGGCTCCGCATAGGATACCGGTCATATCGGGAAGGGAAATCGGAGTGATGTAAGATAGTCCGATTGCCATTACTGTTCCTATTATAATTACACCCAGTCCTAATAAATTGAGTACATATCCTTCTTTACGGAAAGAACTGAAAAATCCGGGACCCACTTGCAGTCCAAGTGAGTATACGAAAAGGACAAGTCCGAAGCTTTCCGCATACGATAACATTTGCGAGTCGATTGATAGTCCGATATGTCCGGCCAGAATTCCAGTAAAGAAAACGAATGTGACTCCTAAAGATACTCCGCCTATATGTAATTTCCCAAGAGTGATTCCGATAGCTGTGATGAGAGATAATATAATTACAGCTTGTAAGGCGGTATGTTCAAATAATGTTTCATATAACCATTCCATGTTGCAAAGATACGGACTTTTGCGGATTGTGTGATTTTTGTCTCTTCTTTTTTCTTGGGACGATGTTGTATGGAAATAAAAAAACGGAAGATATACGCGGCAAGTCTTCCTCCTTCGTATATCTTCCGAATATATTCTGAAAGTATTTAGTACGGTCTTATCTGACGAATAACAGCTCTCTATATTTCGGCAGTGTCCACATCTGGTCGTCTACGATTAATTCTAATTTATCGATATGCTTGCGGATCATCTCCAACATAGGAGCGATATTGTCATGATATGCGATGGCTTTTTCACGTTCGTTAGTGATTCTGTTGGCAACTTTACGGGCTTCCACCATCGCATCTACGTGCTCTTTAATGTAAGAAGTGTGTTCGGCTATTTCTTTTATGATAGCAACATTCTCCGTTGATAAGGCTGCTGCTTCATCTGCCGGGAAAATCAGTTTGGTCTTGTACACGTTGTCTATCAGTTTTGTCTGGTATTCGATTGCGACCGGAACGATGTGATTCATGACCAAGTCGCCCAGTACTCTGGCTTCAATCTGTATTTTCTTTGTGTACATTTCCCATTTCACTTCGTTGCGCGCTTCTAACTCTTTTTGGGTCATTACTCCGGTTGTCTCAAACATGCGGATGCTTTCCGGAGCAAGGTAGCGGTCGAATATCAGCGGGCAGCTCGTTTCACAGTCCAGTCCCCGCCGTGCGGCTTCCTCTTTCCATTCCTCGCTGTAGCCGTTTCCGTCAAATCTTATGGGTTTGCATTCCTTGATAAAATGGCGGACAACCTGTATGATTGCCGAGATTTTCGGTTCTCCCTGTTCTATTAGCGTATCGACTTTCTGTTTGAATATGGCAAGTTGTTCCGCCACAGCTGTGTTTAAGGCAATCATTGCGCTGGCGCAGTTTGCTTCAGAGCCGGGCGCTCGGAATTCGAAACGGTTCCCCGTAAAGGCGAAAGGCGAAGTTCTGTTCCGGTCGGTATTGTCGATAAGCAGTTCGGGAATCTGCGGGATATCCAGTTTCATGCCGTGCTTTCCGCCTAAAGAAATCAGTTCGTCAGTCGAGCTTTCCTCAATATGGTCAAGAACCTTGCTCAGCTGTGTTCCGAGAAATGAGGAGATGATGGCAGGAGGTGCTTCGTTCGCACCCAGACGATGTGCGTTCGTTGCGCTCATGATTGAGGCTTTCAGCAGTCCGTTATGCCGGTAAACCGCCATAAGCGTATTGACAACAAACGTGATAAACCGCAGGTTCTCTTCAGTTGTCTTTCCGGGAGCCATCAGCAGCACGCCATTGTCGGTGCCGAGCGACCAGTTGTTGTGTTTCCCTGATCCGTTTACCCCTTTGAAAGGTTTCTCGTGCAGAAGCACACGGAAGCCGTGATTCCGTGCAATCTTCCTCATGAGCGACATGATGAGCATGTTATGGTCGACGGCAAGATTGCATTCTTCGTAGATGGGTGCCAGTTCGAATTGGTTAGGCGCCACCTCGTTATGTCTTGTTTTTACGGGAATTCCCAGTTCAAGTGCCTGAATTTCCAGGTCTTTCATGAAGGCTGCCACACGACTTGGAATCGCTCCGAAGTAGTGGTCTTCCAGTTGTTGGTTTTTAGATGCCTCGTGTCCCATCAGGGTACGTCCCGTGAGGAGAAGGTCGGGACGGGCGGCATACAGTCCTTCGTCTACGAGAAAGTATTCCTGTTCCCAGCCCAGATAAGAAATAACTTTCTTTACGGTCGGATCGAAGTAATGTATGACATCGAGTGCGGCTTTCGTCACGGCACGGATTGATTTCAATAAAGGAGCCTTATAATCGAGTGATTCTCCGGTATAGGCGATAAAGACAGTCGGGATACACAAGGTATCGTCTACGACAAAAACAGGAGACGACGGATCCCACGCCGAATAGCCTCGCGCTTCGAACGTGTTGCGTACTCCTCCGTTAGGGAAAGAAGAACCATCGGCTTCTTGTTGAACAAGTAATTTTCCTGAGAACTCTTCCAACATTCCTCCTTTTCCGTCATGTTCTACGAAGGCATCATGTTTCTCAGCCGTGCCTTCAGTCAACGGTTGGAACCAGTGTGTATAGTGGGTAGCTCCCAGTTCCATGGCCCAGCGTCTCATGCCGTTTGCCACTTCATCGGCAATACTTCTGTCTAGAATCGCTCCATTGTCTATTACATCTATTAGTTTCGTGTAAACTTTTCCCGGTAGGTACTTGAACATTTTTTCGCGATTGAATACATATTTTGCAAAGTATTCCGTAGGACGTTCTGCAGGTGCCGGGATATTAACTGGTTTTTTATGGAAGGCTTGTTCTACAACCCTGAATCTTAATTTTGACATAATATTAATGTTGTTTCTTGTAGTTCTTTATCAATTAATCGTGCGTTATCCTAAGCAGATTTGTTTAGGCGATATTACATTATTCCGTTATGTATGGCGGAGTTACTTATATTTTTTGCAAAAATAGCGAATTTTTGTCAGTTGCAAAACAAATATCGTGGCCTCATAATTCGTTCATATAAATTTTTTCATACTTTTGTGCGTTGAATTTATTAATCGAAAATGGATATGATACAGGGTATGTCTGTTACGCCTCGCCAGAAAATTTTAAGAGAGGCGGGGGATTATTTAATGATCGCTTTAGGCATGATTATGTATGGTATAGGGTGGACTGTATTTTTGTTGCCGAGTGACATTCCTTCGGGGGCGGTTCCGGGAATCGCATCTGTGGTTTATTGGGGTACAGGTATACCGGTTCAGTATACTTATCTTCTTATTAATTTTGTGCTTTTGCTGGTCGCATTGAAGATACTTGGCTTGAAGTTTTGTCTGAAAACAATCTTTGCAGTATGTATATTAACGGGAATTTTGGCAGTAATTCAAGGATTGGTGACGGAAGAACTTATTCATGACCAGCCATTTATGTCGTGTGTTTTGGGCGCTTCTTTTTGCGGTGCCGGAATTGGAATTGCTTTTTCTGCCAATGGAAGTACAGGGGGTACCGACATTATAGCAGCGATAGTCAATAAATATCGTGACATAACATTAGGTCGGGTAATATTGATTTGTGATGTGATTATTATATCATCCAGTTATCTTGTTCTGCATAGTTGGGAGAAAGTCGTATATGGTTATGTCGTTTTATTCATTTCAAGTTTTGTATTGGACCAGGTCGTTAACAATGCACGTCAGTCGGTTCAATTCTTTATTATCTCATCGAAGTATGAAGAAATCGGGAAACGGATAAACAAGGATTTGCATCGTGGCGTAACTTTTATTGACGGAGTAGGCTGTTATACAAATAATAGTGTGAAGATGATGTTTGTTCTTGCAAAAAAGCGTGAATCGAATACAATATTTCGTCTGATAAAAGATATTGATCCCAAAGCATTCGTTTCCCAAAGTGCTGTAATTGGTGTGTTTGGAGAAGGTTTCGACCGTATTAAGGTGAAGTGACAGATTCGTTTAGTCTTTTTTATTTTTCAGACCGGTGATGACAACAAATATAGATATCATAAGGCAGATGGTGACTCGTTTTCACAGTCCGCTTACTAAAGAAAGCCTGCATGCTTTAGCCGATGTTATTGTATGTAGGAAATATAAGAAAGGAGAGCGCATCTTGGATGAAGGTGAGGTCTGTAAATGTCTTCTTTATATAGAGAAAGGAATGCTGAGACAGTTCTATTTTAAACACGGGAAAGATTTGACTGAGCATTTGGGTTATGAAGAAGGCGTTGTGGTGTGTCTGGAAAGTTATTTTAAACAAGAACCGACAAGATTGATGATTGAGGCATTAGAGCCGGTTATTGTTTGGGAGTTTGAAAAGGAGAAGATAGAGAGACTTTCTTTGGAGCGTTCTGATGTCGGTGTATTATATCGGAGATTTTTTGAATGGTCTTTGATCGATTCGCAAATAAAAGCAGATACATTACGCTTTGAATCTGCTCATGAGCGTTATAATAAATTGCTTCATTTACATCCGGAAATCTTAAAACGTGCGCCTTTGGTTTATGTTGCCTCTTTGCTTCAAATGACTCCGGAAACCCTTAGCAGGGTTAGGGCTAGCAGCATACATTCATAAAGGGAATGCGTTTAAAATAAAACGATACCCGTTTCAAAACATACTTTTTTGTCGAAATTTCCGCTATGGCTGTAATTGCGTGTCCAGTTGTATCCTCCTGAAACAAATATGCCAAGCTTTTTCATGATGCGATATTCCAGATTAATTCTTGGCTGTAAGGCATACATCCTTGCTGCATAACCATTGTCTTTGTTTTTAAAGGTCTCTATATGATAATATCCCATGTCTGCGCTGATTTCTAATTTTGGCAGTAAGGTATGGTAAACGCCTATGCGATAAATTCCCGTTGCTGAGAATTTTTTGTCGAATCCGAGATAATATGTACCAAGACCTACTTGAGTATAGGTATATTTGTTCTTTAGTTGTACGAGAACATTCAGTTTGCTTGTATTTCCTCCCGATAAAATAAGTTGCGGTCGTGTATAAGGTTTGATGTTAAAGAAGCCTATTTGCCGTGCTTTTTCATTCTTGCTTATATTTACAATACCCAGTTGTACGCCTCGACATTCTTCTTTGTTTACATTGACCATACCTATTTGTATGCCGTTATTTTGGGCAGCATAGTTGAAAAGAGCTGTTTGCATTCCCTTGTTTTTTACAGAAACGTTCCCCAAAGCTGCCAGTTGTAATCCACAGTTGCTTTCCCCTGCCGTATTAAGTAGTGCGGACATTTGCAAGCCTTTTAGCGAGGTGGCCGATACATTTGCCAGTCCGCTTATAATGAATCCCCGTTGTTCATTTCCACTGATATTAGCCAATCCGGACAGCATTATTCCATTAGACTTCTCTCCGGTCATGTTTATAAGTCCGCTTACCATGAGACCATAGTTTGATTCTCCGCTTATATTCCCCAAACCGGATACTAATATCCCATAGGAATTTTTGCCATTAATGTTCATTAACCCGGAAGTGTTTATTCCATATGTATTTTTCCCTGTTACGTTTGCAATGCCGGAGAATTGTAAACCCTTAACGTTCATTCCTGTTACATTTGCGAATCCGGCAAATTGAAGGCCTGTTGTATTCCAAAGTGTAATGCTTGAAATGACGTTGACTCCCAGTCCGTTCAGATAATTAAAATTGCTGAGAAGTCCCAAATTCAGGTATGTTCTGTGTGGAATTTTCTTGTGTCTGGATATATTTATGGCGATATTCGGCGTTTTTTTAAGTTTTTGAGGACGTTCCTCCGCCGATATTTGGGCGCAGATGAAAACACAACTTGTAAAAGCGATGGTTATGTATTTTGAAAGACGGTTCATGTCGGTTATTGTATGTCTTGATAAAGGAAACGTTTGATGCTTTTTTTCGGGGTTTTTTCAAACTCCTCCGGAAAGATTTTTATGTATGTTATTTGAGAATAGGCAGGAAGACTTTCATTGAGAGTCTGCCTGTTTTCTTCCATGAATTTCTCGATGTCTTTGTTTGTCAGCTGTTGTTTATATGCTTCCTCGAAGTCGGGATAAATGAGAGCTGCCAATTTGTTGTCTTTTAGTTGGACGACAATGCTTTCCGATACGAGGGGAAGATTATTTATTTTTTCTTCAATTTCTTCCGGGTAGATGTTTTGTCCGGAAGGACCTAACAGCATGTTTTTGCTCCTTCCTTTAATTGTTATATTTCCGTCTGCGTCCATTAATCCTAAGTCGCCCGTATGCAGCCATCCTTCCTCGTCAATAGCTTGTCGGGTTGATTCCGGATTTTTATAATATCCCAGCATGACATTGTCGCCTCGTGTCAGTATTTCTCCTGCGATATGCTGAGGGTCTGAACTGTTAATTCGCACCTCCATGCGCGGAGCTGCTTTTCCGCAGGAGCCGGGCTTGAATTTGTGCCAGTCTTCATATGCGATAATCGGGCCGCATTCGGTCATTCCGTATCCTACTGTGTAAGGAAAGTTTATCGACTTTAAAAGGTTTTCCACTTCGGAATTAAAAGCTGCTCCTCCTATGATGATTTCATAAAAGTTGCCTCCGAATCCCTGAATCATTCCTTCTCGTACTGTATTTTTGATTTTTTCATTGATAACAGGTAGTTTGAGAAGGAGTTTGATGGGCAAACTTTCCAGCTTGGGCAAGACATTTTTTTTGATTATTTTTTCGATGATAAGCGGTACGGCAATTATAATATGTGGTTTTACATCAGCGAATGCTTGGAATATGATTTTGGGACTTGGCATTCGTGTGAGGAAGTAGATGTGACATCCGCACGCGAATTCATAGATGAATTCGAATGACAGGCCGTACATATGTGCCATAGGGAGCATTGATACAACGCGGTCTCCGGCGTGTAGGGGTAAGACTTCGAATGCAAATTGTGTGTTCGACCACAAAGAGCGGTAAGGAATCATGACTCCTTTTGAGAAACTTGTTGTGCCCGATGTGTAATTTATAATTGCCAGTTCTTCCGGGTCGTCCCGTCTGTATTCGACGTGTTCGCGGCGGAAATTCTTGGGATATTTCTTGCCGAACAGTTCGTTCAGGTGCTCTCTGGCATATTCCAATTGTTTGCTTCGGCAAACTAAAAGTGTAAAGTCTGTCATGAGAATGATGCCTTCGATATTAGGCATTTCGGCTTCATTCAGGGATTCCCATATCATGTCTCCTACAAAAAGCAGGCGTGCGTCCGAATGGTTTACGATGTTGTGTATGTTGTCTGGCTTGAATTCGTGCAGAATTGGCACAGCAACTGCTCCATAAGTTAAGATAGAAAGGAAAGCGACCCCCCAATGCGAACTGTTTCGTCCGCATACGGCAACTTTGTCTCCTCGTTTTATTCCACTGTTTTCCAGCAAGATATGTATTTTTTCTATCTTGCGTGCTACATCTTTATATTGTAAGGTTGCGCCTTTATAGTCGGTAAGGGCATCAAGATCCCAGTTCTTTTTGATGCTTTCTTCTATAAAAGCGATAAAACTTTTATTCATGACAGATGATTCTTATTTGCGCAAAAGATAATAGATATTGTGCAAATATAATGGAATGATTGCAGTTTTCAATGAAAAGATAGGATTATTTCAGCGAAAAGATCGTGGCAAAAGGAGGGAAAGACCGAGACCTTTGTGGCAAAACATTTTGATGTTTTGCCACAAAGAATGATGTGAATGGTATAAAATTATTCCTCGTAGTTACTGAAGTATTTTATGAATTGGGTCCGTTCAAAAGGAGTGATGTCGCCTATGCTTGCGGCATTCAGTCTTCCTTTGAATTGTGATATGCTCTCGTAATGGTTTGTTTCCATCCATTGGATGAAAGCGTCTTTTATTTTCGTTACTTCTTTTATTCCTTTTTGATAGATTACGCTACATATCTCGGCTGCGGATGCTCCGGCAAGAATAGCTTTTATCAGTGCCTGTCCGCTGTGAATTCCTCCGGAAATGGCATAGTCGATTGCCGGTATTTGTGATGATGCTATGGCTGTCCATCGGAGACGTTCTGCCAGTTCCGATGGCGTACTCATTACATTTGCATTGGTGATAGTTAACTTATCGATATCGAAATCCGGTTGGTAAAATCGGTTGAATAAAACAACACCGGCAGCCTTGTTTGCCTGAAGTTGGTTGATAAGTGCAATGGGGTTGGTAAGGTTGCTGCCCAATTTTATGATTATGGGAATTTGAATTGCGGCTTTTATGTGCCGGAGAATATCGATGTGGCGTTGCTCAAAACTCCCGTAAGTATAATCTTTTTCGGTTTGCAATGAGAGAATGTTTACCTCCAATGCATCGGCTCCGGCTTGTTCCATGACGGATGCAAAGTCAATCCATTCATTGTCGTTGTAGCAGTTTATGCTGGCAATAACGGGTATTGAGCAGGAATCTTTTGCTCTTTTTATCAGATCTATGTGTTTGTTTAATGTATGCGAACGGATGTAAGTCTGCAGGTAATGGTCGGCTTCGGAAGATCCATGACTGTGTGCTGCCTTGACTTGCATGGAAATTTGTTCTTCGAATACCGATTTTAATACGATGGCTCCTGCACCGGCTTCTTCCAGGCTTTTGATGTTGTCAATGTTGTTTGTCAGCCCGGAACTGCTGATAATGATAGGATTTTGTAGGGATAAGCCTGCAAATGTGGTTTTAAGCTGTGCCATGTTATTGAAATTTAATAGGTTCTTTCTCCGAATATTTTACTGCCTACGCGTATAAGTGTACTTCCTTCTTCGATTGCCAGCCGGTAATCGTGTGACATGCCCATGGAAATCTCCCGGAAACTTTCTGTTTGTGGGAAATAATTGTTTTTTAGCTCATCGAAAAAGAGTTTCAGATGTCTGAATTCTGTCTTTATTTCTGTTTCATCATCTGTGTTTGTTGCCATCCCCATGATGCCGGAAATACAAATGTTGTTAAGCTCTTTCCATTCGCCTTGCCGAAGCATTTCTCTGCATGATTCGAACGTGAAGCCGAATTTGCTTTCTTCTTTTGCTATATGTATTTCCAAAAGACAGGGTATGACCCGGTTTATTTTTGCAGCATGACGGTTTATTTCTTTTAAAAGCTTGAACGAGTCGACCGCATGAATCATGGCAATAAATGGAACGATGTATTTGACTTTATTCGTTTGTAGGTGTCCGATAAAATGCCATTCGATATCTTTTGGCAAAACTGTATATTTTGCATTCAGTTCCTGTACTTTGCTTTCACCGAAAATGCGTTGCCCTTCTTTATAGGCGGCTTCGATTGCTTCGTTGGCATGAAACTTGGAAACAGCAACCAGACGTACGTGTGGTGGAAGCTCTGCGATGATATTTCGTATATTTTCTTGGATAGTCATGAGTTATTGTTTTGCTGCTTCTGCAAATTCAGGTCTGATATTTTCTTCTGCAGAATAAGGGTATACATCCATAATGGCGGTTTCTGAAACGGACGCGATGCTGTAATCGGCCATTGTGCCTTTCATTCCTTCATCCAGTTTTTTTACGGCATCTCTCAGATCGGCAGCTTGTACCAGAACTGTTGTTGCTGTCTTTTTCTCGGCCCCGCTTTTTTCATCAAGTGTAATAAAGTAAAGTTTACATTTAAACCAACGGTCTGCAGCCTCTTCCTGACAAGGGAAAAGTTCACTGTAAGTAGCACGTTTAATGTCGGATACAGTAAACTCTCCGCTGATAAACGGTGTTATTTCTTCGATGATACGCGATTCGGCTTCTGTAAAACTTAGCGCATCGACAAGATAAGGTTCTGTAACTTTTTTAGTCATTCCGTTTTCGGCTACTTTTTCGTAGCGGATTTTGCATTCAAACCAATTATGCATCATAGTCGTAAAGTCGTTTTATAATTAGTGCTTAACAGTGCAAAGATACGCGAAAAAACGGATTATATATGTGAGGAAACCGATTTCTTTTGTCTATTCAATCAGTTTGCAGCGGTTTTGTTGCATGAACTCTTTAATCGTTTTTTCATGTTTCCCTTGTAGTAATATGTGGTGATGTCCTAACGGATTATGAAAGAAATAGCTTACAGGCTTGTTTAATTTTATTTTAACTTGTGTGCGGCAATACGTAAGATAATTAGTGTTTTCTGTTAAATATCCCTCTGTTACATAATATTCGTCAAGGCATTCACCTCCACATTTGAAGAGCGTAACCTCACCTTCATGCATCAGTCCTTGAATGCCTATGCCGATTTTTGTTTCAAAGTGACTGCGGATGATATAGTCTTCAGTCATTTTTGTGGGAATGGAACAGTGGGTCAGAATAATTTCATTTTGGTTCTTGTCAATGAAGGACGGATTCCCCATAAAAGACGGTTGTCCGGTTAATGTGTAAGCCATCAATGATGTAATGATAGCTTGCAAGTCGCCTTCTGAACTTGTCGGGATGCCCTCATTGTTTAATAATGATGCAGTAACGCATCCGCTGACTTTCAGTTGTCTGATAAACGAAGAGTCTGATAAGGTTATGGCGTCCAGATGTTCTTGTTCACACAATGATTTTACTGCTTTATGTAGACGCATGGCCTTTAATAAGTCGTCGGGGGAGGCTTCTTGACATGCTTTTGCGTTGGTTGCAAAAAGGGATGCTTCTACACCGATCTCATCGTTTGTTATTTGATAAAAGCGTTTATAAACTTCTTCAATTGGAATATCTATATAGTTGATGCCCCATCTCTGACCGGCCAATAAGTAGTCTACATGACTGGCAATGAGATAAGGTGAAGGAATGCCAATGACGCCTATCCTTTTTCCCTTCAAGGCTCGTTTTGTCGCAAAGGCCCTATGATGGCAAAGCACCTGTTCTGCCATATCGGTAACTGCGCCGTGAATAATGTTTACTTGCAGGTTTTTGGCACGGATCCATGCGGCAATTTCTAATGCGGAAGGAAGTGAATTGTATAATCCGTCGGTAAGAAGAGTGATGGGATAAGGGAGAATGCTGAAATTTTGGATGACGATGTTTTCTACATCTCCGTTTGCGATGAATGCTATTTTGTAGGCATTCCCCGGTATTTTGGAAGCATCCTTGAAGTAAATGAGGTGTAATGTGAAAGATTTTTCCAGTTCCAAGAATAAATCTTTATGACATTCATACATTTTTTCTTCCTTGTATGCTTCAGAAGTAAATACAATTAAATATAGATTCATATGTTGAAGCGATAAATACAATATTGTGTGAACAAATATATATCATTATTTTTGCATAGGTTGAAAAAATGATTATTCATAACAAATGTTGACATCCGATAAGATTGCATCTGTTTTTTGCAAGAAAAGATTTCGAATTTATTATATAATGTAAAAGTTGGTAATATTCTCCTTTCAGATTATCTTTGCAAACACATTAAATTATTTATTATGCCGAATATATCCGTTAGAGGAAACGAAATGCCGGAATCACCGATAAGAAAGCTTGCTCCTTTGGCAGAAGCTGCGAAGGCGAGAGGCATTCGTGTCTATCATTTAAATATAGGCCAACCAGATTTGCCTACACCGCGTGCAGCCCTTGACGCCATTCGTAACATTGACCGTACGGTTCTTGAGTATAGTCCGAGTCAAGGCTATCGGAGCTATCGTGAAAAGTTAGTCGGTTATTACAATAAATATGATATACATTTGACTGCCGATGACATTATTATCACGACCGGAGGCTCGGAGGCTGTTTTATTTGCTTTTATGAGTTGTTTGAATCCCGGTGATGAAATAATTGTCCCCGAACCGGCTTATGCCAATTATATGGCGTTCGCCATATCTGCAGGTGCGGTTATCCGTACCGTTACAACGACAATTGAAGAGGGATTCTCATTGCCAAAAGTGGAAAAATTTGAAGAGCTTATCAATGAGCGTACGCGGGGTATCTTAATATGCAATCCGAATAATCCTACGGGATATCTTTATACCCGTCGTGAGATGAACCAGATACGCGATTTGGTTAAGAAGTATGATTTGTTTTTATTCTCCGATGAAGTGTATAGAGAATTTATATATACGGGTTCACCTTATATATCAGCCTGCCATTTGGAAGGTATTGAACAGAATGTAGTATTGATAGATTCTGTTTCAAAACGTTATTCAGAGTGCGGCATTCGTATCGGAGCTTTGATTACCAAGAATAAGGAAGTGCGTAGGGCTGTTATGAAGTTTTGTCAGGCACGGCTTAGTCCTCCGCTGATCGGACAAATTGCGGCGGAAGCTTCGTTGGACGAGCCTGAGGAATATGGGCGCGAGACATACGATGAATATGTAGAACGTCGTAAATGTTTAATTGATGGTTTAAACCGTATTCCGGGCGTCTATTCACCTATACCGATGGGAGCTTTTTATACAGTAGCCAAGCTGCCGGTGGATGACAGCGAAAAGTTCTGTGCATGGTGTCTTACAGATTTTAACTATGAAGGAGAAACTGTGATGATGGCACCGGCAAATGGTTTTTACACCACACCGGGAAAAGGGATAAATGAGGTGCGTGTGGCTTATGTCTTAAAGAAAGAAGATCTTTCCCGTGCGCTGTTTATTTTACGGAAAGCTCTTGAAGCATATCCGGGAAGGATAATGAATGGTGAGTAAGGCCTTATGAATTGGAAACTGTTTTTTGCTCGTCGGATTTATACGGATAAGGAGAAAGGGAAGAGTGTGTCAAAGCCGGCCGTAAGAATTGCGATGGCGGGTATAGCCATAGGCCTGGCTGTTATGATTGTATCAATTGCGGTGGTAATCGGTTTTAAGCATCAGGTGCGTGATAAAGTTGTGGGGCTTGGCGCAGACATTCTTATTACTAATCTGAAAAATACGCAGTCCTATCCTTCTGAACCTGTTGTTGTGGGAGATAGTATAACGAATGCTTTGTATGCATATCCCGATGTAAATCATATACAGCGTTATTCAACAAAGCCGGGAATGGTTTCCGCTTCTGATAATTTTCAGGGGATTGTATTGAAGGGCATTGCGCAGGAGTATAATCTGGATTTCCTGAAGCAGCATCTTACAGAAGGGGAGATTCCGTATTTTTCCGACTCTGTTTCTTCGAATAAAGTGCTTGTCTCCCGTACGATTGCCGATAAGCTTTTGCTGAACGTCGGGGATAAGGTTGATACATATTTTCTGGAAGATCATGTCCGGGCACGGCGGTTTACTATTGCAGGAATCTATCAGACCAATATGACTGCCTATGATAATTTATTTTTTATTACTGATATTTATACGGTAAACCGTTTGAATAATTGGGGCAAAGACATGGCCGATGGTGTGGAACTTTGGCTTTCCGATTATGGCACGCTGGACAAAGTGACAGATGTGATTCGCATGGATATGGATAAAGTAACCGATCGTAACGGGCAAAGTTACTATGTTCGTTCGATAGAAGAGGTGTATCCTCAAATATTTGATTGGCTCAGTCTGTTGGATATGAATGTGTGGGTTATTCTATGCCTGATGACCGGTGTGGCAGGATTTACCATGATTTCCGGACTTCTTATTATTATTCTTGAGCGTATCAATATGATCGGGACATTGAAAGTATTGGGAGCGAACAATACGGAAATACGGGAAATATTTCTTTCATTTTCTGTTTTTCTGATAGGAAAAGGTATGTTATGGGGGAATGTTATCGGGCTGACCTTTTGTGCGCTGCAATATTTTTTCGGAATCATCGAGTTGAATCCGGAAAGTTATTATGTTGATAAGGTACCTATAGAGTTTAATTGGTTGTTGTGGGGGGTGTTGAATGTTTGTACTTTTCTCGTTTCCATGACGATGCTCATAGGCCCTTCTTATTTAATCAGTCGCATATATCCGGCGGTTTCTCTCCGTTTCGAATAAAAAAGACCGTGACGGCAGAGGGAAAACAGACGGACGTTTTTGAGGAAACGTCGAATTCTTTTGTTGCATTTTTGCCGTTATCCGATTTTGCTTATTTTCTTCAATTTATCTTCTTCTATAAGTTTTATTTTTCGTCCGTCGATGGCAATTAATTTTTCGGCGGCGAAATTCGATAAGGTCCGGATGACGTTTGACGATGTCATATTCGATAGGCTTGCAAGGTCTTCCCGTGAGAGATAAATGCTTAATGTAGCTTGATCCTCTTCTAATCCGTATCTTTCTTTTAGAAATAAAAGAGATTCGGCCAGACGGCCGCGTACATGTTTTTGTGTCAGATTAACAGTCCTTTTATCTGAAATGCCCAAATCTTTAGACAATTGCCGGATGAAGAACATGGCCAACTGGCAGTTTTCTTTAATCAGTTGGGTGATAGTGGGCATTGGTATCAGACAGACAGTACATGGTTCGCAGGCAGCTGCAGTCGTTACGTATGGCTCTTCTGCAAAATAAGCACGATATGCGAAGAATTCTTTTTTTTGAATGATTCTGATTATTTGGCTTCTTCCTCCGATACCGTCTTTGTATATTTTGACTTTCCCGTTTAGCAGACACATGAAATATGTCGGAATTTCTCCTTCGCAATAGATGATTTCATTTCGTTTGTAGTTTTGGATTGTAAAATTTTTTGCCAAAACCTCTTGTTGTTCTGCTGTTAGCGGTTGCCATAAATCGGGAATGCAATCGGTGATTTCTGCTTCCGTCAAATCTTTTTTTACCATAAGATATATTATCAGTCCTGTTGTCTGCCCAAAGTTAATAAGAAAAAATGAATTAAAATGTTTAAAGTTGAAAATTAGTGTGAGGTAAAATTTTTTGTTATTATATTTGTCATAAGTTATGATATTACGAAAAACATGGTGGATTATCGGAAGTATTTGGTTTATTGCATCTGCCATATGCTGCCCGTTTATGAGAGGAACAGTCAGAAGCGCTTACTCGGTTGCCCCTGCTCATCGGCATGTTCCCGATTCTGTATTGAATAGAATGTTTCAATTTTCATCCATATATGAGAATATTGTAACTGATTACTGGGCAGATTTGTATTTGAAGGGACATTTCCGTATTCACAGACAGAATCGTCTTATTCGTTTTATTCCCTCAATGTTTCACTTTGAAAAAGGAGTAAATGACTATTTGTATGAGTCTATTAGCGAGATTCATTATACAGCTCCGCAGCTATATGAGCGTAAATTGCGGGCGGTTTCTACAACATTTTCGGGCGGATACAGCCAGTTTTTCGATATATTTAATTATCTGAGGTTTAATTTATATTCTTCATCTGTTATGGAGAACCGGATATTATCTCCGTTAAATGCGCGTTCAAGGGATTTTTATTATTATGAACTTGATTCGGTAAGTTACCGGCAGGGCAAGTTTTATGAGATTAAAGTAACGCCTCGTTTCAGGAGTACTCAGCTGTTGAGTGGGAGATTTTGGCTTTCGGCAGATGACTGGACGATTCGGTATATTGATTTGAAAGGGAAGTACGATCAGATAAAATTTCATATTCGTATGCACATGGGGAATACGGAGGAGGATCGGTATCTGCCGGTCCTGATGAATCTTGACATCGTATTTAACTTTTTACGTAACGATTTGGAGATGAATTATACCGGGTGGTTTCATTATAATGACATAACCCTCGCGGGACAACAAAAGCATAAGTCAGAGAAAAAGTATCAGAGGAAAGATAAATATGACATATCGAAGTCGTATATCCTTACGTGCGATACTGCGCATTTGATTCAAGACAGAAAGTTATTTGCCGGCATGCGTCCGATACCTTTGTCGTTTCGTGAAGATTCGTTATATGGAGCATTTAATCAGAGACAAAAGGAGAAGATGGAAGATACGATTCCGGAAAAGCAAACGAAGTTCAAGAAAAATCTGGTGTATCTTGGCCAATTGGGAGATGCTTTGATAAGCAGTTATAAGGTAGATATTTCAAAAATTGGGAGTATAAATTGTTCTCCCTTGGTGAATCCGCTGTTGGTAAGTTATAGCCATCGGAACGGAATCTCTTATCGGCAGGAATTTAAATATAATAAACTGTTCCATGACGGGAGACTGTTGCGTATAATTCCTCAGGTAGGATATAATTTTACGCGAAAAGAACTTTACGCCAGTGCGGATTGTGAGTATATATATAATCCACGAAAACATGGCTCTATTGTTGTAAATGCCGGAAACGGTAATCGGATTTATAGCAGTGTTGTGCTGGATCAGTTGCAGAATATGCCCGACAGTGTTCTGAACTTTGATAATCTGGAACTGGATTATTTTAAAGACATTTACTTGAATCTGGCTCATAATATAGAAATTGTAAACGGACTGAATCTTTGGACCGGACTTTCGATGCATTGGCGTTATACGAAAAGTACTCCGGAAGTGGATGCTCGTGTGCGCTCTCATTATAATAGTTTTGCTCCTCGCGTTCGGGTGGAATGGACTCCGGGTATGTATTATTATATGAATGGAAACAGGAAGATAAATGTAGGGTCTAAATATCCTACGTTCGTTGTCGATTATGAGCGGGGAATAAAAATATTGGATAGCTCGGGGAAATACGAAAGAATAGAGTTCTCGGCGGAGCATAAAATTCGTTTACATGATATTCATACGTTGGCTTATCATGTAGGAGGAGGATTCTTTACCAATCAGGATGACCTCTTTTTTGTTGATTATGTTGATTTCGCAAATCGGAACTTGCCGCAAGGTTGGAATGATGATATTGGCGGTACTTTTCAGCTATTGGACAGCAGATGGTATAATGCTTCCAGGCATTATTTTAGGGGTAACATTTCTTTTGAAACTCCATTTCTCTTGTTGTATCCGGTTTCCCGATTGATGTCTTTTGTCCAAAAGGAGCGTTTATATGGAGGCTTGCTTTTTATGCCGCATTTGAATCCGTATGTCGAACTGGGTTATGGCATAGGTACGCATATTTTTGATTTTGGCATATTCGTAGGAAATGAAAAAGGAAAGTTTACTACGGTTGGATGTAAATTTACTTTCGAGTTGTTTAACCAATAATTATCTGCGGTAATATTCTTTTTTATCGCATAATGCAAAAGATATCTGTAGCCATAAGCTTTGTAGCGGGCGTAAGAGATCGAAGAAGAATATTGATAATCCTTTGCGCTGCTTGAAATTGTGTGCTATTTTTCTAAATATGTTGATAATAAGTATGAGTCGGATGAGTGCGAAAAGAAAGGCTGTACCGACAATAATCCATTCGTGCTGTAATATTCCGATGCTGATGCATGTGATAGCCGATAAGTGGAACATTGCACAACTCCAACTTTCTATGGCGTTTACAATGCGGGCTTTTCCTTGATAATATTGTCCGGTTATCATCCTTCCGATTTTTTCTTCTTTCCACCTGTGTGGGGTTGTCGGTTCAATAATACAATGCTATCCGATTCTATGGCTATTTTTGTGTTATTTTTGTTGGATACGGAATTGATGAATAAGTCGTCTTCACCGAGTAATAGTTGTAAATGATTGTGGAATCCGTTGTTTTTTTCATAGAGGCTTTTCCGATAGGCCAGATTCTTTCCTATTCCCATGTATGGGTGTCCGGCCAAGGCCATGCTAAGAAATCTTGTGTGATAAAACAATGCATCTGTTGTTATCCATCTGGAAAATAAATGATTTGTAGGAAGATAATTACTGTATCCTAAGACTATATCGGTGTCTTGAGTAAAATGTTTTGCCATACATTTTAGCCATTGGTTGCTTGTAGGGGCATAATTAGGCTCTGTGATGATAAGCCATTCGTTGTGACTGGCACGAATGCCCATTGCGATACCTAATTTTTTTCGGCTGATATATCGGGCCGTTTCAGGTATGAATGAGTAATATAAGTTATTATATTGATTATGCAGTCGTTTTAATATATTTTCATCTTCACCGGCTGATTTATCGTTGATAACGATTACTTCAAATGCAGGGTAATCTTGTTTTAAGATGGTTGTAAGATTTTTCTCTAAGATTTTTCCATAGTCTTTTGTTACCAAGATAATGGATATCGGAGGATATATATTATCGCGAGAATCTGTACAGGCATTTGGGGTTGTGTGTAACAGGCGATTGTATAAAAAGAAAAGAAAAAACAGTTGCGTTAAAAAAAGCCCTCCTTCGGAAAGAAGTAAAATCATTTCAAGTGATGTGGAATAAATATGTGGCATATGAGGATGTTTTATGTTAAAATCAGAGACAAATATATAGAATATTGGTAGAATAATCGAATGAATTATGATATTGCAGGAATAAAAAAATAGGAATTTATAGTTACAGTACGATGTGATTTTTTTAATTTGTATGTAATGTCTTTCTATGATCGGACTATATAGTAAAGAGGCGAAAGTTTTAGACGAAAAGTTTGTATCAGATATTTTATCATTGTTCTATATATAATTAAGGTGTAATATTAGAAAGTCCATTAATTGTGGGAGTGGAAAATAAGATTTATATATGGTTGTAAATCAATAATGTTTGAATTGAATTTTCAATTTTCCGAAAAAACTTTGTAAAACATTTGGTGGTAAC
>CASDXG010000107.1 GCA_949285025.1 uncultured Bacteroides sp. | reverse complement strand
GGATATCGGCCACATCAAATTAGGCGGAAAACTTGATATGAAGAACATGTCATTGAAAGATACAATACGCAATTTTGAAATACAAAGCAATGCATCTTTGGCGTTTATGGGTGACGAAGTACTGGGTGTGAAAGCGGAAATCAATCAATTGACATTGCGCTCAGAAAAAATAAATTCCAAAGTAGAAAACTTTACGGCAACCATTCACTCTACAAACCCTCAGGATACGACACAGATAGCCAGCATGGAATGCAATCTGGAACTTGAACGGTTGCAGGGAGGAATACGCGATTCATTCCCGCTTGCTGTATTCTGTCAGAAAGCAAAGGCCGCAGTAAAATTGCTTCCTCAAAAGAGAAATCCGAAAAAGCCGCAAATAAATTTATCGCTGGAAACCGATACGCTATTTTGTTCTCTCGATAAAACACGAATAGGAATGGATAAAGCCGGCTTTGCAGTCACGGCAGAAAAGTTGCGCGATTCGTTATGGTTGCCAAAAGGTATTATCGGATTCAGCCACATGTCAGTGCGTACTCCGGAGTTTGCCTTGCCTCTATGGTTCAGCAAAACGTCATTGACCGTAGGAAATCGGGAAATAGCATTAAGAAATGCCAATTTACGTATCGGACGTTCCGATATGACTGCCAGTGGTTCCATATACGATTTGTACCGTTCCATGAAAACAAAAAGACCGGTGAGGGCGAACCTTTCTATCGCCTCACGAAATATTGATTGTAATCAATTGATAAACTCATTGAATTTCCCGGAAGATACACTTCAGGTAGAAAACGACACGACAAGTACTGACCTGAAGCTTTTCGTCATTCCTGACAATATCGATTTCCAGTTAAAAACCAATCTTAAGCGGGTAGTTTATGGAAAAATGAAGTTTGAGAATGTGAGTGGTGCCGTTGATGTCCGTAACCAAGCAGTCCATTTGAAGAATCTAAGTATGAACGGGCTGGGCGCGAAAATGCAGACCACATTGGTCTATCGCGCAAAAGAAGCCGACAAGGGTTATGCCGGATTCGATTTTAATCTGCAAAACGTAAATATAGGTAATCTGGTGGAATTCATTCCTTCATTGGATTCTATTGTTCCAATGCTCCGTTCGTTTAAAGGAACGGTAAACTTTAATGCAGCTGCAGAATCAGAAATTGATTCGGCATTGAACGTAAAGATTCCTTCTTTGCGTGCGGCTGTCCATATAAAAGGAGACAGTCTGGTGCTTATGGACGGAGAAACCTTTGCAGAAATATCGAAAATGCTGAGATTCAAAAATAAAGAACGGAATGTATTCGACAGTATTTCCGTAAATGTTACAGTCAGCGACGGAGCAGTAACAGTCTATCCTTTCCTGGTGCAGATAGACAGGTATAAGGCCGCAATAGGAGGGACACAAGGTCTGGATATGAATTTTAATTACCACATCTCCATATTGAAATCTCCTATTCCGTTTAAACTTGGACTAAACATCAGCGGAACACCAGAGAAGATGAAGTTCCGATTGGGGAAAGCGAAATATAAAGATGACGTTACTCCCGTAGAAATACACAAGGTAGATAGTACACGGTTTAATTTCGGCCAACAGATTGTTTCTAATTTCCGAAGAATCATGCAGCGTGATTACCGACGATAAAGTCTTCTGCAGACAGAAACATCTTTCGGCTTTTAAGGAATTTTACTCTTTTATTTTTGTTGTATTGTCGGATTTGACAGAAGGAATCTGTTTGCTCTTTGTCTTTTTTCCATATTTTTTAGTTCTCTCCCATGCAGCTTTTCTCATTTGGTAGAGCTCTTGCTGTTTTTCCAAGTAATTATCTGCCATAATGAACGTTTTTGTTTTGTTGCAAAAATACGTTTAACTCTCGTTATGCGCAAGCAGAGAAAGAAAAAATCAGGGACTTTCTTAAAAAACGAAAGGGCATAGAAATAATAAATAACAATAAGATTATGAAGAAAATATTGTCGGTATTCTGTATGATATCTTTGTCGTGTGGCTTGTCGCTACGAACGGCAGATGCATGCACAGGCATAACACTTCGTTCGGAAGACGGGGCTTATGTGCTGGCACGTACCATTGAATGGGGTGGGAGTGACTTAAACAGTAAATATGTGATTGTGCCGCGCGGATATAAGCAGGTGTCTTTTGTTCCGGGAGGAGCGAAAGAGGGTTTATCGTTTACGGCACGTTACGGATATGTGGGGCTGGCAGTGGAGCAGGAAGATTTCGTTGCCGAAGGACTGAATGAAGCCGGACTTTCCATCGGGTTGTTTTATTTCCCCGGATACGGGAAATACGAATCGTACGATGTCTCGAAAAAAAGTTCGAGTATAGCCGATCTCCAGCTTGCATCATGGCTTCTTGGCAGTTGCAAAACGGTTGAAGAAGTTAGAGATGCCTTGAAAGAAGTACATGTTGTAGCCATTGACCCCCGTGCATCTACGGTACATTGGCGCATAGCCGATGCTTCCGGCAGACAATATGTACTGGAGATTATCGATGAAGAGCTTCGCTTTTACAAAAACGATCTGGGCGTTTTGACAAATTCTCCAAGTTTCGATTGGCAAAAAACGAACCTTAATAACTATGTAAATCTTTATCCGGGCAGTGCAATAACGGGTACATTGAGCGGGAATGTGCATTTGTCTCCTTTCGGAGCAGGGAGCGGAATGTTGGGATTGCCGGGCGATGTTACTCCGCCTTCCCGTTTTGTGCGGGCATTCTTCTACCAGCACACGGCACCTTGTCAGCATACGGCTGTCGAAACAGTTCTTCAGTCTTTCCAGATCCTGAATAACTTCGATATACCTGTTGGTGTTGAATTCCCTGCCGGAAAGGTGCCTTCCGATATACCAAGTGCCACACAATGGACTTCCGTTACGGATATTACCAATCGTATTATATATTATCGTACGATGTATAACAGCGCAATACGCAGTGTTGAATTAAACAAAATAGATTTTTCGAAGGTGAAATATCGTGCAATTCCTTTGGATAATATACGCAGGCAACCCATATTTTCAGTGGAGATAAAATGACGTTTTACGTCATTTTATCTCTTCATATAAATCTTGATTGAAATCGAAAAGCCATTCTGCATGGTCTAATGTAGGGTGGTGTTTATCCTTTTCAGAAAGGATAATACGTTCAGCAGGAATACGCCAGTCTATATTCAATTGCGGATCATCCCATGCAAGAGCTCCTTCGCTTTGAGGGGCATAGAAATTGTCGCATTTATACTGAAAAATCACTTCCGGCGTAAGCACACTGAATCCGTGAGCAAAACCTCGTGGAATAAAAAGTTGCAGATGATTTTCTTCTGAAAGTTCTACAGATACATGCCGGCCAAATGTAGGGGAGCCCCGACGGATATCTACAGCGACATCCAGCACAGCACCCCGAATAACGCGAACAAGTTTACTCTGTGCAAAAGGCGGTTTCTGAAAGTGCAGACCGCGTATCACTCCGAAACCCGATTTGCTCTCATTGTCCTGTACGAATTTCACATGACGCACTTGGGCATTGAAATCACGTTCGGAGAATGATTCAAAGAAATATCCTCTCGCATCCTCAAATAGACGAGGCTTTATGATGACAACATCTTCTATAGGCGTTTTTATTACTTTCATTATGCAATAAGTTTTATATAGGCTTATCTTGATTTATCCAGTTCGTTTATTACCTTCAAAAGGTATTGCCCGTACGGGTTTTTCAGCATAGGTTGCGCCAGTTGCCGCATCTTGTCTGTAGAGATCCACCCTTTACGTAACGCAATCCCTTCCAGACATGCCACTTTCAACCCCTGCCGCTTTTCTATTACTTCAATATACGTGCTGGCTTCGGCCAGAGAATCGTGCGTTCCGGTATCGAGCCATGCAAATCCCCGACCGAATGTCTGTATTTTCAGAAGATTGTCTTTCAGAAAGATCTGGTTTACTGTTGTGATTTCCAATTCACCTCTTGCCGAAGGTTTTATCTGCTTTGCGATATCAACAACGCGGTTCGGATAAAAGTATAATCCGGTAATGGCATAATGTGACTTAGGTTTCTCCGGCTTTTCTTCAATGGATATACAGTTCCCATCCTTGTCGAATTCAGCTACCCCATAGCGTTCCGGATCATTAACCCAATAACCGAATATCGTGGCTTTCTGTTCTTTCTCGGCTGTCTTTACTGCCTCTTTCAGAAAAGTGGAGAGACCATTTCCGTGAAAGATATTATCACCCAGTATCAGACAAACACTGTCATTCCCTATAAATTGCTCGCCGATGATGAAGGCTTGTGCAAGTCCATCGGGAGAGGGCTGTTCCGCATACTCAAAATGTACTCCAAAATCACTACCATCGCCTAAAAGTCTTTTAAATGAAGAGAGATCACCGGGTGTGGATATGATAAGAATCTCACGAATATCGGCCAGCATAAGCACCGATAACGGATAGTAAATCATCGGCTTATCAAAGACGGGCAACAATTGCTTCGAAACTCCTTTTGTGATGGGATACAAACGTGTACCGGAACCTCCGGCAAGAACAATACCTTTCATGGTTATATTTAGTTTAAAAGAATATGTCAAAGAAAATATTTTTCCGCATAAATTCCAATAAAGAAGCGGAAATATGGAGAATTATTTCCCGTTATTCCCGGCAATGGAAGAGTTTATGCTTTCAATATAATCGAGAATCTCTTCCTTTCCGGTTTTCTTCAGTGATGAAGAAGCAAAATATGGAGGTAACTCTTCCCACTGCTCTTTTAAGACAGAGATGAAGTTTTTTATGTTTACATCTGTTCTTGTTTTACTTTGTTTATCGGTTTTCGTGAAGATAATAGCGAAAGGAATTCCATTTTCTCCCAGCCACTCGATGAACTGCAGATCGTTTTTCTGAGGAGTAAGACGGCTGTCTATCAATACAAAAAGACAAGTCATCTGTATTCGTCTCAGAATATAGCTTTCGATGATTTCTTTTATCTTTCCCACCATTTTCTTACCGCGTTGGGCATATCCATAGCCGGGAAGATCGACTAAATACCAGGCTTCATTTATCAGAAAATGATTGATGAGCAATGTTTTTCCCGGTGTAGCGGATGTCATCGCCAGATTGCTTTTCCCGGTCAGCATATTAATCAGACTTGACTTCCCGACATTCGACCTCCCGATAAATGCATATTCCGGTAAATTTGTCTGCGGACATTTCTCCGGCTGAGTGTTGCTCATTATAAACTCGGCACTTTTTATTTTCATATTCAATCAATTTTTAAGTACAAAGTTAGGGAAAATACGCGGAATATCCGCCGTGTCTGGAAAGAAAAGCAAATTAAAGCCTGTCACAGCAAGAGAACGGTTTTCTATTCATTACCTGTTGGATATGCGGATTCGACAATATGTTTCGTGATATATGCAGAAATGACATTCGTTAGATTTACTTGGCAGAAATAACATGAAATCCGTTTTTTGGTGAAGTATATCTGTATTTTGTGCAAACCGGGCAAATATAAAATGTGTTATTTTTGCAATGGAATAATCATTTTTCTTCCGACAGTGTACGCACTGCAAAGCATGAATAATAGACTAAACAAATAGATATATTACATTAAATCCAATACAAAGATGAAACCTTATATTATTCACACATGATGGAATCGGTGGATGGACGCATTGATTGTGACATGACCGAGCAGATTGACCCTACGAATGCTTATTACGATGCATTGGACAAACTTGATTGCCCCTCGCAATTGATGGGTAGAGTGACCATGCAAATGCACTATGCCGATGCTGAACCGTTTGTTCCTTCAGACAAGACACCGATAGGGCAAGAACGTTTTTACGTGGCAACCCGTGCAGCTGGCTATACTGTGGCACTTGACACGCATGGTACATTGCATTGGTCACAGTCGGTATATGATAATCGTCCGTTACTTGTCATCACAAGTGAGGCTTGCCCTAAGGAATATCTGGACTATCTGACCGCCCGACATATTTCGTGGATAGCCATTGGTAAAGAACGAATCGACCTTCGGTTGGCGATGAACAGGCTTTCCAACGAATTCGGAGTGAAGCGTCTTGCCATTACTGGTGGAGGGCATATCAACGGTGCTTTTCTTGAGGCCGGACTGATAGACGAGGTAAGCGTGATGATTGGAGCCGGCATTGACGGACGAAAAGGCATGACAGCCGTATTCGATGGCATTGAGGATATCAACCGTCCTGCTACATTACTCAGATTGGAAAGTGTGGAGCAGGTAACTGAAAGTACAGTTTGGCTGAAATATACCATAAAACAATAATTCGGACGAAAGGCGTAATGATACTCGTGGATACGGGCAAATCGGTATAACGATAGCCCGATGCATGGGATATGGCAACTTGTTCCTATGAAGATGATTAATATAGTATATGGAAGAACATTATGTTTCCCAAATGTAGAAGTTGACTGAGCATAGGGATTCGAACCGGATTCGGTATTAAGGAACAGTTGCCAATCTCTTACCCGCGCAAAAAAATTATTGGAGTCGGGAGAACTTTTTGAGAGAAGAACATACTTATTATGATGCATTCCCTTTTAGCAGGTCTCAAATAAAGGCAATTTTTACTTCCCTACGCACAGTTTGAGATAATTACTCGGTGCATACCCAAACTTTTTCTTGAAAGCTTGTGAGAAATGCGACCTGTTCTTGAATCCTACCATATATTCTACATCTTGTGCAGTCGCGATATTTTCAAGCAACAGGCTTTTTGCCTTTTCCAAACGATGTTCCATAATCCATCGTTGGGGAGGCAAGGGGCTGACTTTGGCAAAGTCGCGTTTGAATGTAGCAAGGCTTCTTCCTGTGTAAGAGGCGAACTCCACCAGCGTCAGGTCTTCCGTGTAGTTTTGTTCCATGAAGTCTATCAGGTCGATTTTCCATGCTTCACTAAAATCGAACAGTGTCGGATAGAACCGGGTGTCAATAGCAAGCAGAGACATGACGGCTTCTTTCACTTTCAGCTGCAGCCATTCGTCTGAAGGAATATCGGTGCTGTCTGTATATGGCAGGAAGGAATCAAACAGACTTTTCAGTGCTGTGGTCTGCGGCAGGATGCTTACGGTTTGCGCTATCGGTCTTACTTGATGCAATTTCTTGCAGATGGCAGCTATACGGTTGTAGTATTCTTTTAGTTCATGGCGTGGAAGTGAAAAGTTGATTCCACGGTAGGGCTTCCCGTCAAGAGGTACTTTCGTTACATTCACCGAGCAGTCACGACGTACAAACACATAATTGCCTGCCGTAATCTCGTCTGTTTTATCCTTACCTTCGACTACTAATTTTCCCGAGCGTACGAAGATGATGGAATGGGCCGGCATCCGGTGTTCCCAATGTAAATCGTGGGAAATACAACAGCTTAACAGGATGTTGCCATAGTTGATTAAGTTTTCTATCTGTCCGTTCATGTCTGCAAAATTAATGTTTTTTACTTTTTCAATTTCACTTTAAGGCAGATTTCAATGGAGGAGACAGGAAAAGCTGTCCGGCATTCTTCCATAAGAACATTTCCATATAGGCTGATAATTCCTTGTCTTCGGACAAATCCTTTTCCAACCGTCGCAAATTTTCCGTCAATACTTCCGCTGGCTGATAGGGGTAATCCGAGCCATAAAGTATATGGTCAGGCGAGGTAATGGTAAGCATACTATGTATGATGGTTGGCGAAGCCGCTCCCGCCAAGTCGTAATACAGGCGGGAGAGATTGACCTCTATATTCACTTCGTTCATCATTCCTTTAGCTTGCAGGGCCGGGATTAGTGCTTTTATACGCGGAATGGCAAGCGGAAGAAATGAACCGCAATGGGGCACAATCACCTTCACGTGCGGATAACGCACCAATACATTGCGAACCAACATATTCAGAATAGCACGTGTCGTTTCCGCCGGATATTCGTATGCAGCAAGCGGAAGAGCGGCCATCAGTTCTTCGTTTACAGGCACTGGCTTGTGCGGATGGAGGATGATGACGGCATTCCGCTCGTCCAGCACTTTCATCAGCGGGTCGAGTTCCTCGTTGCCAAGATATTGCCCGCGACTGTTTGTTGCCAGTTTCACGCCATCCGCTCCCAACGTGTCAAGTGCATATACGGCTTCTGTTATCGCAGCATTTACATCGGGCAATGGCAATGAGGCACAGAACCGAAACTTGCCGGGATATTCTGCTTTCAGCTTGGCGCAATATTCATTATAACGGCGTGTTGTCTGCTGACATTCTTCCGTATCGTCGAAGTAAGGTTGGGGAGCGGGCATCGTCAAGATGGAACATCCTATGCCTGCCTCTTCCATGAACTTCAAATGTGCACCGACATTCCATGCCGGAAGGGGGAAGCCTTCGTCCATCGCGGCATCGTGCTTCTCCAATACCTCCATATAAAATGGCAGGATATTATGACAATGCACATCAATAATGCTTTGTGCCACAACATTTCCTGCCATGCAGGTTGATATAGCCATAAGCGATATTGTTTTCTTCCACATATTCTTTTTACCTTATGAAGTTGGTCATTATATGCTTTTCATGAACAGGGTATGAAATGCCATGCTCTTCGCCCAAACTGAAACATTTCAGCATCCATGCCATATTTCTGGCCAGGACACGCATGGTCTGCAATCCTTCCGTATCCTGGCGTATTTCATCCGGAGTGTTTCCATGCACCACATTCCAGTATTGCGACGGAACAATCGGCATATTGCAGTCTGTCATGTATTTGTTCAGCTGGTCGAGTGCCGCAGTAGCTCCGCTGCGGCGGCAAGTAGCAATAGCTGCGGCAGGTTTACCAGCAATATGTTCCCCATTGAATTCATCGATGAAAAATACACGGTCGAGGAACGAGGTCATTCCGCCACTTGCTCCGGCATAATGCACGGGAGTGCCGAATATGAAACCGTCATAATCGTCCATGATTCGTACGAACTCATTGACCGTATCCTCTCGGAAACATTTTCTTTTCCCTATACAAGATCCGCATCCGATGCAGCCTGCGAGGGCTTGGTTGCCAATCCAAAACATATCCGACTTAACACCTTCCTTATCCAATGTGGTCGCTATCTCGGATAAAGCAGTCCGCACACATCCTTCCTTGTGCGGACTGCCATTTACCAATAATACTTTCAATTCCTGCATGGCTCATTTCTGCATGTCCGGT
Source organism: uncultured Bacteroides sp. (assembly GCA_949285025.1). GTDB lineage: Bacteria > Bacteroidota > Bacteroidia > Bacteroidales > Bacteroidaceae > Phocaeicola. The sequence continues at coordinate 29,886 of CASDXG010000107.1, read as the reverse complement.
AGGAGTATGCCTCCTACACCTACATTCTCCGGTTCGTTCTCTTTGATAAATACATAAATGGATTGCTTGGGTAACCCTGTAATCTTCGCGGTCGATTCGGTTACTTCCTTGACGAGTCGGGCTTTCTTTTCCTTGCTCATCTTTACTAATTCCATTATAATAGACGGCATAATAATCCTCCTTTATTTTGATTGCTTTGACTGTTTTTCCCGATATTCCTTGCCTGGTTGAGTACATTTGCCAATCATCTCGCCTGTACGCAGATAAGAATAGGTTGGCATTTCAAACAGAACGGGCTTCAACTTGTTATAGTCCACCCTGTTATTCTCATTGAGGCAATCCTCCTCCACATGTGTGGCGTTAATCTTGCAGATGAAGTTGTCGAAAGTTTCCGTCTTGTAATTGTCCACCACTTCACATTCCATCACCAGCGGGCTGTCCTCTATGACGGGAGTCTGACCTTCGCCCAAATGCCATCCGAACACTTCCGACTTGTCCGTTTTCGCTCCGCTTGTAATGCCTACATAGTCGGCACGAGGCAGCAATTTTTCATCAACCACATTAACTGATAACTTATCTGTTGCCTTGATTCCTTGATTCGTATAATGAGGCTTATAAAGGCTGACCATAATGCGGTCGTGCCCGATAATTCCTACATGTCCGGCCAATAGCCATGTGGGCTTGTCTTCCATTATTGTTCCGATGACAACCGCAGGACTCGGATACAGGGCTAAAACTGAACCAATATTTCTTTTCATTTCTTATTCCTCCTTTTGTAATTTGTTATATGTTTCGTCGGTTACCGGTTCAAGCCATTCGTTACTTGTCTTCTCTCCGGGCACTTCTATAGCCAAATGAGCAAACCAACTGTCGGCTGTGGCACCGTGCCAATGCTTTACTTCCGCCGGGATATTGACCACATCGCCGGGATGGAGCAGACGTGCAGGCTTACCCCATTCCTGATACCAACCTGTACCTGCCATGCAGACCAGCAGTTGTCCGCCGCCCTTCTTGGCGTGGTGTATGTGCCAATTATTGCGGCAACCCGGTTCGAATGTTACATTATTGATGCCGACCTGTTCCGAAGATACCGATGCCAAGTAGCTTTGTCCGATAAAGTATCGGGCATAAGCATCATTAGGCTTGCCGATGGGGAATATCATTTCCCGTTCGAATTTAGCCTTTTCGTCTGCGGCAGCCGTTTCTTCTGTCCACACATCTTTTGCCAGACGGAATGCAGCCCATGCTTTAGGCCATCCGGCATAAAAGCCGACTTGCGTCAGAATCTCCGCAATCTCGGTATGGGTGATGCCGTTCTTCTTGGCGGTCTGCAAATGATATGTCAAAGAAGAATCTGTGATACCTGAACTGATAAGTGCAGTAATCGTAACCATGCTCCGGTCGCGCAGACCAAGTTTGTCTGTCCGGCTCCAGACTTCACCGAAAAGCACATCATCGTTCAGTTCCGCAAACTTGGGTGCGAAATTGCCCAACTGCTCCCTTCCGGCAGTCTGTTTTATTTTTGTCTGTGCGTTTACCATTGGTGTAATCGTTAACAGTGTCAATACGATGCAAATAATTGTTCTCATGTTTACACTTCTTTTTTCGTTAATAAATCGTATTATTCAAAAGCAGTTTGTTTCCAGAGTAATTGAATTCACTCTGTCATTCAGCTATCATACTGTGGCAGTTGGATGTCTGAGACGAACGAATCTATAGGCTTGGCGACAGAAATTTGCCGTTATCGCAAGCGATGAGTCCCAAAGTCATGCACAGTGCCACACATAAAAATAATGTCTTTTTCATCATTGTGGATAATTTAAAAGATTAACACATCGGATGTTCCCAAGAGCCTCTGGTATTTACATCCATTTTTCTCGACACTTCATCGAGGCAGGTTATTTCAGCATCCGTCAAACGGAGGGCGGCAGCCTTTACCGCATCTTCCACATGGTGGGGTTTGGTCACACCGATGATGGGCAAGGTATGTTTGGTAATCGCCCATGCGATGACCACCTGCGGCACAGTCGCTCCGTGCATCTGTGCTGTTTCACGCAATGCCGCAAGCAATTCGCCCATCCGCACCAGTTGGGCGTTGTAAGTTTCATCCCGTGAACTGTTCTGCGGCATCAGATGTTCCGCATCGTATTTGCCGGAAAGTGCACCTTGCTCTAATATCATATAAGCAAAGAAGTTCATGCCGTGTTCGCGGCAATAGTCGATGATGCCCGCGTCCTCCGATGAACGGTAAATAAGACTATAATGGTTTTGTACCGCCGATATGTGGAAACCTTCGGACGAGAGGATTTCTTCCGCACACTTCAGTTCCGCCAAATTGTGGTTGGATACACCCACGTTTTTTATCTTCCCTTTCTTCAGCGCAGGAATCAATCCGGGTGTCCATCGCTTCACATCAGCCGGATTGTGTATCCAATAAATATCTACATAATCCGTTCCGAACCGCTTCAGACTGACATCCAGCATTTCTCCCACGGCATTCGGCGAGTCGGATGCTATCTGAGGTGTGAACTTGGTAGAGATAAGCACCTGTTCGCGCGGATACTGCTTTACGAAACTTGCCAGGATATCCTCCGACGCTCCCATGCCATACACGGTTGCCGTGTCCCAAAGGTTCAGTCCGTTGTTCATAGCTGCATCAAATACGGGCTTCAAATCTTCTGTAGAAAGATTGTTCCCAAACACCTGGTCGCCTCCGGCGACACCTGTACCCCACGACCATGTGCCGAGGGCAATTTTAGGATAATTCTCATTGTTTGCCATAACGCAGTTCTTTTAATAGGTTTTTCTACTGCAAAGTTAGCGCAGTTGAATGTAAACAATGTTACTGTGCGGTTCAATTTAGGTTTGTATACAGCTCTATCTTATTCAAAAACATACTTATAAACGATTGAAGCATTCACCGGACAAAAGAATGGCAAAATAGTATTAAAAACGTTAATACGCCTCTTCTTTAAAATGCGATTGTGATAACTTTGTATAAATAAATAAGTAAAAAGGCTGTACTTCCTTTAGTTTTGTATATGAACGATGCATCTCAAAAAAGAATTATATATAAGAAAAATCTCTATGCCTGAGAATTTCCCGGTAAAACATGTGCCGGTTTTGCTTGATGATCACGGTATCGGATTTCAGCATATTGCAGAAGTGAATTGGGAGAATTACCCGTATCGTCCGGAAGTTCTGTTCCGTATTGCTCATATGGGGACGGCTATTTTATTGCACTATCGTGTAAACGAAAAAAGCATACGTGCTGTTGCACCAGCAGACAACGGCCGTGTCTGGGAAGATTCGTGTGTGGAATTTTTCATTCACCTCTCCGGTGAAAGAGATGAATACTATAATTTTGAGTGTAATTGTGCCGGAAGACTGTTGGTGGAATACGGAATTCCGGGTAAACGCGAACACATTCCTGTTGATGTGACGAGATGCGTACAGCGGTGGAGTTCATTAGGGTCTGAGTCTTTTGCCGAACGTATGGGAAATTGCGCATGGGAATTGGCTATGATTATTCCTGTTTCTGTATTTGTCCGTCACCCGATAAGCTTGCTTGACGGTATGACAGGATATGCAAATTTCTATAAATGTGGAGATTTACTTACAGAACCTCATTTCCTTTCATGGAATCCGATAAATCTGCCGAAACCATGTTTTCACTGTCCGGACTTCTTTGGAAAAATTAATTTTGAAGCATAATTTTGAGATATGAAAAATAAGATTGTATTTATTACGGGTGCAACCAGTGGAATAGGTGAGGGGTGTGCACGGAAATTTGCAGCAATGGGTTCTGATTTGATATTGAATGGAAGGAATATTGGGAAATTGGAATCCTTAAAGAAAGAACTTTCCGCTCAAGGAGTGGATGTATTAACTTTACCTTTCGATGTGCGTGACAGAAATGCGATGCACAATGCGATAAAATCTTTGGAAGGGAAATGGAAAAATATTGATATTCTTATCAATAACGCAGGACTGGTTATCGGGCTTGATAAAGAGTTTGAAGGAAATCTTGACGAGTGGGATATCGTAATCGATACGAATATTAAAGGTTTGCTGGCCATGACCCGAATGGTTGTACCCGGTATGATAGAACGCGGGTGCGGACATGTTATCAATATCGGTTCCATTGCCGGCGAGGCTGCCTATCCCGGAGGAAGTGTCTATTGCGCGACAAAAGCTGCAGTAAAAGCACTGTCGGACGGGCTGCGTATTGATTTGGTGGACACTCCTTTGCGGGTGACAAACATAAAGCCCGGAATGGTAGAAACAAATTTTACAGTTGTTCGTTACAGAGGTGATAAGAAACGTGCCGATGATTTCTACAAAGGTATTCGCGCACTTAACGGTGATGATGTGGCTGAAGTGGTTTATTTTGCAGCATCTGCTCCGGCTCATATACAAATTGCTGAGGTTTTGGTCATGCCCACAAATCAAGCAACCGGAACCATCTGCTATAAAAAAAGTTGATATTAGGCAGTATGTTTTGCGGAATGCCTTTTATGTAAAATATTTTTTTTGCTGATTCTTGTAATTTTTTTGTCCTTGCAAAATGTTGTTTTACAGCAAGAGTTACTGTGATGTAACCATGTTTCTTTGTTGTAACTTATTGTATGATAATTGTTTATACAATACATTTGCATCGGAAAAGCAATGTTTTTAAATAAAGGACAAGATGAAACAATTGGAAAAAATTACAAGTGCGGAAAATTTCAACGCCATCAATGTAGGCAAACTCGATGAACTAAGTGATTATGTATTGGAACTTTCTCCGGAAGTAAAAATTCCGGGAAAAGTATTCGGTGGAATAGTTTTGCAGACTACCGGAAGTGAATTCTCATTTCAGATTTTTCAACCGGGAACAGAAACCGGATTCTTGCATACACATAAAACGCATGAGGAACTTTATTTTTTCCTGAAAGGGAATGGTGAGTTTCAAGTCGACGGAAAGACTTTCTCTATAACGGAGGGAAGTGTAGTGCGTGTGGCACCGGAAGGAAAACGTTCGGTCCGGAATAATGGTACGGAACCGCTTATAATGCTTTGTGTACAATATCGGGCCGAAACATTTACGGCAAAGGATGCTGCCGATGGAAATATTCTGAATGAACCTGTAAAATGGTGAAATGCCCGTATTAATAAAAAACTCCCCGTAAGTTCGATTCAACTGATTTACGGGGAGGTTTCTCGCTATTTATTTCGATGGTTTCAACCATTTATCAAGCCATTTGAAAAAAGTTCTTTGCCATAAAACACCGTTTTGCGGCTTCAGCACCCAATGATTCTCGTCGGGGAAAATAAGAAGTTCGGCCGGAATGCCGCGCATTTTTGCCGCATCAAAAGCTGCCATAGCCTGATTGGCAAGAATGCGATAATCTTTTTCACCGTGAATACAAAGGATGGGAGTGTCCCATTTATCAACGAAACGATGGGGTGAATTGGCAAAAGTGCGTTGTGCGGTTGCATTGTTTTTATCCCAATATGCGCCTCCCATATCCCAGTTGGCAAACCATTTTTCTTCCGTTTCGAGATATTGCATTTCCATATTAAAGATACCATCGTGTGCGATAAAGGCCTTAAACCTCTTATCATGATGTCCGGCCAACCAATATACGGAGAAGCCTCCGAAGCTGGCTCCCACACAACCTAAACGGTCACGGTCGACAAACGGCTCTTTCGACACTTCGTCTATGGCTGTGAGATAGTCTTTCATGCACTGACCTCCATAGTCACCGCTGATGGCTTCGTTCCATTCCACACCGAATCCGGGCATTCCCCGCCGGCAGGGAGCTACAATGATGTAGTCATTGGCTGCCATGATTTGGAAATTCCAACGGAAACTCCAGAACTGACTCAACGGACTTTGCGGACCACCTTCACAGTAGAGCAGGGTAGGATATTTCTTTTTTGCATCGAATTGTGGCGGATAAATAACCCATGTCAGCATTTGTTTTCCATCGGTTGTCTTTATCCAGCGTGCTTCCACCCGTCCCATTTCCAGCTTATCGTAAATGTGTTTGTTTTCTGTGGTCAGTTGGGTAGCCTCTGCATATTGGCTGTCGGATGTTGTGGGAACGGAATAGATTTCATCGGCCTGGCTCATGCTGTGGCGTGTTGCTACCAGCTTATCGGCGCAAAGAGCGATGCTTCCGTAGTCATGTACACCGTCTGTCATTTTTACCGGCGTTTTCTTTTCTTTCCAGTCATTCAGACCAAGACGGTAAATCTGGGTTGTTCCGTGCCATGTTCCCGTCAAGTAGAAGCCGTCGGATGCGGCATTCCATACAAAAGCATCTACATTTGTTTCAAATCCTGCGGAAGCATTGCATTTTTCCTTTTTTTCTAAATCGAAAACATAAAGGCGGTTCAAATCACTTTCATAACCATCGTGCTCCATGCTTTGCCAAGCGATGAATTTACCATCGGGCGAGAACTGGGGATTTACATCGTAACCTTCGTTGTTATCTTCTGCAAGAAGTACATCAGAAGTTCGCCTCTTGTTATAGTCTTTGCACAGGTTTTCCGTTTTTCCTGTTGCAATATCATACAGATAAATGTCGCTGTCGGTAGATATGGCATAGGTCAATCCTGTTTTCTTCCGGCAGGTATAAGCTATTTTGTCGGAAGTCGGGTTCCATGCCAGCTGTTCCATACCCCCAAAAGGTTTCATGGGCGATTCATAAGGCTCGTTTTTCAGTATATCAGTAGCCTCGCCGATTTTATTACCGTCGAAAGAAGCAACGAAAGGATGCGGAATCGCTTCTACCCATTCGTCCCAGTGTTTATACATCAGATCATCGATGATTTTCCCGCTTGCCTTGTCGAGATCAGGATATATGTCGGCGGTACGTTCCCCATATTTTACCTGCGACATGAAAAGCACTTTCGATTCATCTGGTGAAAATCTGAATCCGTCTATACCGCTTTCAACATCCGACAGTTGCTTACGTCCCGATCCGTCGGCATTCATTTCCCATATCTGTCCTCCGGTGAGGAAAGCCAGTTTCTTTCCGTTCTTAATCCACTGCGGATTACTTTCGCTTGCGGCAGTAACGGTAAGCTGGCGATTCTCCAAGCCATCGGCATTCATCACGTAAATAACCGTATGTCCCTTGTTTTCTTTCACGCTGTAGTAAGATACTGTGTAAGCTATATTTTTCCCATCGGGCGATACGTTAATGCTGCCAATCCGTCCCATAGCCCATAATGCTTCGGGAGTCATGCGTCCGTTTGTTATTTCTACTTCTTGCTTGCCGATAATCGGAGCATTTCCAACCGTGTCCTTATCGGGAGATACACAGGCTGATGTAGACATCAGTATAGCCGCTGTCATTGTCATTAAATCTGTTTTTTTCATGATTTATTCAATTAATACGGCACAAAGTTACAATGTTTTTTCAGCTTTTTGTTTTCTGCTCTGCTCAAAGTGGCATGGAATGTTCTTTCTTTTAAGCATATTTGAGCCATTATTTATATATAAAAGTATATATCAGCAGTGAAAATAAATAAAAAAGACTAATTTTAGCCTGTAGTTATTATTTATGCATTCGGTTATGGATTTTTACAAGGTATTGGAAAAGCGTCGTACTTATCGCGACTTTTCCGAACGAGAAGTAAGTGATGAAATCTTGGAAAGAATCATCAGTGCAGCATTTAAGGCTCCGACAAACGACCATCTCCGTCAACTTGAATTTGTAGTTGTACGCGGCCGTGAGAATATAGCAAGGGTAACAGCCCCACTTGCCAAGAATATGGAGGCATTTAAAGATCTTGTTTTCGAGGTCGATGAATCAGGCGACAAAGATAAAATGGAAATGTTTGCCGATGCCCTTCCCAAACAGCAAAAGATGCTTATGGAAAGTGGCTTGCTTATTATCCCGTTTTTCCGCCAGATGACATGCCCTTTGTTGAAGCCGGCTGAACAAAGTTCACTCAACTATTTCGCTTCAGCATGGTGTGCTTTAGAGAATATGTTGCTTGCAGCCACAGCCGAAGGGCTTGGAGCTGTGTTTCATATCCCCGTGAGTGATGAAGCTGAAAAGATAAAGAAAATTGTGCACGCTCCGGAAGATTACGAATTTACCTGTCTGCTTACAATAGGTTACCCGACAGAGAATGCTTTTTTACCCAGACAAAAGGAAATATGCATAAAAGACAGGATTCACCGGGACAAGTGGTGAAATATAAATCTTTACCGAAAACAATACAGGTAAAAAAGAATTCTTTATGCATATCAGCATAGCTTTTCATTTGATCGTGTTTGATTTTGCGTATCTTTGGTCTCTGTTTCGGGAATATACAGACCAATATACCAAGAAATAGGGATTGTGTATTTTTCATATCTTACCTTACTTTGCATTGAAACAATTATGAATTCCGTACTTACAATGTGCAGAAATAAAATTTACAAACCGATTGATAAGATGAGCGACTTGATTTGCGATAATTATGTATTGCTGCAAGTCTTGAGTCGTTTCGGATTGTCTTTAGGTTTTGGCGACAAATCGGTAGAAGAAGTTTGTCGTGAGAATAACGTAGACTGCAGTACATTCCTCATTGTAGTCAATTTCCTTACTGAAGAGAACGCCCGCATGCAAGAGCATGTAAAAGGGCTCTCTATTCCGGCACTGATGGATTATCTGAAACGTGCTCATACTTATTTTCTCGATTTTCAGTTGCCGGCTATTCGACGGAAGCTGGTCGAAGCATTGGACAGTTCTGACAGAGACGATGTAGCAGCGCTGATTATCCGCTTTTTCGATGACTATGTGGACGAGGTACGAAAGCACATGGAGCATGAAAACGAAAAGGTTTTTGTGTATGTGAAAGCCTTGCTTTCCGGAGAGAAACCGGAAGGATATAATATCAGCGTGTTCGCACGTCATCATGAGCAAGTGAATGCCAAGCTGACCGAATTAAAGAATATCATTATAAAATACTATCCGGCCAACGGTGACAATTTATTACTGAATGCGACATTGTTCGATATATTTAGTTGTGAGGAGGATTTGGCATCGCATAATCGGGTAGAGGACTGCCTGTTTGTTCCTGCCATCATGGAATTGGAAAAGGAGGTAAAATGAAATCGCAGGAAGTCATACATGTTGCTATTGCCGAAGTGTCAACAATTGTGCGTACAGGACTGGCTAATGTGCTGAAGCGTTTACCCGACTTAAACATACAGACGATTGAAGTCACTTCTACAGACGCATTGCACCATTGCATCGATGTGTATAAACCCGGTATACTCATTGTCAATCCGCAGTTTGAGGGGTGGTTCGATATCGCTTCTTTTAAGCATGAAGAAGGAAGAGACGAAATTAAGGTTGTAGCCCTGATTTGTACAATGGTGAATACAAACAGTCTGAAAAATTACGATGAAAAAATCGACCTGTTCGATGATGAAGTCACTTTAAATCAGAAAATTACATCACTAATAAACTTCGAGGAAGAAGAAAATGACCGGAATGCATTAAGCCAAAGGGAAAAGGAAATCGTGGAATGTGTGGTGAAAGGGATGACAAACAAGGAAATTGCCGAAAAACTATATATATCCATTCACACGGTTATTACGCATCGTCGTAACATAACCCGTAAACTGCAAATCCATTCGGCAGCAGGTCTGACGATTTATGCCATTGTAAATAAATTAGTACAGCTGAACGAAGTAAAAATGAAGCTATAAGAGAAAAGACAGATGTTTCACACTTGCTCAAAAATACCCAATATTAGGTATTGGCAAGAATTAAAAAAACAACGACCTTTGTATCATTAGTCATATGAAATTACGTAAACCACAAAATTAAAAAGTTAGTTATTAGTTGGACATGCCTTGCGAAGTGATTCGCGGGGCATGTGCGGTTTTAAACCGGTCCAGTTGGCGCTTGTTTTTCCTTAAATACCAGAAACAAATGATTAGTGAGACAATGGTAGCCATCGGTGGGGCAAAACCCATTAAAAACAAAGACGAACTATCGATACGGCTGAATATCCATGATAGCGGAATACGGAACAGGAACGTGGCAATAAGACTGTGCAGCATGGGAAACCACGAATTGCCCTGACCACTGAAATAGGAATTAAAACAAAATACAAAGCTTACCATGATGCAATCGATGCTGTATCCGCGCAAATATTCCGCCGCCATTGCTATTACTGCCGCATCGTTTGAGAATATGCCGACAAATGTCTCGGGAGAGAACTGCGAATAAAGGCAAAAAGCAACGCCGAAGATTAATGCGGTTCCTATGCCTGAACGCAGGCAAAGAAGCATGCGTCCGGTTTCTCCGGCACCGTAATTCTGAGCTGTCATGGCTGCAACAGCCGATGATATGGCGGCAGGTGGAAGCATGGCAAATACAATAATCTTTTCCACAACACCAAGTGAGGCAGAAGCTGTTACGCCCATTTGATTTACAATGACGGTTATAAGCAGAAAAGAAACGTTGATCAGTGCATCTTGCAAAGCGATGGGAGCCCCCAATGTCAAGATGCGCATGGAGAGATACTTGTTCAGCCGGATATGACGGCGGGTAAACTCAAAATGGAATCCTTTACGGTACAGAAAATATACCGCAGCCATAAAACTGACAGCCTGAGAAACAACGGTGGCAATAGCTGCTCCTGCCGCGCGAAGATGAACCATCCCTACAAGAATGAAATCGAGTAGAATATTGATGACACATGCCAGTGCCACGAAGTATAACGGGGTCTTTGAGTCTCCCAACCCGCGAAAAATACCGCAGACAACATTATATCCCATAATAAACGGTATCCCGATAGAACAAATCAACAGATAATGTTCTGTATCGCGGACGGCTTCTGAGGGTGTATGCATGACTCCCGTTATCTGACTATGAAATATTGTCATAAGCAACGTAAGGGAAAGCCCGATTATACTGAAAAGCCATATGGATGAACCGATGATGGAAGCTGCTTCTTTTCCGTTCCTGGCTCCGGTGGCAATACTGATAAGGACTGTGACACCTGTTGTGAGACCAAGAATAATCCCGGTAATGGTCTGCATAACCTGACTGCCTATGGCCACTCCGGCTATGCTGGCAGAATCGTCAAATAATCCCACAACGAATAAATCGGCACCGCCATATAATGCCTGCAATACATTGGCCAGCAGATAAGGAACAGCAAATTGCAATAAAACTTTCGGTACCGAGCCTTGTGTTAAATCGAGTTCTCTTTGCATAGATGAATCTTTTTAAACGTAAATGCCGGATAAGCTGATTGGTTTTACCCAGTCATCTTATCCGGCAATTCCGCCTCCGATGAGGATTACAAAACTTGCTTATCCGTAATAGCGGTGCAAATGTGGGCCAATTTATCGGTATATACAAATCTTAGGAAGGCGATATTTATAAAATAATCTTAATTTGCATTTGTAAAACGCCGATATACCCATAGACTTTCATGCGCTAATTGACATATACATTGCGGAAATACTTCTCAAACTGTGCGCGGACTGCATCCAGTTCTTCCTGTGTGTTCAGACGTACGTCTTTCAACTTGTAATCCATCTGCATCGCTTCATACTTATGGACGCCCAGTGTATGGTATGGAAGAATTTCCACCCGTTCTATCATGGAATAATCCTTAAAGTGGTTTCCCAGTGCGTCTATATCCGACTCAAAGGCACTGTATCCCTGCACAAGCACATACCTTAACCAGAATGGCTTTCCGTGTTCTTCCAGCCATGCTGCTGTTTTCAGTGTCCGGGCATTGCTACATGAGGTTAGCGCCTTGTGACGTTTGTCATCAAATTCTTTTACATCAAGTAAAACAAGGTCGGTCAGCGAGAACAATGTTTCCACATCTTTGTTCCAGATGCTGCCGTTGGTATCTACACAGATATGTATCCCTGCATCTTTCAGCATCTCAAATAAAGGAATCAATGCCTTTGCCTGGAAAGTAGGCTCGCCTCCGCTGAATGTTATTCCGCCTTTCTTCCCGAAGAAAGGCTTCTCACTGACTGCTTTTTTCAGGATTTCTTCCGGAGCGGTTTCCTTACTCTCTCCCTTGATGTCTATCGTATCGGGGTTGGCACAATACAGGCAACGGAAATTGCACCCTTGCAGGAATACGACCAAACGTATGCCCGGTCCGTCGTATGTCCCTAATGATTCGTAAGAATGTACTCTGATCATCGTATTCTGTTTCGGTTGCGGGACTATAAAAAAGTCATTCCCCGAGAATTTCCCGAAGGAATGACTTCAGATAAATATAGCGTCCCTATTGAAATTACATGCGTTCGTGGAAACTGCGTGAGATAACTTCCAACTGATGTTCGCGGCTCAACTTAATAAAGTTTACGGCATATCCGGATACGCGGATGGTCAGCTGCGGGTATTTTTCGGGATGTTCCATTGCATCTTCCAGCATCTCACGGTTCAGCACATTCACATTCAGGTGGTGAGCACCTTTGACAAAATATCCGTCCATCATGGTGACCAGATTCTCTATACGGCTTTCCATGTCGACACCCAGCGATTTCGGCACGATGGAGAACGTATTACTGATGCCGTCCTGCGAATCGCGATAGCGCAATTTTGCTACCGAACTCAGAGATGCAATCGCTCCGTTCTTGTCGCGTCCGTGCATCGGATTGGCTCCCGGCGCAAAAGCAACGCCTTTTGCACGTCCGTCGGGAGTGGCTCCCGTCTTTTTCCCATACATCACATTCGATGTGATTGTCAGGATAGACAGCGTGGGCTTTGCATTTTTATAAACAGGAAGTTTCTTCAGCTCTTCGTCGAAATAATAGATTAAATCCACTGCCAGATGATCTACACGGTCATCGTCATTGCCGAAGCAGGGATATTCGCCTTCTATATCGAAGCTCTCTGTCAGTCCGATATCGTTTCGTTTTGCCGTAACCTTTGCATATTTAATGGCAGACAATGAATCGACGGCAATAGACATACCGGCCACACCGTATGCAAGATTGATAACCGGGTCGGTATCAACGAAAGCCATTTGTGCCTTTTCGTAATAATATTTATCGTGCATGTAGTGGATAATGTTCATCGCCTCGTTATACACACGTGCCATTTCCTTCAGCACTTTCTTGTAGTTTGCCAACACTTCCTCAAAGTTCAGCACATCATCGCTCAGTACAGGGATGTCTTTTACCATCAGCGTGCCGGTATTCTCGCAACGTCCGCCGTTAATGGCCAGGAGCAATGCCTTTGCCAGATTGCAGCGTGCTCCGAAGAACTGGATATGACGTCCGATATCTTGGTATGATACACAGCAGGCAATGCCGTAATCATCCGAATTTCTAACCTCGCGCATCAGGTCATCGTTCTCATATTGTATGGATGATGTGTCGATAGAAACCTGCGCACAGAAACGCTTGAAGCCTTCCGGCAGTTGGGGACTCCACAGAACTGTAAGGTTCGGTTCCGGAGAAGGACCGAGATTGTACAGTGTCTGCAAGAAGCGGAACGATGTCTTTGTCACTTTCGTACGGCCGTCATTGAAGCGTCCGCCGATAGATTCGGTAACCCATGTCGGGTCACCCGCGAAGATTTCCGTATATGCATTCATACGGAGATGACGCACCATGCGCAATTTGATGACAAACTGGTCGATCAGTTCCTGTGCATGCCATTCATCAAGATTGCCGTGTGTCAAATCGTATTCAATATAAATATCGAGGAAAGACGATACGTTACCTAAAGACATTGCGGCTCCATCCTGTTCCTTTACGGCTGCCAGATAAGCCATGTATACCCATTGCACGGCCTCTTGTGCAGTGGTAGCCGGACGGCTCAGGTCGAGTCCGTACTGTTCTCCCATGATTTTTATTTCCTTGAGCGCTTTGATTTGTTCGGCCACTTCCTCACGCAGACGGATGCGTGCGTCCGTCATCGGACCTGTAAGATGGCGCAAATCGTTTTGCTTTGCTTCAATCAGACGGTCAAGCCCGTAGAGAGCCAGACGACGGTAATCACCGATAATGCGTCCGCGTGCATAATTGTCGGGCAGACCGGTGAGGAATCCCAATGAACGGAAAGAGCGGATCTCCTCAGTATAGGCATCGAAAACACCGTCGTTATGCGTTTTACGGTAGTGGGTAAAGATATCTTTTACCTTAGGCGATACTTCCACTCCATTCTCGCGGCAGGCTTTTTCTACAACTTTAATGCCTCCGAAAGGCTTGATTGCACGGCGTAGCACCTCATTGGTCTGCAGGCCTACGATAACTTCGTTTTCCTTATCAATATATCCGGCCGGAAATGCAGTGATAGTAGATACTGTTGATGCATCAAGCGAGCGTACGCCATTGTTTGCACGTTCCTCAGCCAATGCTTCCAAACACTTGTTCCATACGGCTTTTGTGCGCTCGGTCGGACCCATTAAAAACGATGCATCTCCCTCATAAGGAGTGATGTTGGTTTTTACAAAATCGGTAACATTGATTTCATGGTTCCAACGACCTTCTTTAAAATTCATGCTCATTCTGTGTAAATAAATTAATGTGATGTTTTGTATAAACTGTGTTACGGGGGCAAAGATAGCCATTTTTTGCGACCTCTGCAACACTTTATAACAGTAGGATTGTTAATTTGTAATAATTACAATATAGTATTCTTGATAAAACGAGGTGTTTGTCGTAGAAATCGTGCCGATGTTCTTTATTATATATTACCATTTGTTGGAAAACACTTCGGAGAAAATCTGAATATCTGGCGACTTTTATTTGCAGCATGCGTAAAAAGATGCCGGAAGATAGGCGTATCGAAGTATGAATTCTTTTTTTTGACGATGTTTTTTTTAAGGAGGTAAATTTCATTAAGAAATGCGTTCTTACTAATATGTCTTTTTTTCTTCCGATAAAAAAAGAGAAAAATATATATTTTTTTTGAATATATGGATATTATGTCTATATTTGCATCGTCCGTCTTTACTCAAGGAGTGAGTGATGCGGATATGTATTTGTTAATAAGACGTTTACTTGACGTTTATCTTCTTCGTTCAAACTTCGCAAATTTGACTCTACTGGAAGATACGGCAATGTGGCGTCCATGGTGATGTATATACAGAGTGTCATGATTTTTCATGACATTCTGTTAAATATATTGAGGCGTGGGCTTGACTGCATTGCTTATCCTAGTAGAGAGGCAATGCGAAGGCCTGAACGAGGGATAGGCAAAGGTACAGTTCCCACGTCTTTTTTTGTTGGCCTGTATTGGGGGACTGGAAGGCTTTTAGTAAAAAAGACATTTTACCATGAAGAAACATTTAGTACCACAGTGGGTACAACATGCTTTAGAGTCCCTTTTTTCAAAGAAAAATGCCGGACTAGATTCTACACCTCCGGATGAATCGTTAACCCCCGATGACATTACCCAAAAGGAAGCTGAATTGAAAGCTAAAGAAGAAACTTTGGCAGAAAAAGAAAAAGAGTTGAAGCGAGAAAAAGAAACGCTGGAACAGGAAAAATCAGACTTTGAGGAACTTAAAAGAATATCTGAGGAAAAACAACAAGAAAAAAATGCTGATGCGGAAGACATTGCTGCCTTAAAAAAAATTATCGAAGAAAAAGAATCTGAAATCCAGAATTGCCATGAGGAAATATCCCGCCTGAAAGAGAAAATCGATAGCCTAAGTAGTGAAGAAAACATAAAGCCTGTACAAAACGATACTGCAGAGCTTTTAACACTCATGCAGGCACTTCAAGAAAATGTTAGAAGCGTTGAAAAACACATAATCGATGATAACGGTCGTTTAATCAAGGAGAATGAAGAGCTGCAAAACAAACTGGACAGTCGGACTGAACGTCTTGAATCGATAAATCAGGCCGTACAGGAAGACCGATATAGAAAGGATAAGATAAAACTGATAAACAAATATATCTATCAGATGGATATTATCCGTAGGGTTTTATACGATTTTGAGAACGACAGACAGAATATGACTGAAGAGGAAGCGGTCACTTTTTTGCAGAATCAGTTGAAAGAAATCATCGTAGGCATGGAAGCCACTCTGACTCAGGAAATGGTAGAACGTATCCAGAATGGGGAAAACGGTGCCTCAATTAACCTTGAGCTTCAGGAAACTATCGGCACTGTTAAAACAAACGATGTAGAATTAGATGGAAAAATTTACCGCAGTATAAGCCCGGGATACGTGTGGACTCTGCCTTATATATTAAAGGCCAAAATAACCGATAAAGGAGATGAAATAAAAAGCTATCGTTTTCTGATAAGAGCAGAACAAGTAATTACTTATAAATTCAAAAAATAATTTTTACTATGAAAGAATTTTACGGCATTGATTTAGGAACAACCTATTCATGTATCGCTACCATTGATAGCGATGATATAGTGACAGTCATTCCCAATGGTGCAAGTTTGACCACTCCCTCGGTCGTTGCTTTCGATGACGATGGGAAGCTGCTGGTAGGAAAGCCTGCTAAAAACAATCTTGGTAATAAACCGGAAAATACCGTTGCTTTAATTAAACGGGAGATGTCGAATAAAGAATTCACACGTACGATATTCGGTAAGACATACGATCCGGTGGAAATATCTTCATTTATATTAAAATATCTGGTGGATTATGCCAACCAAAAACGAAAAGACGAAGAAGGAAAAGACCCGATATACGATGTCGTGATTACAATTCCGGCGTACTTCGGGAATTTGGAACGTGAAAGAACAAAAGCCGCAGGTAAAAAGGCCGGTCTGAATGTGCTGACTCTTGTCAATGAACCGATTGCTGCCGCTCTTTCTTACGGACGGAAACAGCAGGCTAATAAAACGATGTTGGTATACGATCTTGGAGGCGGAACTTTCGATGTAAGCGTTTTAGAAGTAAAAAACGGTCTTATTAATACGTTGGCTACCGACGGAGACCATCATTTGGGAGGAGCAGATTGGGATCGTGCGATTGTAGACTTTGTTTTGGATAAAATAGGAACGTCTTTTGATGCGCTTAATCCACAAGAACAAGGTATGATAATGCTTGCAGCTGAAGATTGTAAGCAAACTTTGACTCTTCAGGACAAGGCTACCATGCAATTTAAATACAAAGGAATTAATAATATAGACATTACACGACAAGAATTTGAGAGCAAAACGGCAAATCTGATGGAGCGGACAATGCTGCTGGTTGATCAGGCGCTTGACCTTGCCGGTATCGGAACCGGACAGATAGACGAGGTGATTATGGTGGGCGGCTCTTCACGCATGCCGATGGTAAAGGCCTTTGTGAAAGAAAAGTTTAAGAAAGATCCTAAATTGATAGATCCTGATCTAGCCGTAGCAAAAGGTGCAGCATTGACGGCAGCTCAAACGGTTAAAGGAGATGTAAAAAATGCCATTTTAATAGGGAAAGACAAAGGCTCACGCGCCTATGGCATGTCTGCTTACAAAGATTCTAATAGCGAAATTCCATGTGTGTGCAATTTAATCATGCGTAACGATGACCTTGTTGTGCATAAAGAATTCGATAATTTTTTTACACGTAGTGATGGACAGACCAGATTGGATTTTCATTTTTACGAAAATGAGAGTATGGAAGAATATTTAGACATTAATCCGGAGCAAGAACTAAAAGGACGTAACGATTATATAGAATGGGGACGTCCCGTACCGAAAGGTACCCCGATCAAAATCATTGTAGATAGAGATTCAAACGGTACGGTAAAAGTTTTTGCAGAATGTGAAGGAGCCAAAGGTGAATTTGTTATCGTTTCTGCGGGATGTGATATGAAAATGAAATAAAACACAAAAAGGATTTGCAGTATCGGTGTTGATGCTGTAAATCCTTTCTTTGAGAAAAAATGGATGTAAAAGACGCACAGCAGTGGTATAAGGATGGAATTGACATTCTGAAATTTAAGGAAAAATTAAACAATATAGCTGCTAATAAGATATACAGTAACGATTTTGAAGATATCTATTACGGTGAATCCCGGGCGAAAAGTGCAACGGATATACTTGAGGCTTGCAGTAAGTTGGCACTAAAAGGTGTAGCCAATCTTTCCTCACTGAAAGAGAAGGAAATTGTAAGAGACTTTATAAGTATTTCTAAGTTGGCGGTCAAGGAGGACTTACGCTCGTTTTGGAATCTATTGAGAGTGAACGGATGGTTACCCGTAGATCCCGTCATAGCAAGACAGAGGGCAGAAGAAGCAGAACGGAGGCGGCAATTCGAAGAATTGATGCGTAGGCAACGGATAAAAGCAAAAAAAGAGAGACTGCGTCGGACACGGTTGCGTATCTTTAAATGGGCCGGATGGATTGGTGCGTTTTTATTGGTTGTATTTATGCTTGTACGAGCTGTACCTTATTATCAGTATCATTATGCGGAGTATAACGCCTTATTGCAAGCTGCAGAAGAATATGTTTTGCAAGATAAATATGACGAGGCTCTGATTGCTTTGCAGGATGCGAGGAGCAGAAAGTCGGGAAAGAAAAAAATACAAGAGGTGGACGAGCTGATAGCGAATGTAAAGAAGACACGGGAAGAAAAGATTCAGAAATTGCAGACAGACATGACAAAGGTTTGGGATGCATATTTTATAAAACGTAACGGACGAATATCAAATACACTGAACATAAGTGTTATACGCTATGTAAAACGTGAAGATATCAAATCGGTTATAGAGGATGTTTCCTTGAAACTTGAATTATTGAAAAATATTTTTCCTGAAAACAACATACATAATGAACATCAGAACAAATTGAATATTCTGAAAAAATATTACAAGTTATAAATACCATGAAAAGAATATTTTTATTGTTGGCATTTGTTATAACTGCAGTATCGGCAGCACAGGCACAGAAAGCTCCGGCAAAGGCTGCTTTTATGGCCGGCGACTATGCAACGGCCATGAAACTGTATCAGGCAGCTTTGGCTACTGCAGGGAATTCTTCGGAACAGGCTGATTTGTCTGTTGAAATGAGAAATGCACGAATTTGCGCCGACTTGTTGCAAAGAGCTAATCGGTTATATGTCAACGGACAGTATAAGGAAGCAAAAAAATCGTATCAGGAAATACTCAGTTACAATGGGAGTGATAAGTTTGCTGCCCAAAGAGTAGAGGCATGTAACAGGCAGATAAATCAAATTGCAATCAGACAGCAGGACAAAGGCAAGTTCAACGCTGCCTTGAAAAAAGGAAGTGCGGAAGCTCTTAAAGCATACATTGCCTCTTCTACGAACAATAAAAATGCAGCCATAGCCAAAGATATACTGGCAAGATATGATTCTGCGGTGAATGAAAAAGACAATGCCGTGTATATGGAATACGGGGATTTGTTTTCTGCTGCGGGAAACCGTGCTGTCGCACGTAATTGGTACGACAGGGCTGCATCTTTCGGTAATGCAGAGGCTTTATACAAGAAAGCAATGACTTACGATGATCTGACTTCGGATGAAGCTGTCTCGCTGTTTGCGCTGGCTTATGCAGGAGGGTATGAGAAAGCGTATGTCCAAATAAGCAATTCGCAGGAATACAAGAAAGTTGGACCGGAAGTGTTTGAAAGGCTTTACAACGGATTGTGTAAATACAAGACAGATATTCAAGCGTTTGTTTACGTGTTTGAGAATCAGATTTATTATAACCTTGACAGTCTGAATTTGAAACATCACGCCCAAAATCATCTGACACAATTCAATCCTCATAATAGCCATTATGATGACAACATGATTTATCAGTTGGGGATGACGTTGGAAAGCATGAACATCAATCCCCAACTCCTGATGGAATTTGCCGCTTCGCAAGGGAATATAAATGCGGTAGAGTGGATGTGCAACCACAGCACATCAATGTCGCCAGAAGAAAGCAAGGCCTATAAATTATATATGGAATCTATTTCTTTCAATGAATATAAGAAGGAGGGATTCGATGCGTATATAAAGTATTTGAAAGGAGAAAAACTTACTCGACATGACTGGTGGGAAATAAATCTGTCGTATTACACTTTTGTTTTGGAACGGCATGAACAGCTTTTGGCTAAGTCTTTCGGTTATAATAATAAAACCGGATATAAATACCTGAAGAATTATATCAAGGCACATAAGAACGAAGTGTGGGACAGTAACGTGATTGCCTATATTACACAGAATATTGCTGAATACTCTCCTAAATATGCAAAGAAAATTATAAAACAGCTGTCGAAACTGAATACGAAAAGCGGTATATATGACAAGAAAAACAATGCGACATATAAATTGGTCGCTGCCGGATATTATGACAATCAGCATAAATATGTTCCGCAAATAGAAAAAGAAACGAAATGGATATATCGTTTAAGTGGTTCTTACACATTGGATTCAAACGTAATTACGTCATCCGATCTCATGACACGGAAAGACCATGAAGTCATGAACTTTATCTATTCTCACGGAGGCCGCCTTGTCTTGTCGGGAACAGGAACAGGTATCAGCAAAGACGGTTCGACTATGATAGTGATTTCGGCTAAAGGAAATAATCGAATCGTTGTTTCCGTTTCAGGAGTAACCGGAAGGGGTGTAGAGTTTACTAACCGGCCATTGACACTTTACTGCAATAACGGTAGCTTTTCGGCAAAATCAGCCGAACTTCGGTATGCCCGATACAGTTCTTTCTCTGTCTCAATGTCTATGAACAACGGAAGTTTGATGTGCTATGTATCTTATGTTACAGCGTCTTATGCACGATATAGTATATCAAAAACATTTCGTTGATATTATTAATAACCTAAACTATAACATAAATTAATTTACTTATGGAATGGATATTATATATAATAGGAGGTTTTATTCTGATAAGTATTCTGTGGCATATAGGATTGATCCAGGAATTTTTAGGCATGATAGGAGTAACTCTTGCTGTTGGTTTGATTAGTGGTATAGTTGCGTGGATCTTTGATTGGGGATTCAATGCAGGCTTTGTCGTTGGAATTTATATCGGTGTGGGATTATACGCTATCTATTGCATCAGCCGGATCGTTAATCCGGAGATAACAATAGAGTTTTATACAGATGGCTCAAGCAAGGTCTTGTCAGAACGTTGGAACGGTATCATAGGACTTGTTGTACTTGTGGGCTCTATTCTTTGGTCAATATTCGGATAAGAAATAATTAGATGATTGATAAACCAAAAACTTTCAAGATATGCGAAAGATGTGTTTCGTGATGTTAACGTATAGGTGTAATCTTAATTGCATCTATTGTTATCAAAAATATAAAACGTCTCAAAATATGACTTTGGAAACTGCAAAGTCAGTCGTTTCAAGAGAAGTTAAATTAGCTAGAGAATCCAATAATAAAGATGGTATAAGGTTTGATCTTTTTGGAGGCGAGCCATTACTTCAGTTTGATTTGATTAAAGAATTATGTACATGGATATGGGAAACCATCACAGATGTGAAGGTAGATATTTTCATAACCACCAATGGTACTTTGCTTGATGATGAAAAGAAAGAATGGTTCAAGGCACATAAAGAAAAAATTAATCTTATAATGTCTGTTGACGGGAGAAATGACGTGCAAGAAGGTAATAGAGGGTGTCATTCATCAGATTTACCTATAATGTGGATGATAGAGACGATGCCTAATTACTTATTAAGCATGACCGTTCCAAGAAAGGCACTTGCAAATTTTGCAGATGAATTGATTTATTTCCATGAGCAGAATTATCGCATAGATGCAAAGCCTGCTCAAGGAGAAGATTGGCAAAAAGGGGATGGAAAGATATACGAAGAACAGTTGAACAAACTTGCCGATTATTATTTAGCGCATCCGGATAAAACTCCAATGTATATCTTCAAGGAAACCTCCTATGTTCATTTATTAAATAATGAACCTAATAAAAAATATGGAAAGACTTGTGGTGTAGCAGATGAATTAGTTGCATATGATGTAGAAGGGCGGTTGTTTCCTTGTCATCACTTCTTGCCAAACGTTAATGGGAAAACTGACATATTGGATTATCTGAATACGGTCGATTTTTCTGATTCTTCAAGATTCGTTGATGATGAATGTATGAAATGCGAAATATTGAAACTGTGCAGAACATGTTGTGCCCGTAATTTCAATGAAAGAGGAGATGTCAGTCGCAGAGATAAAAGAACATGCCAGATAATGCTTGCAGAGGCAAAGGTTGTAAGTTCGTTCCAAATTCGAAAATATATGCAGAATAAAGACACCCTGACTCCGCAGGAACTTTTGAAATTGAAAGCAGCAATCAAATGTCATCAACTCTGTTGTGATTTCGAGAAGAAGTTTTATGCAGCAGAATAAGATAACGGAGAAGCCGATAGCCGTAAAGTGGAGGCATTATTTTTAATTCATTTATAATATGTTAAACGATGAATTGCTTTTGGATGCTGTTGCATTGGTAAACTCCAATGAGGCAGAGATTGCTCAGCTTCAAGCTGATGTTGAGTGCGCATCTGGTTGTGGAATGTGCGGTTACGGAAGTAACTAATGTTTTGAAGAAGTCTGTCTAACAAGTAGAGTTAGGCAGACTCTATTTTGTTTTCTGACATTACTATCCTGAAAAAATCCCCCAATATAAAAGTGTAGACGACAAAATTTATGAACAATTTACACGATAACCTAAGAGAGGCAACAAACATCGATGCATTATTAGTGCAATTATCCGCAAATCCATATTTTGATATGCTTTCTTCGTACAGCATAGGCCAATTAGGATTATATTATCTTGCGGAGTATGCAGACAAGTATGGATATAATGTAAAAGTCAAGTACTATAATTCATTCGATGTAGTCTCTGAGGTATTGCCGGAACTGATAAGCAGAACTTCATGCCGGATTGTAGGGTTTTATGTGGATAGCGAAAATGTATGGGCATTAAGAGACTTGATACCATCATTACGTAAAAGTAGTCCGCAGCTTCATATTATACTTGGAGGCCCTCAAGTTACGGGAGACCCGTATGGAACCATGCAATTAGTTTCTAATGTTACATGTGGCGTTATTGGAGAAGGAGAAGTGCCGTTTCTCAAACTGCTACAAGCGGAAACATTGGATGAAGAAGTTCTTAAAGGTATTGACGGGCTGCTCTATTATGATTCTTCTCAAAAATTAACTGTAACAAAACCGCAAAAACAAAATCCACATATAGATGAATATGGTTATCCCAAAAGAGAAAAGTACTGTTTGGACCCGGATAGAATAACTTTTCCTCAATTGATTACCGGACGCGGTTGTATGGGACGTTGTGCTTTTTGTTATGAAGGTGGCCGTGAACATACCCAATTACGTGTCCGTAGTATTGAATCATGTCTTGAAGAAATTGACTACCTTGTTAGAACGTATGATATTAAATACATCAACCTTGTAGATGATACATTCATTTTAAACAGGAAGCGAACAGAGGAATTCTGTAATAGAATGATAGACAAATATCAAGGTAGAATCAAATGGTATTGTGAAGCACGGGCAGACATTTTGTCGAAGAATATAGACATTTTGCCTTTGCTGAAACAGGCAGGATTGGTTAAAATCCAATTAGGAGGAGAGTCGGGGTGTCAAGAAATATTGGATGCCTATAAGAAAGGTGTAACTCTTGGGGAATTGGAGTTCGTTACCCGGAAAATTGCAGAAGCCGGAATTCCATATATCTATGTAAACTTTATTATAGGTGGTGCCTTTGAAACAGAATCTACTTTTAGCAGGACATTGGATTTCGCAAAAAAGTTAATGCATATCGCTCCGGGACATGTGGAAATTAGTTCATCTGTATTCACTCCAACACCCGGTTCTCCTATGTATAATCATCCTGAAGAGTATGGTTTGAAAATTATAGATAAGAGAAGCATACGGGGTGCAAGTTGTTCCTTTGTTTTTGCAGAAACAGAACATTTGAATCAATATAAGATTTGGCAACTGCGAAATAAGTTTAATAATGAAATAGATAAAGAATACATTTTATTGTTGGAAAACATATCGCATGAGCAATTAATGACAATATTCAATCTATCAACAAAATTCTCAATAGATACGTCTTGGTCAAATTTACTTAAAGGCAAGGCGCATTACAGAAATTATTTTGAACCCTTAGCAAGAGGAGGATTCTATTCTTTTAGCGAAATATCTATCGATGATATATTTTCTGCTATTCCTTTAAGGACTACACATTTGAGTTCTGACGGGGTCGCGTTTTATAGAATTAAACGATCTGGGGAATATGTAAAAAATAGTAATCTGGAAAATGCTTTGATTACGCTATCTGCGGGGAAACTAACATTCCGGGATATTTTTAATATGATAAAAGCTAATCGTGCCCTTCTTACAGAAGAAGATAATCTATTTGATGAATGTCTCTCAATATATAAAGAATTCGAACGAGAACTTTCAGTTATATGGAAAAAGATTTAGAGATTAACTCAATATGCAATCGACTGATACATTGAAGATAATTACAGATTCTCTTTTGAATGAAGGGCATCTCAGAAAGATACAAGAGTTTACGCAAGAAACGGCTTCTAATACTGCGTTTAGTTTTTGGCGTGAGGCAGATTTTTGGGAGTATATAGCAATTGGCCTATCGGTCATAGCAATTTTATTTGCTGTCGTTACTGCTATTGCACAGTGGAAAACTGAAAGGAATACGAGAATGTTTTTAAGTATGAAAACTCAGATTTATGAATCTATATTCAAGTTATTACTCCAAGATCTTTACAGGATACAATGTGATATTTTATCGCTACAAATTGTTTTAATGGAAGATAATTTTCTATCATATCCAGCAGATCGGTACCTAAAGCGCATGATGATTAAATTTGATGATTCTAATCTTGATTCATTCTTAGTTGTCTTTAATAAAAAATATAAGCGTGAGGCTGAAGAGCATTATCTTGATATGCAAGAAATAAGCAGACTTACTCACGATTATAACATTAACGTTGAGATGTTAATGGAGCATTTAAAAGAATCATCAATAGATACAAACACTAAATTAGTTGATTTCTCAATTATTTATAATAGCATAGGTTTTCTAAGTCAAAGAATAATTAAAACTGCCATGTCCATTTATGGAAAGAATTCTGATGTTGGCCTTTCTATATTGCATTATGCAAAAAGGGCGTTAGCGAGCAAAGATCATATAATTTCTAAGGATTATTGCGTAATAAGCCCAAAGTACGAAAATATTATTGCTCCGGTTTTTAATGACTATTTTCAATATACTAATATTAGCGACACAAAAGAAATAATGTTATTGACGCATAAATTAATATCTTACGAATTAGAGAGTAGCGAGTTGGGAGTAAAAAGATGCTTAATAAAATTTAAGTCATAATTGTATCCAATTATCTGAAAACCAGATAATATAAATCTTCGTTGTCTGGTATAAAGGACGCAATTATAATTTATTGACAGTAAAAAGTCCTGATAAGATTTGCAGCTTTGTATTAGAAATGATTAATATGGACCTAAACTTTTTAAATACGATTTTGAACACTCATAGTGTGTCCGGTTTTGAAAATGAGATGCGGGAAGAATTTCTTAATTATACGAAAGAATTTGTTGATTCAACATATATTGATAAGATGGGTAATGTCTATGCTGCAATAGGGAGCGGAGACAATTCGAAGAAATACATGATTGAAGCTCATATGGATGAAATCGGATTCCAAGTTGTATATATTGATGACGATGGATATATCTATATAAGAGCAAATGGAGGAGTGGACGTTCACTGTGTACCGGGATCTCAGGTGTGCATTATTACACCATCCGGCGAACGTGTTAACGGGATTATTGGGAAAACACCTGTTCATTTATTGAATAGCGAGGAAAGAAATAAATGTGTGGAGATAAGCTCTTTGTGGATAGATACCGGACTATGTAAAAATCAGGTAGTGAACAAGGTTTCTATAGGGAATCCGGTAGCAATAGTTCCCAATGTATTATACCTGTCTGAACATGTAATATCTTCTAAATCTTTGGATAATAAGATAGGAGTATTCATAATAAGTCAAGTTCTTAAAAGACTGTCTGGCGTAAGTCAAAAATCATTTGAAGTACATGGCGTAGCAACTGTGCAGGAGGAAGTGGGGCATAGAGGGGCCTATGTCTGTGAATGTAAAGTCTGCCCAGACTTAACAATAAGTCTTGACATGGATTTTGCCACAGATGTTCCCAATTGCCAGAAATCTAAATATGGAGAGATTGCATTAGGACACGGAGTGGTTATTCATCGGAGCATAGATAATGATATTCCAATGACGTATGCATTGGAAGAACTTGCTAAAAGACTGAATATTCGGCATCAAGTTTCGGCAAGAAATAGACCTGTAGGAGGTACTAATACATTTATCCTTCAGCAATCTCAAGGCGGAAACAGAACCATATCTTTAGGAATACCATGCAGATACATGCATACGCCTGTAGAACTTTGTGATTTGAATGATGTAGAAGCCGCTGTTGAGTTGATATATCATATCGTGGTATCATTCGAGTGAGGTAACAGATATTATTATATGTTTTTTCGTTTCAGGCAATTTTTCAGGAGAAATTTTGCTAATCGATGCATTATAGATAGAACACAATAACCAAAACAAAATAGTTTATGTATTGCTTTTTTCACCCTTCTAAACCGGCTGTCGCACAATGTGTAGACTGCCACAAAGCTCTCTGTTTAGAGTGCGCGTCAAAATATACGATACCTATATGCGATGCCTGTAACAACCGAAGAAAATTCGCAGAGCGTATCGGTTATCTCAAACCGTTAATAATCTGCATTATTCTATATTTCATTGGCTATAATCTGAAGATTTTCAATCCTGATGATACATTGGGAGGATATATGTGCATGAGTATTTACGCTGGTTGGAAAGTAATCAATCAATTCATACCGAATCTGTTTGTATGGTTTAACCTGAAAGCTATATTCTGGTATTATCTGATCCGCATATCGGTATCAATGTTCATCGGAATGATTGTCACACCGATATATTTACTATACTGTACCGTAATGCTGGTTCGCTCATTCTTTAAGTAAATATTCTTTCTGAGCAGACGCAGAAACACAACCGCAATCCCGGCAAAACAAGGGATGTTTTCCGAAAAAGGTTTCTGAAAAATGCTCAGGAACATACGGCCTTTCGTTTCCCTGCCGGTTATGTTGCAGGAGAATTCTGTGAGCCATAAAAACGCGTATCGGGCTTTATGGCTACACGTCCAAGTGCTTTATCACCTTGCACGGATTTCCCACTGCAACGCAATTGGCAGGAATGGACCGTGTGACAACGCTTCCTGCACCGATGGTAGTGTTCCGTCCGATGGTCACACCGGGCAGAAGTATCGCACCGCCACCGATCCACACATTATCTTCTATCCGTACAGGCAGTGCATAGGTGATACAGAATTCATCGCTCTTTCCCGCATCATTCCTTATCCGTTCGTTCGCATTGGTGGAATGCGTTGCGGTATATATCTGCACATTAGAGGCTATCAGTACGTTATTTCCTATCTCTATGCGGTTGTTGTCGACGAAAGTGCAGTTCATATTTATAATTACCCTGTCACCGATAAAGATATTTTTCCCGTATTCACAATGGAAGTCGATATCCACATGCACATTTTCTCCTATGGAGCCCAACATCTCACGCAGGATTTTCCGGCGTCCTTCCGTATCGGCATAATCGGAGGTATTCAATTTTACCAAAAGGCGTTTCGTTTTCAGGGTCATCTCCACCAGTTCGGGATCGCCGCCGTTAAACGGTTCTCCCGCTATGCATTTCTCATATTCTGTTTTCATTTTTCATATCGTAATGTTATTGATGCCTTTTAGGGATGAAAAAATCTTTTTCTGTCAGCCCGCATTTTCCGGCAATGTATTTACAGTAATCCAATCTCCCCACCGTATGATTCCGCGCATCGGAACCGAAGGTAAACTTCAGTCCGGCCTTTTTCGCCATCAGCACAAATTCTTCATGAGGAACACGCACCGTATCGTTAATCTCGATGGCTATGTTTCTCTCTCGTGCTGCATCAATGATTTGTTGTAAACGCTTTTTTGTCCACAAACGGTGATACTCCCGCTGTATGCTGACAGGAAGGAAAAGCGGACAGGCAAAGATATCCAGCGGTTCTTTCCCTGTAAGGATGTTCAGATAATGTTTCATGTTTTGCTCCATAAAAGCATCCGGGTCATCTATGTACGAGGTGTATTCCCAAAGCATAATGGTTTCTCCGTAGCCATTCCCGTTTTCTACGATTTGCGGGTCCATTGCGATGTAGTCAGCCCGGCCTATCAGATCGGGAGACAGATTCTTTGACCATCCCGGACTCATGGGCTGTAATCCGATGTAGACAGGGTATGGCTTTATGGCATTGATGTATGTTTCCAGCTGCTCGTCATTGGTGATTCCCCAAGGAGCGATGTTTTCCATTACACCGATTTTCATGTTCAGTTCTTCCGACTTGGCCACAATATCCTCTATCGTCAGTTCTTCTGAGCGATGAACGTGCAAGTCCATCAGCGGGAAGCTTCCATCCGTCTCCGCATATCTGTCGTCTATGCCGACTGTCGCAGCTGAAAGCTTGTTTAAAAAGGAGGCGCCCATCAACATCCCGGACGCTTGTAGGAAATGTCTTCTATCCATGAATTTTCAGTATTAGTTTTATCACAAAGATATGTTTTCCCCGCTCTTCAGCAACGTTATTCGTCACAAAAAAAGCCCAAAAAGCCAAAATCCGGAAAATCGGAGTATTCACATTATATTAAGTTCAGATTCTTTGCCACCCTGCAAGCCTCTATGGAGTTTTTGACCTGAAGTTTGCTCAAGATTTCCTGCCTGTGCCGGCTGACCGTATTTATGCTGATGGAGAGCAATCCGGCGATTTCCTTGCTTGTCATGCCTTTATCAATAAGATTCAACACCTGTTTTTCCCTGACCGACAGTATGCGTGTGTTATTGTGCTTGTCCAGTTCTGTTATCTGACCGTTGGCGGAATTGACAATCAGACATTTGGATGGGATATCGAACAGTAGCGGACTGTAAAGACACAAGGCCAGCCATAATGTATCATTCAACGGTGCCGGAACATAAAACATTCTGTGCAATACCGGGATATAAGCGTTTGCCTTGTTCCGCATCCGGAATTTACTCATCAGGTAATAATCGGTACGTTTCTTTTTAGACTGACGTTTCACAAAATGATAAAAGCATAGTTCCTGCAAATGTTTGGCGGCAAGATCTTCAGAATCGATAAACTTGAAAATATCTTCTTCCCAGATGGAAGATATTTTATGTTCTTTTCCGCAGATATTCATCCCCAGCGTCTGTGAAAAGTTGCCGTAATAAATATAGCTCATATTGGTACGCAGGTCGCTTAACACGGCTATGGCATTCTCCATCTGCGCATAATTGCATGCGATGCTTTTATATCGGTTCAGCATTTCCGCATACGGCTGCTCCTGCGAAAAGTCTTGTGCTGAAAATTCTTTGTTCAGAATATCTATAGTGTTCATCGGCAAGTAACAAAATGGTTATTTATAATCATTGCGTGGAATACTGCACTGTCTTAACTTTGCAAAGGTAAATAAAAAAACATACTGCTGGATAAACATAACATTTATATAAAAAACAAGAAGGAATGAAGAGATTTTTATTATTGAGCGGATGGATGTTTGTTGCTTCAATGCTCTGCTCAGCGCAGTCCCTTGAAAAGATGCAATGGTTCAATGAACCGGAAAATTGGGAGATAAAGGACAATTTACTGTCGATGTATGTCACCCCTCAGACAGATTACTGGCGTATATCTCATTATGGATTTACCGTCGACGACGCCCCTTTTCTGTATACTTTGCGTGGAGGCGAGTTTGAGGTGAAGGTAAAAATATCGGCCGACTATAAGGAACGTTTCGATCAGGCCGGTCTGATGCTT
>CASDXG010000106.1 GCA_949285025.1 uncultured Bacteroides sp. | reverse complement strand
GGGAGAAGGGAGAATTTCATCGATCAGCCCCAGTTGCATCGCCTCGTAAGCCGTCATAATTTTATCTCTGTCGGTAATCTTTCGGATATAATTTACACTATGGTCAGTATTCTCCGATAAAATCCTGTTTAATAAACTCCTTACGCATTCAATATGCTTTGCCTCGATAACCATATCCGACGCCTGACCATTTATCCCGCCCATCGGTTGATGAATAATTATCTCACAATTTTCCGTGGCTCTTCTGAAACCACGCGTCCCCGCAGAAAGCAAAAAAGCAGCCATACTTTCTGCAACGCCGATGCCGACTGTAGATATTTTAGCCCGAATATAATTCATTGCATCATAAATCGCCAGTCCGTCGGCGACATTGCCGCCATGGCTGTTTATAAGCAACGTTATAATCCGCCGTTCCGGCGGAATACTCTTTTCTTCAAACTGAAGGGCCAAATTGCCGAGTTGCTTTATGACACGTTCAGCCATGGCCTTATCTATATCTCCGAACATAAAAATTACGTTCTGATTCACAACAACGTCCGGATTAAATTCTTCACCATTCATTATATCACCTCACTACATGCTTTTTATTGCCTTCAAAAGGCCTTCTCCCCCCAGTTCGACGGCGCTCCGCCATACCCCGTGACAAAGAAACCTGGCGTCACAGCCCATGCAAACCCGATAATTTGTATTGCACTGATTGGCGAGATCGGTTAGCGTGCTTTGCGCATTATCGGCATTGGGGGCGACATATAAATTGGTGACAACATTTTTCCTCGGGAAGAGTCTCCAGTAGTACGGGTCAAGATGACAGAGGGGCATTTCTATCAAAGAAACATTCATACGGGCAGCACGAAGCAGATCCAGCATATTTTCAAGATGCGGCTGATATTCTTCGAAGGTAACGAAATATTTTTCATGATTGCGGAATGCACTTCCGCTGTAGTCCATACTGGTAAGCTGGACAGCCACGCTGTTCCCGTATTTATCTCGCAGGAAGACCGCAATTTTTCCCAAATCCTCGTAATTATATTTGGCAATAATCAGTTTTATAGTTACATGATACCCGAGTTCAAGAAGGTTCGCCAACCCCTGCATGGAGACGTCAAAACTGCCGATGACGCCCGTTATTGCGTCATGCCGCACGGCATCGCAATGATATAACGCAGTCACGATATCGACGTCGTCGCAAACGCAGAGTTCTGCAAGTTTTTCTGCATATCGCCTGTCCGCAAATCCGCTCACATTCGTGAGAATCGTAGCGGACAAATTCCTTTCTCTGCACATCTGCAACACGCAGTACAATGAATGATAAAGGGTCGGCTCGCCGCCGGAAATTGTGACATGATCGTTGCGGCCGAGTTTATCGAGCGCATTCTTAATTACTACAAGCGGGGTATTTTCAGATCGCTTATCAGCCAAAGTCAACGGACACGTTACGCATTTATGGTTGCAGCGATATCCCAATGATATGTAGGAGCTCTTCATAAGTACTCTTTAAATCTCCAATATTTTATATGCTTTTTCACGATCTCTTACAATAAGGTCGCAGACCAACGGGTAAATTATACGGTTGATACTGCACTCAATTTCGTCGATCTGGCCGCACTTTCCCATATATTTTACGCGACTGGAGCACCCGCCCCTGCAATATGACCACCAGGGACAATCTTTGCAATTTTCGCAATATTTTTCCAAAAAATATTTATTGTTCTGCCTGCTTTCCGCAATCTGGCCGATAAGATCGGGATTGTTGACCGTCGCAATTCTTTCATCGACAAAATCGGTCATTTCGCAAGGGAATATATCGCCATTTTTATCAAAGGAAATTATCGACAACCCGCCCGTGCACCCGCGTGAATTACAACAGTTTTTCCCGGTGCTTAACAATACGTTCGCCAGACGCGAGCGGATAGTATCCTCAATAAACTCATTCTCCGTTCCGACGCTAGCGCATATGAGGTCAAACAGAGTCCTGTATACCGCCTGAACTTCATCGACCGACGGGCACAGATTTTCCTCGCGGGAAAATGGATTTTCTCTGACTACATTGAATTTAAAATATTTCAGATTAAGATTGCAGACAAAGTCATCAATCATTTCTTTTACATACAGCGCATTGTTTTTGGTAATGACGGATATAGTACCTATCCCGTGGACATAATACTTCTGAAGCGACCTGATTCCATTTATAACCTGACGGTATGTCCCCGTTCCGTTAAGGAACTTACGCTGGGAATCGTGCAGTTTTTCAGGGCCGTCGATACTAACGCCGACGGAAATCCCCATATCTTTTAATTTTTTTGCTATACCGTCGGTAACGAGCGAACCGTTTGTCTCCATCTCCACCTTTGCATTGATATCGTTTGAACGGAAAAATTTCATCATAAATTCAATCATATCAAAGGCGATAAGCGGCTCTCCTCCCCATGGCTGAACGACGATACGGCGCAGGTTATTACCGTGATAAAAATTCCTGATGTACTCCAGATTTTTTTTCAGTCTTTCCTTTGGCGTCACGTCGGTCTGTTTATCGTCGCGGAAACAATAGCTGCAACTGAAGTTACACGCTTTCGTCAAATCAAGAATGAAATAAGTGGGCATTATCCCTGCGTCGTGCAGCTTATCGTAATTGCAATTTTCCACTTCGGCAAAAAAATGCTGCACAAGTACAAATTTCAGATCGTCGTCCGGGACGCGTTGTTCAAGTCGCGCAAGCAAGCCGCCACTCAATATAACGCTCGTCCCTTTACGGCTGATCAGTAAATTATATCCGTCATATCCTGCGACTTTATATGCGCCGTGAAAACTGAATTTGCCATCGGTAAACGGTTCAATCTTTTCGTATATCATTCAAGTATCCCCACCTGCATCAATTTAATTACCCACTCTTCCGACAAATTTCTTTCATGGAAAAATTGAACAAGTTCTTCGTAATCGTTCCCATTTTCAAGCCTGCGAACAAGCGTATCGAGCTCCGCAGACGAAAAGGGAATGCACACGGAATTATCTGTCAAAGTATTGAAAAAAACAGCGCCTTGACTTGTTTGTGAAATAGAAGCATACGGAGAGATAAATATTTTAGAAATATTCCCCTCATTATAGAATATCTGTTTCATAGCATTGCCTCGACATTATTTTTGATATATCCGACATGAGCTTCTGCGGACGACATTCCTTTTTCTATACCGCACCTTTGGGCCGCACTATGCTGCATAATATATTTATTTTTTAGAAAGTCGCTCTCTATCAGAAACAATCGCTGCCTCGCCGACTCAAGCATATCGGTTCTGCCGTTCCGCAGAACAAACCGCAGAGTCTGGACGTAATCAAAATAATAAAACCATAAATCGATTTCTTCCCTGTATCGCTTATAAACATCAGTTTCTTTAAGATTCCGGTACATCTCTGTCGCGACGGAAATATTGTCATAAAGATGTTCCGCAGATTTTGAAAGGGAGGACTGCCTGACATAATGCCTGACTATGATTTTATCAAAGTATGAGATCCTTGCAGCACCGAGCGCGACATAAAAACTGAAATAATTATCCTCGTATGTTTTACCCACATAAAACCTTACATTATTGTGTTCCAGAAAATCTTTCTTGTAAATTGCCGTCCAGACGATGAACTGATTACGGAGCAGGCGCTTTGTCTCATCTGTGCTGACCATACCGGAATAACAATAAGGCATGTATTTTATGCAGGAATCGTTCTGATCAAGATATTTATTAGTATATATGACATCGCTCTGCGTAACGGCGGCAAGAATGAACGCACGATACAACCAGTATACAATTGCCTCATCGTCCGAATCAAGAAAATAAATATATTCGCCTTCCGCAACGCTTATCCCGATATTCCTGGAAAATCCAGGCAGCATATTATTGCGATTTTTTATCAGTATAACGCCGCCATATTTTTTTACAATTTCAACGGTACCATCCGAAGAATTGTCGTCAACGACAATAATTTCAAGCATATTTGCGGGAATAGTACGAAGAGATTCCAGCGTGCGTCCGATGGTATTTTCACTGTTGTACGTCGGAATGACAACAGACAATTTATGTCCCGACGGGAGCCTGGCATCAGCTACATTGCGCGCATACACCAGCCAATCGCCATGTGACGAAACATATTTGAACCCGAGCTTTTCATGAAAGCGCACAGATCCCCGGTTGGAACGCAAAATGCGCGCCTCTACGCCGCCGGCGCCAAAAAATACCCCGGCTAATAAGAATAATCTGCGATAGACACATGATCCTATCCCCTTACGCTGACTCTCCGGAAAGAGCGTTATGCTGATTTCAGGCATTGCGCCGCCCGTCTGATGCAAGCCGCATACACCCAAAAGTTTTGCACCATCACAAACGGCAAACCACATCCCGAGCGTATCCCACACAAACGAGCAGACCTCTTCTACGGTAATAGCCTGTTTATCTGAAATAAGATGAAGAATCTCCGGCCTGTTATATTCTGCCACTATACGATCGATGTATTCTTCGGTCAACCTTTCCAACTGCCACATACTCAGTCCTCCAGGCTGAACCACAGATCCTGTACAGTGAGAGCATTAGCAATTTTCCGTATATCTATTTTCTTATTCAGGCGGGATTCAATTTCCATGCACACTCCCATAAAATCAAGGGAACACAGCATGATATCCTCTTTTAACAAACTCGATGGCGTGATCGCTATATTATCCGGCGCATAGTTTTTTAAAATTGCTATCAGTTCTTCCATTGCCCGATATCCCTTAACTTTTTCCCCAGCTTATTCTTTTTCAGCTCGCGACATTTAATTATATTTTTCAGCGGCAAGCCGTCAAAAACTTTCCAAATGGCATTTTCATCGACGGCACTTTCGGCCGAATAACAGCACAACAGCCGTTCCGATGCAGGATCATACACTACGAGTGCTTCCGAAACCCCTTTCAACTTTTCGATTTTATCTTCATATATTTCAGGCTGTATTTTTATTCCCGAATTTAACACAATCAGATTATCCTTTCGGCCTGTAATATATAAAAAGCCATCGTCATCCATAAACCCGAGGTCGGAAGTGTTGAAAAACTCATCTTTGCCGAACAGAGTTTTCCTCCCGTCGGGGTGTAGATACCCATAAGCGAGATTTTCGCCATTAATGAGAACCTCACCTTCCGCAGAAAATGAAATATGGTTACAGTCAAGCAATATCCCGCTGCTGCCGAATTTATAATACCTGTCGCGGTTGACGCTGACGCACGGAGAACACTCGGTCAACCCATAGCAACCGAACAAAAGAATGCCGCAATTATAATATTCTTCCTGAAGCTCCGCACTTACCCCTGCTCCGCCGCACAAAATTTTTTTAAGGCGCGCGCCAAAAGTTGCTTCTTTGCCGACGGCGGCCATTCTTTTCAACATAAGTTTGCAGATGGAAGGCGGTAAGTTGAGCATCGTAGGCTGAAACGACTGAAGGCAATTCTGGAATAACAGCGGAGAATCAGGAAGACATACTTTCCCCCCGCTCAAAAACGGGCCCATAAAGTCACAAACCAGCCCGAAGGCATGAGAAAACGGGATAATATTCACCAACACATCTGAATCGTACCTGTATTTTCTCATCCCCGCGAGCGTATCGGTTACAATTTTTTTGTCGTCCAGCATTATTCCTTTTGGCTCGCGCGTTGTACCCGATGAAAATAATAAAATATTGGGGCCGTTTCCAGTACGGTTTTTATATTCTACCTGCACGCTACATACGGGCAATAATTTGTCGACGGTTTCTTCCATAACTGTTTCCGCGCCGTTGAGGCAGACGAATTCCCTGCAATTTCCGAGGACTGCCTTATTGCCTGAAACGACGACCGCAAACAGACAGGATAAAAATTTTATGGAATTGCCCGATAAATCGAGCACGAAAACTTTGTTGTCAAATTTATTGAAATATGATATAAGTGCGTCCGTCTGGTCTATAAAGCTGCGATACGTCACATCTCCATGACGGCCGGCAAACAAAACTCTATCGGCAAACAGCCGTTTGGAATACAATAAGGCGTCTGCAAAATTATTCAAACAGGGAACCGCATAATCCGAATAATTTTTCATATTTTCCATCCTCCTTAATCTCGTAGAACCGTTTACGAGTCATCGATAAAATGTGCAGATCATAATAGGACCCGTCAACCAACTTATAATCGTGGAGAACACCTTCTTCAACAAAGCCGAATTTACGCGTACTTAATAGACTTTCTTCGTTAAAAGAATATATTTCGGCAAATACCTTGTGCAATCCGTTCTCCCCAAAAAGTTTATCAAGATAAGGTATTATAACGAGCGCACCCAACCCAACGCCGCAAAACTCGGGTAAAAGCGCTATGGTAAGCTTAACGTGCTGCGCAACTTCATCATAACCATAGGAATAAACAACGCCGACCGGTTCACCCGCATTTTCGATGATAAAAAAATCGCGAAACGAGTATTCAAGCCGATCTTCAAACCAATGGTCAAATGAATTCAACGACGTAAACGTATTATTGTGTATAAAGTCTACCGACGTTCTTTCATCGAGAAATAATCTGCGAATAAAATCGCGGTATACACCTGAATATGGCTTTAAATTTAATTTAATCATGAAAAAATATGAGCTCATAGCAAAAACTGTCAACCAGTTTGCCTTTTTTAAAATGTACTTCAGGGAAAATTGCTATCTTTCGGCACAGTTCGCTTTCACAGTCGTCATCAGAAAATAAAAAAATCCTCCGGACGGAATATTTCGCCGAGAAAAAATCGACGCACAGCCGAATTACTTCATGCAGCCATGCATCAGATTTCTGATTGAGATAAATTTTCAGAGCAATGCATCTGGAGTCTGCATTGAACAAAAAAGAAAAGGCGCAACCAACTACTTCAGCGTCGTTGCACACAACAAAAAAATCGTGAAAATCGTTTGCCTGCGCCTCCATCAGATACTTACGGAATGATTCGGCAGTATTTGCCTTTACGCCGTAATCGACGTAAAAACAATCACGAACCATATTAAAAAGCTTGCCGATATCGTTTTCTGAACAATATCTTAACGTAACCCCCATACAAAGCCCTCATAATTTGTATTATTATCTTCAGCACATATGTGCCAGCAGTTCAAATATTACCCGTATTGCAATACAAAGAAAATTAAATCCAATCAGTCTTTTCCGACCCCGAAGCCGTCCTTTGCCACCTGAACGGGGAATGATTGTTACAAAACGCGCATAATTCGCACGGATTACTTAACCATTCCAATACCTTATATCC
>CASDXG010000105.1 GCA_949285025.1 uncultured Bacteroides sp. | reverse complement strand
AAAATTATAAACAAGCGAGTTAAAAATTATAAACAACCCGATGTCCTGTCGGGAAGCCCGCATTCTTTGTGATAAAACATTAGCGTCTTTTTTGTAAAAGCGGCAGTTCTTTTCTTTCGTATGTCAGTTCTTTTATGTCAGTTTGTCATAATTTCATTGTGGCATGGTTTTCGTTGTTTGTTTAATGTCTTGTAGAACGCAAGGCATAATTTAGTAATGAATATATAAAATATAAAGATTATGAACATTAAACCGTTAGCAGATAGAGTCTTGATTCTTCCGGCTCCTGCAGAAGAGAAAACAGTAGGTGGTATTATTATTCCTGATACAGCAAAAGAAAAACCGTTGCAAGGTACGGTTATCGCCGTAGGGAAAGGAACTAAAGACGAGGAAATGGTCCTGAAAGAAAATGATACAGTATTGTATGGAAAGTATTCAGGTACAGAAATCGAATACGAAGGAAAGAAGTATTTGATGATGCGTCAGAGCGATGTTCTGGCTGTGTTAGGATAAGTTGGAGTAAATTTTAAAAGAAGGAAAGGATATAACTATGGCAAAAGATATTTTATTTAATATAGAAGCTCGTGAACAGTTGAAAAAAGGTGTAGACGAGTTGGCAAACGCAGTGAAGGTTACGTTAGGCCCGAAAGGTAGAAACGTAATAATTGAAAAGAAATTTGGTGCACCTCATATTACAAAAGATGGTGTGACTGTGGCAAAGGAAGTGGAACTTGCCGACCCGTATCAAAACACAGGAGCGCAGTTGGTTAAATCGGTTGCTTCGAAAACCGGAGATGATGCCGGTGACGGTACTACTACGGCAACGGTATTGGCTCAATCAATTGTTAGTGTTGGATTGAAGAATGTTACGGCAGGAGCAAATCCGATGGACTTGAAACGTGGTATCGATAAAGCTGTTGCTAAGGTAGTAGAGTCTATCCGTAATCAGGCAGAAACGGTGGGCGATAATTATGATAAGATAGAGCAAGTGGCAACAGTGTCTGCAAATAATGATCCGATGATCGGAAAATTGATTGCAGATGCCATGAGAAAAGTTTCTAAAGACGGTGTTATCACAATAGAAGAAGCAAAAGGTACCGATACGACTATCGGCGTGGTAGAAGGTATGCAGTTCGATCGCGGTTATCTTTCTCCGTATTTTGTTACCGATGCCGAGAAGATGGAATGCGTAATGGAACATCCTTATATTTTGATTTATGACAGAAAGATTTCTAATTTGAAGGATTTCTTACCTATCCTTGAACCGGCAGTACAGAGCGGACGTCCTTTACTTGTTATCGCAGAAGACGTTGATAGCGAGGCTTTGACTACATTGGTTGTAAACCGTCTGCGTGGTCAGTTGAAAATCTGTGCCGTTAAAGCTCCGGGATTCGGCGATCGTCGTAAAGCAATGCTTGAGGATATAGCAATCTTGACAGGCGGCGTTGTAATCAGTGAAGAGAAAGGTTTGAAGCTGGATCAGGCTACGCTTGAGATGTTAGGTACTTGTGATAAGGTTACTGTATCAAAGGATAATACAACAATCGTGAACGGTGCCGGTGATAAAGAACTCATTCAAGACCGTATACATCAGATTAAAGCTGAGATGGGAAATACAACTTCTGACTATGATAAGGAAAAATTGCAAGAACGTTTGGCTAAATTGTCAGGCGGAGTAGCTGTTCTTTATGTGGGTGCTGCTTCAGAAGTGGAAATGAAAGAAAAGAAAGATCGTGTAGACGACGCTTTGTGTGCAACGCGTGCCGCAATAGAAGAAGGTATTGTTCCGGGAGGTGGTGTTGCCTATATCCGTGCAATCGATGCTTTGGATGGAATGAAAGGTGACAATGCCGATGAAACAACCGGTATTGAAATCGTGAAACGTGCTATAGAAGAACCGCTTCGCCAGATTGTGGCAAACGCAGGAAAAGAAGGTGCAGTCGTGGTACAGAAAGTACGCGAAGGAAAAGGAGACTTTGGTTATAACGCACGTACCGATGTATATGAGCACTTGCATGCTGCGGGTGTTGTAGATCCTGCTAAAGTAACGCGTGTGGCTTTGGAAAATGCAGCTTCAATCGCCGGAATGTTCCTTACTACGGAATGTGTGATTGTGGAGAAAAAAGAAGAGAAAGGTGAGATGCCGATGAACCCGGGAATGGGTGGCATGGGCGGTATGATGTAATAAACCCTTTTAAAGATTAAAGAACCCCTTGCAAGATGAATTCAGGTTTTGCAAGGGGTTTCTTTTTTATTTCGTATCTTTGGTTCTGTGAAATACGTAAACATTAAAGCTTGTTTGTTATGACGAAAGAGGAATTGATGAGAAGAGCTATCGCATTGTCGGAAGAGAATGTGAGGAACGGGGGAGGTCCTTTTGGCGCCGTGATAGCGAAAGATGGTGAAATTATTGCGGAAGGGACGAATCGTGTGACGATGGATAATGACCCGACTGCGCATGCAGAAATAGAGGCAATTCGCGCTGCTGCCCGTTGTTTGAATACATTTGATTTGAGCGGTTGTGAAATCTATACCTCGTGTGAGCCTTGTCCTATGTGTTTGGGAGCAATTTATTGGGCACATTTAGATCGTATGTA
This sequence comes from uncultured Bacteroides sp., assembly GCA_949285025.1. GTDB lineage: Bacteria > Bacteroidota > Bacteroidia > Bacteroidales > Bacteroidaceae > Phocaeicola. The sequence goes on along the minus strand of CASDXG010000105.1, from coordinate 51,823 downwards.
TTATGGAAACGGGAAAAAAGATGCGGCACGCATTGGATTCGATGATGCCTTTATTTACGAGGAATTGGGAAGAATTCCGGAGAAACGGCGTTTAAAATCGGAAGTCTTGCTTGCTCAGAAAGCTGAAAAGGCGTTTCTTATGTGGGAAGAGAAGGCGGATAAAGTGAAGTATTGATGTGACCTTTTTTTACAGTAACAGCATCTTTTATGAAAGAAGCAGGCTTGTTTTTTCATACAGACCTGCTTCTTTTTTTAATTCTACGAATCATTCGGTTATTATCTAGCACCATATCCAGGTACATAGATGTGATTTTTTTTCATTTCTTCATATCCTTGTTTAAGGATCATGGTTAATTTTCTCATCATCTTTTACCTTAACTTTTTGTTATCCGTTGCAAATTTAGGAAAAATAGAGATTTCCTTTATCTGCATCTCTGTGAGGTTTGGTCAAAAGAATCCGATTTACTGATTTAAATCAAGTCATCAGTATAAACACAAAATAGTCTGCTTAAAAGTTATGCCGTTTAAATTCGCTTTCGAAGTTAGGAGTAAAAATGTTTTTCCCAAGATTGTTTTGTATTTCTTCTCTGCGCCAGAATCGACCTCCGTCAAGTTCTTTACTTGGCTTGATCTGGCCGTTGTAGACAGTCTTGAAAGGAAATACAAATTCTTTTTCGCATGCCGATTCAAAGATGTACGGTTCTAATCTTGTAGGGATGAAATCAGTTATCCCCAATTCCTCTTTTGCTTCTCTGCGAAGAGCGATGTCAATACTCTCACCTAAATCGACATGTCCGCCTACTGCCGTATCCCATTTGTCCGGTTGAATGTCTTTCCATGCCGGACGTTTCTGCAGATATAATTCACCTTCTTCGTTGAATATGTGTAAATGTACTACAGGATGCAATAATTTACTGCCGTTATGGCATTCACTTCTTGTTGCACTTCCGATGATATTCCCCTGCTCATTGACTAGCGGAAATAATTCTTCCGGGTTATCTTTCATATTTGACTTGGAAAGAGATACTTATTCTTGGTTTAATGTCTCATCGATTGCTTTGATTTTCTGTTGAACAAGTTCCAGATCGCTTTTCAGCTTTTCGATTTTCTTATTAATTTCTGCTACCAGATTATTACCGGATTTTGATGAAAGATTAAGAAAACCTAAATTATTCTCATATGTCTGAATATCATTTTTCAAGCTTTCATATGTTCGAACCAGACGTTCCCTGTCGCGGTGTAAATTATTTCCTTTACTGATTTTCAGTTTGAAATTATTCAATTTATTCTCAGAAGCAGACAAATTCAATTTGTTGAATAATTTGTCTACCGCTGAATGAAATTCATTGTAAATTCTGTCTTTTTCTTTGAATGGTACGTGACCGATGCTGTTCCATTCTTTAATAAGGGCATGAATCTGCTCGGAATTGTCATTTTCGCTCGTATCTTCTGTTTCCATTGAAACCAGCTTGTTGATGATTTCTTCCTTTTTCCTTTGATTTTCTTTTTCTGCAGAATGTTGGGAAGATGTAGCGTTATTTTTCTGTTCAAAGAAATAATCGCATGCGGAAATGAAACGTTTCCAGATGGATTCGGAATATTTTTTTGCAACGGGACCTATTGTTTTCCATTCTTTCTGCAATTGTGTCAATATTTCGGCTGTTTCTTTCCATTCAGTGCTGTCTTTCAATGCTTCAGCTTTTTCGCATAAGGCTTTTTTCTTCTCCAGATTTTCGTTCATGTTTTCCTTGATGCTTTTATAAAATGCTGCTTTGCGTTTGAAAAACTCATCGCATGCTGTACGGAAACGTTCGAATATTTTCATGTTTTGCTTTTGGGGGGCATATCCGATTGTTTTCCATTTTGCTTGTAAGGCAAGCACTTCTTTTGTTTTTGTGTCCCAATCATTGAACGTACGGAACGTGTCATATTCCATTGATTCTACGATTTCGCAGATGACAGTCTTCTGATCCAGATTCTGTTGTTCTTTTTCTTTTAATTCTTCAAAGTGTTGTTGGTGACGGCGGTTTACGGCCGTTGATGCAGCTTTAAAGCGCGCCCAAATGCTTTCACGCAGATCTTTTGCTACAGGCCCGATGCTTCTGAACTCCTGATGCAACTTCTGCAGCTGGTAAAAAGCCGACACAGGGTCGGGTTCATCTGCCAGTTTTTCTGCAGCTTCGCAGAGGTGTGTTTTTTGTTCTAAGTTCTTTTTGAAGTCATATTCACGGAACTCATTGTTCAATTTGACCATGTCATAGAACTTTTCCGTATACAACTGATAGCTTTTCCAGAGCTCATTTACTTTGGAAGCGGGCACAAGTTTCAGTTCGTTCCATTCTTGTTGTAACTGTTTGAACTCGCTGTATATCTTATTTGTGTCTTCCTGTGTCTCGGTCAGTTCTTTCATTCTGTCAAGGATGTCCAATTTCCTTTTCAGATTGTTCTCTTTTTGTTGCTCGATTTCTTCTGCCATGATACTTCTTTTTTCTTTAATGGAGTTCATGACTTCTTTGAACGTCTTCTCTAAAGGATCGTCCTCGGGAATGAATTTATCTGCTTCCCCTCCTTTGCTGAGGAATGCTTTCCGGGCATTTTCCTGTTCGGATTTATGTAATTTATAGAAGTTTTGCTTCAGAGAATCGAGCTCTTGTTTATTTGCATTGCAGGCATCCTTGTCGATTTCCCGAAGCCGTTCTATGATAGTTTCTTTGGTTTGTTTTGATACGGAAGATGCATTTTCTTGAGTATCAACGGTAGACTCTGATGCCTCTGTAGGATTTTCTACTTGTGGATCAGCTTGTGTGCGAGGCTTTTCATCTAATTCCATCGTATAAGATTTTAAAGATTTGTCTGTTATTTGTCAATATTTAATATTACAAATTAAGGGGAAATTTTTTAATTTTCATACTATTCTTAGAACTTTTTTTACGTGAAGTGGAAAAATCTTGCGATTCGTGTGATGGAACGTGCTTGAGGGGCAAACAAAACATGCTGACATTTTCAGCTAAATGTCGGCATGTTTTGTGCAGAAGTTCAAGGTATTTATGATAGGAATACGGTTATACCCATGTACATAAGCATTCCGATAATGTCGTTCGTGATGGAAATAAACGGCCCCGTCGCGATTGCCGGATCAATTTTTAGCTTTTCGAGAGTCAAAGGGACAATGGTCCCGAAGATGGAAGCAAACATTACTACGGCAAAAAGACTGGCAGATACGGAATAGCTTACTGTAGCGTTTGCTCCGAAACGGACGAAATTATAAATGTAAACAAGCATAGAGATGATTGTGGCATTGATAAGTGCTACGACCGATTCTTTCAGTACTTGTTTAAATGTATTTTCTACGTTTAGTGAGTTGTTGGCTAAGCCTTGTACGACCAATGCCGATGATTGTGTTCCGACATTACCTCCGGTTCCTCCGATTAATGGTATATACAGTGCCATTTCCGGGTGTGCGGCAAAGGTTGTGTCGAAGTTTCCTAAAATCATGGAATTTCCGATTCCTCCTAAAATCCCGATAAGCAGCCATGGTAGCCGTGCTGTCGTTTGCCGGAATACGTTGTCGTCTGATTCTACGTCTTGTGACAAACCGGAAGCCAATTGGTAATCTCGCTCTGCTTGTTCGCGGACTTCGTCCATGACGTCGTCCACTGTGATTCGTCCGACGAGGCGTCCGATACTGTCTATAACGGGGATTGCGACCAAGTCGTACTTTTCAATTACTTGAACAACGTCTTCTATCGGTGTATCGACGTGTACGGCTATGGGATCTTTTTTCATTACGTGTTTTACTTTCGATACGGAAGGGCTGGTAATCATCTTTTTTAATGGGAATACACCTTGCAGCCTTTCATCGTCGTCTACGACATAAACGTAATAGATTTCGTCCATGTCTTCAGCTTGAAGTCGCATTTCTCTTAGACATTCCGGCATACTCCAGTTCTCATTTACGATGACCATTTCCGTACCCATTAAGCCGCCGGCAGTATCTTCATCGTATTTAAGCAGGTCAACGATGTCGCCGGCCTGTTCTATGTCTTCGATGTGTGACAGGACTTCTTCTTGTTTGTCTTCATCCATATCCCGGATAATGTCAACAGCGTCATCGGAATCCATATAGTCGACGAAGCGTTTTGCGATTGTCTCTGAAGGCAGAATATCAAGGAAGCGCTTTCGTGCATCTTCATCCATTTCCACCAGTACATCTGCGGCCTTTTCATTATCTAACAGAAGATAGACAAAACGGGCATCCTCGGCGTTGAGTTCATCGCAAAGTTCGGCAATGTCTGTCGGATGCAAATCCTTCAGAATTTCTTTGAGCTGGTCGGAATTTTTTTCTTCTATTAATTCCGATACCTTTTTTAAGTCCTCGTTTTCCATACTTTACAGGATTATTATGAAAGGGTTGATTGCTGTAATGCTGTTTCGATACGGTTTGTCAGTTCTATAAAATCATGAACCGATAGCTGCTCCGGGCGTTTGTTGAATATCGGTTCCGCACACAAAGGATGGCTTTTATCGATGATCGGTGTGATGGAATTGCGCAATGTTTTACGGCGCTGGTTGAATGTTGTTTTTACGATTTGCCTGAACAGTCTTTCATTGCAGCCTAAATTTGTCGTTTCATTGCGCGTCATTCGTATGACTGCGCTTTTGACTTTGGGTGGAGGGTTGAATACATGTTCATGGACAGTAAACAGGTATTCCACATTATACCAGGCTTGGATTAGGACACTTAATATGCCGTATGTTTTGTTTCCCGGTTTTGCGGCAATGCGTTCAGCTACTTCTTTTTGAATCATTCCGGTACAACATGGAATTAACTCTTTGTTTTCTAACATCTTGAAAAAGATTTGACTGGAGATGTTGTATGGGTAATTTCCGGTAAGTACAAACGGCTTTCCGTTGAAAAGTGCTGTCAGGTCCATTTTCAGGAAATCCTGTTCTATGATATTTCCTTCCATTTGCGGATAATGTTCCGTCAGATAAGCTACGGATTCAGTGTCAACTTCAACCGCTTTTATCTCGCGTTCTTTGCGAAGGAGGAATTGTGTGAGTACGCCCATGCCCGGACCTACTTCCAAAACAGGCAGATGGGGACATGTGTCAATCGTGTCGGCTATGTCGCTTGCTATTTGTAAATCTTTCAAGAAGTGCTGTCCTAAGAACTTTTTGGGCTTGACGTATTTCATTCCGGCGTACATTTTCGGGTTAAAAACAGAGAATAATTCTTGTAAGATGCTATCTTTGCATTATGCAAAGTTAAGCATTAATATTTAATAAGCGGACAGATTTTGAAAGTAACTGCACTAGAAATTAGAAAGATTTTAAACAAGACATTGCAGATAGCATTGCCTTTGGCGTTGGGATTGGCTGTTTTTCTGTGGACATATCATGGTTTTGATTTTAAAAAAGCCTGCGATGTTTTGTTTGAAAGAATGGATTATAAATGGATGATTCTTTCGTTGTTTTTTGGAATTGGCGGTGAGCTTTTCCGTGGATGGCGCTGGACTTTGGCTTTGTATCCTCTGGGTGAGTTCCCGAAGCGTTCCAATAGTGTTTATGCCGTATTTGTTTCTTATGCGGCAAACCTGGTTATTCCCCGTATAGGGGAAGTGTCTCGTTGTGCCATATTGTCGAAATATGATAATGTGTCGTTTTCAAAATCTTTGGGAACTGTGCTGACAGAGCGGTTGATTGATATGGGTTGCGTGGGAATGATAACGGTTTGCACCTTATTATGGCAAATGAATATATTCTCAGATTTCTTTCGTCAGACGGGAACCGACAGTGGCTTTTTCTGCAGATTGTTTACGTCGACTAATTTTTATATCACGTTGTCTTGTCTGGCTGCCATTGTGATTGGAGGTGTCTGGGCTGTCAGAAATGTTGCCATGTTTGCTCGGGTAAGAGGATTGTTGAAGAACATCCTGACAGGTTTCCTTTCCTTGCGTCATGTGCATAGGCCATTCCTATACATTATGTATACGCTTTGTATATGGACGTGTTATTTTTTACAGTTCTATGTGAACTTTTACTGTTTTGATTTTACTGAAAATTTAACGTGGATGGCGGCATTGGTACTGTTTGTCGTGGGAAGTATTGCTGTAATTGTTCCTACCCCTAACGGGGCGGGACCTTGGCATTTTGCGGTTATTACCATGATGATGATGTATGGAATATCGAAAGAAGATGCCGGAATATTTGCGCTTGTGGTGCATGGAATACAAACATTTTTATTAATTTTGTTAGGCATATATGGATTAGTGGCTTTGCCGCTTACGAACAAAAAAAGGAAAAAGCTATGAATGAAATTCTTTCTTTGGCTCCACAGAATGTGTGGAAGCATTTCTATTCTTTGACTCAAATTCCTCGTCCTTCAGGCTCTTTAAAGAAAATTCAGGCATTCTTGCTCGATTTTGGGAAGCGTGTGGGGGTGGAAACGTTGCAGGACGATGCCGGAAACATTATTTATCGTAAGCCTGCATCTGCAGGTATGGAAAACCGGAAAACGGTGATTTTGCAGGCACATATGGATATGGTTCCGCAAAAGACAAAAGAAACGGAGCATAATTTTGAAACCGATCCGATTCACGCCTATGTAGACGGAGAATGGGTGAAGGCGAAAGGTACAACGCTTGGTTCGGATGACGGAATGGGAGTAGCGGCAATTATGGCTGTGATGGAGGACAAGAATCTAAAGCACGGTCCGTTGGTCGCTTTGATTACTGCCGATGAAGAGACCGGAATGTATGGTGCATTCGGATTGAAACCCGGTACGATAGAAGGAGATATCTTATTGAATCTGGATTCTGAAGAGGAAGGAGAACTATATATCGGCTGTGCAGGTGGAGAAGATTTGACAGCCACTTTAGAATATAAAGAAGAGAATACCGACCCGGATGATGTCGCTCTGAAAATTACGCTTAAGGGTTTGCGTGGCGGTCATTCGGGCATTCAGATAGGATGGGGGCATGCCAATGCGAATAAATTGATGGCACGTTTCATGAATCAGGTGATTGCTTACGATGAGGCATGTCTTGTTTCGTGGAAAGGAGGGAATATGCGTAATGCGATACCTCGGGAATGTGAAGCGATTATCACAATACCTGCGGAAGAGGTAGATGATGTTTTGGCATTTGTCGGAGAATGTCAACAGGTTTGGCAAGATGAGTACGCAACGATAGAAGATAATCTTACTTTTACTGCCGAACGGATTGATTTACCTGATTATATGGTTCCGGAGGAGATTCGGGATAATTTGGTGGATGCAATATATGCTTGTCCTGACGGTGTGGAACGTTTTATACCGACGATTCCCGACACGGTGGAAACTTCTTCGAATCTGGCGATTGTAGAGATCGGCGGTGGAAAGGCTGAAATAAAGGTTCTTACTCGTAGTTCACGGGAATCGATGAAGGACTATCGTAATACATCTATTGAAAGTTGTTTTTCTATGGCAGGCATGCACGTAGAGCGTTCCGGCAGTTATTCCGGTTGGGATCCGGATGTTAATTCGCCTATCTTACACGCGATGAAGGCGTCTTATAAGAAACAGTTTGGGACAGAACCGGAAGTGAAAGTAATTCATGCCGGATTGGAATGCGGTATTATTGGCTCGATTGTTCCGGGATTGGATATGATTTCGTTCGGTCCCACATTACAGTACCCGCATACACCGGAGGAAAGGTGCCTTATTCCTTCAGTAAAGAAATTCTATGAATTTTTAATCACAACGTTGGAAAATACACCGATGAAATAAGACTTTTGGCGAGATGGAAGTATGTGTATTTGATAAAAATGAAGGCAGATGTTTACATCTGCCTTCATTTTTATTGTTTCTTTATAAGTCTTATCCCTAAGTCACGGATACCTTTCAGAGGATTGTCGCTCATGATATGCGCTATTTTAAAGCTGCATTTCCTATGGCTTTGGGTTATATTGTAAATTTTTCCACTGTTGAAAACATGCTGGTGTAGGTTCCCGATATTATCTCCATCATGCCATTTCCCGGTTTCATCAGCGAGATAAATATGAAATGTATCGGTCTTATATTGCAAACTGTCCTGAATGTTTTGCGATACGCTTAACCAAATGTCTCGATAGCGGTATGCATTTTCGTTTCTTAATCCGATTTCTATTTCGTATATTCCGTTTGGTAGATCTTCGGGAAACGGGAATCGGAGGGTGTCTTGTCTCAGCCATCCTTCTTTAGATGTAGGACAATATCTATAATACTTGGTCTCGTTTTCACATCCTGCCAGCGTGAAAGCAATAGAACAGTACAACAGTAAAAGCCAGTTATGCCTGTATATCAGAGGGATTCTGATTTTGTTCATTGGGCTGTTGTTTGTTTTCCCTTTTTGTCTGCGACCGGCGATTGTTCTGATTTCGGTTCCGGTTGTTTTTGGGTTTCCTGTTAAGATCTTCATGTTTGGCGTTGGCTACAACAGTATTATGTTTTGTCTCATTGGAAAGCTCTGCATCTTTTTGCTCTTGTGTCGGGATGTTTTTTTCAATACGTGGAGGCTTTTGCATATTTGCGGGAGAAGAATCGGGAGAAATATTCTGTTCTTTTTTCTTTTTCCTTTTGTTCTTTCCGCTTTTTGTTTTGTCGAAACGTGTTACACTTTCTTGTTCCAATAAATCTTTAGACCGCTCTTTCTCTTTATTTCCATCGCTTTGTAGTTTCTCCGGTTTTTCGCCTTTTTTGTTAAGGCTGATGATTTCGAACGCTCTTTTTGCAGAGATTATAACCTCATTGGCTAAGAAATTTTTATCGGTGGAGTAGGTGATTTGTCCTTTTAATATATCAGCCTTGAAAAAGTAATAGGTTGAATCTAACGTCTCTAACGGGATTTCTTTGCTAGGTAGCCGTTTCTGGCATTCTACATAGGCGTCGACTTCGTAGTTAAGACAGCATTTTAGTTTAGCACATTGCCCTGCGAGTTTTTGAGGATTCAGTGAAATATCCTGATAACGGGCTGCACTGGTTGATACGGAAACGAAGTTGGTCATCCATGTGGCGCAGCATAATTCTCTGCCGCAAGGTCCAATACCTCCGATGCGCCCGGCTTCTTGTCTGGCACCGATTTGCTTCATTTCGATGCGTACCCGGAAATTTTCAGCTAAAACTTTGATAAGTTGACGGAAATCGACCCTTTCGTCTGCGATATAATAAAATATGGCTTTGTTTCCGTCCCCTTGATATTCTACGTCTCCGATTTTCATTTGTAGTCCAAGATCGGCTGCAATTTTTCGCGAGCGTATCATTGTTTCATGTTCTTTCGCTTTGGCTTCTTCGTATTTTTCCAAGTCTACCGGTTTGGCTTTACGATAGATTCGTCTGATTTCTGCATCCGGTTTTAAATTTGCTTTCCGCATTTGTAGTGGAACGAGCTGACCTGTGAGAGTAACTGTCCCGATATCATGTCCGGGATTTGCTTCTACCGCAACGATATCGCCTTTTTCCAACTTGAGCTTATTGCTGTTTTTGTAATAACCTTTACGGGTATTTTTAAACTGGATTTCGACCATGTCTTGTATTTCGTCGTTATTGGGTATGTCGGCTAACCAGTCGTATGTGTTCAGTTTATTGTCTTGTCTTCCGCAGCTTTTAGGACAAAGAGAGCCGCTTCCGTTTTTTAATATGAATTTATTCATTGTCTTTCTGTAAATTTTATGTAGTGTTCCCAATTGGGAATATGACACTTATGTTATAGGATTCGGTTAGTTATTTTTTAGTTGGACAATCATTTTTAGTGAAAGATCGAAAAAAATCATTTTCGGATTTACATTTTGCTCCACATGGACTTGCGCTTCTTCCAACTCTTTTGTTATGTTTAGGATATTTTTCTCATTGACAAACGGGGCAAAGCGAGAGGAAAATTTTCGTTCTTGTTCGTTCATATAGTTCATTTGCGGTGTATGAAAGTTGAGAATGAAGTTTTCCCGTACCATGCGTTGGCAGTAAATCAAGAAACTTTTTTGTCTTTCACGTCCAAGTTCTGCAACATGTTCACTCCACATCTTCATGTCTTTTATTTTTCGTTGATATGACAACCGCATCAGAGAAACGAAAAGATCAAAAAACAGTTTTTCTTCTTCTCCCAAGCGTATGTTGTCAATTGCTTGAATAAAACTGCCTCCGGAGAGGCGTGCAATGTCGCTGGCATCTGTCGGTACCAGCAGATATTTTTCTATTAATACTTTTGCTATTTCCGATTCTTCAATGGGTGGTAGCGTAAGTCTTTGCGTCCTGCTCAGAATGGTAGGGAGCAAACTTTCCGGTTCTTCGGAAACAAGTAAAAAAATTGTCTGTTGAGGTGGCTCTTCCAATAGCTTGAGCAGTTTGTTGGAGCATTCCGAATTCATTTTTTCCGGCAGCCAGATGATTACAATTTTGTATCCTCCCTGTGACGATTTCAATGATAATTTTGTCGTGATTTCTTCACTTTCTCTTACAAAGATTTGCGCCTGCTGGTTCTCTGCTCCTATTTTTTTCAGCCATTGTTCAATATTGAAATATGGAGATTCCAGCAGCTGTTCCCGCCATGCCGGGAGATATTCAGCGCAAAGAGTGTCTTTCCCTGATTTTTTTTTGATGATGGGGTATATAAAATGTACATCGGGATGGATAAATTTGTTCATTTTTATGCATGAAGGGCACGTGCCGCATGCGTCATGTTCCTGAGGATTCTGGCAAGATAAATAGCGGGCACAAGCTAAGGCTAACGGCAGTTTCCCTGTCCCGTTTTTCCCGCATATTAATAGTGCATGGGGAATTTTCCCTGCTTTGATTTGGTTTATCAAGTGCTTTTTTATGTTGTCTTGTCCAATAATATCCCTGAAAAACATATGAAATATTGTTCTGTTTAAAATATTGCTTTAGCAACTTCTTTTACGCTATCTACGGCATTAGCGGTATAAAAATGAATGCTTGGAACGCCATGTGCAATTAATTCGCGGCATTGATTGATACACCATTCTGTTCCTACTGCATGAACTTCCTCGTCTGTCTTGCATTTCATAATCTCTGTTGCAAGTTCCTGTGGCAAATCTACATTGAAAGTTCTTGGGATGACGGTGAGTTGCGATAACTTAGACAGTGGTTTTATGCCGGGAATGATAGGTATGTTTATACCGTTTTTGCGTAAACGTTCTATATAGCTGAAGTACTTGTTATTGTCGTAAAACAGTTGAGTAACTGCATATTCGGCTCCTGTTTCTATTTTTTTCTTCAGCCAATAGATGTCTTGTTCCATGTTGGGCGATTCTTCGTGCTTTTCCGGGTAGCAGGCAACGCCGTAGCTGAATTTCTTTTGTGGCGGCTGTGCGGAAGAGCCGTCAATGAAGATTCCGTTGTTGAAGTCGTTGATTTGTTGTTCAAGTTCCAATGCATGGCTGTGTCCTGAGGGTTCAGGTACGAAATTCCGTTCGTGTTTTGCCTTATCTCCCCGTAAGACAAGCAGGTCTGTAATGCCGAGAAATTGCAAATCGAGCAGCATATATTCGGTATCTTCTTTGGAGAAGCCGCTGCAAAGCATATGGGGAACGACTGTGATATTGTATTTATTTTGTATGGCAGATGCAATGGCAACAGTTCCGGGCCGGCGGCGTATACGGTTCCGTTGGAAGAGTCCGTTCCCTAATTCCTTATATACATATTCACTGCGATGTGTTGTGATATTTATGTATTGCGGATTAAATTCTTGCAATGTATCGATGGCCTGATAAACTTTTTCAATGCTTGTTCCTTTTAGAGGGGGAAGTATTTCAAACGAAAAAGCGGTTTTATCTGTCGATTTTATTAAATCTATTATTTTCATTGCTTTTGTTCTAAGGTGCTTAATGTAATATTACAGATGTTACAAAAGTAAGAAAAATATTGTATTTCTTAAAGAACCGGGGTGAAAAGATGCGCGAACCAGCTTACAAAACGTTTCCATATTGAACGGTCTTTGTAGGCTTCTTTGGTAAGGACCGTGCTGTTTTGTTTGTCGTTTGTAAATATTTCATTTAATTCGGCGGTAATCGGCAGGTCAAAGATAAAGGCGTTTATTTCATAGTCGTAGCGCAGACTCCGACTGTTTAGGTTTGTACTTCCCACAGTACAGAAGCGATCGTCTATCATCATGACTTTTGAGTGGTGGAAACCTCCATTGTAAATATAAATATGAGCTCCTTTTTTTCTTAGTTTGTTGGCGGTATAAAGAGCGGCATCGGGGGTAAAAGGGATGTCAGACTTGCCGGGAATCATGATTTCTACCCTTACTCCACGTTTTATGGCCCGTTTTATTGCTTTTTTGATGCTGGATGTTGGGGTAAAATAAGGGTTGATTATTTGGATTTTGCGTTGTGCCGCATCTATTGCCGCGATGTAGGCATGCCGGATAGATGCCGGAGCTTTTTTAGGAATCCGTTCTATGATGGCTACTTGTGCCTTACCGTTTGTTTTGATGGAACGGATTGAGTCATTGGTGTATGGGAAGAATTCTTTTTCGTATAGCTGTTGTTTGGTCTCTTTATTCCATGAGTAGAGGAAAGCTTCCTGCAGCTTTTCTACGGCAGGGCCTTTTATCCGGATGTGCATGTCTCGCCATTCACCGATTTCGGGCAGTCCGTTTATGTAATAGTCTGCGATGTTCATTCCTCCTGTGTAGCCGACAGTTCCGTCGATGACAACTATTTTCTGGTGGTCTCGGCTCCATATATGGTTTACATAAGGGAATTTGATGGGATCGAATGTCTCGATTTCTATCTTTCTCTTGCGTAAGGTGTCAAGATGTTCTTTCCGCAAAGGCTGATTGTTTGACATGTTTCCGAAGGCATCGAAAAGGGCGCGTACTTTTATTCCTTCTGCAGTCTTACCGATAAGATGTGTAAACAATTCTCGTGCAATGGAATCATTCCGGAAATTAAAATATTCTAAGTGGACATGATGTCTGGATTTTTCTATGTCGCTGAATAAGTGATTGAATTTTTCCCGCCCGCTTTTTAGTAAGAACACTTCATTGTTTTGGGTAATAGGTATTGATGTTTTATGCAGATACCGGGCAAATAGGCTGTCGGAAGCGCAGGGATTATCTCCTTGAAGTGTAGACACAGCGATGCGTTGCACGCGGCAAGATGTGCAAGCTAATGCCAATAGAATATAAAAAACATACAATAGATGTCGGCCTTTGCTGAGCATGGAAGTTTAGTTTTTACCAAGACAAATGTAGGAAAATATTGTGAGAAACGGCAATTGTTTTTATTCCCTTTTGCGTAGATAGGGATATTTAGACGACTTTTTCTTATAAATCATCTGTAAATTTCGAATATGTTTATTTAAAAAGCGTGGGCGTTTGTGGCATTACAATCGTTTAGGGATATCTTTTTTGCGTGGAAAATGGTTTCAGTATGTGTGAATGGGATTGTATGTGGCGGGATATTTGTATTAATCTGCACTTGCATCGTTGAAGTTTTCTATGCGGGTCACCCGTTTGATATTGTCTATCTTTTTTAATTTGTTGCAGATGGTATTTACATCGTCAACGTCGTGTACAAACAGTTGTATGCGTCCTTCGAATATACCATCATTTGATTCCACAGCCAGTTTCCGGATATTCACGTTCAGTTGTTGTGAGATGATTTCTGTGACTTTATTTAAAACTCCTATGTCATCAATCCCTTTTATATAGACATTTACCGGGACACTTAAAGCTTTTCCCGTTTCCCATTTTACGGCCAACAGACGATTCCCGAAACTTGTTTTCAATTGTGTGGCAATCGGGCATTGGCGTTTATGTATGATGATGCGGTTATTGTCATCAATGTATCCTAACACATCGTCACCGGGAATAGGTTTACAGCAGTCGGCGATGATATAATTCTTTTGTATGGCATCCGGTGTCAGTTTAATTATTTCCTTATTGTCTATTTGCATGGGGAGGGTGTTCCCGCTTTTTTCTCCCGTTTTTTGTTTGCTTCCACCGAACGCGAATGAGATGTATTTCTTCCAGCTTGTTGTTGTTGGCCGCTCTTTCAGTTCGTTTCGGTCGGCATCGCTTAAGAAAATTACTTTCTGCCCGAGTTGAACCATTAGTTCTTCTGGGGTTTTTAAATTATGTAAGTTGCAGAGTTTTTTGATGTTTTCATCATTATATTCGATATTTTCTTGTTTGAAGAATTCCGATAAAATATCCTCTCCGCTTTGTTGTTGTTCTTTACGTTCCCGTTTTAATATTGCCTGAATCTTGGCTTTTGCTTTTGCGGTTGTTGCAAAGTTTAACCATGTCGGTTGTACCTTTTGTGATTTAGAGGTCAGGATTTCAACTTGATCTCCGCTTTTTAGTTTGTAGCTTAACGGGACAAGTTTGTGGTTCACTTTAGCTCCGATGCAATGGCTCCCTAAGAAAGTGTGGATGGAGAATGCGAAGTCAAGTGCGGTACAATTCTGCGGCATTGTCTTAATTTCCCCTTTCGGTGTAAAGACGAATATCTCGGATGCGTAAAGACTCATTTTTAAGGTGTTGAGAAAATCGAGAGCATTCGGTTGCGGGTCGTCCAAGATTTCTTTAATGGTTTTTAGCCATTTATTAAGTTCGCCTTCATCTTCGCCTTCGTTGCCGGCCTTGTATTTCCAATGAGCGGCAAATCCCTGTTCGGCCACATCGTTCATCCGTTCGCTTCTTATCTGGACTTCTATCCACTGTCCTTCATTGCTCATGAGAGTGACGTGCAGTGCTTGGTATCCATTGGCCTTTGGATGGCTTACCCAGTCGCGGAGACGGTCGGGGTGTGGCTTGTATATTTTGCATATGGATACATATATATTGAAGCAGTCGTTTAGTTCCTCATCTTCATTGCGTGGGGTAAAGATGATACGTACTGCCAGGATATCATATATTTCTTCGAAACTGATATGTTTGGATTGCATCTTGTTCCAAATGGAATAAGGCGATTTTATTCTTGCAATGATTCTGTAAGGCAATCCCATTTTATCCAGTTGGGCACGGATGGGGGCTGTGAATTTCTCGAAAACCTGCGTACGTTCTGCTTGGGTTGCGCGGAGCTTTTCTTCAATTTTTGCGTACGCTTCCGGATGTTCGTACTTGAAACTCAGATCTTCTAATTCGGTCTTTATACGGTTTAATCCTAAGCGGTTAGCCAAAGGTGCATAAATGTATAATGTTTCTCCAGCTATTTTATATTGTTTGCTTGGTAACATTGAACCTAAGGTGCGCATGTTATGCAAGCGGTCCGCGATTTTTATGAGAATGACGCGAATGTCGTCATTCATGGTAAGAAGGAGTTTCTTGAAATTCTCAGCTTGGGCTGATGCACGGTCGCCGAAAATTCCTCCTGAAATTTTGGTCAGTCCGTCTACTATTTGTGCTATTTTGGGGCCGAATAGGTTTTCAATGTCTTCAACTGTATAGTCTGTATCTTCAACGATGTCATGGAGAAGAGCGGAACAGATGGACGTTGAGCCTAAACCGATTTCGCAGCAGGCAATGCGCGCAACGGCAATGGGGTGTAAGATATACGGCTCTCCTGAACGTCTTCTTACTCCCTTATGAGCTTGTTTGGCGAAATGAAATGCTTTTGTTATTATTTCAACTTTTTTACGATGCTTGCTTTCCAGGTATCGGTCTAGTAATTCTTGAAAAGCATCGTTTATCATCTTTTCGTCAATCTGTTCTTGCGTTAGTTTTTCATCTTCCATGCTTTTCTTTTTTATTTTCGATATTGCAAAAATAGGAAATATCGTGAACTATGCAAGAAGATTGCCGTCTTTTCTTTTTTTCTGCGGAGAGAAAAGAAAAAATTCCGGCACGAAGAAGATAAAACGTGCTCTTCTTTGTGCCGGAATAATTGGTGCTTTTTATGTCTTAGCGGATACGTATTGATTTCCCCGCCCGTATATTGCTTCCTTTTATACCGTTTAAGCGTCGTAGCTGGCTTACGCTTACACCGTATTTTTGGGCAATACCTCCTAAGGTATCTCCGTTTTTTATTTTGTAGTATACGGGATTTCCTGAAGCACCAGACTTGCTTTGAGTTGCTATTTTTGCTATTGTCCGGCGGTTTTGATATACTTCAGGTTTATAATTGTATATGCTGTCTTCGTACTCTATAAAGCAGCTTGTTTTGCTGGCTGGCAGACGAAGTGCATAAGTCGCTTCGTTCCCGGGAATGATGTCTCGTTTTAGTTCGGGATTCAGTGCGCGGAGTTCGTCAATATTTATATCGCAGACGGCACTGATCTGGTGCAGATTTAAGTTACGGTTAATGTGAATTGTATCGGTATTTTCCGGCAGTGTCATTTTAAGCGGACTGATGTTGTGCTCACAATAATATGTCATGATATAGTTTACCGCGATAAATCCCGGCACGTATGCGCGTGTCTCTTTCGGAAGATAATTGTAAATGCTCCAGAAATCTTTTTCGCCTCCGGCACGGCGGATAGCCTTGTTTATGGTGCCGGGTCCGCAATTGTAGGCGGCAAGAACGAGATTCCAGTCGTGATAGATGTTGTATAGGTCTTTTAAATAACGGGCTGCTGCTCGTGTTGATTTCAACGGGTCTCGTCGTTCGTCTACTAAACTATTGGTTTTTAATCCGTAGATTTTGGCTGTACCCAGCATGAATTGCCATAGGCCTGTTGCACCTTGTCGTGAGACTGCCGTAGGATTTAATGCTGATTCTACGACAGGGAGATATTTTAATTCTAACGGGAGATCATAAAGGTCGAGAGCCTCTTCGAAAATGGGCATGTAAAAATTGCAGGCACTGAGCATGATTGAGACTCGTTGTCTTAGTTTAGTGGCATATAAATCGATAAGTTTTCTTACCACTTCATTGTACGGCATTTCAATAATGGCCGGGATACGTTGAAGCCGCTCTATATAAATAGAATCGCTTATGGCCGGGTTTTCGGCTGATGCTGTGCAATTCTCTCCAATTTCGATGTAATTTCTTGACAGCCAGTCAAGGTACAGACTGTCTGTGTCTGACAACATCCCTTCCGGTAAGTCGATAACTTCTTCTTCTCCGGAATCCGTTTTTATCGTAATGCTCTTATTGTTTTCTTGCGCATAAATGGCCGTTGTACTTAAAACGGCGAATAGCCCGATGATTAATTGTTTCATAAATCTTAAAATATAATGCTACATTGCAGGCCCACACCTTGCAGGCGACTACGGGAAGCTTCGTTAAATATTGTAGGTTCAAGCGTCATTCCTAAATCATTCGATATGTCGAAGTTTGATAATTCTGCGTCAACATAGGCATCAATAATGGAAAGTAAATATACGGCGATGAAGGCAAATATACTTAGATCCCGTTGTCGGCGGTATAAATCTTTTCTTCGCTGAAACAGACTTTGGTAATAACTTAAATCGGATAATACTTCTTCTTGCGTTATTCCCGGTCCTAAGAAATCCATGTAGCTGTTGTTTTGTGGATTGCTGCTCATGATGTCTTGGTAAGCTTGTGAGTAATCGTTATACATTTTCCCGTTCCATGATAATGCATAGGCGCAGCCGACAAATCCTCCATATATAATGGGGAGTTTCCAATATTTGCGGTTATAGATTTGTCCGGCGCCGGGTATTGCCAAAGCAAACCAGATGGAATTGTTGGGGACGGGTGTCCATTTTTTCTTGTTTTCAGTTTTGTTTTGTGATAGAGGGGGATATTTTATCCGGTTTTCCTCTGCTCGGGTGATTGAATCTGCCTGTCCGATTGAATCGATACCGTTGTCTTCAGACAATTGAAGGCTGTCTGTTATGGCAATGCTATCGGGAAGGAGGACAAATTGCCGTGCTGAAACGTTCAGATGTATGCCGGATATCAGCCCAAGAAATAATCCTATGTATATAAAGTATGTAGATAATCGTTCCTTCAATTTCATTCTTCTTTATTCATTGGGCTTTAAAGTATCCAAGATTCCCATGATGCGTTCCAAATCCGATTCGTTGTTAAAGGGAATACTGATTTTCCCTTTTCCTTTGAGACTGCAGGAAAGTTGAACTTTTGTGCCGAAAAAATTAGACAGATGATTTTGTAAAAGCACATATTCTTCAGATAATTTGGCTCCTTTTGGAGTGATTTTTTTTCCGCCTGATTCGATGCTTTCTCCGGAGGACAGTGCTTTTACAATGTCTTCAACCTTTCTTACAGAGTAACCTTGCGTCAGAATCTCGTTGAAAATACGGATCTGAGTCTTGGGATCATTTAGGGAAAGTAAGGCACGCGCATGCCCCATGTCAATTTCTTTATTCTTTAGTGCTACTTGAATGGTAGCCGGAAGTTTTAGCAGTCTCAAGTAATTCGCGATGGTTGTTCGTTTTTTCCCGATACGTTCGCTTAATTGTTCTTGAGTGAGAGCATATTGTTCTATTAAATGTTGGTAGGCCAATGCGATTTCGAGCGAGTTTAAATCTTCCCGCTGAATGTTTTCTATGAGTGCCATTTCCATGACATTTTCGTCATCGGCTGTGCGGATATAGGCCGGAATGGTTTTTAATCCGGCTTGGATAGAGGCGCGGTAGCGTCGCTCTCCTGCTATAATCTGATAAGAATCATCATTTAATTTGCGAAGTGTGATCGGTTGAATAATACCGATTTCCGCAATTGAGTCTGCAAGTTCTTGCAATGCTATCGGATCAAATTCCCGGCGAGGCTGATTGGGATTGACGGATATTTTGCTTAATTCTATTTCGTTGATGGAAGATGAACCGGAAGTATGTATTTCATCTTCGTGGGAAATAAGGGCGTCAAGTCCTCGGCCTAATACATATTTTTTTTGTACTGCCATATATTAACTTACTTGTTTTTCTTTATGATTTCATCGGCTAAAGCCAAATGGTTCTTTGCTCCGGCTGAATCGGCGTCATATAAAATAGCCGGGATGCCGTGACTGGGTGCTTCGCTTAACTTGACGTTTCGCTGGATAATTGTTTTGAATACAAGTTCCTGGAAGTGACGTTTTACTTCATCATATATCTGGTTTGCCAGACGCAGACGCGAGTCAAACATTGTAAGCAGGAAGCCTTCTATTTCTAAAGACGGGTTTAGTTTGGTTTTGATAATCTTTATTGTGTTTAAAAGCTTGCTGATACCTTCCAAAGCAAAGTATTCGCATTGTACCGGGATGATGACGGAATTAGCGGCTGTCAGCGCGTTTATGGTAATGAGTCCCAATGACGGTGAACAGTCTATGAGGATATAATCGTAATCATTCACGATGGTACTGAGTGCTTGTTTCATTATTTTTTCGCGATTTTCGAGATTTAGCATCTCGATTTCGGCACCGACCAAGTCGATATGAGAAGGAATGATATCAAGTCCGTCAATATCTGTTGTATAGACTGCTTCCCTGATATCGGCACGATTAATCAGACAATCATAAATGGAACAGTCTATTTCTTTTATGTCTACGCCTAATCCCGAAGAGGCATTGGCTTGCGGATCTGCATCGACAACCAAGACTTTTTTTTCTAAAGTGGCTAACGATGCAGCAAGATTTATAGTTGTTGTCGTTTTGCCGACTCCGCCTTTTTGATTGGCTAATGCTATTATTTTTCCCATATAAGTCGATTTATTTTTTTACGAAGTAACTAATAATCGGCGAGAATACAGATTACAAGAATGAAAAAATCCTTTAAAGTGTTGAAAACTCGCGGTGTCTGTTAATAACTTCATGTGAGCAAAGATACAAAAAAAGAATGATTTTCTTTTCTGTTTGAGAAGATTAAGATTTGTAAATGCATTGTTGTTGTCTTTTTTTGGGGGATAAATTGAAAGATTGTACCTTTACCCTCATTAACGGAGATATAATTTATATAAGTATATGGAACGGAAACCTCTTTTATTCTTATCGAACGATGATGGAGTGGAAGCCAAAGGGCTAAAGGAATTGATTCGGTGCTTACGATCGGTTGGCGATTTGATTGTGGTAGCTCCTGATGCCCATCGTTCAGGTTATTCTGCATCGATTACATCGGATATTCCTTTGCGATGTGAAAAAGTCGACGAACAAGAGGGACTTGTTATATATAAATGTTCGGGAACTCCTGTAGACTGCGTGAAACTGGGACTGCATGTTTTGTCTCCTCGAACACCCGATATGGTGATAGGAGGTATTAATCATGGTGATAATTCATCGGTAAATGTTCATTATTCTGGAACGATGGGTGTTGTGATAGAGGGTTGTCTGAAACGAATCCCTTCGGTAGGATTTTCGTTGTGCGACCATAATCCCGATGCCGATTTCTCGCCTGCACTGCCTTATGTGCGCAGAATAACGGAAGAAGTTCTTGTAAGAGGTTTGCCGGAAGGTACTTGTCTGAATGTAAATTTTCCGGCACTTTCTGTATATAAGGGTGTAAAGATTTGTCATCAGAATAGGGGAGAGTGGGTAAAAGAATTTGTTGATTCCCGGCATCCGCATGGAGGAAGATATTATTGGCTTACGGGTGAATATGAAACTTTGGAGGGAGAAACAGAGAAATCGGATTATTGGGCTTTGAAGAAAGGTTTCGTTGCGATAACTCCTACACGGACAGACATGACAGATTATACGGTGATGGATGAAATGGAACATTGGAATTTGAATGTATGAAGTACTATTTGATTGTTGGAGAGGCATCCGGTGATTTGCATGCATCAAACTTGATGAAGGCATTGAAGAAAGAGGATTCCGAAGCCGATTTCCGGTTTTTTGGAGGTGATTTGATGCAGGCTGTCGGAGGAGTTTGTGTGAAACATTATAAGGAATTGGCTTATATGGGATTCATTCCGGTGCTGCTTCACTTAAGGACGATCTTCAAGAATATGAAACTCTGTCAACGGGATATTGTCGAGTGGAACCCGGATGTTTTGATTTTGGTGGATTATCCTGGATTTAACCTGCAGATAGCCGAGCATATAAAAAAGCACACCCGAATACCGATATGCTATTATATTTCGCCAAAATTATGGGCATGGAAAGAATACCGTATCAAAAATATTAAAAGAGACATCGATGAATTGTTCTCCATCCTGCCTTTTGAGGTCGACTTTTTCGCGAAATATAGTTATCCGGTTCACTATGTAGGAAATCCTTGTGTGGATTCGGTGTCAGAGTTCTTACGGACGAACAAGGAAACGCAACCTGATTTTATCCGAGTAAACGGGTTGGATGATAAACCGATTATTGCATTGCTGGCCGGTAGCCGTAAGCAGGAAATTAAAGATAATCTGAGGAGAATGACCGTTGTTTCCAAAGCTTTTCCGAGATATCAGTTCGTTGTTGCAGGTGCTCCGGGTATAGATGTTGCTTATTATAGGAGGTTTCTTACTCCGGATGTCCGCATCGTTTTTAATCAGACTTATCAGCTTTTGAAGTATTCTGAAGCGGCTCTTGTCACTTCTGGAACGGCTACTTTAGAAACGGCACTGTTTCGTGTGCCACAAGTGGTGTGTTATTATATTTCATGCGGGCGGATTGTTTCTTTCTTGCGCCGGCTGATACTGAAGGTAAAATATATTTCTTTGGTAAATTTGGTTGCGGGTAAGACTGTAGTTTCAGAACTTGTAGCAGATGGGATGACGGTAAATAATATGGAAAAAGAGCTGGAACAGATTCTGGCCGGGAAGCCCGGACGAAAGAAAATGCTGGCTGAATATGACCGTTTGGCCGAAATATTGGGAAAGGAAGGGGCGTCTGTTCGTACAGCACGCTTGATTTATAGTAAGATATTGTCCCGTAAATGTGATTGACGGGAAATGGAAAAACAGTCGGCTTATCGATTCAGAATTGTATAATGTATCGATAAGCCGGCTGACTTGTTTATATTAATTCAAGAAAATACAGATAAATAACGGCTGCGGGAATGGCAAATAATGAACTGTCGAAGCGGTCTAACAAGCCTCCGTGTCCCGGTAAAATATTTCCGGAATCCTTAATGCCGAGCGTCCGTTTCAATAGCGATTCCGTTAAATCGCCCCATGTTCCGAATATAACGACGGTCAGTCCTAAACCAATCCACTCGGCGGTCGGCATAAATGTGAAGAAGTGTGCCAGGACTATAGCTGTGACAATGCTGAAAAAAGCACCTCCGATTGAGCCTTCCCAAGACTTCTTTGGAGAAATCCGTTCGAATAAACGATGTTTTCCGAAAAGGACTCCGGTGCAATATGCGCCTGTGTCGTTTATCCAATTAAAGATAAAAATAGATAAAGGAAGGACAGGATTATATTGAGATACGCCGGTCTCCGGAGAGGTTTGATAGGCCAAAACATTAAGGAGGGCGAAGGGCAATGCGATATAGATATGGCTCATTAGGCCGTATGCCAGATTATGTATCGGATTTTTCTGCTTTAGATAAAGTTCCTTGATGCAGATGTATAGCGGGAATAATAGGTAAACCGTAAATACTTTATGATTTTCCGGTGCAACACAGATGTAGCCGAAACATAAAAAGAGTACGATGCCTCCTAAAGCGGAAATGCGTGTACTCATATGTACATCTCCGTATTTGTTGACAATCGAGCCGAATTCATAGATGGACAATCCGCTGATTAATGCAAAAAGAACGGTAAACGGTATTGCACCTCCTATAATACATCCTACTAAGGTGGCAACAAACAGGAGTCCTGTAATGGTACGTTGGATAAAATTGTTCTTCATGATGTATTCTTTATAATCGCATTATTTTATCAGGCTTCGTCTTTTTCTTCTTCTTTTGTCTCGGCTTTTTCTTTAGAAGTCTCCGAAGTTTCGTTCGGGAGTTCGGCGGTGTTCCCTTCTTTTTCTGCGTTATTTTCCACACTGTTTTCCGTAGCCATGATTTCTTCCGAGCGTGAAGCCCAAGGCCGTTTGCCGAATATCTTCTCAACGTCTTCGGCGAAGATAACTTCTTTTTCTATTAGCAGCTGTGCCAGTTGGTTATGTCCTTCTTTGTGGGCAATCAGCAATTCTTTGGCACGGGCATATTGTTCGTTGATCATTTTCTTTACTTCCTGATCAATTACTTCGGCTGTATGCTCACTATATGGCTTGTTAAAGCTGTATTCATCGTTGTTATAGTAGCATAGGTTCGGCAGCTTGTCGCTCATTCCTGCGTAAGCAATCATGCCATAGGCTTGTTTCGTTACGCGTTCCAAGTCGTTTATTGCTCCGGTAGATATATGTCCGATAAATGTTTCTTCGGCCGCTCTTCCACCCAATGTGGCACACATTTCGTCGAGCATTTGCTCTTTTGTGGTAATTTGTCTTTCTTCCGGGAGATACCATGCGGCGCCTAATGCCCGTCCGCGTGGTACGATTGTAACTTTTACCAGCGGGTTTGCATGTTCTAAGAACCACGAGATTGTAGCATGTCCTGCTTCATGCAATGCAATGGTGCGCTTCTCTTCGGCTGTCATTACTTTTGTTTTCTTTTCCAAACCGCCCACTATTCTGTCGATTGCACTCAGAAAATCTTGTTTTCCTACCGAGCTTTTTGAATGTCTTGCAGCGATTAATGCAGCTTCGTTGCATACATTGGCAATATCAGCTCCGCTGAATCCCGGAGTTTGTCTTGCCAGTAAATCAATATCGACCGTCTTATCGAGTTTTAGCGGGCGGAGATGTACTCCGAACACTTCTTTCCGCTCATTTAAATCGGGGAGGTCTACATAGATTTGTCGGTCAAAACGTCCGGCACGAAGCAATGCTTTATCTAATATGTCGACACGATTTGTTGCTGCTAAGATGATGATTCCGCTGTTTGAGCCGAATCCGTCCATTTCTGTGAGCAATTGATTCAGTGTATTTTCCCGTTCGTCGTTACCTCCCATGCTGGGGTTTTTCCCGCGAGCCCGGCCAACGGCATCAATTTCATCGATGAAAATGATACAGGGCGACTTCTCTTTTGCCTGGCGGAACAGGTCGCGTACGCGTGAAGCTCCTACTCCTACAAACATTTCAACGAAATCGGATCCGGAAATAGAGAAGAAAGGTACATCAGCTTCTCCCGCGACAGCTTTGGCCAATAAGGTCTTTCCTGTTCCCGGAGGGCCGACCAATAATGCGCCTTTCGGAATCTTTCCTCCTAATTCCGTGTATTTTTGCGGGTGTTTAAGGAACTCTACAATTTCCTGTACCTCTTGTTTTGCTGCAGCTTGTCCCGCTACATCTTTGAAAGTTACGCGGGTTGAACCTTTATCAAAGAGCTGTGCTTTGCTTTTCCCCACATTGAACACATTGTTTCCTCCGCCGGGACCGGCCCCTCCGCTCATACGTCTCATGGCAAACATCCATAGAGCGAAAAGAAGTAATAGCGGCGCGATACTCCAAAATATCTGGCTGAAGTAGTTGGTTGTCTTTTTATATTCTACAGTTCCCGAGAAATGGCCGGCTTCTTCTTCTGCGTTGATGAATGTTTCAAAGCCTTCTGCCGATAAAATACCGACTTTTACCGAAGGGCTTCTTCCCGCATTTTTTGTATCGTTTTTAAATACATCGGCAACATGATCGGGTTTGATAAAAGCATCGACCGTGTTGTTGTCGTATGCAATAATCTTGCTTATATAGTCTTTTTTTACGTATTCTTTAAATTCGGTGTAGGCAACTTCTTTATAAACACCGTTTCCTTCACCGAAAAAAAACATAACGACGAGTGATATCGCGATGAAAATGTACAGCCAAGTAAGGCTTGGACGTGGTACATTCATCTTGGGTTTGTTATTATTGTTTTCGTTCATATATTCAATTTTAATGGATATGTTTGTTAATCTAAATCGGGGATGCGACTTAGTTGTGCGTCAGCCCACAGATGTTCCAGGTTATAGAATTCTCGAACTTCCGGTTGGAATACGTGCACCACAACGTCGCTATAATCCATTGCTACCCATTGTGCGTTGTGCATACCGTCGATAGCAAATGCTTTTATTCCCGTTTTTGCTTTTACATAATCTTTTATAGAGTCTACAATAGCTAGGACTTGACTGGGAGAATTCCCTTGACAGATGACAAAATAATTGCAAATGGTATCGTCTATTTGGGTTAAATCTGCGATAACGATGTTTTTCCCTTTTTTCTCTTGTATGCCTTCTTTGATTCTTTCTACCAATACTTTTGTTTCATTCATTCTATTCCGTATAAGATTTTTATACTTTAAAGTTTGTCTTATGAGCGGACAAATATACTTGCTTTTCCTAATATTTCGAAAGAAACTTTCTTAATTCTCTTTTTCTTTTGTGTTTTTTTGTTGTAGAAAAGGCAATAAAACATTTGAGGAAAGAGCATGAAAATGCTTGTGAAAGAAATGACCTTTCTTTAAAAAAAAGGCTCAAATAGTTTGCATCTTCCGAAATTGTTGTACCTTTGCACCATCAAATAAAAGGGAATGTCCCTGTCTTTGGGCTATGGTGTAATGGTAACACAACAGATTCTGGTCCTGTTTTTCTTGGTTCGAATCCGAGTAGCCCAACAGATTCCCGGTGTGAGTGGAACTTATGCGGGAATCCTTTTTTAAGAGTGGGCTATGGTGTAATGGTAACACAACAGATTCTGGTCCTGTTTTTCTTGGTTCGAATCCGAGTAGCCCAACAGAGAAAGAGCGGAACACTGCAACAGGCGTTCTGCTCTTTCTTGTTTATTTTGTAAAAACATCGTGATGATTTGGGAAAAACGATGGGGCGTTTTCTTGGTAAAGCCGGGACGTTTTAAGGGATAAGCAGCGATGAATCTCCGTAACTGAGGAATCGGAATCCATGTTTGAGCGCATATTGATAAATGTTTTTCCAGTCTCCATTGACAAAAGCCGATACGAGAAGAAGCAAAGTGCTTTGGGGTTGATGGAAATTGGTAACCATTTTTTTTACGATTTTATAGCGGTATCCCGGAGCTATAATGATTTGTGTACTGGTGTGTAACGTATCTATCCCGTGAAGATTCATGTATTTGAGTATTGCCTGCAGGGCGTCTGTTGTAGAGATACTGTCGGTGGATTGATAAGGTTCCCACTGCTCAACGTGCAGGTCTTCTTCATTGGCATCGGGGTTTTGGGCCACAGTTATACCTATATAATATAGGCTTTCTAATGTTCGTACTGAAGTCGTTCCTACGGCAATGGCTTCCCCGTTGTGTTCTAACAGCTTTTCTATGGTCGATTTATTAACCGAGATATATTCAGTATGCATTTCATGTCCTTCAATCAACTCGCTTTTTACAGGCTTGAATGTGCCGGCTCCTACGTGAAGCGTGACTTCTTCCAAATCAATTCCCTTGTTTTTTAGGGTGCTGAGAACACGTTCCGTAAAATGTAATCCGGCGGTTGGTGCGGCAACCGAACCTTTGATTTTTGAATAAACGGTTTGATATGTTTCTTTGTCGCTTTCCTGAGTCTTACGGTTTAAATAAGGGGGAATAGGAAGTTCGCCAAATGATTCCAGTATATCTGCGAAAGTGATTTCCTGATTATCCCAGAATAAGTCAACCCGATGACTTGTTCCTTTACATTCACCACGTACGGCCGTCAGTGTAACAGTCGTGCCGTTTATGGAAAGTTGTTTGCATAGACTGCCATCTTTCCACTTTTTTAGATTCCCGATCATGCAGAGCCATGCGACATGATTCTTTTGTTGGAAGTTTAAAGCATAGTCGTTTGGTGAAAGAGGTTCCAGGCAGAATATTTCAATGCATGCTCCTGTCTCTTTGTAGAAATGCAACCGGGCTTGGATGACTTTGGTGTTATTGAAAATCATGAGTTCGCCTGGATTGAGGAAATCGGGCAGGGCGGTAAATATGGATTCTTCGATTTTCCCGTGTCGGTATATCAATAATTTAGACTGATCGCGTACGGGAAGTGGAAATTTAGCGATACGTTCTTCCGGTAGGATATAGTTATAATCGCTGATTTTTATATGCTTTGTATCTGTCATATACGTATAAAGAAGATAAAAAATACGGTGAAATTGTAAAATCCTGTCGGCCGGTTTTAGATGGAAAGGATTTTCTTTTCTTGTATAAGGTCATCGTTTGTCATCTGTGGTGAGGGAATATTGCACATTCTGATAACATCTTCCGGTCGGCATGTATAGTTATAATATATATTTTCCGTTTCGTTTAATTCTTCCGCTGTCTTTAATTCGGCTTTAAGTTTGGCGAATTCTTCAGGAGAGATACTGTCGTTTTGTTTAACAAACAGAATTCTTCTTGCGATGGGATTGTAATTGTAATCGAAACATGTATATATACCCCGCAGAAAGGGAGGGTGTTCAAGCATCGGAAGTTTTAGACAAACATGAAAAAGCGCGAGCTGTGGAGCGTGATGCTCGTTGAAAATAAGATATAAATGATTGAATCCGTTCATCAAAACAATGCCTTGATGTGTAGAACCGCGCGAATTCCGATGAAAAACCTCTGCATAGTTCCCGCTTCCCGATGGAGCTATCAAATAAGGTTCTATCTTAAGATTCTGGTTGCTTGATGAGATGCTGTAACTTAAATAAATCCCGCTATAATTATTAATTCGGCTTACTGTTTCCTGCATATTGGTATTCAGTAAGGAGAAGAACGGGTTGTCCTCTTCTTCATTTTGCGGCTTGGGGAAAGCTTCCATTGCGAAAAGTGCTCTTTTGAATTTGGCAAGTGAGCTTAAAAGTTTCTTTTTGGAGACATTATTTACCCATACAAGTGCATGGTCTAATGCTTCATTTTCTTCCATGCCGTTCTTTAGATTTTTGAAATACTCCGGCAGAACGGTTGTATAGATGGCTGATAATACGCTGGGGGCGGTGTCGATTTGCTGAGCCATTTCCTTCATTTTCACACCTTTTTGCCGTAAAAAAGTGATTCGTTCATATATTTCTTTTAATTCATTCATGGAGTATTTGCTTGTTTATCGGTTTCGAATACAAAGTTACGCATAATTTTTTCCTTTAAAAATAAAGAACCGGATATTACAAAGGTATTTCGTTTTGATGCTATTCCTGTTATATTTCCGTGAGGATGCCATTGCATGAATATTGCTGAATTGTTACATGTAAATAAATCATTCGTTATTCATTTTTTAGGAGAATTCACGGAAATATTTTTGCATCGAAATTGAAGAGGAAAAAGAACATGGAATTATTGTCAAAAGCTTCGCATCTTTATAAGAAAAGATCAGGACAGATGCCTGATTGGCTCTTCGTCTTATGGGCAGGAGGTACTGCTCTTCTTTCATATTCGTTGGTATATGCTTTGAGAAAGCCTTTTACTGCTGCGGAATTTGAAGGGCTGCAGGTCTGGGGAATGGATTATAAGATTGCTGTAAGTATGGTGCAATTACTGGGATATGTTTTTGCCAAGATGTTGGGTATTAAGTATATTTCTGAATTACGTCCGGAGGGTCGCCTGAAATTTATTATAGGTTCTGCTGCATTGTCCGAAGTGTCTTTGTTGGCTTTCGGCTTGCTTCCGTTACCTTACAACATCTTTGCCTTGTTCTTTAACGGTCTTTCGTTGGGATGTATGTGGGGAGTTATATTCAGTTTCCTAGAAGGTCGGCGTACAACGGACATTCTTGCAAGCATTATGGGCGTAAGTATGGCTTTAAGTTCGGGGCAGGCTAAATCAATGGGGCTTTATGTTTTGAATGAACTTCAAGTCAGTGAATTCTGGATGCTGGCATTGATTGGTGCCATCGCCTTCCCGCTTTTAAGTTTTACCGGATGGATGATGACAAAATTTCCCCGTCCTACGGCAGAGGATATTGCATCGCGTACAGAAAGAGTTACGCTGAATGCATCTCAAAGGTGGAACCTGTTCTATAAGTTTATGCCTTTGCTGATTATGCTTTTTGCTGCGAATCTGTTGTTGACAGTGCAGCGTGATATAAAAGAGGATTTTATTGTTTGTATCATAGATGTCAGCAAGGTCTCTTCTTGGGCGTTTGCTTATATTGATACAATTGCCACCTTTGTGTTGCTTTGCATCTTTGCTTTGTTGGCAACAACGTATGATCATCTGAAAGTGCTTTGCATCTTATTGATTCTTTCTACTGCCGGAATGGGAAGTTTGGCCTTTATCGGGAATAATTTCTCGCAGATAGGATTGCCTTTGGAAATATGGCTTTTCCTGCAAAGCTTCTGTCTGGACATTGCATATCTCAGCTTTCAGACCATCTTTTCGAGCGTTTTATCGCATGTTTTAAGGTAAAAGGGAATGTAGGCTTCTTTATCATTACGATAGATTTTATAGGTTATGTCGGAACATTGGCGTTATTGCTCTTCAAGGAACTGTACGCTTCTCATATTCATTGGACGGAATTTTATAATCAGATGAGCATATATATTGGTGTTACTTGTTGCGTGGCTTTCATAGGTTCTCTTATTTATATAATCAGGGCAAAACGGAAAAATACAACATCTAAGCCGGGAGTTACGGAAAAGAAAGAAAAGATAGAAGATAAGAATATTTATTTAACAACAACTGCAATATGAAGAAAATTGAATGTGTCATTATGGATTGGGCTGGAACTGCCATCGATTATGGATGCTTTGCTCCGGTTTCGGCTTTCATCAAGAGTTTTGAAACGATAGGAATTCGTATTACTGCCGACGAGGCACGTCGGCCGATGGGATTGAATAAGCGGGACCATATCCGTGCTTTATTCGAGATGGAACGTATCGGAAATGCGTTTTTTGAAAAATATGGACGTAAATATACAGAAAAAGATATAGACGGCCGTTATTCTGAATTTCAACGTTTGCTTTTTGCAACATTAAAAGAATATACAACTCCCATATCGGATGTAATTGAAACGATTGATATTTTGCGGAAAAGAGGAATTAAAATCGGGTCGACAACCGGATATACTTCAGAAATGATGGACGTTGTTATACCGGCAGCGGCAGAGAAAGGCTATCAACCGGATCATTGTGTTACGGCGGATAACTTGCCGGGTGGGCGTCCTTATCCATATATGATTTATAAAAACATGTGTGATTTGGCAGTCTCATCGCGCTTTTTTGTGCTGAAATACGGTGATACGATTTCCGATATAAAGGAAGGTTTGAATGCGGGAGTCTGGACTGTTGGCGTAGTTCTTGGAAGTAATGAGCTTGGTCTGACGGAAGAAGAGGTAAAGACTTTGCCGGAAGGTGAATTGAAACAACGGATGAATGATGTACGTATGCGCATGTATGCTGCAGGTGCTCACTATGTGATTGATTCAATTAAAGAGCTTCCTGCACTGATAGAAAGTATAAATAAACGAATGAATAACGATTGATATTCTTTTTAATAATAACACGAATAATAAAAACAACAATACGATATGAGACCTTATTTGTTATTAACACCCGGACCTTTGACTACAAGTGAAACAGTGAAACAGGTTATGATGAGCGATTGGTGTACATGGGATGAAGATTATAATGTGGGGATTGTTGAGAAGATACGTCATGAACTTGTAGCTTTGTCGAGCAGTTGTCCGGAAGAATATACTGCTGTTTTAATGCAAGGAAGCGGAACTTTTTGTGTAGAGTCGGTATTAAATTCAGTAATACGTCCCGATGATTTCTTGCTGATAGCAGCAAACGGTGCTTACGGGAAGCGGATGGGGACAATTGCCGATTATCATCAGTTGAATCATTTTCTTATGCAATTTGATGAAACGCAGGCTGTTGATCCGAAGAAAATCGATGCATATTTGTCCGAACATCCGGAAGTTACGCATGTGTCTGTGGTACATTGTGAGACAACGACGGGGGTGCTTAACCCGCTGGAAGCAATTGCTCAAGTCGTAAAGACGCATGAAAAGACATTGATTGTTGATGCGATGAGTAGTTTTGGTGGGGTTCCTATTGATATGGCAACACTGGGAATTGATTTTATGATAAGCAGTGCCAATAAATGTATTCAGGGGGTTCCCGGTTTCGGCTTTGTTTTGGCTCGTCGTTCTTTGCTGGAGAAATGCAAAGGAATAGCGCGTTCTTTGTCGCTTGATTTGTATGATCAGTGG
Organism: uncultured Bacteroides sp.; assembly: GCA_949285025.1. GTDB lineage: Bacteria > Bacteroidota > Bacteroidia > Bacteroidales > Bacteroidaceae > Phocaeicola. Next base: position 20,852 of record CASDXG010000105.1, on the reverse strand, counting down.
GCAGTGATGGAGAAAGGACATGGCAAATGGCGTTTTACATCTCCTACACATGTGGTACGTGCTTTTATGCAAGCCTTGAAAGAACTGAATGAAGAAGGAGGCGTTTCTGCCCGTTATGCGCGTTATTGCGAGAATCATCGTATATTGGTTGAAGGCATGCGTGCCTTGAATTTCCAAACATTATTGCCCGATTCGGAACAATCGCCTATTATCACTTCTTTTTATTACCCGGACAAAGATTTTAATTTCCATGAATTTTATCAGAAACTTAAGGAAAAAGGTTTTGTGATATATCCGGGAAAGATTTCTCAAGCCGACACATTCCGTATAGGAAATATCGGAGATGTATATCCGGAAGACTTTGTTCAATTAGTGAAAACAATAAAAGAACTTCAATTGCAGTAATTGAATAATGTGAAACCTCTGCATGTTGTCGGTAAAGACAAGTGCAGGGGTTTTTTGTTTCCTTATGTTTAATGGATGTCTTTTTATGAAAGCAGTCTCACTTTTATTGGTCTTTGGGAGTATTGTTACGAATGCATTTGCTCAAAGTCCGGCACTTGTCGATACTATACGCGATGCAAAACCGTTGTTGAAATTACCTTTTATTGAAGATTCGCATATGAATATTTTGTTGAATACGTCGTTTACCTCCGATGCGGATGAAAATGGCTTTCAACGTTTATATGGGAAAATGAATTATTTGAAATGGGAAATGAAGGGATCTTTTGGGGAGGATTTCTTTTATCATTATCGTCAGTCATTGACAAAGGATGCGCTTCGGGGAGAGGCTGATCGGGTCTCTGTTTCGGTGGATTATGCAAATATCGGTTGGAATATTACGCCTGAATTTTCCTTAGTTGCAGGAAAACAATTGCTTGCATTGGGAGGGTATGAGTTTTGGGTCAGCGGTTATAAAGTTCAGGAATTTAGCGAATTTAATGATCTGATGAATAATTATGGGACAGGTGTTACGCTCGTTTACCGGCCGGATGCTCTTCAAAGTTTCAGTTTGCAGGTCGTGGGAAGTAAAACCGGGAGCGATGATGAGACATTTGTTTTCGGTTTACCGGAGAACAGAAAACCGTCGAAATTCCCGTTGCTCGCCACGTTGAATTGGGAACGTTATTGTATGAATCGTGAAATGAATTTACGTTATTCTGTTTCTGCAGGGCAGCAGGCGGAGAATTCAGCCCTGTTTTATTTTACGAGCGGGCATGTGTTTCGTCGGGATAAGTGGCTTGCTTATTGGGATGTCAATATGTCTTTCGAGGGAGTAGACCATAAAGGACTGATAAGTTCTTTGCATGTACCCACGTGCGAGGAGTTGCCGGTTACGGCGCAAAATGCAGTTTATTTTACGACAATAGCAAATGTAGATTATCGTATTTCCGACTTTTGGAATGTTTATCTGAAATCGGCATACGAAATGGGAGGAATAACTTCGGAGAATGCCTGTTTCCGTCGTGGAACTTATTTTCATGAATGGCAGATTCAGGCGTGTGTCGAATATTATCCAAAACGGGAAATGGACTTGAAATTTTACGCGCATTTTCTATATAAGAACCGTAATATGACAAATCTTTCTTTGTCTTTGAATGGAAAAGATACATGGTTGCAACGTGTAGCTTTGGGTGTTGTATATGCTATTCCGGTATTTTAAGAAGATTTGGTTAGCTTGTTTGGGAATATATTGCTTTTCTTTTTCTGAAATCTTGCTAAATTTGTGCGGACAAAAAAGAGAAAAGCATATGAAAATAGGAGATAAAGTTCGGTTTTTGAGTGAAGTTGGCGGGGGAATCGTGAGAGGTTTTCAAGGGAAAGATATCGCATTGGTTGAAGGAGAGGACGGGTTTGAAATACCGATGCTGATACGTGAGTGTGTGGTTGTGCAGACTGACGATTATAATATTCCGTTGAAGTCGGTTCCCAAGACTGCGCCGATAGAAGAACCGATGGAGGATAAGACGGAAGAACGTCCCATTACATATCGCCCATCGGAGATACGGGGTAATGATATTTTAAATGTGTTTTTAGCATATGTCCCGGAAGACATTAAAAATATATCGTCAACATCATTTAATGCTTATCTGATAAACGACAGCAATTATTTTGTTGATTATCTTTATCTCTCTTCGGAAAACGCCAATTGGACATTGCGCAGTCGTGGAACTGTTGCGCCGAACATGAAATTACATCTTGAGGAGTTCGATAAAAGTCTGTTGAACGAAATGGAGCATGTCTGTGTCCAATTGTTGGCATATAAAGACGACCGCACATTTATGTTGAAACCTTCCGTGTGCGTGGAACTGAATCTTGATACGGTGAAATTCTATAAATTGCATGCCTTCCGTCCGTCGGCATTCTTTAATGAGCCGGCATTAATTTACGATATCGTGCGTGATGATAAGCCCGTAAGACAGGTTTTTGTCTCGGCTGATGACATAAAAAACGCAATCCTGCAGAAAGATCAGCAGAAAACTCCGGTTAAGAATCCGCAGAAACCGCAACGGAAGAAGAATGATATCGTAGAGATAGATTTGCATATTCACGAGCTTTTAGATGACACAACGGGAATGAGTAATTCTGATATGCTGAATTATCAGCTTGATGTGTTCCGGAAAACCCTTGATGAGTATAAACATAAAAAGGGACAGAAAATCGTCTTTATACATGGGAAAGGAGATGGTGTGTTGCGACGGGCTATATTGGATGAACTAAAGCGTTCGTATAAGACTTACCTTAGTCAGGATGCTTCATTCAGGGAATATGGTTTCGGGGCGACAATGGTTACGATTCATTGATCAGAACATCGCGTACTTTTAAAAAAGTTACAGTATATTTTTTATAAAACATCCGCTTCTTTTGGTTGGTTTAATTCGAAAAAGTAAAGGAGATAACATGAGAAAATTATTATTTGGTTTGTTGTTTGTCTTTGTCGGTGCTGGTTGTGCATATGCACAAAAAACGTCGTTGAAATTTAATAATGACGGGACTTTTAAAATTGTTCAGTTTACCGATTTGCATTTTATTTATCAGGATAAGCGTGCAGACGTCGTATTGGAGTGTATTCAAAATGTCATGAAAGCTGAAAAACCGGATTTGGTTATGCTGACCGGTGATGTGATATTTGGAAAACCCGCAGAAAAGAGTCTTCGGACTGTATTGGATTTGCTTTCAAAATATAAGGTACCTTTTGGAATTACCTTTGGCAATCACGATGACGAGCAGGGGCTGAGCAAGGGAGATCTTATGAAAATTATCGGGTCATATCCCTATAATCTGACAAAAAGTGAGCCGAATTTATCAGGGGAAGGGAATTATATTCTTACGTTGAAGCAGGCGGAAGGGGATGGAAATGCGGCTGTCTTATATTGTTTCGACAGTCATTCTTATTCCCGTTTGAAAGAAATCGGCGGGTATGATTATATAAAATCGGATCAGATTGAGTGGTACCGGAAGAAAAGTGCCGGATTTACCCGTGAGAACGGAGGAGAACCTTTGCAGGCATATGCATTTTTTCATATACCGTTGCCGGAATATCATGCCGCAGTTGCCGATGAAAATTCAGTACTTATAGGGACTCGAATGGAAAAGGCCTGCTCTCCTGAGCTGAATTCGGGAATGTTTGCTGCAATGAAAGAGTGCGGGGATGTAAAAGCCGTCTTTGTTGGGCATGATCACGACAATGATTACGCAGTTTACTGGCATAATGTTTTGTTGGCGTACGGGAGATATACCGGAGGGAATACCGTCTATAATCATTTGTCAAACGGGGCTCGGATTATTTTATTGCATCAGGACGGCAAGTCTTTTGAGACATGGATCCGGTTGCGTGACGGAAGTATAATAAACAAGACAGAATGTCCGGACAGTTTTATTAAGAAGTGAGTGTGAATATCTGTCATAAAAAAACGCCCGTTGTTTCTGTTTTTAGATAAGAAGCAACGGGCGTTTTTTATGCTTATCATCTTATTTTTTTCAGGAAACGCTCTATATCTTGTTGAATCATGCGGTATAACGGTGAATTTTTATAATTTGTATTCTTATGGATAATAAGTTCCACCCTTGTCTGGCTGCGCTGGTAGCTTGTCAGTTCGTTCTGTAATTGGATATTATGGCAGGCCAGATCATGTATTTGTTGCTCGCGTTCGCGGCGGAGCGCAGAGCAGACAGGAATCAGAATCCGTAATATCACATTGTCCATAATGTGATGTCCTTGTATGAACATATAAGTGTTTTCCGGTAAAACGCCCAGCTGTTTGAACTCTTTTTGCATGCTTTTTATGGTTGTTAGGGCTTCGGGGTGACGTCTTTCCAAGTCGTGTATCTTTCGGTTTACCTTTTTTGCCATTACTTCAAGGCTATGTTCCGGATTTCGGATGCTGACATTATCGAGTTTTACATACGAGCAAAAATCAAGAAGAGAGAATTCAGAGAGATTCTTTTCGCGGTAAAACCATACAGACCAAATAAACAATGGATAGGCAATTTCAGAATAAAGTCGCATGAAAGCGGGGAAATCAATCAAAGAATGATCGTTTAAAGTTGCCATGACACATACTTCATGAAGCCCCTCGGCGTAGCAATGATAGTTCTCTATTGCGTATGCATAGGTTTGGAAAACGAAAGGATTCTCGTTGATATAGCGCGATGTTTGCGTGCGTCCTTGTAATAAATAGTCGTAATCACTGTCAACACATGCAATCATGTTCTCACCTAATTTGTTCCCTAATTTGTTCATCAGGACACTTTTTTTCCCTTTTGCCAATGAACATTTTGACGGGAGCATTATCTCAAAATAGCGGGTCTCGTCTTCATAATCGGCCAAGAGTGACCGCCAGAACGAGATGTCATCGTAACTTTCTACGTATGCTACGATTTTTCTTCTCGAGCCTTTAGGCTTTAAACTGTTGGCTGCTCCTATATAAAGGGAAGAAAGATTATCTGTGAGTCGCTTTCCCATAAGGTAAATGTTATTAACGGGTCGTGATGTCGCTTACTTCGGTTACGGCATCCATCCATCCGTTCATGATGACGGCCGGTGAATGGGTTGTAAGAATGATTTGTGCATTCGGGTTCAGACTCCGTATTAATTGGATGAGCCGTTGCTGCCATTCTACATGAAGAGATATTTCCGGTTCATCCATAAAAAGGGCGTAATGTTGGTTGTCTTGTACCAATACAGTAAGAAGTATGACTAACATTTGCTTCTCTCCGGAGGAAAGCTGATAAGGGGTTAAGGTTTCTCCTTCCTGTTCGAAAAGGATTTCATTGCTTTTTCTTAGTATTTTCTTACCGGTATCGCTGAACAAATCATCGATAAGATCCTGAAATTTTGTTTTGGGCATAGAGACCTCCGCTGCTTTTGTCTGGTCTTCTATGACACCGGATGTAAGAAGTTCAATGATCCGATTGCCGATGTTTACTTGATAATCCAGATAACGCCGCTGTAATTGATATAATTGCCAGTCAAGTTCTGTCTGAACATTTTGGTTACCTATTTTCTCAAGTAGACCGGAATTAATCAGTGGTCTGTCGAAACTACGGATTATATCATAACAAATGTATGTGGCATCCTCGGGGGAGAAAGTAAAAGAAACTCCCATGCTGTCTTCATTGCTTAAAGCGCCGCCTTCCAGTTTGTTCAGAATGTTCACGGAATTATTCAGAATGGTACTTTTTCCAATGCCATTGGCGCCGCTTAAGATGTTGACATCAGCGCGGAGATCCCAAGAAATGTTTTTGCGTCCCCACAGACCTTTTATTTCAATCCGTTTGATATAGTCAGCACGTTTTTTCATCTTTTATCGCTTTTTGCTTGCAAAACAAAAATAGCAAATTAAACGGAATAAATCAATGATGTAATGTAAATATTTTAATTTCCTGTTATCTTTGTCGAAATTCTTTTTTTAGATTGAACTGTTATTTCTGTTGATGGAACGAAGTGTTTTAGGAGAAACGCCGAAAGGTTATTTGCAAAATCTCTACGCGTTATTGCAAAAAGAATACGAGTATGAAAAGGAGCAATTTAGACAGCATACAGAGTTGTTGGGAATCGAACGGAAGATTAATAGGGGAATATGCTGGTATCCGCTTCGGCTGAAAAGGAATTATTACAATTCGCTGAATCAATTAGTCGTGGAAATAGAGCGTGAAGAGGGGCAGGGAGGTGAACATTTTTTCGATTATGGTAAGCCGGTCTCTTTCTTTATTCAGCCGGCTTTCGGAGATCTGAAGTTCTTGAATTTTGCCGCTACTGTAAGCTATGTCGAGGGTGACAGAATGGTTGTTGTGCTTCCTGATGTGGAAGCATTGCTTGCCTTGCAGCAAGATGATAAGATAGGAGTCCAGCTTTATTTTGATGAAATAACTTATCGGACGATGTTTGAGGCCTTAAAGCAGGTTATTTCTGCTAAAAACAATCGTCTTGCAGAATTTCGGGAAATCTTTCACGGAGTACATCATCCTTCGACATTCTCTCTTTTCCCTATGCGCTTTCCGTGGCTGAATGCGACACAGGAGGCGGCGGTCAATAAAGTGCTTTGTGCGAAGGATGTGGCTGTAGTGCACGGGCCTCCGGGAACCGGTAAGACAACAACGCTGGTTGAAGCCATTTATGAAACGTTGCATAGAGAGACACAAGTGCTTGTTTGTGCTCAAAGCAATATGGCTGTGGACTGGATTAGCGAGATGTTGGTTGACCGCGGAATAAATGTTTTACGTATAGGAAACCCAAGTCGGGTAAACGATAAAATGTTATCGTTTACATATGAACGGCGTTTTGAGTCACATCCGGACTATCATCAGCTTTGGAGTATTCGGCAAGCGATACGCAGGCTTTACAGCAGTTTGAAGAAAGGAGGCGGAAGAGAAGCGATAAGGCTGAAGATAAATTCACTGAAAGAACGTGCATCAGAGATAGAAATGCGTATAAATGAGAACCTGTTTTCCGAAGCTCGTGTTGTGGCATGTACGTTGGTCGGTAGTGCAAACCGCTTATTGTATGGGATGAGATTCGGTACATTATTTATTGATGAGGCAGCCCAAGCGCTTGAGGCCGCTTGTTGGATTCCCATACGCAAGGTCGACCGTGTGATATTAGCCGGAGATCATTGTCAACTTCCACCGATGGTTAAGTCGCCGGAGGCTTTGAAAAAAGGTTTGGGAAGAACTTTAATGCAATGTATTGTAAGGCATCATCCCGGATGTGTTTCCATGCTGACTGTTCAATATCGTATGAATGATGCCATTATGCAGTTCTCATCCGATTGGTTTTATAACGGGATGTTACAATCGGCTCCAACGGTTAAGTTTAGAGGAATACTGGATTTTGAAACGCCGATAGAATGGGTAAACACAGAAGAACTTGCGGGAAAAGAGAAATTAATGGCAGATAGCGGGAGCCGGATTAATACGGAAGAGGCGGAGTTTGCTGTAAAGACATTGGAGGATTATATCCTTCGAATCGGTAAGCCGCGTTTCATTGAAGAGAAATTTGACGTAGGTTTGATTTCTCCTTATAAGGCACAAGTGAATTATCTTCGGCAATTGTTGAAGAGAGATGCTTTCTTTAAACCGTTCCGTTCTTTAATAACGATTGATACGGTTGACGGATTTCAAGGACAGGAAAGAGATATTGTTCTGATTAGTCTGGTGCGTGCGAATGAGGAAGGTGAGATTGGCTTTCTCAATGATTTACGGCGGATGAATGTGGCGATAACCCGTGCAAAAATGAAATTGATTATATTGGGAGATGTATCTACGCTGACAAAACATCTGTTTTATCGGCGTCTTTATGAATACATAACGCGGCTTTCCGATAGAAAAACCGAAATCTTTTCTTGAAAGATAGTGGAAGATTTTTTATATTTACCTTTGATAAGTATTAATCAAACCTGTAATATTATGTTGATAGATTTGTTGCAATCTCCGCATTTTTCTGTTTTCCTGATCGTAGCATTGGGATTTATGTTAGGCCGGATCAAGATAAAAGGACTTTCTCTCGATATATCTGCTGTGATTTTTATTGCACTTGCTTTTGGACATTGGGGAGTCTCCATCCCGAAGGCGTTGGGAAATTTCGGCTTGGTCTTGTTTATTTATACAATAGGCCTGCAGGCGGGACCTGGTTTTATTGATTCTTTCAGGAGCAAAGGCAAAACATTGATATTGATAACCCTGTTAATTGTCCTTTCGGCCGGAATGACAGGAGTCGGGGTGAAATATCTTTTCGGTATGGATACGCCGGATGTCGTTGGACTGATAGCAGGGGCTTTGTCGAGTACGCCGGGATTGGCCGCCGCTATCGACAGTACAAACTCTTCCTCGGCCTCTATAGCTTATGGCGTGGCATACCCGTTTGGAGTAATAGGCGTGATATTGTTTGTGAAGTTTCTTCCTAAAATTCTACGTGTGGATTTGCATCAGGAAGCTCGTCGGCTGGAGAAAGAACGTCGAGGCCAATTCCCCCTGTTGAAAAATGCGCTTTTTAAGGTGACATCCTCATCGGCTTTCGGGCGTACATTGGGGCAGATGCATGTGCGTGCTCTGACGGGAGCTGTGGTATCTCGTTTGCGCAGGGGAAATGAAATAATGCTTCCTAAGGTTCATACGACGCTGAAAGAAGGCGATTATATACAGGCTGTCGGGAGCGAGGAGTCGTTGAATTTATTGGAAACGATGCTTGGTACCCGGGTAGAAGGTGAATTGCCTTTAGGGCATGAACAGGGGATAGAATCGCTTCTCCTTACGAAAAAAGATATGATAAACAAGCAACTTGGAGATTTAAACTTGCAGGGAAATTTTGGATGTACGGTAACTCGGATCAGACGGAGCGGCATAGATTTGTTACCTTCTCCTGAATTGGCTTTAAAATTGGGGGATAAGTTAGTTGTCGTTGGTGAGAAGGCCGGGATAAAAAGTGTGGCTCGTTTATTGGGGAATGATGAGAAACGTCTGTCGGATACCGATTTCTTCCCGGTTGCAATGGGCATCGTTTTTGGAGTTTTATTCGGGAAACTGAATATTTCCTTTGGAGACAGTTTTTCGTTTTCTCCGGGTTTGACCGGTGGAGTGCTCATTATGGCATTATTTTTAAGTGCCATAGGGAAGACAGGACCTATACTGTGGTCAATGTCAGGGCAAGCAAATCAGTTGCTTCGTCAATTGGGATTGCTGTTGTTCCTGGCTGAAGTGGGAACATCGGCGGGCGCGAATTTGGTTGAAACGTTCCGTGAGAATGGAGTTTTATTGTTTGCTTCCGGTGCTTTAATCACTTTAGTTCCTATGATTGTTTCGGCTGTAGTGGGATGTGCAGTGTTTAAAATCAGTATACTTGACCTGTTGGGGACAATAACAGGTGGAATGACGAGTACACCCGGATTGGCGGCTGTTGATTCGATGACAGACAGCAATATACCGGGAGTGGCTTATGCCACAGTTTATCCCCTTGCCATGATTTTTTTAATCATCTCTATTCAGTGTATAGCAACTTTTGTAGTTTGATATTTGTCTTTCCGCCTTTTTAATGTTGCTTGCTGTAGAAAAATGCCAGAAAAGAAACATATTATGTCAAAAAACGGTACATTGAATGGTATGATTTCCTTATGTTTGTGTGGAAGATTTTAAAATTTACTTGAAAACATGAAGATAAATAAGAAAAAAGTATTGCAACTTTTTGTTGCAGTCGTGGCAGCAAGTGTAATAGGGAAGGCAGAGAATCTTCCTACTCGGTCTGATATAGAAATCTCTTCGACGAATCTTTATGAAACATTTCGCAACCCGGAGTCAAAGTATCGCCCTTTTGTTCGGTGGTGGTGGAACGGATTACGTTTGGATGAGAATGAGATTTTACGGGAATTGGATTTAATGAAATCGATTGGAATCGGCGGAGTTGAGATTAATTCCATACGTTTCCCTGATGAGGCCGATAGTGTAGGATTCCGTGCAATGCCGTATCTTTCTGATGACTGGACAAGGATGGTGCGGGTTGCTGTTGATGGATGTCGTGAAAGAGGAATGGTATGTGATATGATAGGTGGCTCGGGTTGGCCGTTCGGAGGAGAGTTTCTTCCTCGTGAACAACAGTTGCAGATGTTGACAGTGGAAACGGTTAAGTTTGATGGAGGAACGAATGGAATGGATTCGACTATACGTAAATCTGATATATTGAAGCGCGTTGATCCTCCTATCATGTCGAAGAATGAGCATCCATATAAAGAAATATTGTATATCCGACTTATGCCCGAACAAGTCAATTCATTTACAGAAGGTATGAATTATGACGGATTGGCGGGAGAAGATAATATAAATGTTCACATTCCGGCAGGCAAGCATGTTTTATACTTTTTCGTGAAGATGACCGGATATATGAACGTTATTGAAGGGGCACCGGGAGCGTCAGGACCTGTATTAAACCATTTTGATAAAGAAGCGGTTCTGGCATATTTGAATCGATTGTCGGATGCATTGCAATTTAAAAGTGCGGCATTGCGGGGTAATATTAGGGCAACATTTGTCGATAGTTTTGAGTTGGAAGGAGCTAATTGGAGTGATGAATTGCTGGCCGAATGGGAAGAATATTTCGGGTATTCGCTTTCCCCTTATTTGCCTTATGTCATTCGGAAAGTTGGCTGGATGGGAGATCCTTTACCGGAAGATTACGGGAGTGTGTTTTCCGATGAGATAAAAAGGAATATTGTGCAGCGGGTACGAAATGATTTTGAACGTTTTCAAATAAAATTATTCTATGATAATTTTATTAAGGTATACAATGAATGGTGCCATAAAAACGGATTAAAGTCGCGTGTTCAAGCGTATGGACGTGCACTTCATCCGTTGGAATCTTCGATGTATATAGATATTCCTGAGTGTGAGACTTGGTTCCGTAATGGTATGGGAACGGTTTATCCGGATAGAGATTTATATCAGGGGCGAGCACATTCAATGGTCAATAAATTCGTGGCTTCCGGTTCTTTGCTTGCAGGGAACGGTCATGTCAGTTGTGAAGAAATAACAAATACGGGAGAAATATTCCAGTCAACGTTGGAAGAAATTAAAATTGCGGGAGATATGAGCAATATTTCAGGAGTGAATCACTCCATATTGCATGGCTTCAATTACAGCCCTCGTGAAGCCGGATTTCCAGGATGGGTGAAGTTTGGCGAGTATTTTAATGAACATAATACGCTGTGGGAGTATTATCATTTGTGGATGGATTATAAAGCCCGGCTGTCGGCTGTGTTGCAGAATAGCGTTCCTCAGGCCGATATCGCCATATTGCCACCTTTAGAAGACATGTGGTCTGTTTTGGGACAACAGCGTGATCCTTATCCTGCAAACGTATATCCTTCGTATGCTCATGATTTGTGGCAGAATCTTCATCAAAACGGAAACGGTTGTGATTACATAAGTGAACATGTCATTCAGCAGGCGAGAGTGAAGAAAGGGGAGCTTCAGTTTGGTCCCCGTTCCTATAAGACTCTCTTGTTAATGGAGGTGGAGAGTATGGATCCTGAGACTGCATTAATGTTAGAGCGTTTCGTGAGAAGCGGAGGACGGGTGCTCTGTATTGGAAAGATTCCGTATCAGAGTGTCGGATTTGTTGATTACAAGAACCGTTCTGCGAGAGTAAAGGCTACAATAGACCGTATATGTGAAAAATATCCCCAGCGGTTTGTCTTGATTGATTCGCCAGCGGGTGATTCTCTTACAGAGTGGTATGCCGGTGTGCAGCAAAAATATAATTTGACTCCGTATGTGAAGATTGATAAACCTACGAAATGGATTTATTATAATTATTACAAGTCGGGTAAACGGGATATCTTTTTTATGACTAATTTTAATCGCACGCAGAAATGGGAAGTAAAGGCAGAGTTCCCGGAAGAGACGAAACGGAAGCAGGCGTGGATTTGGATCCCTGAAACGGGGGAGCGTTATCGTTTACCGATTGAGGGGAATGTATTGAATCTGACATTTTCTCCTTCTGAGTCGAAATTGATAGTATTTGATGAAGAAAAAGGCGGTGAATTATATCAGACATTGCCGGAACGTCCAGATACAGTGCAGGTACTTGATGGGATATGGTCGGTAAAGGCGATTCATTTTGACGGAACCGAGAAAGAATTTTCGATGGAACGTTTACAGGATTTTAATACGTTACCATTCCCATGGCTCCGTAATTTTGCAGGAACAATTTATTATACGGTAAATTTGGACGTGAAAAATCCGGATGACTATACTGTTTTGAATGCCGGTTTTGTGCGAGGCGTAACGGAACTGATGGTAAACGGAGTGAATTTGGGTACCAAATGGTATGGAGAACATGCGTATTCTATTGATGGGAAGTTGCAGAAAGGGAGGAATATGATAGTGATAAAAGTGACGACTCCTTTAGGTAATTATGCAAATTCACTGGTGAATAATCGTACGGCGAAGCGATATGCACACACGATGAAATCATTAGGTTTGGAAAATCCGGTCTGCATTTATTAAGGAATAATGGAAAAAATAAAGGAAGGAGAACGATCAATAATTCTCTTTCCTTTATTTTTATGAGGATTCTTTGTCTATCGATAAATTGTATGGTTAGATAGACAGTTCGCGAAGTACTGCGACAAGTTCCCGATCGATAGGTTTATCGTTTTTGATAGCTTTGGCAAAAGGAACGTATACCATTTGATCATTTTCAATGCCAATCATGACGTTTCTTTGTCCTTCCATCAACGCTTCGATACTGGCAACGCCCATTCGGCTGGCAATTATGCGGTCGTGAGCAGTTGGGCTTCCGCCTCGTTGCAGATGTCCCAAGATTGTTACCCGTACATCATATTGTGGATATTCGTTTTTTACGCGTTCGGCATAATGCATTGCCCCGCCAGTAATTTCACTTTCGGCAACCAATACGATGGAACTGTTTTTTGATTTCCGGAATCCGTTCTTGATGAATTCTTCCAATTGGTCGACTTCCGTGTTGAATTCCGGTATGATTGCAGCCTCTGCACCGGAAGCGATTGCTCCGTTTAATGCGAGGAATCCGGCATCGCGCCCCATCACTTCTACGAAAAACAGGCGTTCGTGAGACGTTGCGGTGTCGCGAATTTTATCGACGGCTTCAATGATTGTATTCAATGCCGTATCATATCCGATGGTTGTATCTGTTCCGTACAAGTCATTGTCGATAGTTCCTGGAAGGCCGATGCACGGGACATCAAATTCCTGTGCCAATAGTCTGGCTCCTGTAAGCGATCCGTCTCCCCCAATTACAATCAAGGCGTCAATACCTTCTCTTTGCATTGTTTCGTAAGCAATCTTACGTCCTTCCGGGGTCTTGAATTCTTGACAGCGTGCTGTCTTCAGGATGGTGCCGCCTTGCTGTATGATATTGCTGACGTTTTGTGTCTGAAATTCCTGAATCTCTCCTGTTATCAATCCTTTATACCCGCGATAAATACCTTTAACTTTAAGTCCGTTGAAAATAGCTGAACGCGTGACTGCGCGTATGGCTGCGTTCATACCCGGCGCATCGCCTCCTGATGTGAGAATGCCGATACATTTAATTGTTCCCATAAACTCTTTTTATGTTTGAAATTGTGGGACAAATTTACGAAAAATCCCGATTCTATCAAGAAAATCAACTTTTTTTATGGGCTGTTTAATCTTTCATTATCACCTCCTTGCAGGCTTCCATCAGCCATTTGGGCGTGGATGTTGCTCCACATATCCCAATAGAGTTTGCCTGCTCTACTAGAGAGTGGTCAATATCCTCAGGGCGGTCTATCTGGTATGTATTCGGATTTTTCTTCTTGCATTCCTGGAACAGAATTTTTCCATTGGAACTTTTTGGCCCGCAGACAAAGAATATCAGGTCGTGTTCAGCCGCGAACTTTTGGATATTGGGCATGCGGTTGGCTACTTGTCTGCAAATGGTGTCGTAGTATTCAAACGATGCTTTTGGAGAAATATGGGATTGAATATAAGAAACGATGCGGCGGAATTCGTCTAAAGATTTCGTTGTTTGTGAGTAAAGACGGATATCTTTTGTGAAGTCAAGGCGGGAGACTTTTTCGAAATCTTCAATAACGATTGCATGTCCATTGGTTTGTCCGACCAGTCCCATAACTTCTGCATGTCCGTTTTTCCCATAAATTACGATTTGTTTTTCTTCTCTGTTTTCGGACTGCGTATCGAATTCTTGTTTTATTCGTTTTTGCAGACGCAACACGACAGGGCAGGTGGCATCAATAATTGTGATGTTGTTTCGTTTGGCTATTTTGTATGTGCTTGGAGGTTCTCCGTGTGCACGTAGTAAGACTTTTGCATTTCTTAGAGATGCAAATTCTTCATGATTGATTGTAATTAACCCGGCTTTCTTTAATCGTTCACATTCTTGATCATTGTGTACGATATCACCTAAACAATATAATGTCTCACCTTTTGTCAATTCTTCTTCTGCTTTTTTTATGGCCATTGTTACGCCGAAACAGAAGCCTGAGCTTTTGTCTATTTCTACATGTTTATGCATTGGCGGCTTTCTTGTATTGTTCTATTAACCATTTCTTCTGTTCTTCGATACTTAGGTAGCTGTTATCTAATAAGACTGCATCATCAGCTTTTCGCAAAGGGCTGATTTCCCGTGTCTGATCAATGCGGTCTCTCTCTTCAATATTCTGTTTTATTTCTTCTAAGTTTACGGTTTGGCCTTTTGCTCTTAATTCATCGAATCTTCGTTTTGCGCGGATGTCCGAACTTGCGGTAACGAATATTTTCAATTCTGCATAAGGAAATACTTCGGTACCTATATCCCTTCCATCCATGACAATCCCTTTTTCCTTTCCCATTTCTTTTTGTAGTCGGACTAATGTTTCGCGGACAGACCTTAATGCCGCAATAGGACTTACAAGGGAGGAAACATCGAGCATTCGAATACGTTCTTCTACATTTACTCCATTGAGGTAGGTTATGGAGCGTTTGCTTTCAGGGTCTGTTTGAAACCGGATGCTTATGTCGCTTAATTTTTGCTTTAGGACATCTTCATCTATTCCCCCGTTCGTATCAAAAAGATGATGTTCTATACAATATAACGTAACGGCGCGGTACATCGCTCCGCTGTCTATATAGATGTATCCGATGGCTTTTGCAAGGTCTTTGGCCATAGTGCTTTTCCCACAGGATGAAAAGCCATCGATGGCAATGATTATTTTTTTCATGTGAATAATTATTTGATTTTCTTTCAAAGGTAAATAAAAAAGATTGTGCATGTACTGATGTATGAGATAAAATGCTTCTTGAGCAAATAAATTTTCGACAAATATTGTTTTTGCAAAAAAAAGTTTTTACATTTGCGAATAGATAGTCATTAATCAATAAAAGCAATTTTATGGAAATTAAAAAATCACCGAAAGCAGACCTTGAGAAGTCAAAATCTACATGGCTGCTGATTGGTTTTGTGCTTGTATTGGGAATGATGTATGTTTGTTTCGAATGGACAGAAAGAGATGTACAGATTACCGTAATGGCAGGCCCCTCAGAACCGATCTTTGAAGAGGAAATGATTCCTATTACAGAACAAGAAGAACAGAAGCCGACACCCCCTCCTGTGGAAGTCCCCAAGCAAGAAGAAATCTTGGAGATCGCGGATAATGAAGCTGATGTGGAAGAAAGTGATATCCGTTCAAGCGAGGATGATAATACGGCTGTTGAGATAAAATATGTAGAACCCGTTGTGGAAGAGCCGGAACCGGAGGAAGAAGAAATTTTTCAAATAGTAGAAAAGGATCCGTCATTTCCCGGTGGTCAGCAGGCTTTGATGAAATATTTGAGTGATCATATTTCGTATCCTGTTACAGCTCAAGAAGCAGGAATACAGGGGCGGGTCATTCTTCAGTTTGTTGTAAACAGGGATGGTTCTATTGTTGATATACAAGTCGTACGTGGCGTTGATGCTGCTTTGGATCAGGAAGCCGTTCGTGTGGTTAAAGGAATGCCGAAGTGGACTCCGGGTGAGCAGCGTGGTAAAACGGTACGCGTACGGTACACTTTGCCTGTGCTTTTTAGATTGAATTAATATACTTGGATGTCTTATATTATAGAAGGCTGCTGTTGAGGGCAGCCTTTTTCTCATGATTAAATCTTTTGCCATGAAAATATGGAATACTGAACAGTTGTTGGAAAAGATACAAGCTTATATTGGAACTCAAATTACAGTCAAAGAACCTGCAGGTCTATATAATCCGATTCTTTATGCTATTTCGTTGGGAGGGAAACGTCTCCGGCCGATGCTGATGTTGTTGGGTTATAATTTATATAAAAACGATGTCGATTCGATATTATCTCAAGCTGTTGCAATTGAGACTTATCATAATTTTACATTGTTACATGATGACTTGATGGATAAAGCTGATGTGCGTCGCAATAGGCCTACAGTATATAAAAAATGGAATGAAAATACGGCTGTTTTGTCAGGTGATGCAATGTTGATAAAGTCTTATTATTATATGATGGAAAGTTGTCCGCCCGAGTATATGCGGCAAGTGATGTCGACATTTTCTAAAGCAGCTCTTGATGTTTGTGAAGGTCAGCAATATGATATGGATTTTGAGAAAAGGATGAATGTGACGGTAGATGAATATATTGAAATGATTCGTCTTAAAACATCGGTATTGCTTGCAGCGTCATTAAAAATCGGAGCGATTTTAGGCGGAGCATCTTCTGCGGATATAGAAACTTTGTATGATTTTGGAATCAAAATGGGGTTGGCTTTTCAATTGCAGGATGATTATCTGGATGTTTATGGAGACCCATCTTGTTTCGGAAAGAAGATTGGAGGAGATATCCTTTGCAATAAAAAAACATATATGCTGATTACAGCATTGGAAAGAACGAAAGGAACGGAACTTGAAAAGGAATTGCTTTTTTGGTTGTCTTCTGCAGATTTTGTACCAGAAGAAAAAATTTCTGCCGTGGTTTCAATTTATGACAAGGTTGGAATAGCGAGTGCGTGTCGTGATGAAATTGGTAAGTATTATGCAGAAGGGTTGGCCTTGTTTGATAAAATACAGGTGGATCTTATTAGAAAAGAGCCATTGCTATCTTATGTATACACATTGATTAATCGGAATTTGTAAGTTCTCATGTCGTACTTGATTGATACACATACACACCTTTTTACGGAAGAGTTTGATGAAGATCGAGAACTCTCTCTAATCCGTGCGGCAGAGGTTGGTGTTCTTAGTATGTTTATTCCTAATATTGATGACTGTTCGATGAATGCGATGCTGGCGTTTTGTGATGCTCATGAGAATTGTTTTCCATTGATAGGGATGCATCCTACTTCGATAGATTTTAGGTGGAAAGAACGCCTTGATGTAATAAAACAGTGTTTAATCTCAGGACGGGAGATTTGGGGAATTGGCGAAGTTGGTTTAGATTTATATTGGGATAAAACATATAGAAAAGAACAGATGCAGGCTTTCGATGAGCAAATACAATGGGCTTTACAGTATGATCTGCCTTTGAGTATTCATTGTCGTGATGCATTTGCCGAGTTAATAGAAGTAATGAAGCCCTATTGCCGGGAAAAACTATCAGGAATCTTTCATTGCTTTACAGGAAGTAAAGTTGACGCAGATGTTTTGTTGTCATTTGATGGATTTATGTTGGGAATTAATGGAATCGTAACTTTTAGGAAAAGTAATCTGCCGGAAGTGTTGAGATCAGTACCACTAGAACGGATTGTGTTGGAGACAGATTCTCCTTATCTTGCGCCAGAGCCTTATCGAGGTCAGAGGAATGAAAGTGCTTATTTAATAAAAGTAGCAGAGAAGTTATCGGAGATTTATGGATGCCCGGTTTCGGAAATTAATGCTGTGACTTCGGGAAATGCATTAAGAGTGTTCAAAAGAGGATGGAAAAGCCTTTAAAGTTTATTAAATTTGTACCGACATAAGCATATTTGAGGGCGTAAAGTTGTACAAAAAAAATAAAAAAAGAATATATTTGTAGCAGAAAATATAATTATTAATGCTTTTATGCATATATTGATTCTCCTTATAGGAGGGGGACTTTGAAACGTTATGTTTGGAGAGATGCTCGAGTGGTTGAAGAGGCACGCCTGGAAAGCGTGTATACGCCTAAAGCGTATCACGGGTTCGAATCCCGTTCTCTCCGCTATAAGAAAATAGAAAAACAAGTGAATATTATACAGTTATTAATTAATTAATCTTAAAAATTAGACACACAATGAAAAGGTTATTTGCAATTCTTGCAGTAGTGGGAGTAATCTCATTTGGAATGACTCAGACAACAAATGCTCAAAGTACTACGCCTGCAGCAACGCCTCAAACAGAAGCAGCCGCTCCTGCAGCAAGTACAACGGAACCGACTGTTGTAGAAGAAAGCAGTATGCACAAAGAGTTGAAAACAAAATTTATTGAAGGTGATGCCGGCTTTATGTCTTTGGTTGCAATCGCTTTAGTACTTGGCTTGGCTTTCTGTATTGAACGTATTATTTATTTGAGCTTGGCTGAAGTTAATGCGAAAAAATTAATGGCAAGTATTGAAGAAGCTTTGGAGAAAGGTGATGTGGAAAGTGCAAAGACTATTTGCCGTAACACTCGCGGTCCAGTCGCTTCTATTTGCTATCAGGGATTGATGAGAATCGATTAAGGCTTAGATGTTGTAGAGCGTTCAGTCGTTTCTTATGGCGGTGTTCAGGCCGGTTATTTGGAAAAAGGATGCTCATGGATTACATTGTTTATAGCAATGGCTCCGTCTTTAGGTTTCTTGGGTACCGTGATTGGTATGGTGATGGCGTTCGATGATATACAACGCGCAGGCGATATTTCTCCGACAGTCGTAGCTGGAGGTATGAAAGTTGCTTTGATTACTACTATTTTCGGTTTGATTGTAGCTTTGATTCTTCAAGTATTCTATAACTATATATTGTCTAAAATTGAAGCTATCACAAGCCAGATGGAAGATGCTTCTATCACGTTGCTTGATACAATCATGAAATATAACTTGAAATACAAAAAATAATTAGTACAATGGCTAAGTTATCATATAAAATATCTTACTACGTTTTTTATGTATGCATTGCTGTTATTTTAATAGTATTAGCGTTATTTTTCGGAGTAGGATATGAACATTTAAATGAAGCACAGCTCAATGAACCGGTTAATACTCCGGCCTTGATGTATCTGATGTATTTTATGTTTTTTGTCTGTGTTGCTGTAACGGTTATTGCTGCAATCGTACAAATTGTAGCTTCATTAAGAGATAATCCAGCTAGTACAATTAAATCTTTACTTGGTTTTGTTGGCTTGATTGTTTTGTTGTTCGTTACATATGCTATAGGTTCTGATGTCCCGGTAATGTTGGGTGGCAGTGGTATTTATGATGATCCTACAATGTTGAAAGTAACTGATATGTTTATTTATTCAACTTATGTACTGTTGATCATAGCTTCGATTGCAACATTGCTCAATTTGTTCGGGGTATTTAAAAAATAATAGTTATACAGTTTTTTCAAAGAGCTAGTAAAAATGGCAAAAACAAAAAGAAAAGTACCGGGAATTAATGCTACTTCTACGGCTGATATTTCTTTTATGTTACTTATCTTTTTCCTTGTGACTACCTCAATGGATACGGATCGTGGATTGGCAAGACGTTTGCCTCCTCCTCCTGAGAGCCAGGAACAGACTGATAATACGATTGTAAAAGAACGTAATGTCCTTCAGGTTCGGCTTAATAAGTTCAATGAGTTGTTGGTAAATGGGGAAATATTGGATGTAACTCAATTGAGAGAAAAAGCGAAGGAATTTATTGCAAATCCGAATAATGATGACAACTTACCGGAGAAACACCCTAAAACTCTTCCTTTCTTTGGGGATGTTATGCTTACGGATAAGCATGTAATTTCTGTGCAGAACGATGTCGATACAAGCTACGAGATGTATATTCAAGTTCAGAACGAACTGGTGGCTGCTTACAATGAATTGCGTAATGAATTGTCTCAAAGCCAATTTGGTAAGTCTTTCGCTGAATGTTCTGATGAAGAAAAAGAGGCGGTTATCGATTATTATCCGCAGAAGATATCTGAAGCAGAACCGAGAAAATATCTAGGAAAATAAGTTATGGGAAAATTTAATAAGAGTGGCAAGCGTGAGATGCCTGAATTGAATACATCATCTTTGCCTGACCTTATCTTTACCGTGTTGTTCTTCTTTATGATTGTGACAACAATGCGTGAAGTGACTTTGATGGTACGATTCAGAGTTCCTGCTGCAACAGAATTGGAGAAATTGGAAAAGAAGTCTTTGGTTTCTTTTATTTATATAGGGAAACCTTTGGAAGAATTCCAGAAGAAGATGGGTACTGCTGACCGTATTCAGTTGAATGATAAATTTGCTGAGGCGTCGGAAGTACAGGAATATATCTATTCGGAGCGTGAAAACATGAGCGAAGTTGATCAGCCATATATGACTGTTTCCTTAAAGGTTGACGCGCAGACGAAGATGGGTATCGTAACGGAAGTGAAGCAAGCACTTCGTCAAGCTTATGCATTAAAGATTAATTATTCTGCGGCATTGCGGCAATAATTAGTGCTTTCAATAAGAGAGAGAGAATGATTTCAAGAAAATCATTCTCTCTCTTATTGTGTTTACTTAAGAACATTGATTCCTTTATAGGAAAAGCTCACGGTCTTTTACTTGGTAAGTATTCGGCCAACTACAGGTATTAAACCTTTATATACAACAATAGCGACTGTCACTATGAACCTAATAGTATCAGCCGCTATTGTTTTGTTGAACCCATATGTTACAATTTATATCAGTTACAAGATTCCTCCT
>CASDXG010000104.1 GCA_949285025.1 uncultured Bacteroides sp. | reverse complement strand
TCCGTGAAGGTCAGCCAGAAAATGTTCGGTCCCTTTCGGCAGGTTCAGTATGGCCTCCAGGTTGATGATTTCCGTGCTGGCGTCGGCGATTGTCGGGAAATTATGCGACAGCAGGTCCAGATAGCGGCTGTCCTGCCTGATTATTTCCGGCGTTATTTGTTTATAATCTTTCATAGCAGATCTTTTTGTCGTTTCATCGTTACAAAGATATACACTTTAGTTGATAAAGCAATGTTTGTCGCTTTCTTTTGTTTTTATTCATACACTGTGCGATAAGTGCTTATTCTGAACGGTATTTTTTCCCCTTTCTTGTCTTTTATAGTCATGATTGCTGTTCCGCTGATTGTTTTGTAGCCGGATTCTCGGGCAGGCCTTTTCAGTCTGTACACATGCTCTTCTCCTGGTTTCAGGGTGACGGCCTTTTGCTGTGTTACGGGAATGCATTCATATTTCCAGTTCTTGTTCTTGTCACGATATTCATGCTCCCAATAGGAAACTCCGCAAGGAGTTTTGCTGGTGCTTCCGGGTAGGGTGATGTCTATGGGGGAGCCGTTGGTGATTTTGAAAGTTATGTAATCTTGTTCTATTCTCAAATCTGCATATACATATTGCTCGTAATTGCCGCACGGTTGGATGGGGTACTCTTTTCTGTAGTATAAATGTGCTTTTTTTCCATTCTTGTGATGGTACTCATAATCTACGAATAGACGTACTCTTACAGGGTGTGATATGTACTTCTCGCTTAAGGGAATGGTTCGGGTGATTGTTTCATTTGGAAGCATTGTTCGCTCTCGGACTTCTTCTTCAAACAGATGGAAGGTTTGGGTGTAGATTCCCGCTTCTCCTGCAAGATAGTCCACCTTAATGCTGCTGTGAAGAAATGCATCGGTGGGCAACTGGTTAATGACCGCTATTTTTTTGTTCATTTTGTTTGCAACTGTAATTGTCAGAGAGTTGGACTGCTTGTCATAGTTCAGTGTGCTTTTAATATCCTTTCGGAAGTAAAGCGACTTTTCTTTTCTTATAATTGTGGCTTTTCCTCTTTTATTAGCATACACGCCTGACATTTTCGCATTGATTTGAATAATTCCATTCCCTTTCCCTGTCGGTGCGGGAAGAATGTTTCGGCTGTAACTTTCTCCCGGAAGAAGGATGAATCTTCGGTTCACTGCATCGTAATAGTTCCATTGAAGATTTCCGGCTGGATTCAGATTGACTATTTCATAGTCGTAGTCATCTGCCAACTTTTTGTTTACGATTAATTTTGAAGAAGACTGGTTTGTGATTCGATATACAATCGAATCGTTTTCAATTGCAAGGTCTAAATCAATGTCTTGCCCTTTGGCTTGAATGTAAAAAGACAAAAACAGTAACAACGGTATGCAGGTGTTTTTCATGAGGAAAAATGATTATCTATAGAAAAAGCATGAGGATGAGCTGGGCGATGATTACGCGAAGGAACATTCCCAGCGGATACACGGTGGCATAGCTTACCGACGGATTGTCGTTGGTGATAATGTCGTTCGCATAGTTGAGTGCCATTGGGTTGGCCAT
>CASDXG010000103.1 GCA_949285025.1 uncultured Bacteroides sp. | reverse complement strand
TTTTGTGAAGAAAACATGCAAATATTTGGAGCTTATGATAATTCTCCATACATTTGCATCCGCAAAGGCGGAAATAGCTCAGTTGGTAGAGCATAACCTTGCCAAGGTTAGGGTCGCGAGTTCGAGTCTCGTTTTCCGCTCTTTTTCGTTTTTTGACAGGCTGCTCGAATGGTGGAATCGGTAGACACGAGGGACTTAAAATCCCTTGGCCAGTAATGGCTGTGCGGGTTCAAGTCCCGCTTCGAGTACGGAAAATCCTTTTTAAATCGTTGATTTAGAAAGGATTTCTTTATTTTTGGGTAGCTAATAACCGTAAAAGAGCGGTCATGTCTCTATATTTATTCAGCGTGTGTGTAGACGATGTAGTCCCATGACCTCAGCAGGGCATTTCCTTTATTCCCGATAACTTCAATCTCAATTTTGTGTTTCCCTTGCGGTAATTGGTATTTCCAGAAGATGTCCAATCTTCGTCCGTGAAATGAAGTAGGGAATATCGCTTCTCCGGCAGCAACTCCGTCGATGTAAAATCGTGCTTTCAGTTCACAGTCCGGTTGTCTGTTGTCTTTTTTTACGCATTCTCCTCTTACAACGATTCCTGTTCCTTCGAATGTCAGCGACAGTGTATCGATATCGTTGCGGTAAAGCGCTTCTCTTTTCAAGGGTATCATATTCGGGAAACACTGCTCCAGGCGTACGGCTTTCGGTTGTTGGACGGGGATGCCAATCGTTCTCTCTGTTATATTACCTCCGTTTCTCTCAATCATTTTCAGTGCATGTTTAAGACTGAGGTCGTACGTCTGTGCTAAAGACAGGTTGGTGTATTTGAATGTCTGTTCTTCTGCTCCTATAAGTCCTTCCTTCCAATAATCCGGAATGCCTGAATAGCCGTACATTGTCCCCAATATCCCTCCGGCAGACGATGGGTTGCAGTCTGAATCTTGTCCTGCGCGGGTTGATATTTCCATTGTTTTGGTGAAGTCGCCTTGTCCGTATAACAGGCCAAGAACGATATAGGCTGCGTTGATTTTTGCATCAATGTCCAGCGGAGCGAGTACCCCTTCCGGGCAGCCGGTTTCCTCTGCCCAGTTCTTTTGTATTTCGAACCAAGTTTGTTTCCAGTCGTTCGGGTGTCTGTTGTATCCTTTTATCACATCTGCGATGCAGCGGTGAAAAGAACTTTCCTGCGGGATGGTTTTCAATGCTTCGGTTACGATTTTCTCCACATCATCATAGATGAAAGCCAGACTGTACATGGCTCCCACATATACACCGCCGTACCAGCCGTCACCGTAGCACATGATGTGCCCGATTCTGTCTCCCGTTTCCGATGCCGAGTTCGGCATGCCGGGATTCATAAGCCCGGTAAAATCGGCTTCTATTTGCCAGTCGATATCATCGGCATGCGGATTGTTTTTCCAATGTCCCGGAGAGTCTGTTCCGTGCAGGATGTTCCATCTGGCCGCCTGATTGGCATGCCATAGAGAGTATCCTGCTTCTGCAAAAGCTTTTTCAAACGCTTCAACCGGTGCATCGATGCCCTGTTTTTCCATGACATCTACAAATGTCAGGTCCATGTAAATGTCATCAAACAGATCTGGCCATGTGTCCATCAGTTGCTTGACCTGCCCTTTTTTCCATGGAATGGTATAATAATCCTGAAGAAATGTGCCTTGATATTTGAATTCTGTGTGGCTCCCGAACGACACGCCGATGGTTTGTCCTGCCCATCCGCCCTTTATCTTATCGGCCAAGACCGAGCGTTCTATATTTACAAGCTTTGTATTTTCCTTTGAAACGGCGTTTCCCGGTAATATTGTCATCCCTAAAAGGATGTATGGTATTAGGCTTTTTTTTATTTCCATATTTCAAGTTCTACGATGTTTATTGCAAAGATAATTTTTTTGACGGTTATTCCTGTGTTTCTGTTCCTGTTTGTTTTCTGTTTGTGTTCGTTTGAAATGTGTTGTTGGAGTTGTAGTTAAGGAAATTTGCATTATCTTTGTATTCGGAATATTTTAATTTAATCAATAAGGATCCATGAAAAAAATTATTTATGTTTTGTTGGGATGTATTGTGCTTTTGCTGCTTGTGGTAGTGAAGGTGACCAAGACCGATGAAAAAGAGCCGGTCGATTATGTGAACCCTTATATAGGGAACATCAGTCATTTGCTGGTGCCTACCTATCCAACGGTACATTTGCCTAACAGTATGCTGCGTGTTTATCCGGAGCGTGAGAATTTTACAGGGAATACCATCAACGGTTTGCCGCTTATTGTGACAAGTCACAGAGGCAGTTCCGCGTTTAATTTAAGTCCCTATCAGGGCGATTTGTCGAAAGCCGGAAGTACAATCCGTTTCGGATATGACAATGAAGTGATTAAGCCGTATTTTTACAGTGTCGATTTGGACGATTATGATATTCATGCCGATTATGCCCCTTCTCATCAGGCCGGCATTTATTCTTTGACATTCGGCGATGCTTCGCGTCCGGCCTATTTGATTTTCAATACCCGCAATGGAGAGTTACGTACCGATGGAAAAGCGATAAGCGGTTATCAGGAACTGGGAAATAATACAAAAGTGTATATCTATCTGGAAACCGACCGTGAGCCGGTAAAAATAGGTACACATGTAAACGGAGGCATCGATACTTCTGCCAAGACGACGAAAGGGCATAATGCATATTACCTCGTGGAATATCCGGAAGGGGTTACTGCATTGAATGTGCGCTATGGCGTGTCATTTATTTCTGAGGAACAGGCGGAAAAGAATCTGCGTCGCGAGATAAAAGACTACGATTTGGAGGCTGTGGCCGATGCTGGTCGTGATATCTGGAACGAGACGTTGGATAAATTGCATGTTACAGGTGGAACGGATGACGAGAAGACCGTGTTTTATACTTCGTTATACCGTACGTATGAGCGTATGATTTGCCTTTCTGAGGATGGCAAATACTTTAGTGCTTACGACGGACAGGTGCACGATGATGAAGGCGTTCCGTTCTATGTTGACGATTGGATTTGGGACACTTACCGTGCAACACATCCTTTGCGCCTGATTATTGATACGCGGAAGGAAAGCGATATGGTGAACTCCTTTATCCGTATGGCTTATCAGATGGACAATCATTGGATGCCCACATTCCCCGAAGTTACGGGTGACAGCCGCCGTATGAACAGTAATCACGGAGTTGCTACGGTCATCGATGCGTACAATAAAGGAATGCGCTCATTCGATTTGGAAAAAGCATATCAGGCATGTAAAGGTGCGATAACGGAGAAGACATTGGCTCCCTGGTCTGCGAAACCGGCAGGTATATTGGATAAGTTCTATAAAGACCACGGCTATTTCCCGGCATTGGCTGTTGGAGAGAAAGAAACGGTACCTGAAGTTCACTCGTGGGAGCGTCGGCAACCGATTGCTGTTACATTGGGAACCGTGTACGATGAATGGTGCTTGGGTAACATTGCAAAAGCGTTGGGAAAAGAGGATGAGGCTGAGTATTTCCTGAACCGCAGTTTGAACTATCGGAAAGTATTTAACGAAGAGACATTATTCTTCCATCCGAAGGATACATTCGGCAATTTCATCGAGCCGTTCGATTACCGTTTTTCCAGTGGTGTAGGCGGACGTGACGCTTATGATGAGAATAACGGATGGGTATATCGTTGGGACGTGCCGCATAATCTTGGTGATCTGGTGAAAATGATGGGAGGAAAGGAACGGTTTGTAGAGGAAGTGGAACGCATGTACAATACGCCGCTCGGAAAAGGGCGTCCCGATTTCTATTATCAGTTTGCCGACCATACGGGAAATGTCGGACAGTTCTCTATGGGGAACGAGCCGGCCATGCACATCGCTTATTTATATAACTATGCAGGACAGCCGTGGCGTACGCAGAAACGTGTACGTACCTTGTTGGAACAATGGTTCCGTAATGACCTGATGGGAATTCCGGGTGATGAGGACGGAGGTGGTCTGACTTCGTTTGTCGTATTCTCCATGATAGGATTCTATCCGGTTACTCCCGGTCTTCCGATGTATGTAATCGGTAGTCCGATGTTCGAGGAGACAACAATACGTTTGGATAACGGAAATACATTCCGTGTGGTTTGTCACAATTATTCTCCCGAGAACAAATTTATTCAGTCGGCTAAACTGAACGGTGTGGAATGGAACAAATCATGGTTCTCTCACGAGGATTTGATGAAGGGAGGAAAACTTGAGTTTGTGATGGGTAAGCATCCCAATAAGGCGTGGGCTGCTTCCGATGATGCTGTTCCGCCTTCATTTCAGATGGATTGATATTTGATATGAGGAAAAAAATCGGAGCTGCCCGTCAGGGCGCTCCGATTTTTTTCTTTATAGTGATTATTTGTTTTTTATGGGAGCGGATCAGCATCTCCGGGATGAGCCGGGTCATAGATGGCTGTGGCTACGCGTGAATCGGCACATCCGTAGTACAGATGCCATTTCCCTTTGTAGTAAACCAGTCCTTCAATGAATACCGTTCCGGCCGGATATTGTCCGCTTTTCTCGAAGCTGTCCATCGGGCGCAGGAACGGGACATCCAGGCGGGTGATGAAATGTGTCGGATCTTTGGCATCGAACAGCGCTTGCCCGGCTGCGTATACATTGGGCGTAAAGCGTTTGTCGCCCCTTTCTCCTGCATAATTCTTTCCGTTATACAGCAGCACAATGCCTTTATCCGTATAGATGGCCGGAGGACCGCATTCTGTCAGTTGGCTGTCGAAATAGCCGTCTCTCGGTGAGAAAAGCGGTTTCAAATCGCCGTTTTCCTTTACTAAGGGTGTCCAGTTGACAAGGTCTTCCGAAGTTGCCGCAAATACATGATACTCTCCCCAGTACATAAAGTACTTCCCGTTTATCTTCTTTATGACCTGTTTCCCGTTTACGATTTCGGTGAGGACAGAGCCCGATTTGCAGAACATGTCGCGGAATTTCCCTCCGTATGCTTTGGCAAAGACAGGACCGTGCTTTGTCCAGTTCTTCAGATCTCTCGAAGTGGCTACGGCCAGCCGTGCTATTTTCCGGTTCCATTGCGTATACATCATTACGTAAAGTCCGTCGGAAGTGACGGCGATGCGCGGGTCTTCGCATCCGCCCGGCCATTCGTTTTCCTTTTGTGCGTCATTGTCGGGATAGAATACCGGTGCGGTTTCCCGTGTGAAGTGGATTCCGTCATCGGAAGAGGCATATCCCAGACGTGAGGTACGGTGACCGATACCTTCTCCCGATTTGTCTTCGGCACGGTAGAGGACGACGATTTTCCCGTTATAGATAGTGGCTGCGGGATTGAAGGTGTCGTTCGATTCCCATGCGATTGAGTCACCGCTCATCGGGCAATAGAATTTTGTATACTCTCGTGGTGAGATGACCGGATTTGCTCCTTCCGGTCGGTTAAAGCCGCCCATAGCCCAATCCGGCAGCCGGTTTTGCCCGAAAACCGGTGATGCGGCAAGCATAAGTGCAAGAATAATAGAATGTCTCATGTGTGTGATAGATTGAGAGCCTGCTTGCGCAGGCTCGGTTAGCGGAATATTATGGTTGGGTAATCTCAAGTTTCACCATTACCGGGAAATGGTCGGAAGGAGTACGTGCCACATACTTCTTCACAGAAATTTCCTTCGGTGCATCCTTCACATCGGCCTCTTGAGGAGCCGTTTTCGTGCTTCGGTATGTATCGGTCAGCACGCCGTATTTCACTACGTGGAATGCAGGTGAGACAAATACGTGGTCAATGCGGCTTGTCGTGAAGTTGTTCGGGTTGAAACTGTTGAATGTACCGTTGGTGGCATAGCGGAAATCCGCTGCTTCATACGAGTCTTTCAGAACCCCTTTGCTTACGAGAGCCTCATACGACTGGTGCGTCTGGTCTACGTTGAAGTCGCCGGTCAGGATAGCGGGAAGTTCTGTTCCGAATTCT
Source organism: uncultured Bacteroides sp. (assembly GCA_949285025.1). GTDB lineage: Bacteria > Bacteroidota > Bacteroidia > Bacteroidales > Bacteroidaceae > Phocaeicola. The sequence goes on along the minus strand of CASDXG010000103.1, from coordinate 40,354 downwards.
TTCATCTTTTCCTGTACGAGAAGTGCGCTTTCCACACGGGCCTTTTTACCCACGTGGTCCATGTGGAGGTTGAAGAACAAGAACTCGAATCCCGTATCTTTACATTTGAAATGCCCCCATGAGCAGATGCGCGGCAGTACGGCATCCCATCCTTTGCTCGGTTTGTCCGGTGTCTCGGAGAGCCAGAAATCGCCTTTTTCTATCAGCTCGAACTTGTCGGTGCGGTAGAAGATGGCGGAATGTTCGCCTTTTTCCTTTCCGTCATCGCGGCCTACGCCGATGTAATCATATCCGGGAAGGGCCGCTTTCATGTCTTTCAGCTGGTGAAGGAAACATTCTTGCGTACCGAAAATATCGAAACCGTAGAAACGTACCATGTCGGCTATTACGGGGTAGCGTTGTCCCCATCCGTTTCCGTTGATGGAATCCGACCCGTTGGCATTGCGCAGGTTATACGATGCGGCAGTGAATGTTGTTGTCGGTTTCCCGCATCCTGCTAAGAGAAGGATGCTCAGTGTCAGGAATAAAATATGTTTCAGTTTCATTTGTCAGTATGTTTAAGATTATTCTTTTGAGAACGAGTAGGGAGCGTCTGCTTCCTCTGTACCGCGTTGCTTGTTCGGAGTGCCGCTCATTACGTAGCGTATGTTGGCGCCGTTCAGCAGTTGTTCGTGTGTGAGGTAATTGTGGGTATAGTTCTTTCCGTTTACTTTCATCGAGCGGATGTAGCAGTTCTCTTTGCTGTTGTTGTTCGCTTCGATGGTAACGGTCTTGCCGTTTTCCAGGTGGAGTTTTGCCTGTTTGAACAGCGGGGTGCCTATCACATACTGGTCGGTACCGGGACATACAGGATAGAATCCCAATGCCGAGAATACGTACCATGCCGAAGTCTGTCCGTTGTCTTCGTCACCGCAGTAACCGTCGGGTGCGGAAGTGTACAGCTTGTCCATGATATTGCGCACGTGGTATTGCGCCTTCCATGGCTCGGCAGAGTAATTATATAGGTATACCATGTGCTGGATGGGTTGGTTTCCGTGTGCGTACTGTCCCATGTTCATGACCTGCATTTCGCGCATTTCGTGAATGACGCCGCGGCTGTTCAGCCCTTCCTTGCTGGGGATGATGAAGACAGAGTCCATCATTTCGTTGAATCCGTCGTTGCCTCCCATCAGGTCAATCAGTCCTTGCGGGTCATGGAATACGCAGAAGCTCCAGTGCCAGCTGTTTCCTTCGCAGAATTCTCCGCTCCATGCAGCCGGGTTGAAATCGGGATTGAATACTCCCTTGTCGTCTCTTCCGGCCATGAGTTTGCGTTCGGGGTTATAGACGTTCCGGTAATTCATGGCGCGTTGCTTGTAGATGGCGATTTCGCTTTCCGGTTTGCCTAATTTCTTTCCTAAGGCGTAAATTGTCCAGTCGTTGTATGCATATTCCAGTGTGCGGGCTACGTTCTGTCCCACGCGGATGTTGTTTGGTACGTATCCGTATTTGTTGTAGGCTTCGTATGCCACACGTCCGGATGCCGTGCGTTCCAGGTGGCTGTTGGCCCCGTGTTTCAGGGCTTCCCACAGGGTTTCTATGTCGTACCCGCGCAGTCCTTTGATGTATGCGTCGGCAACGACCGAAGCCGAGTTGTTTCCTATCATGATGTTGCGGTGACCCGGACTGGCCCATTCGGGAAGGAAACCGCTTTCCTTGTATGCATTTACCAGACCTTCCTGCATCTTCTGGTTCATGGAAGGATACATCAGGTTAAGGAAAGGGAAGAGGCAGCGGAATGTGTCCCAGAATCCGGTATCGGTGAACATGTATCCCGGCAGCACTTCGCCGTTGTAGGGGCTGTAATGCATTACCTGTCCTTTGGCGTCTATTTCGTAGAAACTGCGGGGGAAGAGCATGGAGCGGTACAGGCATGAGTAGAAGGTGCGCAGATTGTCGATGTTGTCATCGGTAATTTCTATCTTGCTCATTTCGCGGTTCCATGTATCTTTGCCTTTTTGTTTGAGTTCTTCCAGTGAGTCGTCTCCCAGTTCTTTCAGATTCAGTTCCGCTTGCTCGTAGCTGATGAACGAAGATGCCACGCGGGCATGTACGGTTTCGCCGCGTTTGGTCGAGAATCCCACAATGGCGCCGCTGTGATTGCTTTCGGCTTCTTTCTCATTGGGCAGGATGCCTCCGTTGTTTACTGCGGCTGTAAAGACGAAGGGTTTGTCGAACTCTATGACAAAGTAGTTCTTAAAGTTCTTGGGTACCCCTCCGCTGTTGCGGGTCGTGTAGCCGATGATTTTGTTTTCTTCGGGAAGAATCTTGGCATACGAGCCCCGGTCGAATGCATCGATGATGACGTATGCGTTTTTTGTTTCGGGGAAAGTGAAGCGGAATATTGCGGCACGTTCCGTCGGGACCAGTTCGGTTGTCACGTCGTGGTCGGCAAGGTAAACTTTGTAATAGTAAGGTGTGGCCGTTTCCGCTTTGTGAGAGAACCAGCTTGCGCGGTCATCCTGGTCGAAGACCAGTCCGCCGGTTACGGGCATGATGGAGAACTGGCCGTAGTCATTCATCCATGGACTGGGCTGGTGTGTCTGTTTGAATCCGCGTATCTTGTCGGCATCGTAGCGGTATGTCCATCCGTCGCCCATCGTGCCGGTTTGCGGTGTCCAGAAATTCATTCCCCAAGGCATTGCCGTTGCAGGGTAGGTGTTCCCGGTCGACAGTTCGAATTTCGACTGCGTACCGGTAAGTGTGTTCACGTAGTCCACCGGTCCGCTTGCGGCATGGGCGAACAGTTGGCAGCCCGCTATGCATCCCATGGCGAGCGCTTTCTTGATAAATGCTTGTGTATTCATTCTCATATCGTTTTGTTTTTGGTAAAAGACTGCTTTTTTCTTGTCAAATGTACGAAGAAAAATTGAAAAATCTCAAGGCTTTTTGCGGATTTATTGCGTTGCTCTCTTGTGTTTTGTGTTCTGTTGTGGGAGGGGAAAAAGGCCGGTTAAGGATTTCCCTTGACCGGCCTTTTAAAAACTCCAGTAGTTAGTACTTCAATTTATTAATATATGTGTTACAAGGATTAGCTACCTGCTTCTGATTCCCAGAACGGATTCTGTACCAGTGAGCCTTGTGCACGACGGATTTCATCGCGGTGGATCGGCCACAAGTAGAATTGAGTACGCCATACGCGGGTTTCTACCTGGAAGCGTTCCATGCGGTAGTTTTGACCGTCTACACGGATTTTTCCTGCAGGATCTGCAACCGGACGCATACCGTTAACCATATTCTGCAGTTTCGGCAGCGGTTGGTGATATGTATCGTAGTAATCTACCGGTCCTGAAGCCTGGTAATCGGCATAACGCAACTGTTCTTGTTCTGAATTCGGTTCCAGGTACAGACGTGCGCGGAAGAAACGTTTGTTCTCGTAGAAGAGTTCTACACGCCATTCGCGTTCGATGTATTCAAGGAACAAATCAGGATCTGAAGAAACTTCCGGTACCATCGGTGCCATGAAAGAACGTGCTCTTACGTCGTTTACCATCTCTACTGCATCCTGATCCACTGTTCCGTCTTCGCGGGTAGACGCTTCTGCATAGATGTAGATGAATTCCGGCAGACGCCATTGCGGGTGAGTAACTTTCCAGTCGTTCGTACCGCCTGAGAACTGCCAGTCTTCCATGAAGAACTTGCGCAGATAGTAACCGGTGTGTGTACCTTTCGTACTTCCGGTCTTGATACCATCGGTAGTACCTTCAGCCACGTTGATTTGTTTTGAGTTACGAGAATCTGTATCTCTGAACCACTGTCCGTGGAAGATAATATCGCGGTAGAAACGCGGGTCGCGGTTTACATACGGGTCTGCATCTTCGTATACTTTGTGTGTACCGGTGCGGTCCCATTCTGTCAACTGCTCTGCAGTCATGTTGGCGGTTCTTGCTTCTTCAGAGAAGATGGAAACACCGTAGGGCTGTCCGTTGCGGTAAACGATACATTCGTATTCGTCAACCTGCTCCTGTACGGGCTGCTGACGGGCACCACCGTTCCTACACAATGAAGGAGGATAGTTATCGCCCTGCCATGCTCCCGGTTTCCATGAGGTCACGAAGAATACGGCTTCTTTGTCGTACATTTCAAAGTTCTCGGAACCGTCGGCACCGAACATGTTGGCCAAGCGAGTGTAGATATGCGGGTTGTAAAGTTCACCTTGATGGTTCAGCGCGTCATATCTTCGTCCTGAAGCGTCAATACCTAACACACGGTCACCACGACCTGTATATTTGTCGCCTTCAGCGTATAGTTGATACAGTGAGTATCCTTTACCGTTTGATGAGAAATTGATGACATCCAATGCGGCTTCTTTTGCTGCTGTCCAGCGGCTTGCATCGTAAGTGTACTCGTCTTTATAGATACGGGTATCGGTATATCCGTAGCGGTCGGATGCGCCGTTATAGAACGGAGTGGCAGCGATGTATTTTGCTGCGGCAATCAGACCCAGACAAGCGCCCTGGTCGCTACGTCCGAACTGAAGGTTTGATTTGTCATAACGTCCGCCTACATACTGCATGGCTGTTGTGGCATCTTCCACAATCTTTGCAACAATGCTGTGTACAGATTCCTGACGGTAAGCAAACATATCGTCACCCGGGACATATACATCGCGGTTGTATACGATTTCACCGTATTTCTTCATCAAAAGGAAGTGGATGTATGCACGGAGGAAATATGCCTCACCGATACGGTACTTTAACTCTCCCGGTGTACGGGGGTTATCCGGCGTGTTGTATTGCTGGATACCTTGCAGGAAGATGTTGAGCTGACGGATGGCAAAGTAACCAGTACGCCAATCGTTTCCGTTGGTATTTTGGGTTGTCCATTCGCCTCGGTTGAACTTCTGACATTGATCGTCTTCCGTTCCTTCCTGTGCCTCACACTCGTCGGTAGCTCCGGCCAGACCGAAGTGGGAGAAATATATAATCGGGTTTTCCATACCGCGTGCGGTAGCCCATACGTCGTTTACCAGACCAGTGGCTCTGTAATAATCAGTGAAGACTTCCTCTTCTGTTACCTGATTGTCCGGACGTCTGTCAAGGAAGTCGCTGCACGCGGTGAGCGTTGCTCCTGTCAGTGCGATTCCGGCAATATATAAATGTTTTAGTTTCATTTTCATGTCTGTATTAGGGATTTAGAATGTGATATCTACTCCAAAGTTGAATACTTTCAGAATCGGGTACGCACCACCCCAACCGTTACCGGTTTCAGGGTCTACGTCAAGGTCATCCAATCCGTCGAATGTCAGCAAGTTTGTACCTTGGAGGTAGAAACGTACTTGTTCAAGTTTCGCTTTAGAAATCCAGTTCTGCGGTAAGCGGTAACCGATTTCTACGCTCTTCAAGCGAATGTAGCTTGAGTTGAACATGTACAAGCTGTTGTCGCTGCGGTTGTTGTTGTTGTCGTTACCTGTATGCAGTGCCGGCATTCTGGCTGTATCGGCTGTCTGCGGAGTCCAACGTTGCATGTGAATTGCCTTAACTTTACCCAAACCATCGGTTTCATAAACTTGGAACGGATAGATGGTTGATTCTGTCATTTGTTTGTCGCAAAGAGCGGAACCTTGCCACAGCATAGAGAAGTCGAAGTTCTTATATTGGAATCCGATAGGAATACCGTATTGGATTTCCGGGAATTCCGGGTTACCCATAGCTGTCTTATCGTTATCGTCGATGATACCGTCGCGGTTCAAGTCGCGGTAAACGCAGTCACCGGGAATCAATGTACCCCACTGTTGGTAGCGGATTGCGTTCAGACGGTCGGCTTCTGCCTGGTCTTTTACGAAGTGGTCGAATACGTAGTTGTAGTGCTCACCCATACGTTTTCCTGTTTCACGGTTGTAGCTGTAACCTACCGGCAACTCTGCAGAGTAAACAATCTGGTTACGTGCGAACGTGAAGTTCGGGCGGATGTAGTAAGAGAAGTCTTTACCGATACGGTCTTGCCAGCCGATTTCGAAATCGACACCTCTGTTCTTTACAATACCTGCGTTTACGTATGATGCATCGGCACCGATGTATTCAGGATAGCCTAATTTCTGACCTACCAAGTTGGTCACGATATCGAAGCGGTATTCGTAGAATCCGTCGACAGTCATGGTCAGGCGGTTACCGAACATGTTCATATCGAATCCGGCATTCAGCTTACGTGCCTTTTCCCAAGAGATGTTGGTGTTTGCCAAGTTAGAGATGGCGGTACCGTTTCCGTATTCCGGCCAACCTGAACCTGAACGGTATTTGTCTGCATTGACGTTGTAGTATGCCAGGTACAAGAAACGTTGTCCTGCACAGTAGTCAGATCCGGTAAGACCGTAAGATACTCTGAACTTCAAGAAATCCAACCAGCTTTTTGTCTTTTCCATCCATGGCTCGCTACTCATTACCCAACCGATAGAACCTGCGGGGAAGAAACCGTAGCGGTTGCCCGGAGCAAAGTTTTCAGAACCGTTGTAACCGAAGTTGAACTCAGCCAGGTATTTTTTGTTGTAGTAGTAGCTGAAACGTCCGCTGTAACCTTGTGATGCATACGGAATATCAGCGTTGACACGTCTCAACGTACGGTTGAACATCAACATACCGGTTACTTCGTGTACTTCGTTGAATGTACGTGAGTAATCTAATTTTGCCTGATAGTAGGTACGTGATTCGGATGCGTTGTATGAGAAGTCATTTCCCGGAGTTGTCGGTTTTTCCCATTTGGTTACATTACTGTATGCACCATAGTAATGGCCCGGATTCATGTACCAGTTTCCGCCTACACCGGAAGGAGAGAACATCGGGTATCCCGGATAAGACTGGTAGTTACCGGTATCATTGTACGTTCCGATGACTTGTCTGTGCCAGTTACCTTCGTTGGCATCGTAAGAGAATTGACCTTCGAAACGCAATCCCGGAGTGATGAAATCCAAATCCATTGCCAAAGCGAATGAAGAAGTCATCTTGATGTTTCTTTCGCGTTGTTTACCGGTGTACATCAATTCACCGATGATGTTACGTCTGTTGATTGCATCACCATAGAGCAATCCGTCCGGATTGTTGGCAATGAATATTTCATTGCTCGGGTGTGAGTTGTTCTCAACAAAGAGCGGCAGGTAAGGAGCACGCGCACTGGCGATTTTCATCAAGCTGCTGGCGCTTGCACCGATAGCCGTACGGTCTGTCATCTGAACACCCAAGTCCAAACGTGCGGACAAGCGTTTTGTGATGTTGATATCGACGTTTGTACGGAAGTTGTAGCGCGTAAAGTTCTGTTTGTCGCGTTCTACATATTCGTAGTTACCGTTCTGTGTATAGTAACCGGCCAATACATAGTAACGTGCCTTGTCCGTACCACCACGAATTGACAGGTTGTAATCCTGCTGGATGGCAGGTTTGAATATCATGTCATAGTAGTCGGTATCGTAACCCAAACCGTCCGAGTTGTCACCTTTGGCCATGCGGAATCTGTTGATGGCGTCTTGTGAGAAATAGTTTCCTAAAGCCGGATCGGTTCCGTTACGGAGAGCATCGTTGTAGATGGCTTCGTTATACAAAGTAGCGTAGTCTGCTGATCCCAAGTATTCGGGGAAAGAAACCGGCATGTTGACACCCACTGAAGCTTTCAGGCTGACAGAAGCTTTTTCAGCTGCCTGACCACGTTTTGTCGTGATGACGATTACACCGTTTGCACCGCGAATACCGTAAGCTGCTGTTGCAGATGCATCCTTCAAGATAGTGAATGTTTCGATTTCATCGGCTGATACGTAACTCATGTCACGCTCAACTCCATCGACGATGACAATCGGGTTCTGGTCGCCGTAAGTTGCTTTACCACGAATGTAGATATTACTCTTGTCGACACCCGGCTCACCACCACCGAACTGTGTAGCAACCAAACCCGGCAAACGTCCTGCAAGGGCGTTGTTGATGTTGGCTGTCGGACTTTGTTTCAAATCCTTTGTTGTGATGGTAGATACAGAACCTACCATGGTTTCCTTACGTTGTTTGGTGTAACCAACGACTACGACTTCTTCCAAAGCTTTCGTGTCTTCCAACAAGGTAATGGTAAGAGTTCTCTGCCCTTTCAATGGGATTTCCTTCGGAGCATAACCGATATAAGAAACAACGATGGTAGCATTTGCATACGGAACTTTGATGCTGAATTTACCGTCGATGTCGGTTACTGTACCGCCTTCAACTCCTTTCACGCGGATCGTTGCACCGATCAGCGGATCTTTATGTATCTCGTCTAAAACTGTACCCGTAACAGTGATTTCCTGTTGGGCTACTGCCTCTGTTTCTGCCGATTCTGCATTGGCATAGAGCGGAGAGCCGGCAAACATGCAACAGGTCATAGCCACCGTACAGATGTTTAGCCTATTAAAGACTTGTTTCCAATTCTTTCTCATCAGTATTAGTGTTTTGAATTATTAATCTTGATATTATAATGAAGCTTTTGTCTCCAACATGCTTGTTCCTGCAATTTGAGACTCTAAAGTAATGACAATGTACGGAGCCATCGGATCTGTCGGTTCACTGCTGCTTACGTATTCTCCCGCAAAAGCAGGTTCATACCAGCGTGCGCCCCACAGGCAATTCTCGTTTTCCTGGCCCATAGTCCACATTGTTTCAGCATTGTTTATAAGACAGAGGCTGTAAGATGCATCGCCTGTCAGCTCTTCCAAATCAGCCAAGTATTCGCAGAAGATACTACGACCCAGCATCAATGTACGGTCGACGGTATTCAGGAAAGCATTTGCGTCGTAATTGGGTAAGAAAACCGGATAGTTCTGATGCATATAATCGCCGGTGAGTTGGTGGTTAGCGATGTTGTCTGCTCCACTGACTAACGTATTATCTCCGGTAGCTTCAGTGTAAGCCACGATTGCACCAATCATGTATCCTTGGTTAGCGTAGTGGTATGTCTGGTTTGCTGTCCATATACCGCTGGCTTCCTGTGTCAGGCTTTCGTATACGATACCTGCGTCACCATACATACGTCCCAAGCAGAAGTTCATGACATTTGATGCGAAGTTTTTGTATTTCTCGGCATCGGCTTCACCTTTATCGGCAGCGATTTCAGCCATTTTTGCCGTAAGCATGACTGCCAATCCCTGTCCTTTGGCCGTACGTCTTGCATCGGTAGCAGAAGCAGGCACACCGTTTGTTCCGTTTGTGTATCCGGAAGCGGTTGTTTCACCACCCTCTTCTTCACCGCCTTCGCCGGTAGTCGGTTGCGGATCTGTTACTTCAGTTACAGCTTCAATTGCAGCGAATGTAGATTTCAACTCAGTCCAAATTGATTCATCGCCTGTTGCTTCATACAGCAAAAGCATAATTTCTGAGTACTGTGCTACCTCATCGTAATTGTTGGTATCCAATTGAGCTTCAATTGCGTTAAGAATATTTTGGGCAACTGTCAAAGTGTTGTTGTCGCCCGAGCGAAGATAGTTTCTCAACAATACCTTTACTCCTTCCATTTGAGACGTTAATTTTACGTCTTCTCCTGTAGCAAAGTCGACAAAAATTTCGGTAGGATTATCTTGAGTTGAGTCCCAGCGAAGTTCTTTCCCGAACAGCGAATTTCCGGCAGGAAGGAAGCTTGTAGTCAGGATTCCCGCACTCTTATTGGCCGCTTGTGCCCAATCTACGGGAAGTTGCTGTGTCATGTTCTGGTCACCTTTGTACCCTTCGAAAACCTCATCGGTACAGGAAGTGGCAAACAGACCCGGCAATAGCGTAAAAAGCAATAACCATTCTTTTTTCATTGTAATGTGATTTTTTTGGTAACATTAGAAAAATGTGTTTTCTCTACATGTTTGTTTTTGTGTTACTCTGTTGTTGCTGCGGGGCGTGTAACCTGAATGCTTCCCGTAGCGGTACTTAATGTTTGGTCAAGGCCGCAATAACCTCTTACCTTCCATAGGATAGTTCCCGTTGCTCCCGGTTCGATGCCGGCTTCTTCAGCAATCAGATCGAGGAATGAACCATACAGTGTCAGTTGCGGGTCGCCGCCTTCCATATCGGAAGGCTGTACGCTGTTTGACTCCTCGTCCATTTGTGTGAAGTCTTGACCTTCTGGTCCGAAGAGAACTTCGTATTTAACAACCATCTGGCTACCTTCGGGCAGTTCTCCCTCTTCCCATGAGAACACAACAGCGTCCCCTCCGGAAGTAATGGCAGTACCGTTCGCAGGTGTCAGTAAGGTCTCAACAGCCGGAACCGGATAAACCGGCTCGAACTCATCTTCATAGGGGAGATCGTGTGTACGAGTGTCTTGGTCGCACGAACTCCATCCTAAAGGCAATGCCAACATGCATAGCCAGATTAAAGTTTTCCTTGTTAATCTCATACTGTGTTTGTTTAAGGTTTAGTAATAATTATCGGTACAATATTATGTAAAATTGTGAAGACAAACAAATAAGTACGTAAGAAAAAAGTTGCACTAAGAAAGTTTATTTTGGAGAATTTCTTTATTAATCTGCTGATTTATAGTGATGTGGTTGAAAAAATCTTCCGTTTCCCCATGAAAAGTCGTCTTAAAAAAAACTAATCTTTTTTGTTTTTCTTGAACCAGGATGCGTAAAGTAAATATCCTTCGGCTGTTTTCCGGTTCAGCTCTTGGTTCTGTTTCGGGTCGATGTGCTTGATGAAGCGGGCGGGTACTCCGCCCCAAAGCGTGTATGGCTCGACGATTGTGTGGGAGAGGACAAGCGCACCTGCGGCGACAATGGCGCCTTCCCCGATGACGGCGTAATCGAGGATGGTGGATCCCATGCCGATGAGCGCGTTGTTGTGGACGGTTGCTCCGTGCAGTGTGACGTTGTGCCCGATGCTTACATCGTCGCCTATTTCTACAACAGATTTCTCGTAAAGGGTGTGAAGTACCGAGCCGTCTTGGATATTTACGCGGTTTCCGATGCGGATGGGGTTGACATCGCCTCGTAAAACAGCGTTGAACCAGATGCTGCATTCCTGTCCTATTGTAACGTTTCCGATTATGGATGCATTTTCTGCGAGGTAACAATTCTCTCCGATTTGCGGAGTGAATCCTCTGACTGTTTTTATGAGTGCCATATTGTTTCTTGTTTAGTTGTTTGAATCGGATAGAGGGAGTGTGGCATGTCTCAGCCATTCTTGCTCATCGGGTGAAAGAAAGGGGGCGAGTTGCTCGTACACATTGCTGTGATATGTATCCAGCCAGACAATTTCTTCCGCACTTAGCATTTCGGGGATGACGGCAGTCTTGTCGATGGGGCAGATCGTTAAAGGCTCGAAGCGGTAAAACTGCCCGAATTCCGTTTTTCGGGAAAAGACAACCAGCATGGTGTTTTCCGTGCGGATGCCATAGCGGCTGTCTTTGTAGATGCCGGGTTCGTTGGTGACGGTCATGCCGGGCAGCAGGGGAGTTTCCATGTAGTTCATGCGGATTTGGTGAGGTCCTTCATGTACGTTGAGGAAATGTCCTACGCCATGTCCGGTACCATGTCCGTAGTTGATGCCCTCTGCCCACATGTATTGTCGGGCGAGAACGTCCAGCTGTGTGCCGCAGGTTCCGTGAGGAAACTCGATGCGGGAAAGGGCGATAAAGCCCTTTAATACGAGTGTATAGTCGCGTTTCTGCTCTTGTGTAAGTTTTCCGAGCGCGATAGTGCGTGTAATGTCGGTTGTTCCGTCCTCGTATTGTGCGCCGCTGTCGAGAAGTAAGAATCCGCTGTCGGCGAGTGCGGCATCGGTCTCCGGTGTGGCTTCGTAATGGACAATCGCTCCATGTGCTCCATATCCGGCAATCGTGTCGAAACTGATTCCCCGAAAAAGAGGCTGCTTGCTTCGTAATTCCAGTAGTTTTCTGTCAATGCCCATTTCGGTGACAGCCGTTTTCCCTACGGACTCTTTCAGCCATTTCAGGAACTTAACCATTGCAATCCCGTCCCGTTTCATAGCCTGTCGGAATCCGTTTATCTCGGTCTTGTTTTTAATGGCTTTCATTAAGGCTACGGGCGATTGCATTCGTTTTATGTGAGAGGCGGAGGATGCCGTAAGATAAAGTGCGTAGTTAGTGGACGGCGGCATTATTATTCTTTCCCCGCTGTGTCGGAGTAATGCATCATTGATTGAATCGTATGGGGCGATTTCTACGTTGCATGCTGCAAGGTAGTCGCGTATTTCGGGCGTAATTTTTTCCTTATATATAAATAAGGTGGAGTTTGTTCCTGTGATGAGAAGGTAACTGATGAAAACAGGGTTGCAGTGAACATCGTTTCCTCGCAGGTTTAATGTCCACGCTATTTCATCGAGTGCAGACAATAAGATGCTGTCTGCTGCTTCCTTGCGGAGGAATAACCGGATTTGTTTGATTTTTTCCGTGCAGGAAACTCCGGCATATTGCAGCGAGTGAATGAATACGGGGTTACGGGGGATTACGGGGCGGTCTTCCCAAATAAGACTGAAAGGATCATCGGATGCGATGATTTGTAATCCGTTTGATTGTATGCACTGTTGCAATTCTTCTACCTTTGCGATGGAGTTGACGGTGCCGTCGATGCCGATGCGGTCGCCTTTTTTCAAGGTCAGGCGCAACCATTCTGCAATAGATGGTGTGTCTGGCTGTTTCTCTTTAAATAAGGTGATGCCGGATTCTTTGAGCTGTTCGGCGGCTTGCAGGAAGTAACGCGAGTCGGTCCATAAGCCGGCTTTGTCGAGCGTAATTACAGCTGTGCCTGCAGAGCCGGTGAATCCGGTTATCCATTTTCGTGTTTCCCAATGTTCGGGAACGTATTCTCCGCAGTGCGGATCCGTGCTCGGTATGATAAAGGCCGCCAGTTTCCGGTCGCTCATGAACGTTCTTAGAGCGTAAAGACGGCGGGAGATATTTTCTTTCATAAGGTTCTTTTCTTTTGAATTACGAAACAAATATAGTGAAAGATCGCCTTCTTTTTGATTGTTTCACAATAAAATATGAAATAAGTTTTGCGGATAAGGAAAGTATGTGTAATTTTGCGCCGCAAATAGACTGCTGAAATTAATAAATAAAAACGATAATAATTCTAAAAAAACATGATTGTAGTACCAGTAAAAGAAGGCGAAAACATTGAAAAGGCCTTGAAGAAATTCAAACGTAAATTTGAGAAGACAGGAGTTGTAAAAGAGCTGCGTAGCAGACAACAATACGACAAACCGTCTGTATTGAAGCGATTGAAAATGGAACGTGCCATTTACGTTCAGAAGATGAATCAGGTAGAAGAGTAAGAACTAATTCGCGATTTTTCTTGAATTATTGAATTCTTTTTTATACATTCGTAGCTGAAAGGTTAGAATGATGCGCGTATGTTGAAAAAGGCTTTTTTATCTTATCTCCGATATGAGCGGAATTATTCCGAGAAGACCGTGACGGCATATGGATCGGATATTGAGGAATTTGAGTCGTTCTTGAAGGGAAAGGATGAATGTTTGTCTTTGGAGACGGCGGATGGTGATGTGGTTCGCAGCTGGATTTTGGCTCTTATGGAGCAAGGACGGGCGGCTACATCGGTAAACCGTAAATTAAGTGCGTTGCGTACATTCTATAAATTCCTGTTGCGGAAGGAAGTTGTGTCGGTGGATCCGACGCGAAAGGTGCAAGGGCCGAAGAAAAAGAAGCCGCTTCCGTCTTTTGTAAGAGAAACGGATATGGATAAGCTGCTTGACACGACGGATTTTGGTGAAGACTTTGACGGCATCCGTAATCGGGTGATTGTGGAGTTCTTTTACGAGACCGGAGTTCGTTTGTCGGAGCTGATCGGATTGAAGGACGGAGATGTGGATTTGGATGGCTGCACGGTAAAAGTAACAGGAAAGCGGAATAAACAGCGGATTGTACCTTTTGGAAGAGAACTGCAAGCTGATTTGCGGGCATATTTGATGGCACGGACGGCTTGTTGTGTGAAAAAAAGCAGTGCGTTTTTTATCCGCAAGAACGGAGGTGCGATGTATCCTTCGATGATCTATCTTTTGGTGAGACAGGCTCTTTCGAGAGTGGTAACGATGAAGAAACGGAGTCCACACGTGTTGCGGCATACATTTGCTACGGCGATGCTTAATCATCATGCGGATTTGGGTGCTGTAAAAGAATTGTTGGGGCATGCACGTTTGACGACTACGGAGATTTATACGCATACTACTTTTGAGGAGTTGAAAAAAGAATATGAACAAGCTCATCCCAGAGCGTAAAAGAAAAGGAGGCTTTATGGAAGTAAGAATTCAATCTATTCATTTCGATGCATCTGAGAAATTGGAAGCTTTTATTCAAAAAAAAGCAGAGAAGCTCGAACGATTTTGCGATAACATAAAGAAAGTAGAGGTGTCTTTAAAGGTAGTAAAACCGGAGACGGCGATGAATAAGGAAGCGGGAATCCGCATATTGGCGCTGAATTCGGAGTTTTACGCAGAAAAAGTAAGCGATACGTTTGAAGAGTCGGTAGATGTGTGCTTGGAAGCGCTTTCCAAGCAACTATTGAAAGCTAAAGAAAAACAGCAAGGTAAGTAAAAAAAACGGCAAAATATTTTGCGAATAAAAAATAATATCTAACTTTGCAGCCGCTAAGCTATGTAAGTATAGTGACTGCAAAGTTTTCGCCTCTTTAGCTCAGTTGGCCAGAGCACGTGATTTGTAATCTCGGGGTCGTTGGTTCGAATCCGACAAGAGGCTCTAAAATAGGGAAACTTTCTTTTGGAAGTTTTGAGTGTAGGGCAAATACCAGAGTGGCCAAATGGGGCAGACTGTAAATCTGCTGGCTTACGCCTTCGGTGGTTCGAATCCATCTTTGCCCACGCGGAATTGCGGAAGTAGCTCAGTTGATAGAGCATTAGCCTTCCAAGCTGAGGGTCGCGGGTTTGAGTCCCGTCTTCCGCTCTCTTCGCTGTTATAGCTCAGCGGTAGAGCACTTCCTTGGTAAGGAAGAGGTCCCGGGTTCAAGTCCCGGTAACAGCTCGTAGTATATAAATAAGGTGATTATTACTAATCAAAATAAATAACAAGTAAAGCTATGGCTAAAGAGAAATTTGAACGTACCAAACCGCACGTAAATATTGGTACAATCGGTCACGTAGACCACGGTAAAACAACGTTGACAGCTGCCATCACTACAGTATTGGCAAAGAAAGGTCTTTCGGAAGTTAAATCATTCGACCAGATTGATAACGCTCCGGAGGAAAAGGAAAGAGGTATTACTATCAATACTTCGCACGTTGAATATGAAACAGCCAACCGTCACTATGCACATGTTGACTGTCCGGGACACGCCGATTATGTGAAAAACATGGTAACTGGTGCTGCTCAGATGGATGGTGCTATCATTGTTGTTGCTGCAACTGATGGTCCGATGCCTCAGACTCGTGAACATATTTTGTTGGCTCGTCAGGTAAACGTTCCTCGTCTGGTTGTATTCTTGAACAAATGCGATATGGTAGACGATGAGGAAATGTTGGAATTGGTAGAAATGGAAATGCGTGAACTTTTGTCGTTCTATGATTTCGATGGCGATAATACTCCGATTATCCGTGGTTCTGCTTTGGGTGCATTGAATGGTGTTGAAAAGTGGGAAGAAAAAGTTATGGAATTGATGGATGCAGTAGATTCTTGGATTCCATTGCCTCCGCGTGATGTTGATAAACCGTTCTTGATGCCTGTTGAGGATGTATTCTCAATTACTGGTCGTGGTACCGTTGCTACCGGTCGTATTGAAGCTGGTGTTATCAAAGTAGGTGATGAAGTTGAAATCTTAGGTTTGGGTGAAGATAAGAAATCAGTTGTTACAGGTGTTGAAATGTTCCGCAAGTTGCTGGATCAAGGAGAAGCCGGTGATAACGTAGGTTTGTTGCTTCGCGGTATCGATAAGAACGAAATTAAACGTGGTATGATTCTGTGTCATCCGGGTCAGGTAAAAGCTCATTCTAAATTTAAGGCTGAGGTTTATATCTTGAAGAAAGAAGAAGGTGGTCGTCATACTCCGTTCCATAACAAATATCGTCCGCAATTCTATTTGCGTACAATGGACTGTACAGGTGAAATCTCACTTCCGGAAGGAACCGATATGGTAATGCCGGGTGATAATGTATCTATTACTGTAGAATTGATCTATCCGGTAGCTTTGAACGTTGGTTTGCGTTTCGCTATTCGTGAAGGCGGTCGTACAGTAGGTGCAGGCCAGATTACAGAACTTCTTGACTGATAATGTCAATCCTGAAATAAAGAAAATAGTTCCCGAATCGTTTCGGGAACTATTTTTACGGGAATAGCTCAGTTGGTAGAGCATCGGTCTCCAAAACCGAGTGTCGGGAGTTCGAGTCTCTCTTCCCGTGCCAAATTGATACAAATATGCTTAAAAAGATAACGAATTATTGTAAAGAATCTTATGACGAATTGGTCCATAAAGTATCATGGCCTACTCGTTCAGAACTTTCAAGCAGCGCTGTAGTAGTTTTATATGCTTCCCTGCTTATTGCGCTTGCTGTTTTTCTTATGGATTCTGTCTTTAAGTTTATCATGGAGGATGTTATCTATCCGCACTAAAAAAACGGTGAAAAATGTCTGAGACTGAAAAAAAATGGTACGTATTACGTGCTGTAAGTGGAAAAGAGAATAAGGTAAAAGAGTATCTTGAAGCTGATATGCGTAACAGCGACCTTGGTGAGTATGTATCTCAGGTGTTGATTCCTACTGAAAAGGTTGTTCAAGTGCGTAACGGGAAAAAGATAGTTAAGGAAAGAAGTTATCTTCCCGGTTATGTATTGGTAGAAGCTGCTTTGGTCGGTGAAGTTGCCCATCAGTTAAGAAATACGCCGAATGTAATCGGCTTTTTGGGCGGGCTGGATCATCCGGTTCCATTGCGTCAGTCGGAAGTGAATCGAATACTTGGTACGGTGGATGAGCTTCAAGAGGTAAACGAGGAGGCAAATATTCCTTATACTATAGGTGAAACAGTGAAAGTTAGCGTTGGCCCGTTTAGCGGATTCAGTGGTGTTATTGAGGAAGTGAATACGGATAAACGTAAACTGAAAGTGATGGTTAAGATATTCGGGCGTAAAACTCCGCTTGAATTAGGCTTTACGGATGTAGAAAAGGAATGATACAATTGTTACGTGTATTGTTTCTGATTCGTTGAACATTTATATTAAAACTCACAAAAATGGCTAAAGAAGTTGCTGGACTAATCAAATTACAGATTAAAGGAGGCGCTGCGAATCCATCTCCTCCCGTAGGACCTGCATTGGGTTCTAAGGGAATCAACATTATGGAATTCTGCAAGCAATTCAATGCCAAGACCCAGGACAAGGCAGGTAAGGTTTTGCCTGTTATTATTACCTATTATACAGATAAGTCATTTGACTTTGTTGTAAAAACTCCTCCTGTGGCAATTCAATTGCTTGAAGCTGCAAAGGTGAAAAGTGGGTCTGCTGAGCCGAATCGTAAGAAAGTTGCTGAGCTTACTTGGGAACAGATTCGTACCATTGCTCAAGATAAATTGGTCGATTTGAATTGCTTTACAGTAGAAGCTGCTATGACAATGGTAGCCGGTACAGCAAGGAGTATGGGTATCGCCGTAAAGGGTGACTTCCCGGGTAATAACTAATTAACTTCAATTAAGTATGGGTAAACTGACAAAAAATCAAAAGTTGGCTGCAGAAAAGATTGAAGCAGGGAAGGTATATACGTTGAAAGAAGCTTCTCAATTGGTGAAAGATATTACTTTTACGAAATTTGATGCTTCTTTGGATATAGATGTACGCTTAGGTGTTGACCCGCGTAAGGCAAATCAGATGGTGAGAGGCGTAGTCTCTCTTCCTCATGGAACGGGAAAACAGGTGCGTGTACTTGTCTTGTGTACACCGGATGTTGAAGCTGCTGCAAAAGAAGCTGGCGCTGACTATGTTGGTCTTGATGAATATATTGAAAAGATCAAAGGTGGATGGACTGATATTGATGTAATCATTACAATGCCGTCTATCATGGGAAAAATAGGTGCTTTGGGACGTATTCTTGGTCCTCGCGGATTGATGCCGAATCCCAAAAGCGGCACTGTGACTATGGATGTGGCGAAAGCTGTTAAGGAAGTTAAACAAGGTAAGATTGATTTTAAGGTTGACAAGAGCGGTATCGTTCATACTTCAATCGGTAAAATATCTTTCACTGCAGATCAGATTTGTGATAATGCAAAAGAATTTATTGCTACAATCATAAAGCTGAAACCGACGACAGCTAAAGGCACTTATATTAAGAGTATTTATCTTTCAAGTACAATGAGTAAGGGTATAAAAATAGACCCGAAATCGGTAGACGGAATCTAAAATAAGGAGGAATCATGAGAAAGGAAGATAAAGGCGTTATTATAGGTCAGTTAGCTGATACCATTAAGCAATACGGACATTTTTATTTGGTAGATACCACAGCAATGGACGCTGCTTCTACGAGTGAATTGCGAAGAAAATGTTTTAATGCAGGTATTAAGCTGGTTGTTGTGAAGAATTCTTTGCTTCACAAAGCGATGATGAGTTTGGATGTTGATTACTCACCCTTATTTGATTCTTTGAAAGGAACAACATCTGTTATGTTCTGTGAAACGGCAAATGCTCCTGCTAAGCTGTTGAAAGAATATAAAGAAGGGGTTCCTTCATTGAAAGCTGCTTATGCAGAAGAAGGTTTCTATATCGGTGTAGAGCAACTAGAAACTCTTGCAACTATTAAGAGCAAAAATGAAGTTATTGCGGATGTTATGGCGTTGTTGCTGTCTCCGACCAAGAATGTTGTTTCTGCTCTTCAATCAGGGGCTAACACCCTTCATGGAGTTCTTAAGACTTTGGGTGAACGGGCTGAATAAGTATTCTCCGAAAATAGGAATTCCTAAGTTTAATATTCAATTAGTAATAAACAATTAAAATCATACAAAAATGGCAGATTTGAAAGCTTTTGCAGAACAATTAGTTAACTTAACAGTAAAAGAAGTTAATGAACTTGCAACTATCCTTAAAGAAGAATATGGTATTGAACCTGCTGCAGCCGCAGTTGCTGTAGCTGCTGGTCCTGCTGCTGCCGGTGCAGCCGCAGCAGAAGAAAAAACTGCATTTGATGTAGTTTTGAAGAGTGCAGGTGCTGCTAAATTGCAAGTAGTTAAAGCAGTTAAAGAAGCTTGTGGTCTTGGCTTGAAAGAAGCGAAAGACTTGGTAGACGGAGCTCCCAGTACTTTGAAAGAAGGTTTGTCTAAAGATGATGCAGAAGCATTGAAGAAAACTTTGGAAGAAGCAGGTGCTGAAGTTGAACTGAAATAATACAATCCTGTTAATCAGGTAATTCGGTTAGGAATCCTCTTTCCGAGGATTCTTAACCTTTTTGCGTCTATATTACTAATTAAATCAATACAGATGTCTTCAATTACTCAAAATCAAAGAATAAACTTTGCTTCTATTAAAAATCCGATGAAATATCCGGATTTTTTGGAAGTGCAATTGAAATCGTTTCAGGACTTCCTTCAGTTGGATACGCCTCCTGAGCAGCGTAAGAATGATGGCTTGTACAAGGTATTTGCTGAGAATTTTCCAATTGCAGATACGCGTAATAATTTTGTGCTCGAGTTCCTAGATTACTATATAGATCCTCCTCATTATACAATTGATGATTGTTTGGAGAGAGGATTGACTTATAGTGTCCCTTTGAAAGCAAAACTGAAGCTTTATTGTACCGACCCCGAGCATGAAGATTTTGCTACAGTAATTCAGGATGTATATTTGGGACCAATTCCTTACATGACGCCGAAAGGCACTTTTGTAATTAACGGTGCTGAGCGTGTCGTTGTCTCTCAGTTGCACCGGTCTCCAGGTGTATTTTTTGGACAAAGTATTCACGCAAACGGGACAAAGTTGTATTCTGCACGAATCATTCCGTTTAAAGGTTCATGGATTGAATTTGCTACAGACATTAACAATGTGATGTATGCATATATCGATCGGAAAAAGAAATTACCTGTTACAACTTTGTTGCGAGCTGTTGGCTTTGAGACGGATAAGGATATTCTTGAGATTTTTAATTTGGCTGAAGATGTCAAAGTGAACAAGACGAACCTGAAAAAGGTTGTAGGACGTAAATTGGCCGCTCGTGTACTGAAAACATGGACAGAAGATTTTGTGGATGAAGATACAGGAGAAGTCGTTTCTATTGAGCGTAATGAGGTTGTCATTGACCGCGAAACAGTTATTGAAACGGAACATATAGATCTTATCCTTGAATCAGGCGTTCAGAATATTCTTGTTCATAATGATGATGCAAATACTTCTGACTATTCTATTATATTTAATACTTTACAGAAAGACCCTAGTAATTCGGAAAAAGAGGCTGTCTTGTATATTTATCGCCAGTTGCGTAACGCAGATCCCGCTGATGATGCAAGTGCGCGCGAGGTGATTAATAATTTGTTCTTTTCAGAAAAACGGTATGATTTAGGGGAAGTAGGCCGTTATCGGATCAATAAAAAGTTGAATCTTGATACGGATATGGATGTAAAAGTATTAACAAAACAAGATATAATTGAGATCATTAAGTATCTGATAGAGTTGATTAACTCGAAAGCAGATGTAGATGATATTGATCATTTAAGTAATCGACGTGTGCGTACTGTGGGCGAACAGTTGTCAAATCAGTTCGCAATCGGTTTGGCACGTATGTCTCGTACGATTCGTGAACGAATGAATGTGCGAGATAATGAGGTGTTTACTCCGATTGATTTGATTAATGCGAAGACGATATCTTCTGTAATTAACACATTCTTTGGAACAAATGCCTTGTCACAATTTATGGACCAGACAAATCCTTTGGCGGAAATTACGAATAAACGGCGTTTATCGGCGTTGGGACCTGGTGGTTTGTCTCGTGATCGTGCAGGCTTTGAAGTGCGTGACGTACACTATACACACTATGGCCGTTTGTGTCCTATCGAGACTCCTGAAGGACCTAATATCGGTTTGATTTCTTCTTTGTGCGTATATGCCAAGATTAATGATTTAGGATTTATAGTTACTCCATATCGTAAGGTTACGAACGGTGTAGTAGATTTGTCGCCGGAAGGCATTGAATATTTATCTGCCGAAGAGGAAGAGGATAAGATTATTGCTCAAGGAAATGCACCATTGAACGATGATGGAACATTCATTCGCGAAAAAGTAAAGGCACGTTGTGATGCCGATTACCCTGTGGTTACTCCGGATCAGGTGAATTTAATGGATGTGGCTCCTCAACAGATTGCTTCTATTGCGGCTTCGTTGATCCCGTTCCTTGAACATGACGATGCAAACCGTGCATTGATGGGTTCAAATATGATGCGTCAGGCAGTACCCTTGTTAAGAACAGAATCTCCTATAGTTGGGACAGGAATCGAAAAACAATTATGCGAGGATTCGCGTACCCAAATTACAGCAGAAGGAGATGGCGTGATTGATTTTGTGGATGCAACAACGATACGTATATTATATGATCGCACAGAAGACGAAGATTTTGTTAGCTTTGAATCGGCGTTAAAAAAATATCATATCCCGAAATTCCGTAAGACAAATCAAAGTATGACAATTGACTTGCGTCCGATTTGTAATAAAGGACAGCGGGTGAAGAAAGGAGATATTTTAACCGAAGGATATTCTACTGCAAACGGAGAGTTGGCATTAGGTAAAAATCTTTTGGTTGCTTATATGCCGTGGAAAGGATATAATTACGAGGATGCTATTGTTTTGAACGAACGCGTTGTACGAGAAGATATTTTGACTTCAGTACATGTTGACGAATATGTTTTAGAGGTGCGCGAAACAAAACGCGGAATGGAAGAGTTGACTTCGGATATTCCCAATGTGAGTGAAGAAGCGACCAAAGATTTGGATGAAAACGGAATTGTTCGTATAGGAGCATGTATTGAGCCAGGAGATATTTTGATTGGAAAAATTACTCCAAAGGGAGAATCGGATCCTTCTCCTGAAGAGAAATTGTTGCGTGCAATTTTTGGAGATAAGGCAGGAGATGTAAAAGATGCATCTTTAAAGGCTTCACCTTCTTTGCGTGGTGTCGTAATTGATAAGAAATTATATTCACGTGTCATGAAAACACGTACTGAGAAAAATGCCGACAGAGCTCTCCTTCCGAAGTTGGATGAAGAATTCAATGAAAAGGTTGGAAAGCTGAAAGATATTCTCGTAAATAAGTTGTTGGTTTTGACAGAAGGCCGGGTTTCTCAAGGCGTGAAAGACTATTTGGGAACTGAAGTCATTGCAAAAGGGACTAAATTTACAAAGCATAATCTGGAGGATTTAGATTATACAAGTATTCAATTGAGCAAGTGGACTACAGATGACCATAAGAATTCAATGATTCGCGATCTTATTGTGAATTATCTGAAGAAATATAAAGAGATGGATGCCGAATTAAAGCGGAAGAAGTTCTCAATCACCATAGGTGATGAGCTTCCTGCAGGCATTATTCAGATGGCGAAGGTTTATATCGCTAAGAAACGTAAAATTGGTGTTGGCGATAAAATGGCAGGTCGTCACGGGAACAAAGGTATTGTGTCACGCGTGGTGCGTCAGGAGGATATGCCTTTCCTTGCTGATGGTACTCCGGTTGATATCGTTTTGAATCCGTTGGGTGTGCCGTCTCGTATGAATATCGGCCAGATATTTGAAGCTGTACTTGGACGCGCCGGAAAAGAATTAGGTGTGAAATTTGCAACTCCGATCTTTGATGGTGCAACATTAGAGGATTTGGATAAATGGACAGATAAAGCAGGATTACCTCGTTACTGTAAAACATATCTGTATGATGGTGGAACTGGCGAGCAGTTTGACCAGCCTGCAACTGTGGGAGTGACCTACATGTTGAAATTGGGACACATGGTGGAAGATAAAATGCATGCACGTTCTATCGGTCCTTATTCTTTGATAACTCAACAGCCTCTTGGAGGTAAGGCTCAATTCGGAGGACAACGTTTCGGAGAAATGGAGGTCTGGGCAATTGAGGCATTCGGTGCTGCGCATGTGCTTCAGGAGATTTTAACTATTAAGTCCGATGATGTTGTTGGACGCTCTAAAGCATACGAAGCAATAGTGAAAGGTGAACCGATGCCTACGCCGGGTATTCCTGAGTCTTTGAATGTATTGTTGCATGAATTAAGAGGACTTTGTTTGAGTGTTACGTTGGAATAAATTTCAAAATTCAATTATTAGAGTAAAGTATGGCTTTTAGAAAAGACACGAAGATAAAGAGTAATTTTTCAAAAATTACAATCGGGCTTGCTTCTCCGGAAGAAATTCTGGAAAATTCTTATGGAGAAGTTTTGAAGCCGGAAACCATTAATTATCGTACATATAAACCGGAACGTGACGGATTATTTTGTGAACGTATTTTCGGACCGGTAAAAGATTATGAATGCCATTGTGGAAAATATAAACGAATTCGTTATAAAGGAATCGTTTGCGACCGTTGCGGAGTAGAGGTAACGGAAAAGAAAGTTCGCCGTGAGCGTAGCGGACATATACAATTAGTTGTACCGGTTGCTCATATTTGGTATTTCCGTTCTTTGCCCAATAAAATAGGTTATTTGCTTGGCTTGCCTACGAAAAAGCTTGACGCTATTATCTATTATGAACGTTATGTTGTAATTCAGCCGGGTGTAAAAGCTGAAGAAGGTATTAGTCAGTATGATTTGTTGTCGGAAGAAGAATATCTGAATATTATGGATACTCTTCCGAAAGAAAATCAATATTTGGAGGATAGCGACCCGAATAAATTTATAGCCAAGATGGGTGCGGAAGCCATTTATGATTTGTTGGTTCGTTTGGATTTGGATGCACTTTCTTATGAATTGCGTCATAAGGCAAATAATGATTCTTCCCAACAGCGTAAGACTGAGGCTTTGAAACGTTTGCAAGTTGTGGAATCTTTCCGTGCTTCGCGTGGACGGAATAAGCCTGAATGGATGATCATTCGTATAGTACCGGTAATACCTCCTGAATTACGTCCGTTGGTTCCGTTAGATGGTGGACGCTTTGCGACTTCTGACTTGAATGACTTATATCGACGTGTGATTATTCGTAATAATCGTTTGAAGCGGCTGATTGAAATTAAAGCTCCGGAAGTTATTTTACGTAATGAAAAACGAATGTTACAGGAAGCTGTAGATTCGTTGTTTGATAATTCACGTAAATCGAGTGCTGTAAAAACAGATGCGAATCGTCCGTTGAAGTCTCTTTCTGATAGCTTGAAAGGAAAGCAGGGACGTTTTCGTCAGAATTTATTAGGTAAGCGTGTTGATTATTCTGCTCGTTCTGTTATCGTTGTAGGACCAGAACTTAAAATGGGCGAATGCGGTATTCCGAAGCTGATGGCTGCTGAATTATACAAACCGTTTATTATAAGGAAACTGATAGAGCGTGGTATTGTAAAGACAGTTAAGTCTGCGAAAAAAATAGTTGACCGCAAGGAACCTGTGATTTGGGATATTTTGGAGCATGTAATGAAAGGTCATCCGGTATTATTGAATCGTGCGCCGACTTTGCACCGTTTGGGTATTCAAGCGTTCCAGCCCAAGATGATAGAGGGAAAAGCTATCCAATTGCATCCTTTGGCATGTACAGCATTTAATGCCGATTTTGATGGCGACCAAATGGCAGTTCATTTGCCTTTGAGTAATGAGGCAATTTTGGAAGCTCAGCTTTTGATGTTACAATCGCATAACATTTTGAATCCGGCAAATGGAGCTCCTATTACAGTTCCAGCGCAAGATATGGTGTTGGGATTGTATTATATAACTAAATTACGAAAAGGAGCGAAAGGTGAAGGACTTATATTCTATGGTCCGGAAGAAGCTTTGATAGCATATAATGAAGGGAAAGTAGATATTCATGCTATCATCAGTGTTGTAGCTAACGATTTGGATGAAGACGGCAACATTGTGAAGAAGATGATAAAGGAAACATCCGTAGGTCGTGTCATTGTAAATGAATTAGTTCCTGATGAATGCGGTTATTTGAATACAATCATTTCCAAAAAGTCGTTGCGTGATATCATTAGCGATGTGATTAAAAAGGTTGGTGTGGCACGAGCATGCGAATTTTTGGATGGAATCAAGAATTTAGGTTATCAAAAGGCGTTCGAAGGCGGTTTGTCATTTAACTTGGGTGATATTATTATTCCGAAAGAAAAAGATGAACTGGTAAAACGTGGAAATGAAGAGATTGAGCAAATTATGATGAACTATAATATGGGTTTCATTACCGATAACGAACGTTATAATCAGGTAATCGATACATGGACTCATGTTAATAGTGATCTTTCAGATATTTTGTATAAGACAATTAAGGATGATGACCAAGGCTTCAATTCTGTCTTTATGATGTTGGATTCAGGAGCTCGTGGTTCAAAAGAGCAGATTCGTCAGCTTTCCGGTATGCGTGGCTTGATGGCTAAACCGCAAAAAGCCGGAGCAGAAGGAGCTCAAATCATTGAAAATCCTATTCTTTCCAACTTTAAGGAAGGATTGTCAGTATTGGAATATTTTATTTCTACGCACGGTGCTCGTAAAGGTCTTGCCGATACTGCATTAAAGACGGCAGATGCCGGATACTTAACTCGTCGTTTGGTCGATGTCTCGCATGATGTTATTATTAATGAAGAGGATTGTGGAACATTACGTGGTCTTGTTTGTACAGCCTTGAAGAATAACGACGAGGTGATTGCCACTTTGTATGAAAGAATTTTAGGACGCGTTTCAGTGCATGATGTAATTCATCCTACAACAGGAAAACTTATTGTTGCGGCAGGAGAGGAAATAACTGAATCAATCGCACAGGAAATCGAAGATTCTCCGATAGAAAGTGTTGAGATACGTTCAGTATTGACCTGTGAGTCGAAACGCGGTGTTTGTGCAAAATGTTATGGACGTAATCTTGCTACCAGCCGAATGGTTCAGAAAGGTGAGGCTGTTGGTGTTATCGCAGCACAGTCTATTGGTGAGCCGGGTACGCAGTTGACCTTACGTACATTCCACGCCGGAGGTATTGCAGGAAATATGGCTGCCAATGCTAGTATTGTGGCGAAAAATGATGCACGTCTCGAATTTGAAGAACTTCGTACTGTTGATGCTGTTGAAGAAACAGGAGAACCGGTAAGAATTGTTGTCGGCCGTTTGGCGGAAGTTCGTTTTGTTGATGTGAATACCGGTATTGTTTTGTCTACTCACAACGTTCCTTACGGGTCGAAGTTATATGCTTCAGAGGGAGAGATTGTGGAAACCGGGAAACTGATTGCAAAATGGGATCCGTTCAATGCCGTCATTATAACTGAAGCAAGCGGTAAGATTGAATTTGAGTCTGTTATAGAAAATGTAACTTATAAGGTTGAGTCGGATGAAGCGACCGGTTTACGTGAAATCATTATTACAGAGTCAAAAGACAAGAATAAGATACCGTCATTGCATATTCTGGATGAAAACGGTAATATCTTGCGTACTTATAACCTGCCTGTGGGCGGACACGTTGTTGTGGAAGAAAAACAAATGGTGAAAGCCGGCGATATCTTGGTTAAGATTCCGCGTGCCGTAGGTAAGGCCGGTGATATTACCGGTGGTTTGCCCCGTGTTACAGAGTTGTTTGAAGCCCGTAACCCGTCTAACCCTGCAGTCGTGTCTGAAATCGATGGTGAAGTTACAATGGGTAAGATTAAGCGAGGTAATCGTGAGATTATTGTTACTTCAAAAACCGGCGATGTTAAGAAGTATCTTGTAGCATTGTCTAAACAGATATTGGTTCAAGAAAATGATTATGTACGTGCCGGTACTCCGTTGTCCGACGGCGCCATAACTCCGGCAGATATTTTGGCAATTAAGGGTCCTACGGCCGTGCAAGAATATATTGTTAACGAAATTCAGGATGTGTATCGTTTGCAAGGTGTGAAGATTAATGATAAACACTTTGAGATTATTGTTCGTCAGATGATGCGTAAAGTACAGATAGATGAACCGGGAGATACTCGTTTCTTGGAACAACAGGTCGTTGATCGTATAGAATTTAATGAGGAAAACGATCGGATTTGGGGTAAGAAAGTCGTAGTAGATGCCGGAGATTCTCAGAACCTGCAACCGGGACAGATTGTAACAGCGCGCAAATTGCGTGATGAAAACAGTATGTTGAAGCGTCGAGACCTGAAGCCTGTGGAAGTCCGTGATGCTATTCCGGCAACATCCATTCAGATTCTGCAAGGAATTACGCGTGCGGCATTGCAAACATCCAGCTTTATGTCTGCAGCTTCATTCCAGGAGACGACAAAAGTGCTGAACGAAGCCGCAATTAACGGTAAGGTAGATCGTTTGGAAGGAATGAAGGAAAATGTAATTTGCGGTCATCTGATTCCGGCAGGAACAGGACAACGTGAATTTGACAAGATTATCGTAGGATCGAAAGAAGAATACGATAGAATCCTTGCAAACCGGAAAAATGTTTTGGATTATACGGAAGTAGAATAATAAATTATTATTTAATACAAAAGGAAGGAGTTATAACAATTCGTTATAATCCCTTCCTTTTTGTATATAATGGCAGGGGGATAAAAAATGTCCTGTTATTCTGTTTTCAGGAAGCCATCGTTCTTATAAAAGGGAAGCATGTTTTTTAGAAGTCATCGAAATCTTTTTATTTTTTGCTGAGGAATCAAAAGATATATTTATCTTTGCCGCGTAAAGGTTTTTCGACAGCAAGAAGCGTCAGAATTAAAAGGGAACGCCGTGAAAGTCGGCGACAGTACCCGCTGCTGTAAGTTCTTTTCTTTGAAAATAAAAGAGTGTTGCGTGTAATTGTCACTGTTTTCGTGTGAAAATGGGAAGGCCATGCAATTGGAACAAGTCAGAAGACCTGCCTTTGCCATTCGGTTGTGAATCAACCGGATGTAGTATTAATTCTCCGGGACGTGGGAATTGTGCTGAAGGCAAAGTTCTGAGTATATACTTGTTTTTCTCTTTTCATTGTATCTTCAGTAATCCTTTATCCCGGTTTATTCGGGATTTATGAAAAGGATTGGATTTCTGTTATTTATCTGTTTTATTTTGTTTTCTTCTGAGTATGGGTTTACTCAGACAGAGCATACTACGTTATTGGGAGACTCTTTGCAGGAAGTCGTGGTGACGGCTCAGCGCGAGAAAGAAATCATTCCCGGACAGTCTTTGTCCGGACAGCGTCTCCGGCGTTTAAGTTCCAATTCCGTTGCGGATGCTTTGCGCTATTTCTCTGGCGTACAGGTGAAGGACTATGGTGGAATCGGGGGATTGAAGACCATTAACATCCGCAGTATGGGCAGTCAGCATGTGGGAGTATTTTATGATGGAATACAGATTACGAACGCTCAGAACGGGACGGTTGATTTAGGAAAATTCTCGATGGATAACATGGAAGTGCTTTCTGTGTATAACGGACAGAAAAGCGGTATCTTTCAGTCTGCGAAAGATTTTGCATCGGCCGGTGCTTTTTACATGGTTTCACGGAAACCGATATTTGAAGGGAAGGACAATAACTTTAATTTTAAATTGAAATCCGGGTCTTTCGACCTGATCGATTTTTCCGGATTATGGGAACACCAATGGGGGAAAAATATTGTATCTTCAGTAAATGCAGAGGTTTTGAATACTTCCGGAAAATATAAATTCCGTTATCAGAAAGAGGGAGGATACGATACAACCGAGGTTCGTCGGAATGGAGATGTCTTTTATGTGCGGGCAGAGGCCGCATTGTATGGTAAAGGCAATGATTCAGATTGGATGCTCAAAGGATACTTTTATAATTCAGAGCGAGGATATCCCGGAGCTGCTGTCAAGAAAGATTATGAGATTTCTCTTTTAAATGAAGACCGACAAAAAGATCGTAATTACTTTATTCAAGGCTCTTTAACGAAGAAAGTAAGCGCTTTTTATAAATTCATGTTGAAGGCCAAGTATGCCAATGACTATATGAACTATATTATGCCTCCGGAAACGACGCTTCAGCCGGCGAATAACCACTATTGGCAACAGGAGGTCTATGCTTCGTTTTCCAATCTTTTCAAACTGACAAAAGGGTGGTCTGCCAATGTCTCTGCAGATTTTCAATGGAATAAATTGGATGCTGACGGGTCTGATATGTTTAATGCCAATTTTATTCAACCGCGTCGCTATACTTTATTAGTGGCAGCAGCTACGTCATGCGACCTGTCGTGTGGACTCAGTATGCAGGGCAGTTTGCTTTATACGTATGTGCATGATAAAGGGAACGGTAAGTCGGAACCGGCTCCCGACAAGAATGAATTTACTCCGACATTCCTTCTTTCTTATAAACCTTTCCGGACGATTGATTTAAGTTTTCGGGCGTTTTATAAAAATATATTCCGAATGCCTACGTTTAATGACCTGTATTATGTGCAGTTGGGGAATCGTTCTTTAAAGCCGGAATATACAAATCAGTTTGATGCCGGCTTGCTGTATCGTAAAAATTTCACTTCTTCTTTTTGTACAGGCATTCAGATATCTGTAGATGGTTATTATAATACGGTAAAAGATAAAATCATTGCAACTCCCACATCTAACCAGTTGACTTGGACAATGGTCAATCTGGGTTACGTAAAAATTCATGGAATAGATATAAACGCGACCCCGACTTTCCGTTTGAAAGACGTTGATATTTCTGCCCGTTTATCATATACATGGCAGAAAGCACAGGATTACACAGAAGAAAAGAAAGAGGAAAATCTTGGAGAAGGGGTGATAAGTGTCTACGGGGATCAGATTCCGTATATTCCTGTACATAGCGGGTCGGTGATAGTGAATTGCTCATATCATTCATGGAATCTTAATTACAGTTTTATCTATACCGGAGAACGGTATATGTTGGGAGGGAATATTCCTGTAAATTATATCCCCGCCTGGTATACGCACGATGTCTCTTTGTCTAAGAACTTCCGGATAAAGAAACGAACACTTGATGTAACTGCTGAAGTAAACAATTTGTTCAATCAGCAGTATGAGGTTGTAAAATGGTATCCTATGCCAGGAACGAATTTTAAAGTTATATTAAGTCTGACATTATGATGATGAAGAAATTTTTATTTATCGCGATTGTATTTTCAACTCTTCTTTCTGCTTGTCGGAAAGAAGAGATTATTCTGCCTTCAGAATCTTCGGTCGTTAATCCATGGAAACAAGTGACCGGTGATATTTATGGATTTTTTCTGTTGAATGAAGGGAATATGGGAAGTAATAAAGCCTCGCTCGATTATTACGATTATACCACCGGGACATATACACGTAACATTTATGGAGAACGGAATCCCTATGAAATAAAAGACCTTGGCGATGTGGGAAACGATATTGAAATCTATGGTGATAAGTTGTGGGCGGTAATCAATTGCTCGAACTATGTGGAGGTTATGGATGTAAATACTGTAAAACATCTTGCAAAGATTCCGGTTCCGAATTGCCGTTACCTGGCCTTTAAAGATGGATATGCTTATGTTAGTGCGTATGCCGGTCCTGTAAAAATAGATCCGGATGCACGTATTGGTTATGTTGCCAAAATAGATACGACAACTTATCAGGTTGTAGATTCCTGCATTGTAGGATATCAGCCTGAAGAGATGGCTGTGGTCGGGAATAAACTATATGTGGCAAATTCGGGTGGATATCGTGTCCCCAATTATGATTATACCGTTTCTGTCATAGATTTAGAGCATTTCGAGGAAATGTATAAGATTCCCGTAGCGATTAATTTGCATCGTTTGGAGCCTGATAATTACGGGAATCTATATGTTTCTTCACGTGGAGACTATTATGGTGTGAGTTCGAAGACTTTCATTATCGATACGAAAAGGGATGTTGTTACAGACACATTACATCTGCTGCCCAATAGTAATATGACATTGTGTGGCGATTCTTTATATGTGTATAGTACGGAATTCAGTTATATAACAGATAGCTGGACAGTCTCTTATGCGATTCTTGATACCTCGACAAAGAAAGTTGTGACTCGGAACTTTATAAAAGACGGAACGGATGCGAAGATAAAAGTTCCTTATGGTATTGCCGTCAATCCGAATACAAAAGAATTTTTTGTGACAGATGCAAAGGATTATGTCAGTCCGGGTACGCTTCATTGTTTCACTCCTCAAGGTATTCGTAAATGGTCTGTTACCACAGGGGATATACCTGCCCATATCGTGTTTACGCATAAACCGTTGAAACCTGTAAATGAAAATCAATAATATAAATAAAGGAATATGAAAAAAGTGGTATTGCTTCTGACAGTCTTTTTGATCGGGATTGTCGCGTGTAAAGAAGAAGACGAACAAGTGGCAGCTCCTGTCGTTACATTTTCTCATGAAGACGGGATTTATACAGTGAAAGCCGGTACAGAATTATTATTGGAACCGGAGATATCCAATGATGTAAATGCATTGTATTCGTGGAAGATGGATGGGAAAATCGTGGGAACGGGGAAAACATATACGTTCAAGTCTGATGTGAAGGGCAGTTATTATTTGAGTTTTACTGTTGCAACAGATTGGGGAACGGCCGAAAAAGAACTGCGTATCGATGTAGCAGAAAAGGTTCCACCTGTGATATCCTTAGCGGTTCCTGAAAACGGATATACGCTTCTTGTAGATAACGATCTGACACTCCGTCCGGAATTCACGAGTAGCGGTAATGTGGAATGTACGTGGAAAGTGAACGGTTCTGTTGTCAGTTCCGGAGCGGAATATGTATTTTCTGCATCAGAGACAGGAGAATATCATGTAGAACTTGTCGCGGTCAATGAAGATGGAGAAAGCCGTCTTTCGTTTACAATAACGGTTTGTACTCCGGAAGACATGCCGTTCTCTTGGATGTTCGAACGCGTTGAGTACAGTATGTCTTCAGGAAGAACGATTCGTCTGTTACCGTATGCAATCCGGAATGCTTTCGATGCAGTTTATACGTGGACGGTGGATGGTGAGGAAAAACAAAGTTCTTCCAATCCGTTATTCGCATTTCCCGGGACCGAACGTACAGAGCCGTATGTTGTGGTCGTGACAATGGAAAACTCGTATGCGACGATTTCTCAAGAACTGAAAGTATATGTTTGTGGAGAAGAAGGGACTTATCAGCGGAAACCGAATGCTGCCAGCTCGGAAGGATGGAATAAGGTGTATGAATTTTTGCCGGCTCCCGGTCAGTTTGTCAATGAAGATTATATGGCAACTACGATGGAAGAAGCTTGTGCTTATGCGGAAGATAGGCTTAAGAAGCAGGCATATGTTTCGTTGGGAGGCTTTGGCGGATATTTGGTTGTAGGCTTCGATCACAGTATAGAAAATGATGGAGGTTATAATATTCAGATTTATGGGAATTCTTTCTCCGATTCTTCCGAGCCGGGAATTGTCTGGGTTATGCAGGATGAAAACGGGAATGGCTTGCCTGATGACACTTGGTATGAACTGAAAGGCAGCGAATACGACAATCCCGAAACAATTCAGGATTATGAGGTTACGTATTATCGTCCTTCCGGAATTCAGCAATCTGTTTCATGGACGGATAGTCAGGGGAAAAGTGGTTTTATTGACTATTTAATTGCATATCATAATCAAGATTATTATTATCCGAATTGGGTGGAAGCAGGTTCTTATGTGCTTCGTGGTACATGTCTCCCTGCTAAGGCAAGAGAAGTGACGCCCGGTTATTGGTCTAACGATGAATATGAATGGGGATACGCCGACAATTTCAGTCCGATAGACCGGTTGACGGATGATGATAATTATAATGCCGGAGCAAATGCGAACCATTTTAAAATTAGTAATGCTGTTACTTTTGATGGCAAACCGGCCAATTTGAAGTATGTTGATTTTGTGAAAATCCAGACGGGTGTGAATGTAAAAGCCGGATGGCTGGGTGAAACTTCTACAGAAGTTTTCGATGTAAAAGATTTTAATCTCATTAAAAATAAATAAAGTTAGTAGTATGAAAAAGTATTTCATGTATTTGTTTGCAGTGTGTATGCTTAGTTTCTCACTGGTAGCCTGTTCAGACGATGATTCTCCTTTTCAGGGAACGGATAATCATATCTTGACTTTCGTGTTGAATGCGGATGGAGTGTCTTATGAGGGCATTATTTCCGATGGTAAAATTACGGTAACAGTACCGAAAAATGTAAGTCTGGCGAATGCTGCTGCGGCATATACACTTTGTGAGCAGGCGGTAATTTCTCCGGATCCCGCATCGGTTTCTGATTGGAGTGAGGAACTGCAGTTCCGTGTAACGGCCTATAATGGTGCGGTGAAGGATTATATTTATACGGTAGAATATTCGGATGTTACCAATGAGAGTGACGTTGTTCTTCTTACTCAGGCCGACGTGAACGCTTTTGGAAATACGGGTGTAACTGTCATAGACGGGAATTTGCTTATCGGTTCAAATGCTGTTTCTGATGATCCGATTACGGATCTGTCTCCGCTTTCTGCGCTTAGAGAAGTGGCTTATAACGTCAGTATCAGTAGTTCCTTTGCTGGAACGGATTTAGAGGGAATATCTGGTTTGGAAAAGGTGGGGAATCTGATAATAGGAACCTCTAACGCATCTGTTTCCTTACCGGCGGAAGAGGTGACAATAAATTTGCCTAATTTGAAACAGGTCGGTATGATTTCCATAAATTGTGAAAATGTAAAAACGGCTTCGTTCCCTCAATTGAAATCTTGCGGAAGTATTTATTTTAATGATAAGAATTTAGCATCTGTAGATTTCAGTGCTTTGAAAGATTGTGCCGGAGATATTACTTTTAGTGCATTGAGCAGTTCAATAAATGCAGCCTTGCAGAATCTGTCTTTCCCCGAGTTGGAAAGTATTTTCGGTTCATTCGTTATGACATATTATACAGGATTAACTTCTGCAAGTTTCGACAAATTGACGAATGTCGGAACAGATTTTCGTATGGGAAATGTCGCAGGTTATAACGCAGATATGACAAGTGTGGAAAATATATCTTTGCCTGTGTTAAATAAAGTAGGAGCGACTTTGGCTTTTTATACCTCAAAAATGGAAAGTTTGAGCCTGCCGGAGTTGGTTGAAGTGGGAAGCCTTTCAATGAAGGCCGGAAGTAGTATGACTACATCTATTCTTACAGAATTGAATTGTCCGAAATTAGAGACGATAAAGGATGGTTTGGATTTGCAATATATGTCGATTCCGGCAATTGATTTCCCGATGTTGAAGTCTGTCGCATCATGCAATTTGGGAAATTTGTCGAATTTGCGAACTGTAAATATGTCTTCGGTAGATGTGGTAAATAGTCTGAGTATTATATTGTCACGCAACAGTCAGATTACGGACATCAATTTGAAAGACGGATTGACTGCTGACGTTACGATAAACTGTGCAACTCAGAATCCTCAGTTTGCTTTGAATGTAGAGACGATAAAAGGTGCACTGTCTTTGACCAATATGAAAGGACCTAAAGTAGAGTTTCCTAAACTAAAACATGTGGGGGCTCTTTCTATGGGGATGAATGGTACTCCGGATTTAACGGAAGTGTCGTATCCTAATTTGCTTACGGTCGATGGAGAGCTGAAACTTTCAATGAGTCGTTTGGAAACATTCAATGCCCCTCAGTTGACAACGGTGGGTGATTTTACTTATTCCGGTAGTTTGAAACTGACAACGATGGACTTGCATTCGCTGACGGAAATTACAGGGAATTTCACATTGACCGGAGGTACAAGTGAATATATGGCAAATCAATATCAATTGGCAAACTTAGATGCTTTTTCTTCTTTGCAGAGAGTAGGAGGAAAAGTTTCAATAAGCGGATTCAGTAAATTGACAGATTATTCAGGATTGAAGAATTTGATTCCGAATATTACGGAGGAACAATGGGTAATGGGTGTATATAATGCGTATAGTCCGACGTATCAAGATATGAAAGACGGGAAATACACTTTGTCA
This sequence comes from uncultured Bacteroides sp., assembly GCA_949285025.1. Taxonomy (GTDB): domain Bacteria; phylum Bacteroidota; class Bacteroidia; order Bacteroidales; family Bacteroidaceae; genus Phocaeicola. The sequence continues at coordinate 5,349 of CASDXG010000103.1, read as the reverse complement.
CAGAATTGATACATTAGACTTTGAAATAGCAGAGTCATGGTTATGAAAATTCCCGGAGTTGATAAAATTCTCCGGGAATTTTTGTGAATGATTTTGTGATTTATTTTATCTTTATGCCATGAATCTTTAGAAAGGACGAGATATGAATTTAAAAAGCTGGTTTTGTTTTTCTGTAATGATTATTGCCTTTTTGACGATGAATGCGCAACCTAAAGTAATAGCCCATAGGGGATATTGGAAATGTGAAGGCTCTGCTCAGAATTCTCTTGCGGCGCTGCAGAAATCTAGTGAGTTGAAGGTGTGGGGTTCGGAGTTTGATGTTTTAATGACTGTTGACGGAAAGTTGGTTGTAAATCACGATGATTGTATAGACGGGTATCGGATAGAAACTACAAAGTATGAAAAGATTAAAGACAAGAAATTAAAGAACGGAGAAACTTTGCCTTTACTTGAACAGTATTTGACGGCGGGGAAAAAGTGTCCGGATTTAATCCTTGTGTTGGAAATCAAGCCTCATAAAAATAAAAGGCATGAGGCGAAAGCCGTAGAACGTATTGTCCGTATGGTGCAGGATATGAGAATGGAAGAACAAGTTCACTACATATCTTTTAGTTTGGACGCTTGTAAAGAATTGGTGAAATTGGTCCCGCATGCAGAAATTGCCTATCTGGAAGGCGATTTGTCTCCGAAGGAGATTAAGAAATTAGGCATGACCGGGATCGATTATCATTATAAAATTATAGATAAACACCCCGAATGGGTACAAGAAGCCCATGATTTGGGTATGACAGTAAATGTTTGGACTGTGAACGGTACGGATGATTTAAAGCGAATGATTCGTTTCGGCGTTGATTTCGTGACGACCGACAATCCGGCAGTGGCTCTACAATTGGCAGATTCAGACATATAGTAGAATCCCTTTTTTGCAATCTTGGTTATTATAGTTATTTACAGACATAAATTAATTATTGTATGTGTTATGGAAAACGAAAATAAAAACAATCAGCTTCAAATTGAATTGAAAGATGATGTTGCTCAAGGTGTTTATGCGAACCTGGCGATTTTGTCTCATTCAATGTCCGAGTTTATTATTGATTTTGCATGTATTCTACCCGGTTTGCCGAAAGCCGGGGTTCGTTCTCGTATTGTGATGACTCCGGAACATGCGAAACGTTTGATGTATGCTTTGGAAGATAATATTGCAAAATACGAACGTAATTTTGGTGTGATTCGTATGCCGGAAGAAAAACAGGAAAAAGGGAAGACGTTTATTCCTCCGTTGAGTGATTTTAAAGGGGAGGCCTGAAGAGCGTATTGGGCGGAAAGAACTGTGTCTTGTCTCCTGTAGATGAGGCACAGTTCTTTTTTTGAATATTTTAAAAGTGTGTTCCTAAAAAGCCAGATGTGGGAGTGGCGCAGGAAGAGAGAGTCGTCTTTATTATTTTGCGTTGAAATGTTTTTGTTATTGGGTGCAAAAGAATAAAGCCAAAAAAGATATTTTCTTTCAAAAACTATTTGTCTATTAAAAAGTTATTTGTAATTTTGCACCCCGAAATGTATAGTTTCGGCTAAAAATACGGAAAACAATAAACAATATATAATAATTAAAAATCAAACAAAATGCCTACTATTCAACAGTTAGTAAGAAAAGGAAGAACGGTTTTGGTGGCAAAAAGTAAGTCTCCGGCATTGGATTCATGTCCGCAAAGACGTGGTGTCTGTGTTCGTGTGTATACTACAACTCCTAAGAAACCGAATTCGGCAATGCGTAAAGTTGCGCGTGTGCGTTTGACGAACTCTAAGGAAGTGAACTCTTATATTCCGGGAGAAGGTCATAATTTGCAGGAACACTCTATCGTGCTGGTTCGCGGCGGTCGTGTAAAGGATTTGCCGGGTGTGCGTTATCACATCGTTCGTGGTACTTTAGATACAGCCGGTGTTGCCGGACGTACTCAAAGACGTTCGAAATACGGTGCTAAGCGTCCGAAACCGGGACAGGCAGCTCCTGCAGGAAAGGGTAAGAAATAAAAATTATTAATTCGTTTTGGTTTGTTGGAAAGCTTTAAGGTTGAGTAAATTTCTCGGAGGAGAAATTGAAGAAAACAAATTCAGCCCAAAACTGAACATAATATTTTAATCAAAATGAGAAAAGCAAAACCTAAAAAGAGGGTAATCCTTCCGGATCCCGTGTTTAATGAACAAAAGGTTTCGAAGTTTGTAAATCATCTGATGTATGATGGTAAAAAGAATACCTCATACGAAATCTTTTATGGAGCGTTGAAAGTTGTTGAAGGAAAACTTCCGAATGAAGAGACTTCAGCATTAGATGTATGGAAAAAAGCTTTGGAAAATGTAACTCCTCAGATAGAGGTAAAATCTCGTCGTATTGGTGGTGCAACATTCCAGGTTCCTACTGAAATTCGTCCGGAGCGTAAGGAATCAATCTCAATGAAGAACTTGATTTCGTTTGCTCGTAAACGTGGTGGAAAGACGATGGCTGATAAATTGGCTGCCGAAATACTGGATGCGTATAATGAACAAGGTGGCGCATTTAAGCGTAAAGAAGATATGCATAGAATGGCAGAGGCTAACCGTGCTTTCGCTCATTTCAGATTCTAATCAAGTATTAAATTAATAAGGAAGATTAAGATGGCTAAACAAGATTTGCATTTGACTCGTAATATCGGTATTATGGCGCATATTGATGCTGGTAAAACGACGACTTCGGAACGTATCTTGTTCTATACTGGTTTGACTCATAAAATTGGAGAGGTGCATGATGGCGCTGCTACGATGGACTGGATGGAGCAAGAGCAGGAACGTGGTATTACAATTACTTCGGCTGCTACGACAACATATTGGAATTATGCCGGGAATAAATATAAAATCAATTTGATTGATACTCCGGGACACGTGGATTTTACTGCTGAGGTAGAACGTTCTTTGCGTGTGTTGGATGGCGCTGTTGCGACATATTGTGCTGTAGGTGGCGTAGAGCCTCAGTCTGAAACGGTATGGCGTCAGGCAGATAAATATAATGTGCCGCGTATAGGTTATGTGAATAAAATGGACCGTTCCGGTGCAGACTTCTTTGAAGTCGTTCGTCAAATGAAAGATGTATTGGGAGCAAATCCTTGTCCGGTGGTGATTCCTATTGGTGCTGAAGAGAATTTCAAGGGAGTTGTTGACTTGATAAAGATGAAAGCTATTTTATGGCATGATGAAACAATGGGTGCAGATTATGACGTTGAAGAAATACCTGCAAACTTAGTTTCTGAAGCTCAGGAATGGCGTGATAAAATGTTGGAGAAAGTTGCGGAATTTGATGAATCCTTGATGGAGAAATTCTTCGATGATCCTTCAACTATTACCGAAGAGGAAATTTTGAAAGCGCTGCGGGCGGGTACTTTGAAAATGGAAATTGTTCCGATGTTATGCGGTTCTTCATTTAAGAATAAAGGAGTGCAGACCTTGTTGGATTATGTTTGTGCATTCCTTCCTTCTCCATTGGATACCCCGAATATTGTGGGAACGAATCCGACAACGGGTGGCGAGGAAGACCGCAAGCCAAGCGAAGATGAAAAAACTGCAGCATTGGCATTTAAGATTGCGACTGACCCTTATGTAGGACGTTTGACATTCTTCCGTGTTTATTCCGGAAAAATAGAGTCGGGCTCTTATATTTATAATTCTCGTTCTGGAAAAAAAGAACGTGTATCTCGCTTGTTCCAGATGCATTCGAATAAGCAAAATCCGGTGGAAGTGATTGGCGCAGGTGATATCGGTGCAGGTGTAGGTTTTAAAGATATCCGTACCGGTGATACCTTGTGTGATGAGACGGCTCCGATCGTTCTTGAATCAATGGATTTCCCGGAACCGGTTATTGGAATTGCAGTAGAGCCTAAAACCCAAAAAGATCTTGACAAACTGTCTAATGGTTTGGCCAAACTGGCAGAAGAAGATCCGACGTTTACTGTAAAAACCGATGAACAGACTGGTCAAACGGTGATTTCAGGTATGGGTGAACTCCATCTGGATATTATTATAGATCGTTTGAAACGTGAATTTAAGGTTGAATGTAATCAGGGACGTCCGCAGGTTAATTATAAAGAGGCTATTACGAAGACCGTAGATTTGCGTGAAGTTTATAAGAAACAGTCTGGTGGTCGTGGTAAATTTGCTGATATAATTGTATCAGTAGGACCGGTTGATGAGGATTGGAAGCAAGGCGGATTGCAGTTCATCGATGAGGTAAAAGGAGGTAATATTCCTAAAGAGTTTATCCCGTCTGTACAGAAAGGTTTCCAGACTGCAATGAAAAGTGGAGTATTGGCCGGCTTCCCGGTAGATTCATTAAAGGTAGTGTTGCATGATGGTTCATTCCATCCGGTTGACTCTGACCAGTTGTCATTTGAAATTTGTGCTATTCAAGCCTATAAGAATGCTTGCGTAAAAGCAGGACCGGTACTGATGGAGCCGATTATGAAGCTGGAAGTTGTGACTCCGGAGGAGAATATGGGAGACGTAATCGGCGATTTGAACAAGCGTCGTGGACAAGTGGAAGGAATGGAAACAAGCCGTTCAGGTGCCCGTATTGTGAAAGCGATGGTTCCTTTAGCTGAAATGTTTGGCTATGTAACAGCTTTGCGTACGATTACTTCAGGTCGTGCAACATCTTCTATGACTTACGATCATCACGCACAAGTATCTTCTTCTATTGCAAAGAACGTATTAGAGGAAGTAAAAGGACGTACCGATTTAGTGTAAATAATGATGAAGCTGATGAGGACTAGCGAATGACTCTTAGTCCTCATGCTTCTCTGTTATATTATAATTAATAAATTTATATTGAGTAATGAGTCAGAAAATTAGAATTAAATTGAAATCCTACGATCACAATTTGGTTGATAAATCGGCTGAAAAGATCGTAAAGACAGTAAAGGCTACTGGTGCCATTGTTAGTGGTCCTATTCCCTTGCCAACGCATAAGCGCATTTTTACTGTGAACCGTTCGACATTCGTTAACAAGAAGTCGCGTGAACAGTTTGAATTATCTTCTTATAAGAGATTGATTGATATCTACAGTTCGACAGCTAAGACAGTAGATGCGTTGATGAAGTTGGAATTACCAAGCGGTGTAGAAGTAGAAATTAAGGTTTAAACAGATTAAAATTAATTGAAATGCCAGGATTATTAGGAAAGAAAATTGGAATGACATCCGTTTTCAGTGCTGATGGTAAAAATGTTCCATGCACTGTTATCGAAGCAGGTCCTTGTGTTGTTACCCAAGTCCGTACCATGGAAAAAGATGGTTATGAGGCAGTTCAATTAGGCTTCCTTGACAAAAAG
>CASDXG010000102.1 GCA_949285025.1 uncultured Bacteroides sp. | reverse complement strand
GCCACGTCAAGGCCTGCGATATTAACTGCAGTTCCTTCCACTTTCTGAGTCTGGTTTTCCAGGAGTTGTCCAGTCAACAAATTGATTCCCGTAGGGATATTATCGAAAGTAAGTTTAACTTGTTCGGGCAATAATCCATTTGGGGCAGCTGGTATCAGACCATAATCGGTGGTAATGATGTTGAGCTGACCAAAGGGACGCTTGAGATCCAGGGTGTAGTCCTTAGGACCCTCGACGGTCACTTCTCCGGTATAGAAAAATGCGTCGCGCTGGTCGTTGTTACCAGCGTAGCCACCTGTTACCATCGTCACATTCTGAAGACCGCCGGTTTCATCGGTGTTGTAGAATTTGTCGGCAGCCAGACCCTCCACCGTTCCCGGGTTATCCACATGGTCTGCCCACAGCACGAACCGGTACTTCTGCCCGGTAATCAGATTCAAGTCATCGAAAGATGCCTTCAAATCAGTGACCCTGACTATATCGCGCTTGCCATAGAGACTGGCCGCATCATTATCACCTATCAGATACACTTCAAGAATACAGCGGTTGACATCCGAGCCATTGCCGGGCTCCGCGTCACTCTTCACCACCGCCCCGCCGTCACCGGGCAGGACCGCAGAGATGCTGACGCTCACCTCCTCACCGGAGGGAAGTCCCATGGGGTGTTCATTGTGCTGGCAGGAGGCAGCCAACAATATCGCTGCCGCTGCTGACAATATTATTTGATACATCGCTTTCATACTTCTAATCTTTTTTATAAAGTTTCAACTGGAAAGACTTTCTCTCCATCGATTGTTATTGTCGAAGTTGTAGTATTATTGGAGTATCCGTCAAAAACTCCTACGTAAGGCCATGAAAATGCGCCTTTCTTAAGTTCTTCTACCGGGATTTCTCCACTGCTGTTTGAATCGGACTCTGTCCAATGCTCACTGTTATCCGGCACATTATTGATTACTAGGTTAAAACCATCCATATTTGTCAGATTTCCTATGAACCATGAATTTTGACATCCGTCTTTGGCGATATAATACGTACCCTGATATCCTGTCATATTTCCGTTCAAATAGAATGCACTTTTCATGTAACCTCTAGAAGCCTCGCAGTTTTCAATCAGAACATCCTTGCATCCATAAATCTTCCCGATCAAACCTCCGCAGTTCCAAGTCTCAGGACCAGGGAATGTTACATTTTCTGATGCACAGTCTACAATAGTTATGTCATCTGTACTTGTCACATAGCCGATAAGACCGCCGCAGAAATATGATGTCGGATTCTTCCCGGTCTCAATAGTGACATCTTTAATGGTGCAACCTGATATCGCCGTAACATTCCGGATATAGCCAAAAAGACCGCCGGACCATTTCCCGGCCTTCTTGAGCTGGATATTTTCGGCGTTCAGGTCGAAAATATAAGTTGGATTCTCTGCTTCGGGATCTCCGAAAACCTGCCCAAAGACTCCTCTTGCAGTAGTCTGAACATCCACAACAGCATTCTTAATAGTGTACCTGTTGCCGAATACGCTGCCGCTGAACATGGGTGATGCTGCATAATCCGCTTCACCCATATTCATATCATCATCTCCATTATACCCGATAGGCACCCAGCTATAGCCTCCAAGGTCAATATCCCGTTCAAACCACAGACTCATCTTGCGGGCCTCCTCGTCACCGCTGTTCACTTTCTCTGCGACCCAAGCCAGATCTGAAGGCTGGATTATTACATAAGCCTGATACTGATACGTTTCGTCATCAGTCATTGTCAATAACGTCTGCATTGGAACGGTTTTGAGACTTCCATCCCACACTGTCCTAGGCAAAAGCTGGAGATACTCCTTACCTTCAAACTTCACATTTGATGATGTTATTGTATTCTGCTCAGGATAGTTATCCTCTACGGCAAACGACAACCGCGGTTCCACATCTCCCGTTTTTTTCTCTATTACAGTTACATCGTTCAGATTCAATCCACAATTTGGCGAGCGTAGAGAAGCTGCAAACTGCCAGTTCGTTGCCATCTGAGGGGAGTTATAACTGATAATTTCAGAGTTTCCTGTCACAGAGACATTTGTTCCTGCACATCTATAGCCATAGATAATCACTGCAAAATTCTCAGTCGGGCCCGTGAAATAATTTCGTCCTTTAAGTATTGAATTAACTACTCTTACTGTGTTGTCATTTCCATTATTGATATTGAGCGCACATCTACCGTCCAGACACGAATTCTCAACGTAAACCGTCGTCTTTTCGGATGCTCCGGCCCAGTTCACCGCATAGAATACGCCCTCAACAAGCGTTTTGTTGAGAATATTCAGTACTGTATTGCCTTTGTTCAGATGCATGCTGATACCTCTGGTATCCACACGTTTTTTAAAATCGGATATATGCTGTTCCGTATAGTCATCCGGCAGTGGTTCCTCTGATACTCCTACATGGGTATTGTCTACTGTCACCGTTGCATTTTCTGCTTCTGAGATATTGATACCGCGCTGGTAATATGCGGCGGGACTCAAGATTACCTGACTATTCGAAATTGTCACATTCTGCGAATTCCCTCCTACGATGATGCCGGATGTAGTGATGGTCTTCCCATCTCCATTATAATATTGATGCACCTTGCAATTATCTATCGTGACATCATTATTCTCTCCATAAATCGATACTACATTCACTACCTTGTCGTCCTCTGAGGGTTTGAATACTAGATTACTGA
>CASDXG010000101.1 GCA_949285025.1 uncultured Bacteroides sp. | reverse complement strand
CGTACTGCAAGCCGCTGCCCAAGACCTCTATAACGCACAGGCACAGTCGCAAAACGCTCAACAGACGAGCCAGTCGCAACAACAAAGCGCCGGCAACCAAAGCCAAAACAACGGCAACGACAACAACGTGACCGACGTGGATTTTGAAGAAGTGAAGTAAAAAACTTACAGACCATACACGTAAAAAGCGTGCAACCCGGTAAGGGTTGCACGCTTTTTACATTTATCATCCATAATCTTTTATGCGTTTTCAGGATAAAAAGCATCCCAGTTTAACAAATCGGTTGTATTCTCAATCGGTAGTTTGGAATATAGCCAGTTACTTCCATCTTGAATGATAACTCCTCCATAAAGGGGGACTTCTTCTGTCGAATATTTCCGGATATATTGTAACAAAGCATTATGTTTCTCGGGAGCAGTCACGTCACTGCCGGCACTTTTCGTATCGAAAAGATACACATGTCCATTCTTCATACGGATAACAAAATCTACATAAAATAAAGACTTTTCGTATGCAATGGCAAAATGCTGTTTCCCTTTATCTCCGTTTTTATACCACCAGTCAATCCATTGAGAATTATCTTCCAAATATTTCACAAATTCCTTCTCGGGATTGGATGCTTCGTTTAGTTGTACAAAAGGCAGTAAGGCATGATTTTTTGCCGATTCTATATGATTGGTTTCACTGTCATAAACTCTATCTTCCGGCACTTCCCAGTTGTATTGTTTTAATTCTCTGGCGGCTGCCGCTCTTGCTTTTGCATATTCTCTTTTACGAGCGTATGTTTCTAAGGCCGTGTCCAGTAAGCGGTCAAATTTCGGCCTGTTATCATAATAAAGTACCACTTTCTTGGCATCAGTATCGAAAACGCCGAAATAGTCTGCAAGCATTTCAAGCAAATAGTTCGCTATTTTGTCTGTCCTTCCCTTGCTCTCAAACTGATGCCCTTTGCCGCTTATATATGCCATAAATACGCGGTCTATTTCCGAGGCCTTACGAGCAAAACGAACTTGATCTACTTCTAAAATTTGCTCTTCATTTTGGAAATGCACATCTTTCGGAATCTCCACGTTAATTGTCTTGACATCCAAACGAATTGAATTCTTTACCCGTTGCCTGTTTTCATTTACTAAATCGTCATTACTTTCTGGTAACGGAGTAAATTCATCATTATCGTTTCTTAACGCGGCCAAGTCAGCGATAGTGAACAGTCCGGCACCTCTGTCCAGTTTCCAAAATTTATCGGCAACCTCATATCAGGTCTTTTTGAAGTCCGGTCCCAGATAATTACGGTCTGCATTCGGACGTTCCGAATAGTAAGCTGGCAAAGATATGTTTTGGAAGTGTTCGCGTCTGCATGCTGTAATCGTATTTTTCAAGATATAGTCAGAATCGGCTGTGACAATCTGAATTTTATCTTTTGCAATATCCGTATATACATAACCGATATTAAGTTGTTCTTTCGGATAATGTTTCTGTTCCGGCATTCTTAGGATACGCCC
>CASDXG010000100.1 GCA_949285025.1 uncultured Bacteroides sp. | reverse complement strand
TAGGGAGTTGCCGTTTTGAGATCCCGCCGTGAGGAATGTTCTTTCTTACGGCGGGATTGTTGTTTTCCCTCCTAAAGGGGAGGGGAAGGGGATGGCGGCATCAGTCGGTGGAGTGGCGCTTTATGAACTGTATGATCTCATCGAGGTAACCGAATGACAGGCATATTCTATTTTATAAAATATGTTCCTTTTATCTTGTTTTAGCTATGGTTTTGATGTGAATAAAGATAAAAATCTATCATTTTATTTGGAATTTCCAGAACTATCTATAACTTTGCAACTCGAAAAAGTAAAAGATATATATGAAAGATTTGTTTATATATTTGTTGCTATGTGGTTCGATTATTCTATTGGGTTGACCAATGGGGAAGAGAATCGCGTATATAATATTTGGAGATATTGATGTAAAGCCTTTCTCACTTCCCTGTGTGAAAGGCTTTTTTTAGTTATATTGTAATGATAAAAGTGGAAAAATGAGTGAGAGATTATTTATTTTCGATACAACGTTGCGTGACGGAGAGCAGGTCCCGGGTTGTCAGTTGAACACAGTGGAAAAGATACAGGTAGCTAAACAGTTGGAAGCATTGGGAGTAGATGTGATCGAGGCCGGTTTCCCGGTATCAAGTCCTGGTGATTTTAATTCTGTTATTGAGATATCTAAGGCTGTTACCTGGCCGACTATTTGTGCTTTGACCCGGGCTGTGGAGAAAGATATTGATGTTGCTGCTGATGCCTTGAAATATGCTAAGCATAAAAGAATTCATACGGGTATAGGGACATCTGATTATCATATTCAATATAAATTTAATGCAACGCGTGAAGAGATTATAGAACGTGCCGTTGCTGCAGTAAAATATGCCCGTCGTTATGTGGAAGATGTGGAGTTTTATGCGGAAGATGCCGGTCGTACAGACAATGAATATCTTGCGCGAGTTGTAGAAGCGGTGATAAAAGCAGGAGCTACGGTTGTGAATATCCCGGACACAACGGGGTATTGTTTGCCGTCTGAATATGGAGAAAAAATCAAATATCTGATGGAGCATGTGGACGGTATTGACAAAGCCATCATTTCAACGCATTGTCATAATGACTTGGGGATGGCTACTGCCAATACGATGGCCGGAGTATTGAGTGGTGCACGTCAGGTAGAAGTGACAATTAATGGGATTGGTGAGCGGGCTGGTAATACTTCTCTTGAAGAAGTTGCTATGATTTTGCGTTGTCATCATAATATTAATATTGATACGAATATCAATACTCAGAAAATTTATCCCACAAGCCGTATGGTCTCAAGTCTGATGAATATGCCGGTTCAGCCTAATAAAGCGATTGTCGGCCGTAATGCTTTCGCTCATTCTTCGGGCATACATCAGGATGGTGTACTGAAGAATGTGCAAACATACGAGATTATCAATCCGAAAGATGTTGGCATTGATGATAATGCAATCGTTCTGACGGCTCGCAGTGGGCGTGCAGCATTGAAACATCGTTTACATATTTTAGGAGTGGAAATGAATCAAGAGAAGTTGGATAAGGTCTACGAAGACTTCCTGAAACTTGCCGACAAGAAGAAAGATATTACGGATGATGATATATTGGTCTTGGCCGGAGCAGACAGAAATGTGAATCATCATATCAAATTGGAATATTTGCAAGTGACAAGCGGTGTGGGCGTGCGTTCGGTAGCCAGTCTTGGTTTGAGTATCTCCGGTGAGTCGTTCGAGGCAGCGGCTACAGGAAACGGTCCGGTAGATGCCGCTATTAAAGCCGTGAAAAAGATAATTAACCGGCAGATGACGTTAAAAGAATTTACGATACAGGCGATAAGTAAGGGAAGTGACGATGTCGGGACAGTACACATGCAGGTAGAATATGACGGGCAGATGTATTATGGTTTCGGGGCAAATACAGATATTATTGCCGCTTCTGTAGAAGCATATATTGATTGTATTAATAAATTCAGAAAATAAAGGAAGAAGATAAAGGATATGGCTAATACATTATTTGATAAAATTTGGGATGCACACATCGTTCAACAGATAGAAGAAGGACCTACACAATTATATATTGATCGTCTTTATTGTCATGAAGTGACCAGCCCTCAGGCTTTTTCTGGTTTAAGGGCGCGCGGGTTGAAATGCTTCCGTCCGGAGCGTATCTATTGTATGCCCGATCATAATACGCCTACACATGACCAAGACAAACCGATAGCCGACCCGGTATCTAAGACACAGGTTGATACATTGGCTAAAAATGCGGCAGATTTTGGCTTGACCCATTTCGGAATGATGGATAAGAAAAATGGAATTATCCATGTTGTCGGTCCGGAACGAGGGTTGACATTGCCGGGAATGACTATCGTTTGCGGCGATTCTCATACTTCTACACATGGAGCGATGGGAGCTGTTGCTTTTGGTATTGGGACAAGTGAAGTTGAAATGGTTATGGCTTCGCAATGTATTCTTCAGACACGTCCTAAGACGATGCGTATTACAATAGACGGTAAATTGGGGAAGGGGGTTACAGCAAAAGATGTGGCTCTTTACATGATGTCGAAAATGACAACCAGTGGTGCTACCGGTTATTTCGTTGAATATGCAGGAGAGGCGATACGCGGTTTGAGTATGGAAGGCCGTCTTACTTTATGTAACTTGAGTATTGAGATGGGAGCCCGTGGCGGTATGATTGCTCCTGATGAAGTGACTTTCGAATATGTCAAGGGACGTGAGTATGCACCTAAAGGAGAGGAATGGGATAAAGCAGTGGCATATTGGAGAACCTTGCGAAGTGGAGATGATGCTGTCTTTGATAAAGAGGTGCGTTTTGAGGCAGAAGATATCAGACCAATGATTACTTACGGAACTAATCCGGGTATGGGAATGGCGATAGATGCTGCAATTCCTATGATGGAAGGTATGAGCGATGTGGAGAAAACATCTTTTGCGAAGGCTATGAATTATATGGGATTCGGGGCCGGAGAGAAATTGTTGGGAAAGCAAATTGATTATGTCTTTTTAGGAGCTTGTACCAATGGACGAATAGAAGACTTTCGTGCTTTTGCATCGATTGTGAAAGGGAAAAAGAAAGCGGCGAATGTAACGGCATGGTTGGTACCCGGCTCATGGATGGTGAAAGAACAGATTCATAATGAAGGTTTGGACAGAATATTGGAAGATGCCGGTTTTGAGATTCGTCAACCGGGTTGTTCGGCTTGTCTTGCGATGAATGATGATAAAATCCCATCAGGGGAATATGCCGTGTCTACCAGTAATCGGAATTTCGAAGGTCGTCAAGGACCAGGTTCGCGTACACTTTTAGCCAGTCCGCTTACGGCCGCCGCAGCAGCAATAACAGGAGTTATTACTGATCCGAGAGAATTTATGTGAATTAAACAATAGCAAATCAGAAGTGATGAAACAGAAATTTGAGATATTGACAAGCACGTGTGTCCCTCTTCCTTTGGAGAATGTTGATACAGATCAGATTATTCCGGCTCGTTTCCTGAAAGCAACGACACGAGAGGAAAAGTTCTTTGGCGATAATTTGTTTCGCGATTGGCGTTATAACCCGGATGGTTCTTTAAACAAGGATTTTGTGTTGAATAATCCGCTTTACAGCGGGCAGATTCTTGTTGCAGGGAAAAATTTCGGATCAGGTTCAAGTCGTGAACATGCTGCATGGGCCATTGCCGGATATGGATTTCGGGTTGTTGTATCGAGCTTTTTTGCGGACATACATAAAAATAATGAATTGAATAATTTTGTCTTGCCGGTTGTAGTCAGCGAATCTTTTTTGAAAGAGTTATTCGATTCGGTATATGCGGATCCGAAAACAGAGGTTGTCGTTGACCTTCCCCGCCAGACGATATTGAATAAGGCTACAGGGCGTTCTGAATATTTTGAAATAAATGCTTATAAAAAGCATTGTTTGTTGAACGGCTTGGATGATATTGATTTTTTAGTAAAAAATAAAGATAAAATAGAACGTTACGAGCAGAAGAATAAATAATCGTCTGTGATGTATTAATAGGATATTAAAAATACGCTAATGGAGAATCATCCTCGTATAGAAATAATGGATACGACACTGCGTGATGGCGAGCAGACCAGTGGCGTTTCATTTGTTCCGCATGAGAAATTAATGATAGCCCGTTTATTGCTTGAGGATTTGAAGGTGGACCGTATTGAGGTTGCTTCAGCTCGTGTGTCAGAGGGAGAATTCAAGGCTGTGCGCATGATATGCGAATGGGCTGCGCGTCGGAATCTTTTGTCACAAGTAGAAGTGCTGGGTTTTGTTGACGGGAAAATTTCTGTCGATTGGATTCATAAGGCAGGTTGCCGGGTAATTAATTTGTTGACAAAAGGTTCTGAAAGGCATTGCCTGTTCCAACTTCATAAGACATTGCAGGAACATTTGTACGATATACGGGGGGTAGTGGAATATGCTCACTCCCTTGATATGGATGTGAATGTTTACCTTGAGGATTGGAGTAATGGAATAAAAGATTCTCCTGATTATGTTTTTAGGCTGATTGATGGCTTGAAAGATGCTGGTATACGTCGGTTTATGTTACCAGATACATTGGGTATCCTTAATCCGCTTCAGGTTATTGAGTTTATGAGGAAAATGAAAAAGCGTTATCCTGATTTGCATTTTGATTTTCACGCTCATAACGATTATGATTTGGCTGTAAGCAATGTCCTGGCAGCCGTGCTCAGTGGTGTAAAAGGACTTCACACAACGATAAATGGTTTGGGAGAACGTGCGGGGAATGCTCCACTGGCAAGTGTACAGGCGATTCTGAAAGATCATTTTCATGCGATAACAAATATAGATGAAAGTCGGTTGAATGATGTAAGCCGGGTTGTAGAGTCTTATTCGGGAGTGACGATTCCTGCAAATAAACCGATTGTGGGCGACAGCGTATTTACGCAGGTGGCCGGAGTGCATGCCGATGGTGATAATAAAAACAATTTGTATTGCAATGAGTTGCTTCCTGAACGTTTTGGACGTGTGCGTGAGTATGCATTAGGGAAAAATTCGGGAAAAGCTAATATACGGAAGAATCTGGAAGGGTTGGGACTTGAGCTTGATGAGGAGTCGATGAAGAAAGTCACCGAGCGTATTATCGAACTGGGAGACAGGAAAGAATTAGTCACACAAGAGGATCTGCCTTATATTATTTCTGATGTACTGAAGCATGATGGTGAAGAAGAAAAGGTGAAACTGTTGAGTTATTTCGTTACGTTGGCAAAAGGGCTGAAACCGATGGCTACGTTGAACATTGAAATTAACAAGAAAACTTATCAGGAAAGTTCTTCGGGAGATGGTCAGTATGATGCCTTTGTGCGTGCATTGCGTAAGATTTATAAGGGTCTTTTGAAACGGGAGTTTCCACGTTTATTGAATTATGCAGTAACGATTCCGCCGGGAGGACGTACTGATGCTTTTGTGCATACCGTTATAACATGGGAGTATGAAGGGCGTGAGTTCCGGACACGTGGATTGGACGCTGACCAGACAGAGGCTGCAATTAAGGCAACGATTAAGATGTTGAACATCATTGAAAAAGAATAAATGTGAAACGGACAGAAAAATAACTTAGAGATATGTTGAAACGTAGTGCGATTGCATTTGTTTTGTTGTTTGCCTTAAATATATATCTTCGGAATTTTGTATTAGGCGATGATTGGAAAGATGGCAACCTGTTGGTTAATCTTTTTATGACAGTATGCTTTACAGCTGTATATATGGGGATAGATTTTTGCGTTCGGTAGTTAAAAAAACAGATTAAAGGGAAAAAATGAATCATTAATAAATAAAGTATCTTATGGAATTTAAAATAGCAGTATTGGCCGGAGATGGTATCGGACCGGAGATTTCGGTTCAGGGTGTTGATGTGATGACCGCGGTTTGTCGTAAATTCGGTCATAAGGTAAACTATCAGTATGCCTTGTGCGGGGCGGATGCCATAGACAAAGTGGGAGATCCGTTTCCTGATGTTACTTATGAAATTTGTAAGAATGCCGATGCGGTTTTGTTCTCGGCTGTTGGAGATCCGAAATTCGATAATGATCCTACGGCCAAAGTCCGTCCGGAACAAGGATTACTGGCAATGCGAAAGAAGTTAGGATTGTATGCGAATATTCGTCCGGTGCAGACGTTCAAATGTTTGTTGCATAAATCTCCTTTACGTGTTGAATTGGTAGATGGAGCCGATTTCCTTTGCATTCGTGAATTGACAGGAGGAATGTATTTTGGTGAAAAGTATCAGGATAATGAGAAAGCTTATGATACGAACATGTATACTCGTCCTGAGATAGAGCGGATTTTAAAGGTTGGTTTTGAATACGCAATGAAGCGTCGCAAGCATCTTACGGTGGTCGATAAGGCGAATGTTCTGGCGTCTTCCCGTTTGTGGCGGCAGATTGCTCAGGAAATGGCAGCCTCTTATCCTGAAGTCGTGACCGATTATATGTATGTGGATAATGCTGCGATGCGTATGATTCAGGAACCTACATTTTTTGATGTAATGGTAACCGAAAATACGTTTGGCGATATTCTGACTGATGAAGGCTCTTGTATAAGCGGTTCAATGGGCTTGCTCCCTTCTGCTTCTACGGGTGAAAGTACCCCTGTGTTCGAACCGATACATGGCTCATGGCCGCAGGCTAAAGGGTTGAATATTGCAAATCCTTTGGCGCAGATTCTGTCTGTTGCAATGTTGTTCGAATATTTTAATTGCAAGGAAGAGGGTGCGTTAATACGTAAGGCAGTAGATGCATCGTTGGATGCCGGAGTGCGTACACCGGAGATTCAGGTAGAAGGCGGAGCAAAATATGGGACAAAAGAAGTAGGTGCCTGGATAGTTGATTATATTGAAAAGGCGTGACAGCTTAATTTCCCGTAATAAACATCCCGTTCTTTTAGCAGGTTTTCTGAAAAAGAACGGGATGTTTTTATTAAAACTTCTTGATTCTTATGTGACAATATGGTTCTCCGCCTTGCTTGTCGTAGTAATATTGATGATATGTTTCGGCTTTCCAGAATGTAGAGGCTGGGGTAAGTTTGGTATGCACAGCATATCCTTTCGTGCGAAGAAGTTCGATAACCGTTTCTGCCTGCATCTTTTGTTCATCGTTTAAATAGAATATCTCGCTGCGATATTGCGTTCCTATGTCGGGCCCTTGCCCGTCGGTTTGGCCCGGATCATGAATTTCAAAAAACAATTTGCATAGTTCGGTAAAAGAAGTCTGTTCGGCATTATACTCTATCATCGTGGCTTCTGCATGTCCGGTTGTTTGCTTTTTTACCTCTTCATAAGTCGGATTCTCTTTATTCCCGCCGATGTAACCTACGGTGGTTGAAATAACTCCTTTAGCCCGCTCGAATTGATATTGTGCTCCCCAAAAACATCCGCAGGCAAAGATGGCCTTTTCTTTTTTCATTATTTGTCCCCTTTTTGATAAATGATTGTTCAAACTTACAAAAAGTTTTTAATACGGCAAGCAGACGCGTTTTATTGTGTTATTTTTGTACGGTTAAATTAGGAGAGACAGATCGGGAGGTGTAAGTTGTCATGAAACGTTTTTTTTTGTTCATTGTTTGTTTGTCGGCGATAATGATTGGGAAAGCACAATCGTATAATGAGGTTGTGGAAAAAGCGATGGACTATACTTTTAAAGATAGTCTGTCTCAGGCTGAGCAACTTTTTCGCAAGGCTTTAAAGATGGACCCGTCGAATGCCCGTAATGCATTGTTGTTTTCTAATTTGGGTACCGTGCTGAAACGGCAGGGAAAAATAGATGAGGCGATAGAGGCTTATACGTTGGCTTTGAATATAACTCCTTATGCTACGGCGATTTTACTGAACCGGGCTTCGCTTTATATGGAGAAAAATTTGTTGGATAAAGCATATGTCGATTATTGCGCAGTAATAGACTTGCTGCCGAAAAATAAGGACGCCCGCTTGTTTCGTGCGTATATTTCAATGAAACGAAGGAATTTCGATGAAGCACGGATTGATTATAATGTACTGCTGTCTGAAGACATGAATAATAAGGCCGCTCGTTTAGGAGTAGTAATGCTGGATGAAAAAGAAGGCAATATCCAGGCCGCTCGCGACGGACTGAACCTGTTGATAAACAATAACCCGGAGGATGCCTCATTATTGAAGATGCGGGCTAATTTAGAATTTGGGCAGGGAAATAAGGAGGCGGCATTGCTTGATCTGGAAGGGGCGTTGAAATTGGATGACAAAGATGCGGAATGTCATGTGATGTTGGGTGACATTTATTTGGAAATGGATAAAAAAGAGAAGGCAAAAATAGCATACGAGCAAGCTATTGCGTTGGGAATTCCCCGTGGCAGACTGCTTGAGCAATTGAAAGCCTGCAATTAATTTGTTGTGAATTTTCGGATGATATCGATGAATTCTTTTCCATATTTTTCTTTTTTGTATTCTCCTATTCCGCTGATTTGTCCGAAAGCTTCTATTGTTTTCGGTTTAATGGCGGTTATTTGATGCAGGCATTTGTCTGACAAAATAATGTAGGGAGGGATTTTTTGCCGCTCTGCCAATTCCTTTCTTAAGAGACGGAGTCTCTCAAATAATGTTACGTCTTCTTTGGTGGAGAGGGGCGATATGAAACTATTTGTTTGTATGTCTGTTGTTTTACTGTATGTCTTTGGGGGTATATTCTCCTTCTTGGAAGGATGTTTGGTCACGACTAATACGGCTTGTGCCTGTCCGAATAATACTTTTCGTCCTGAATCAGTTAATTTTAACCGGTTGTTTTCATTGTATGCAATCTCAAAGTATCCTAAATTACGCATTTGCAGTAAATAATCTTTCCAATCAGATGTGGGGATTTCTCTTCCTGCACCGTATGTTTTCAGCTTGTCATATCCGTTTTTGATGATATTTTCTCCTGCACTTCCTCGCAGTATTTCAATTAAAGTCTGTATATCTGTTTGTTCGTTCGTGCGGGCAATTGCACTTAAGGCCTTCTGAACAATGATAGTACCATCGAAGCGTTTCGGCGGGTTTTTGCAGACATCACAGTTATGACAATCTTCTTCCATTGCTTCACCGAAGTAATTCATTAAGATACGCCGTCGGCAAATATCGGCTTCAGCGTATTGTTGCATCCGGTGTAGTTTCTCCATATTTAGCTTTTGCTGATTGCTTTGAGATGCAAGTTTTGTCAGTAGGATAATGTCGGAAAACGAATAAAACAGCAGCGTTTCTCCAGGCAATCCGTCTCTTCCTGCACGTCCGATTTCCTGGTAAAAGCTTTCAATACTTTTGGGCAGATTATAGTGAATTATCCATCTTACGTTAGGTTTATCAATACCCATCCCGAAAGCTACGGTTGCACACATCACTTGTATGCGGTCTTTGACAAAGTCTTCTTGAGCCTTTTCACGTTCTTTATTTCGCAATCCGGCATGATATGCTGCGGCATTGATACCATGATTCTGTAATATGTTCGTAAGCTTTTCTGAAATGGAACGGCTCATGCAGTAAATGATTCCGCATTCTTTGTCGTGTCGATGGATGAATTGAAGAATGGTGCGTAGTTTCTTTTCTTGTCGGAGGCCCCGTTTCACAGTCAGACTTAAATTAGGCCTGTCGAAAGAAGATATGAATATTTGAGGATTACGCATATGTAATTGTTTCAGGATGTCTTGTTGCGTAATTTTATCGGCCGTAGCTGTCAATGCGATGATGGGAATATCGGGGAAACGTTCGCGCAAAACATTCAGTTGGGTATATTCGGGACGGAAATCGTGTCCCCATTGCGATATGCAATGTGCTTCATCAATAGCGAATAAAGATATTTTGATGTCTTGCAGAAGAAACGGGATTTCTGATAATAAACGCTCTGGAGATATGTAAAGGAGCTTTATCTTTCCTTGTTGGCATTGGAAACGTAAACTGGCATTCGTGGTTTCGTCATTAGAACTATTTAGTGCTTGAGCGGCAATACCGTTAGCCTGAAGTGATTCCACTTGGTCTTTCATAAGAGAGATTAGCGGTGACACTATGACAGCCGTACCCTCCATCATCAAAGCAGGTATTTGGTAACAAATTGATTTTCCTCCGCCTGTGGGCATCAGTGCCAGCGTGTCTTTCTTCTGGAGAATGCTTGTAATGACGGCTTCCTGTAACGGACGGAAAGAGTTATAACCGAAATACAATTTCAAGACATCGAGTAATTGTTCCTTCATATCTTATGAGATTGGTGCAAATATACGCAATTGAGTTATGTCAAAAGTAGTTGTTTTGAAAGATTTTTATGTATTAAATTCATTTAGATGTGGAATTTTTGTTTTAATTTTGCGTTGCTACTTAAAAGTAATAAAGAAAAAACCTAAGATTATCAGCGATCAATGAAGCAAAATGGAGTTGTATTAAGTGACGAAGAGGCTCAAATAAAAGAGAAAAGACCGTATAATTTACGGGAGCGTAAGATACAAAATGCGGCTTATCGTGACATGATTCGTGCGGAATTGGCAGATGAATTGTATGATAAGATCATGAATGTTGTAGTATTTCAGAAGAAATATAGAGATCCGAATTACTCGGCGAAAGATTTGGCAAAAGACTTGAATACGAATACGCGTTACCTTTCAGCGGTGATTAATTCGCGTTTTGGCATAAATTATTCAAGCCTGGTAAATGAATATCGCATAAAAGATGCGCTTCACTTATTGATAGATAAGCGTTATATAGAGAAGAATGTGGAGGAAATCAGTGCGATGGTGGGATTTGCGAACCGTCAGTCTTTTTATGCTGCATTCTATAAAAATGTAGGAGAAACGCCGAGAGGATACAGGAAGCGTAGGTTAGAACATAAATAATTATAGAAATTCACCACAAAGGTTATGACGTATGTTCATGATTTTTGTGGTGAATTTGTGTAAAGCCGGAAGGTCCAGGTGAAGAAATAACGCTATGGGAGAAGAAAAGAATTTCATGTATAGTGTAGACTGGTTTGCCGATTTAGAGATATTGCGCTACGATGTTCCCGGTTTCGATTCGCTTTCCATATCCCGGAAAGCGCTGGTTTACTATTTGTCTCAGGCAGCTTTGGAAGGCAGGGATATTTTGTTTGATCAGAACGGGAAATATAATTTGCGGATACGGCGCCTGCTTGAAGCGGTTTATCTGCATTTTAATGGAGAACGTGATACCGATGAATTTCGTGCTTTCGAGGTATATTTGAAGAGAGTATGGTTCGCAAACGGAATTTATCACCATTATTCGTGTGATAAATTTACGCCGGAATTTTCTCAAAACTTTCTGGAAAATGCACTAAAAGATCTTGATGTTTCCTTTCTCCCTTTGCGGAAAAATGAAACGGCCGATGAAATGATTGCGGAATTATTCCCTGTTATTTTTGATGCCTCTCTTTATCCAAAGCGTGTAAATCAGACCGATGGCGAAGATCTTGTGCAGACATCAGCTGCAAATTATTATGATGGAGTGACGCAAAAAGAGGCTGAGGCTTTTTATGCTGCAATGAAAAATGCAGATGATCCGGAGCCGGTAATGTATGGACTGAACAGTCGTTTGGTAAAGGAATCGGGCGTGGTGAGAGAGCAGATATGGAAGATTGACGGAATGTATTCTGCGGCGATAGAGAAAATCGTGTATTGGTTGGATAAAGCGGAGGCGGTTGCAGAAAACGAACAGCAACGTAATGTGATTCGATTGTTGATGGCGTATTATAAAAGCGGCGATTTGAAAATCTTCGACGAATATTCTATCGCATGGCTTAAGGATACGTCTTCTTTTGTTGATTTCGTGAATGGTTTCATCGAAACTTATGGTGATCCTTTGGGTATGAAAGCCAGTTGGGAATCGATAGTCAATTTTAAGGATGTGAAAGCGACCGTGCGAACGGAAACAATCAGCCGTCATGCGCAGTGGTTTGAGGACAACTCTCCTGTGGATAAACGTTTTAAAAAGGAAACAGTAAAAGGTGTCTCGGCTAAAGTTATTACAGCAGCAATGTTAGGCGGCGATTTATATCCGTCTACAGCAATCGGTATTAATCTGCCAAACTCGAATTGGATTCGCAGCATGCACGGCTCAAAGTCGGTGACTATAGGGAATCTTACCGATGCTTATAATAAGGCCTCAAAAGGGAATGGTTTCAGAGAGGAGTTCGTGTATGGGGAAGAGGAAAAGGAACTGTTGGAGAAGTATGCGGATCTGACAGGAGTATTACATACCGATTTACATGAATGTCTGGGGCATGGCTCCGGAAAACTATTGCAAGGGACCGATCCGGATGCGCTGAAAGCATACGGAGCTACTATAGAGGAGGCGAGAGCGGATTTGTTCGGCCTGTATTACTTGGCGGACAATAAGATGGTAGATTTAGGACTTCTTCCTGATAAAGAAGCCTATAAGGCTGAATATTATACATATATGATGAATGGCCTGTTAACGCAACTCGTGCGTATTGAACCGGGATGTGCCATTGAGGAAGCTCATATGCATAATCGTCAGCTGATTGCTCGCTGGTGCTTGGCACAAGGACAGTATGATCATATCGTTGAACTGGTGAAACGCGATGGAAAAACATTTGTTCGTATAAACGATTATGCACGTTTGCAATTGTTATTCGGACGTTTGCTGGCAGAGATTCAACGCATAAAAAGTGAGGGCGATTTTGAGGCCGCTCGTTCAATGGTGGAGCAGTATGCTGTAAATGTAGACCCGGTTCTGCATGCGGAAATATTGGAACGTTACCGAAAGCTGCATATCGCTCCTTATAAAGGATTTGTTAATCCGGTTTATACTCCGGAAACAGATGCGTCTGGAAACATAACGGATGTGAGGATTTCTTACGAAGAAGGTTATGTAGAGCAGATGCTTCGTTATAGTCGGGATTATTCAAATTTGTGAAAAAGTATGGCAGATAACGTGCGTGAAACGATAAAAGAAATAAAGGCGAAATGCCGTCTTTATATGAATGGTGTAGTGTCGCAGAGTATGCGTGAGAAAGGGTTAGAGTATAAATTGAATTTTGGAATAGAATACCCGCGCATAAAAGAGATTGCTGCGGCTTATAAACCGGATCATGATTTGGCACAGACTCTTTGGAAAGAAAATGTGCGGGAGTGTAAAATTATGGCAGGTTTGTTGCAGCCGGTTGAAACGTTTTATCCGGAACTTGCCGAGATCTGGATTGAAGATATGCGTTATCCGGAACTTGCCGAATATACAGTCATGAATTTGTTTCAGTATCTTCCCTATGCTTCAGAGGTCGTCTTTTGTTGGATGGCAGACGAACGTGAGTTGTTTCAACTGTGTGGATTCTTGCTGATGGCACGGTTATGTATGAAGGGATATGCTTTAAATGAACAGGCAGAAGCGGAATTTTTAGATCAGACGATTGCGGCAATAGAAAACGGACCTCTTTCGGTACGGAAGGCTGCAGTTGGTGCGTTGCAGAAATATGCTGTTCAAAGTAGGGAAAATAAGGAAAAAACAATCAAGACGCTTGCTCTTTTATATAATTCAGGGAAACCGGAACTTGTATCTTTGGCCGATGCAATAAAAAATGGAATAGAATATTAGGCATAATTTCCCGAATTGAATGAAAAAGATTAACTTTGAAAATCGAATGAACAATCGGGATGGAAGAAGATATAAAAGATAAGGTTAAACAGGTTCTTACCGAATATTTGCAGAAAAACGGGCATCGGAAGACCCCTGAACGTTTTGCCATACTTGATACAATTTACTCTATTAAGGGCCATTTTGATATAGATAAATTGTATTATTACATGGCGGAGAAAGAAAAATTCAGGGTAAGTCGTGCTACGTTATATAATACAATTATTCTATTAGCCGATGCCGGTCTGGTCATAAAGCACCAGTTTGGAAATACTTCTCAGTATGAGCGTTCATATAATAACGGTACTCATCATCATTTGATTTGCACTTCATGTGGTAAGGTTTCGGAATTTGAGGATGAAAAACTGAAACGTGCTGTCGCGCAGACAAAGTTACGTGCATTTCATGCTTTGCATTATTCGCTTTACATTTACGGAATTTGCAGTAAATGTATGAGAATGAAAAGTAAAAAAACAAAATAAGATTAATATTAAAATTGAATAATAATGAAAGTAGATGTCTTGTTAGGTTTACAATGGGGTGATGAAGGGAAAGGAAAAGTCGTTGATGTCCTGACTCCTCGTTACGATGTCGTTGCCCGTTTTCAGGGCGGTCCTAATGCCGGTCATACCCTTGAATTTGAAGGACAAAAATATGTCCTTCGTTCAATCCCTTCAGGAATATTTCAAGGGAATAAGATTAATATTATAGGGAATGGGGTTGTTTTAGATCCGGCCTTGTTTAAGGCAGAGGCTGAAGCCCTCGAAGCAAGTGGACATCCTTTGAAGGAACGTTTGCATATTTCAAAGAAAGCCCATTTGATTTTGCCTACTCATCGTATTCTTGATGCGGCATACGAAGCAGCGAAAGGTGATTCCAAAGTAGGAACAACAGGGAAAGGCATCGGACCTACTTATACCGATAAGGTAAGTCGTAACGGATTGCGGGTAGGAGATATTCTATGTGATTTTGAAAAGAAATACGCAGCAGCCAAAGCCCGTCACGAACAAATCCTGAAGAGTCTCAATTATGATTATGATATAACAGAGTTGGAACGTCAATGGATGGAGGGAATTGAATATTTGCGTAAGTTCCATCTGGTTGATAGTGAGCATGAAATTAATAATTTGCTGAAGGAAGGTAAAAGTGTTTTATGCGAAGGGGCACAGGGTACTATGCTTGATATAGATTTTGGCTCATATCCTTATGTGACGTCTTCCAATACAATTTGTGCAGGAGCTTGTACCGGATTGGGTTTGGGACCGAATAAAATCGGTGAAGTATATGGCATTATGAAAGCATATTGTACGCGTGTCGGTTCCGGTCCGTTCCCGACAGAACTGTTTGATGAGACGGGGAAAAGAATCAGCGATTTAGGACATGAATATGGCGCTGTTACAGGACGTGAGCGGCGATGCGGATGGATTGATTTGGTTGCTTTGCGGTATTCTATAATGATAAACGGGGTGACTAAATTAATATTGATGAAGAGTGATGTGTTGGATGATTTCGATGTTGTAAAAGCATGTGTCGGGTATAAAGTGGGGAATGAGGTTATTGATTACTTTCCATTCGATATAACCGAAGGTATTGAGCCTGTTTACGTTGAACTGCCGGGATGGAAAACGGATATGACCGGCATGACAAGTGAAGATGAATTCCCTGAAGAGTTTAATGCATATATATCATTCCTTGAAGAACAACTCGAAACTCCGATAAAGATTGTTTCTGTTGGTCCTGATCGCGAGCAGACAATTGAACGTTATACGGAATAAAGGGATAAAAGAATTTCCGGCTTTTAAACAGAATCAGACTTATGCCTATTTTAGCAAGCGGTAAAATAGGCGTAAGTCTGATTCTGAATAAATATTATATCTTTGTTGGAATTTTGTAAGATAAGTGCATAGATATGATTTCTGTAGAGAATCTGAAGGTCGAGTTCGGGGTAACACCTTTATTTGAAGATGTTTCATTTGTAATTAATAAGAAAGATCGGATTGCTTTGGTTGGGAAAAATGGCGCAGGGAAATCAACGATGTTAAAGATTTTGGCCGGGCAACAGAAACCGACAAGCGGAATTGTTGCGAAACAACATGGCATTACGGTCGGGTATCTGCCTCAAGTTATGATACTAAG
Source organism: uncultured Bacteroides sp. (assembly GCA_949285025.1). Lineage (GTDB taxonomy): Bacteria > Bacteroidota > Bacteroidia > Bacteroidales > Bacteroidaceae > Phocaeicola. The sequence continues at coordinate 46,131 of CASDXG010000100.1, read as the reverse complement.
TGACGCACGTACAGTAATGGCAGAGGCGGAGATGGCTTTTGAACATATCTTCGAATTGCAAAACCGGTTGGATGAAATGCATCGGGACCTATCGGAGCGTACGGATTATGATTCTGAAAGTTACCATGAGCTGATAGAACGTTTTACGCATACGAATGAGCGCTACCTGATGATGGGTGGGGGTAATTATAAAGCAGAGATAGAACGTACGCTGATAGGATTAGGATTCAATCGTTCTGACTTCGAGCGTCCCACATCGGAATTTAGTGGAGGATGGAGGATGCGTATTGAGTTGGCTAAGCTATTGCTACGGCATCCTGATGTTTTATTGCTGGACGAGCCAACGAATCATCTGGATATAGAGAGCATCCAATGGCTGGAAACTTTTTTAAAGAATGTTCCGGGTGCCGTTGTTTTAGTAAGTCACGATAGGGCTTTTATTAATAGTGTGACAAATCGGACTATCGAGATTTCTTGTGGACATATATATGATTATAAGGTGAAGTACGATGATTTTGTGGTACTTCGGAGGGAACGTCGTGAACAGCAATTGCGTGCTTTCGAGAATCAGCAAAAAGAAATTAAAGAAACAGAGGAATTTATTGAACGGTTCCGTTACAAGGCAACGAAAGCCGTGCAGGTGCAAAACCGGATAAAACAGCTGGAAAAAATCGTTCCCATTAAGGTTGATGAGGAAGATAATTCTTCGCTTCATCTGAAATTTGTTGTGTCTGTACGTTCGGGTAATTATCCTCTTATTTGTGAAAGGGTGGGAAAAGCGTATGGCAATCACACCGTTTTTCACGATGTTACTCTGACGATTTCGCGGGGAGAAAAAGTTGCTTTTGTAGGGAAAAACGGGGAAGGAAAGTCTACACTTGTAAAGTGTATTATGGGAGAAATTCCTTATGAAGGGACATTGACTCTCGGACATAATGTACAAATTGGGTATTTCGCACAGAATCAGGCACAACTTTTGGATGAGAATCTGACTGTATTCGATACCATTGATAGAGTTGCTAAAGGTGATATCCGTTTGAAGATACGGGATATTTTAGGCGCGTTTATGTTTGGAGGAGAAGCTTCCGAGAAAAAAGTCAAGATTTTATCGGGCGGAGAGCGCAGTCGTTTGGCAATGATTAAATTGTTATTGGAACCGGTCAATTTCCTGATATTAGATGAACCTACCAATCATTTAGACATGCGTTCTAAAGATGTCTTGAAAGAGGCTATCCGTGAATTTGACGGAACCGTTATCGTTGTATCGCATGACCGGGAATTTCTTGACGGACTTGTAACGAAGGTTTATGAATTTTGTGGGGGAATCGTGAAAGAACATTTAGGGGGTATTTATGATTTCTTGGAGAAAAAGAATCTCTCGAATCTTCAGGAGTTACAGTTATCCCGCTCTCCTGTAGTAAGTAACAACGTGAATGTTGAACCCGCCAGTGAAAATAAACTTTCGTATGAAGAGCGTAAAGAACTGAATAGAAAGGTAAGAAAATTAGAAAAGCAGGTGGAGGAATGTGAGGAGCATATAGGTGACTTGGAAGAACAGATTCAGGTGTTGGAACAGAAAATGTCGACACCGGAAAACGCTTCTGATATGAATTTGTTTCAAACCTATCAGAACTTGAAACAGGAACTTGCAAAATATGAAAATGAATGGGAACAATTCTCATTAGAATTAGAGGATTTGAAAAATGATTTATAATAAAGAACAAATGAAAACAAAACAGTATGTAGCTGTTACGGCATTGATGCTGGTTGCAATGACCGGTTGTACCGGACAGCAAGGAACGGGGAATGTGGCTGGAATTGATCCGACAAACCTTGATCCGACCGTTACGGCCGGAGAGGATTTCTATTGCTATGCATGTGGAGGATGGATGAAAAAGCATCCGCTTACTCCGGAGTATTCTCGTTATGGAACTTTTGAAGCGTTGATGGAGAATAACCAAAAGCAATTGAAGGAACTGATCGAAGGTTTTGCATCCGGGCAGAATCAGCCGGGAACATTGGGACAGAAGATTGGAGATTTGTATAACATGGCAATGGACAGTACGACTCTTAATAAGGAAGGTATTGCACCAATAAAAGAACAGTTGGAGAAAATCGGTGGGTTAACGGACAAGAAACAGATTATACCGATGGTTGCCGAACTGTTAAACGCCGGTGTGGGTACATATTTTTCTAATTATGTTTATGCCGATCCGAAAAACAGTTCGATGAATATATTCCAGTTGAACCAAGGGGGAATCAACTTGGGTGAAAAAGAATATTATCTGGATACAGATAGCGTAACGGCAGGTATTCGTGAAAATTATAAAGCATATATCGTAAAGTTATTTACGCATGCCGGATTTTCTGCAGATGAGGCCGTAAAGAAAATGGCAGATGTGATGGAAATCGAAACGGCAATAGCGAAAGAATCGTTCAATGCCGTACAGCAGCGCGACCCGGAGGCGAATTATCATAAAATGTCTTTTGCCGAGTTGAAGAGTACATTTCAGGGGATAGACTGGGAGGCTTATTTGAAAGGATTGGGTATTTCTTCTGTCGATGAGTTGAATGTTGGTCAGATAGAACCGATAAAAGAAGTAGACAGACTGATTAATACGCTTCCTGTATCGAAACATGTTGCTTATATGCAGTATAATTTGCTGGATGCTGCTGCGAATTATTTGAGTGATGATTTCATTGCTGCACGTTTTGATTTCTATGGTAAGGTACTTTCCGGGCGTCAGGAGAATCAACCTCGTTGGAAACGTGCGGTAAATGCTGTTGATAACATGTTAGGAGAGGCTGTCGGACAGATGTATGTGGAAAAATATTTCCCGGCAGCAGCAAAGGAAAGAATGGTAAGTCTGGTGAAGAATCTGCAGACGGCTTTGGGCGAACGTATTCAGGCACAGACGTGGATGAATGACAGTACGAAAGTGAAAGCAATGGAAAAACTTGCTGCTTTCCACGTAAAAGTAGGCTATCCAGATAAGTGGAAAGATTATTCATCTTTGGAAATCAAGAAAGATTCTTACTGGGCGAACGTTTGTCGCGCCAATAAATGGGTGTTGACTGATATGTATAGCCGTTTAGGCAAGCCGGTTGACAAGGAGGAATGGCTGATGACCCCTCAGACGGTAAACGCATATTATAATCCTTCTACGAACGAGATATGCTTCCCTGCCGGAATCCTGCAATATCCATTTTTCGATATGAATGCGGATGATGCTTGTAATTATGGTGCGATTGGAGTGGTGATTGGTCATGAAATGACTCATGGATTTGATGATCAGGGTCGGCAGTTCGATAAGAATGGAAACCTGACCGACTGGTGGTCTCCGGAAGATGCGGAACGTTTCACTTCCCGCACGAAAGTGATGGAAGATTTCTTTAACGGAATCGAAGTGCTTCCCGGCCTGAAAGCTAACGGGGCTTTGACGTTGGGTGAGAATATTGCTGACCATGGCGGATTGAAAGTGGCTTATCTGGCCTTTCAAAACGCAACGAAAGATGCTCCGTTGGGCGTCGTTGACGGATTTACTCCGGAACAGCGTTTCTTCCTGTCTTATGCGACGGTATGGGCCGGGAATATCCGTGATGAGGAAATTCGGTCCCGTACGAAGTCTGACCCGCATTCGTTGAGTAGATGGAGAGTAAACGGCGCGCTTCCTCAAATTCAGGCATGGTACGATGCGTTCGGCATTACATCGGACGATTCAATGTATATTGCTCCGGAGAAACGCGTTGATATTTGGTAAGAAACAGCTGATAAACCGATAAAGGATGTCCCGATGTTTTTATTTAAACGTCGGGGCATTTTTTTTATAATTGGCGGGAAAGAATTGTTGTTTTGTTCGTTTCATGAAAATCACATATCTTTGTATACTGAAAAAGCAGATGATGGTTAAAGATATACGATATAACGATTTTTCAACCTTTTTGTCGAAAGAATTTTCATTCAAGGTACAAAAAATTTCCATAAATGCGGGCTTTACATGCCCTAATCGGAATGGGACAAAAGGTTTTGGAGGTTGTACTTATTGTAATAATCAAACTTTCAATCCCGCTTATTGCCATATGGAAAAAAGTATATCCTGTCAGTTGGAAGATGGGAAGACGTTTTTTTCACGTAAGTATCCGGAAATGCGTTATCTTGCCTACTTTCAGGCTTATACAAATACTTATGCAAAGGTTGAGGAACTGCGGCGTATGTATGAGGAAGCATTGTCGGTTGATAAGATTGTAGGTATTATCATAGGGACACGTCCGGATTGTGTATCGGATGAATTATTGGATTATCTGGAAGAATTAAACGGAAAAACTTTTCTGCTTGTTGAGTTCGGGATAGAGAGTGCAAACGATAAAACACTGCAAAGAATTAATCGTGGACATACATTTGCCTGTACGCAGGATGCATTTGCGCGGGTGGCTAATCGTGGAATACGTACGGGAGGGCATGTTATCTTAGGTTTACCGGGAGAAAATCATGAAGAACTGATGCGTCAGACAACGTTGATATCTGACTTGCCTCTTGTGACGTTAAAGTTGCATCAACTGCAGCTTATTAAAGGTACGCGTATGGCGTTTGACTATAAACAAAATCCTGAAATGTTTCATCTATATGGAGTGGATGAGTATGTAGACGTTGTAATTGATTATGTGGAACGCCTTCGTCCTGATATCGTACTGGAACGTTTCGTCTCTCAGTCGCCTAAGGATTTGTTAATAGGTCCCGATTGGGGAATAAAAAATTATGAGTTTACAGAGCGCTTAAAACTGCGTTTACATGAACGAGACACGTGGCAGGGAAAATATTATAAGGAGAATTAGCTTGAATCATAAATAAATATTGCACAATGGAACTGAAGGAGAATGTATATTATGTAGGGGTGAACGACCGGACGAAGGCCTTGTTTGAGAATCTTTGGCCGTTGCCTTACGGGGTTTCTTATAATTCTTATCTGATAGCAGACGATGAAATGGTGGCATTGATCGATACGGTTGATGTCGCATTCTTTGAAGTTTATCTGAAGAAAATACGCAGTATTATCGGCGACCGTAAGATAAATTATCTGATTATTAATCATATGGAACCGGATCATTCCGGCTCTATTGCTTTGATAAAACAATATTATCCTGAGATTGTATTGGTGGGGAATAAAAAAACGTTCGAGATGGTTGAGGGGTATTACGGAGTGACAGGAGAACGCTACGTTGTTGGCGAAGGAGATTTCCTGAACCTTGGGCACCATAATCTGCGTTTTTATCTTATCCCGATGGTACATTGGCCGGAAACGATGGTTACATTTGACGAGACAAGTGGAATTTTGTTCTCGGGCGATGCTTTCGGTTGTTTTGGAGCATTGAACGGCGGCTGTGTAGACCGCTTTATCAATACGGATATCTATTGGGATGAAATGCGTCGTTATTATGCCAATATTGTAGGAAAATTCGGCAATCCGGTGCAAAAGGCTTTACAGAAATGCGGCGGTTTGCCGATAAAAATGATTTGTTCCACGCATGGTCCGGTGTGGGAGGCTGAAATACCCCGTGTGATAGAGATGTATGATAAATTAAGTCGTTACGAGGGGGAGGAAGGTGTTGTTATAGCTTTCGGTACCATGTATGGCAATACGGAGGAACTTGCTGAAGTAATAGCAGAGGAATTAAGCGTTCAGGGAATCCGGAATATTATAATGCACAATGTCTCTCATACGCACCATTCATATATTTTGGCCGATATATTTAAATATAAAGGCTTGATTGTGGGATGTACCACTTATAATATGAATTTATATCCTGAAATGGAATCGCTTTTAAGTAAGGTTGCGGCACGAGATGTGAAGAATCGTATCATGGGGTATTTCGGCTCGTATACATGGGCAAGTGCTGCTGTGAAGAAGATTGCAGAGTATTCGGAGAAACTGAAATTCGAGGTCATCGGAAATCCTGTTGAGATGAAACAGAGCATGAAGGCCGATAATTATCTGCAGGCAAGGGAACTTGCAAAAGCAATGGCCTGGCGTTTGAAGACTGAACGTAAATAAGATTTATGAAAAAATAGCCCGGAAATGGATGTTTTTCCGGGCTATTTTTTTATGATTACGGTAAGAAAATCAATCGTTTGCCTTGTGTATTGTAAGTTGTGGGAAGGGGAAACCGATTCCTTCTTTATTGAATGTTTCGTAAACAGTCTTGTTCATATCGAAATACACATCCCAGTAATCAGAGGTCTTTGTCCATGCCCGGACTTTAATATCTACGCTACTTGCCGACAGTGCGCCTAATGCTATAAACGGTTCCGGTGTCTTTAGAATGCGTTTGTCGTTTTGCATAATTCTTTCCAATACCGCCTTTACCCGTTCATAGTCTTCTCCATACTCTACTCCGAACACCCATTCTGCCCGACGTGTTTCCTGTCTGTTATAATTTGTGATGGGATTGCTGCTCAATGTTCCGTTTGGGATATAGACAACGCGTTTGTCTAACAGTGTAATGATGGTGTGGAAAATCTGGATTTCTGTTACAGTTCCGCCGATACCATCGTTTGTCTCAATGTAATCGCCTACTTTAAACGGCTTGAAGACGAGGATAATCAGTCCGCCGGCGAAATTCGACAAGTTACCGGAAAGAGCCATACCGATAGCTACGCCGGCAGATGCCAGCAAGGCTGCAAGGCTGGTTGTCTCAACTCCTAACCGTGCGATGATGGCAAATGCCAGAACCAGATTTAGTAATAAGCTGACAAGGCTTTTCAGAAATGTCTGTACGCTGGCTTCAAGTTTGCGCCGTACGAGAAACTTTGCGAGGAGCTTGTTGATTTGCTTTATGATAAAACGTCCTATAACATAGATAAGAACTGCCCCGATGATGTCTTTCCCTGCATTGACTCCCCATTCTATTGCGCGATCAATCATTAGGGGAATGTTTACATGTTGTGTGATGTCTAATAATGTAAGTGGCATAATTTTATTTGTTTTAGAGAGTTAGTTTTATTCTTTCAATATACCTTTTCCTTGGCGGATAACCTCCGGTTCATTTTCGCAGCAGTTTATTATGGTCGAAGGTTCGATTCCTCCTAATCCTCCGTCGATGACAAGGTCGACTTCTTCTCCGAAAGCTTCTTCGATAAGTTCCGGATCGGTAACGTATTCAATGTCTTCCTTTCTGTCTAATGGCAGTGTTGTACTGAGTATCGGAGCGTCAAGTGCAGAGCATATTTCACGGATAATGTTGTTGTTGGGTATGCGTATTCCAACTTCTTTTCTGTTCCGGAATATTTTAGGTAGGCGGCTGTCTGCATTTAAGATGAAAGTAAAAGGCCCCGGAAGATTGCGTTTCATCAGTTTAAATGTAGCATTGTTTATTCGTGCATATGTGCTTATGTTGCTTAAGTCGTAGCATATTATGGACAAGAAATGCTTGCGTGGGTCGATATGTTTTATTTTGCAGATGCGTTCAATCGGCCTTTCTTTTAGGGCATGACATCCGATGGCATACATAGTATCCGTAGGATAAATAATGATTCCCCCGTCGTTTAATATGTCTGTAACCTTTTGAATGTCTTTAGGGTTGTTGTCTTTATCGTAGAGTTTTAGTATCATAAGAAAAATTTACTTTTACAAAAGTACATAGATTTATTGATTCTTAGACATGGGGATTTTCACATTTTGTTATTCGGTCTTCTTTTTCTTTAATTCTTCCGCAATACGGTATTGTATTTCTGCTTCGATGTCTTTTCCTGCCTGTGCGAGAGCATCTCCAAAGTATTCGTGAGCTTTTGCGTGTTCCGGTTTTATGCTGCTGGCCTTGTCGAGATCGCTTAATGCTCCTTCTATGTTGTTTATGTACAGACGCAACTTTCCCCGGTTGTATACGGCCTTGAAATTCATCGGACTTATGCTGACAGCTTTGTTTAAGCAGGTTTCGGCATTTCCCATGTCTCCTTCATCAAAAAATGTAACGCCCTTACGAATCCATGCGTCCGTGTACTCGGGATATAATGCGATTGCTTTGTCATAGTTGGCCATGGCTGCACGAATGTCGTGGGCTTTTGTGATGCATTCATTTCCCATCAGGTAATATTCGTGGGCATAATTCTTCAGATTTTTTTTCTGTTCAGCCATGAGTTCCCTGAGTCGCCTGTTTTCTTCTTTTAAGGTTTGGATGATTTGTAGTTTTTTTCTGATAAAGCGGATGATGAGAGGCTTTTCGATGTCATAACGCATATGAATGGCTTTGAAGAGAGCGGAGAGACATTCGTCGAATTTTCCTGTGTTGAAAGCTTGTACTGCCGTTACATATTCTACATCTGCCTGAGCATGTTTCATAGCCCGTTCAATGGCTTGTGTATTGTTAAAGCGTTTTGCGAATGAAAGTATTTCGGGGCGGATGAATATATCGCCGCGTGTGATTTCCTTTCTGAGCCGGATGCCGTCAAGAGACCGGCACCGGCTGAGTGCTACGTATGCTTGTCCTCCTGCAAATGTTCCGCCGGTGAAATCAATGATAACGTTGTTGAAAGTAAGTCCTTGACTTTTATGAATTGTGATAGCCCATGCGAGTCGGATTGGATATTGAGTGAATGTACCAAGTTCCTCTTCTTCTATTTTTTTCTCTTTCTCATTATAGTGATAGCGTAGGTTTCTCCAACTTTCCGCGTGTACATCGACTTCTTTTCCGCTTTCGGTTGTTATAAAAAGTGTTCCCTCAGAATCCATTCCGGAAATGGTTCCGATAGTCCCGTTTACCCAGCGTTTTTCTGAATCGTTTTTAATGAAAATAATTTGCGCACCGATTTTTATGGTCAGTTCCATTAGTGTAGGCAGGCTGTTTTCCGGAAATTCTCCACGAATTTCTCCGTGCAGTGTGATGCTTTCTCCTTGAAGTTCGGCTAATTTCCTTTCATTTATGAAATCTACAGTGTCTCTACGGGTCGCTAAGGTGATGGACATTTCATTTGTTTCTGCCGGTTTCTGTAAGTTATAGCGTGTATTGAGCAGTTGAAGATCGGCGGCTTCGGCTGTGTTGTTGCGGATACGATCAAGAATGTTGATGAATATCGGATCGGATTGCCGGTAAACTTTTTTCAGTTCAATGGAAACAAGTTCCATTTCGCGGAATACATATGCTGAAAAAAAGTATGGGTTCGGATAAAAGCGGTTGATGATTTCCCGTTCATCATTCTTTATTACGGGTTCCAACTGGTAAATGTCTCCTACGAGAAGCAGTTGCTTGCCTCCAAATGGTTCCCGCATGTTTTGTGAGTAATATCGTAAGACTTTATCAATGAAATCAATGATGTCGGCACGGACCATTGATATTTCATCAATAATTACGAGTTCTATGTTTTTTATTAATTTGCGATGGTCGGCAGAATATCGTAAGGTTTTTTGCAGCCTGTTTCCGCTCAGACTGAAGTTGGGGTCGTCCGGCAATAGAGGATGAAAAGGCAGTTTGAAGAAACTGTGCAGGGTACTTCCTCCGGCATTGATGGCTGCTATACCTGTAGGTGCCAGGACGATAAATCTTTTTTTTGTCGTTTGACAGATGTATTTCAAGAATGTAGATTTTCCGCTTCCTGCTTTACCGGTGAGAAATACAGATTGTTTTGTGTATTGAATGAGCTTTAATGCATTCTGAAATTCGAGGTTATCGGTATCTATTTGTGTGGATTTTGTCATTGTTTGCCGGGCTTATGGGGCAAAGATACTTACAATACGGTAAAATAAAAAGCCGTTGTTTGGTTTACAACGACTTTTTTATCATTAGAGGCCTTGTTATGGCCTATCTTAGCGATTAAAAGCTGACGCTTACGGTCAGCATACTTTCTTGCCTGCATTTTCATTTAGCATTACGTATCCCCAAATCATAGGGTCTGCGTTGGCAAGTCTTTTGAGAATGTTTTTTACCTTTTTCATAATGTTATCCTTTCTTTTAATAAAACAATACCTAAAAACTTTTTACCTAAAATACTTAGGGCTAACCTCACGGCTCGCCTTTCGTCTGATTTTATAATCCTGAAAAACTATTTATTCTCAATATTTCAATCTTTTATAGAGCTCTTGTCTTTTTTATTTCACTGCAAAGGTAAGAAGATTATTTGTTGAAAACATGTTTTATAACATGTTTTTTGCGCAAAACCTTATTTTTATTGATCTATATCAATGGAATGCTTTTAAGCAAAATGTCCTGATATTTTGAAGAAAGAATCGGGACATTTAAATAGAAACATTACGGTCTTTTATCTGTAATCTTGAAAACAACGAAGTTTCCTTTATGGTCGCTTGGCCATACACATTCCGGTGTGATAATGGAATCTTTGGATGTATTAGGTTTGATTTCTCCGCGTATAACAGTTTCTTTGGGTCCTACGAGAGAACTTTCGGTTAATGAAACTGATTTGTCAGGGCTGATATAATAAATAAAGTCTATACGGTCACGTTCATCGGCTTCGGGAGCCCATGCCAGTATTTCAAGTTTGGCATCTTGAGCCTTTTGGTTTCCTGCAGGGAAGGTAAAGCCCGGACATGATACAGGGTCGGGATGTTTTTCCCGATAACTGTCTTTGAATCCTGCATTTGTCAGCATCCGGGAGCAATCCCAATTAATCACAGCTCCATTGTGGTCCCAAAGATTTCTGGTGTTTTCCTGCCAGTCAAGGTGGGAAGGCTCGTTAAAGTCGCCTCCGAGAATTACGGTCATTCCTTTTTTAATATCTTCTTCTGCTTCTTTTATGAAGGCCTTTATACTTTCATCCCGGTATGATTGGCGGTTAAGGTTTAAAACTTCAGATTCATTGGTGACGGGTTTGTCTATTTTCTTCCATGTTGTTCCGCTGTAGCCTCGCGGGAGATAACATTCATAGTGGCGGTAATCAAGATGGCAGGAGTAGAATGCGAATGGCTTTCCATCGATGTGGAGTGTCATTTTCAGCATTGCTCTTCCTTCATCTCCCGGAACGATGCATGTTTTTACAATGCTGTCTGGTTTGTGTTTGCTGAGGATGCATACAGATAATCCATGAGTCTCTGCATAATAATGTTTCCCTCGTTTCTCAAGTTCTTTTAATGTCTTGGGTATGAGGGTCGCATCGTTGCCATTTCTTGTTTCGCACAAAAGAACGATATCGGCATTTAATTGGTCTAAAAGGTCGGTCACCCCTTGGTCACCTCCCGGCACTTTTGAACTGCCATGCCATAAATTTACTTGTAGAACACTGAATGTCTCTTGATTTTCTGCTTTGCCTGTAAATAGACAAAGTAGCATTATCGTACATAAACAGATAAATTTTTTCATAGTGGTAAAGCTGGATTTTTTACAAAGTTAGTAATTGTATCCGATACGTGAAAGGAGGCATGGAAAAAGATATTTGGTTCTTGTTTTGGCTGTGGCTATATATTTCTTATTTTTGCGGCTTCATTATAAAATATGTGTTGGATGAGAAAAATTGTATTGTCGATTCTTTTGGGAGTTTGTTTCTCCGGGATTATGAAATCCCAAAATATTCAGTTGCATTATGACTTGGGGCGTGCGTTGTATAATTCGCTTTCTGATCGTCCATGGGTGACGACTACTGTAGAAATGTTCCGGGCGGATAAATGGGGAAGTACCTATTTTTTTGTTGATATGGATTATACCGATAAAGGTGTTGCTTCCGCTTATTGGGAGATAGGACGGGAACTGAATTTCTGGGGAGGCCCTTTTTCTGCTCATGTAGAATACAATGGAGGATTGAATTATATTAATAATGCTTATTTGGGTGGTGCGACATATACTTGGAACAGTGCAGATTTCTTACGAGGGTTTTCTGTGAGTGCAATGTATAAGTATATCCAAAAGAATGTAAAACCTCATAATTTTCAGTTGACAGGAACGTGGCATTGGGATTTCTGTAAGGGCAGATACTCGTTTAGCGGTTTTGCCGATTTTTGGAGGGAAAAGCACTCGGATGTGAAAGGGCAGCAACATTCTCTGATATTCTTGAGTGAACCTCAGTTCTGGGTTAATCTGAATAAATTCAAACATGTAAATGAGAATCTGAATTTAAGTGTGGGAACAGAGTGGGAGTTGAGTACGAATTTTGCGACGCGTGACGGCTTTTATTGTATTCCTACCCTTGCCATGAAATGGACTTTCTGAATTCTGTTTTTTTAATAAAGGAAAAGAAAACGGGAAAGACAAACATTTTGTCCTTCCCGTTTTCTTTTCCTTTTGATAAATATTGAGGACTATTCCTCGTTATCAAGCAGAAGTTCCATTACTTGGCATGCCGATTTAGCCACAGATGTTCCCGGCCCGAATATGGCGAGAACGCCTGCCCGATATAAAAAGTCGTAGTCTTGTGCAGGAATGACTCCTCCGGCAAAGACCAGTATATCTTCCCGGCCTAAACGTTTTAATTCGGCAATGATTTGTGGAATTAATGTTTTGTGTCCTGCGGCAAGGGAAGAAACTCCCACTGCATTTACATCGTTTTCAACAGCTTCTCTTGCTGCTTCTTCCGGAGTCTGGAATAATGGTCCCATATCTACATCGAAACCGCAATCGGCAAATCCTGTTGCAACAACTTTAGCGCCTCGGTCATGTCCGTCTTGTCCCATTTTGGCAATCATGACGCGCGGGCGTCTTCCTTCTTTTTTTGCAAATTCTTCGGTCAGTTCGCAAGCCCGTGCGAAGTCTGCATCCTTTTTACTTTCTGATGAATACACTCCTGATATAGTTCTGATTACTGCTTTATAGCGTCCGACAATCTTTTCGCATGCATCGGAAATCTCGCCTAAAGTAGCCCGGACGCGTGCTGCTTCTACGGCTAATTCCAGAAGATTCCCTTTCCCCGTCTTTACACATTCGGTAATAGCTGCCAAAGCACGGTCTACTTCTTCTTGATTCCTTCCTTCTTTCAGGCGGCGAAGATTTTCTATTTGTTCTTGTCTTACGGCAGTATTATCTACTTCAAGAATATCAATCGGGTCCTCCTTTTCCAACCTGTATTTGTTTGTTCCTACAATTGTTTGTTCTCCCGAATCGATACGCGCTTGCGTACGTGCGGCAGCTTCTTCTATTCTCATTTTAGGAATTCCTGTTTCAATTGCTTTGGCCATGCCGCCGAGCTTTTCGATTTCCTGAATATGCTCCCATGCTTTGTGAGCAAGTTCGTTGGTCAGTGTTTCCACATAATAGGAACCTCCCCACGGGTCTATATTCTTACATATTTGTGTCTCTTCTTGAATATAGATTTGTGTGTTTCGGGCGATGCGGGCAGAGAAATCAGTTGGAAGCGCGATTGCTTCATCAAGTGCGTTTGTATGCAACGACTGAGTGTGGCCTAAGGCTGCGGCCATCGCTTCAATGCATGTACGCCCTACGTTATTAAACGGATCTTGTTCGGTAAGAGACCAGCCGGAGGTCTGCGAGTGTGTACGTAATGCAAGCGATTTTGGATTCTTCGGATTGAATTGTTTTACAATCTTTGCCCAAAGCATACGTGCAGCACGCATCTTTGCTATTTCCATGAAATGGTTCATTCCGATAGCCCAGAAGAAAGATAATCGCGGAGCAAAAGCATCAATGTCAATGCCGGCTGCAATTCCTGCCCGTAAATATTCCAGTCCGTCTGCTAAAGTGTAGGCAAGTTCGATATCGGCCGTCGCGCCGGCTTCTTGCATATGATAGCCCGAAATGGAAATAGAATTAAATTTTGGCATCTTTTGGGAAGTATATTCAAAGATGTCTGAGATAATTTTCATGGAGAATGCCGGCGGATAGATGTATGTATTTCGCACCATGAATTCTTTAAGTATGTCGTTCTGGATGGTACCTGCCATCTCCTCTAATTTAGCTCCCTGCTCCAAACCTGCATTAATGTAGAAAGCCATTATGGGGAGTACGGCTCCGTTCATTGTCATGGATACGGACATTTTATTTAAAGGGATACCGTCAAATAAGACTTTCATGTTGTCCAGTGAGCAGATAGAAACGCCGGCTTTTCCTACATCTCCTACGACACGGGGATGATCCGGGTCGTATCCTCGGTGTGTCGGAAGGTCGAATGCAACAGAAAGTCCTTTTTGTCCGGAAGCTAAGTTGCGGCGATAAAAAGCATTTGATTCTTCTGCTGTGGAAAATCCTGCATACTGGCGGATTGTCCAAGGGCGGAAAGTATACATCATCGAGTAGGGACCTCTTAAATAAGGTGGAATACCTGCGGCATAATCAAGATGTTCCATTTCTTCCAAGTCTTCTTTTGTGTATACCGGTTTTACTTGTATTTGTTCCGGTGTGTTCCAGGTCTCTTTGATATTATTGGCTTTTTGCCATTCCATTCCGTTCTGTGGTTGGAGTCCTGCATATATATCAATGTTTTTAAAATTCGGTTTCATGGCCATTCTTTAAAGTAATTGCTTGTTAAATTCTTTTAGAGTCTCTAATACGTTGCAGCGTACGTGTATGAAATTTTGTATACCTGCTGCTTTTAGTTCGTCCATGCATGCAGGAGCACCGGCAACGATGAACATGGCTTTTCCTTTTATTGCATTGAATGCAGGAACGGCATATTCTGCATATTCATCATCGCTTGAGCATAGTACAACAATATTTGCTTTTGCTTTTATTGCCGCTTCTATGCCTTCTTCTATTGTTTGGAATCCTAGATTGTCGATTACTTCATATCCTGCGCATGCGAGAAAGTTGCATGAGAATTGTGCTCGGGCCTGACGCATGGCGAGGTTGCCGATTGTGAGCATGAAAGCTTTTGGACGTTTTCCTGAGCGTTCTGTCTCTAAACGAAGCTTTTCGAATTCATTCGCAGCCCTTTCTGTATTTAATTTAACAAGCGGACTTTCTTCTTGATGGTGTGCGTGATTTCCGCAACAGCATGTATCGTTCAGCGGAGATTTTCCGTTTGCCTGTTCGTTAAAGTTGGGATATTGGTTGGTTCCTAACAGGATTTCTTTTCGCTTGGATACTGCTTCGTGGCGTGCGATGTTGCTGTTGTTGATGGCGGTTTGCACCTTACTTGTGAGAACCGATTGAAGCATGCCACCGTCATCTTCTGTTTGTAAGAACAATTTCCATGCCTCTTTTGCAATGGAAGCCGTTAGGTTTTCGATGTAATACGACCCGGCAGCCGGATCTACAATACGATTAAAATGCGACTCTTCCTTTAGAAGTAATTGCTGGTTTCGTGCAATTCGCTCTGAAAATTCGTTTGGAGTTTCGTAAACGGCATCAAATGGGGTGACGGTGATTGAGTCGACTCCGGCAATGGCTGCGCTCATTGTTTCTGTCTGTGTGCGGAGCAGATTCACATGTGCGTCGAATAAAGTCATGTTGAATTTCGATGTTTCAGCATGGATGGCCATTTTGCATGCGCAATAGCAGGTACCGTCTTCACCTGTGTTGCTGCAGTCTGTGCGTGGGCATATGGGATTGTATGCTTTTACAATATTCGCCCATAGCATACGGGCTGCACGGAATTTTGCTATTTCCATGAAATAATTGGAACTGATGCCGAAATTGAATTTTATTTTTTTTGCGGCGAGCGCTGCCGGAACTCCGGCTTCAGTAAGTTGGTTTAAATATTCGTTTCCCCAACTTAATGCGTATCCTAACTCTTGATATATGTATGCACCGGCATTATTAAGTGCGTTTGCATTGACAGAGATGCAGCGGAATTTAGGAAAAGGCGCTAATGTTTCTACCAGTTCTTTGGCTTGTTTTATCAGAACACTGGTATCTTTTCCTTTTTTCATCATTCTGCTGATAGGATCGAAATCTAAAGAACCTTGCAGTTTGGCGGGGTCGTAATTTTTTTCTTTGAAATAATCTGCTAATAATTTGGCCAATTCAAGATTGTGGCGTTGGCATGTAGAGAAATTTAATTCGATGCATTCGCAGCAAATGTCGTTTAATAGCGTGCGAATGTATTCTGTATTCAAGTCTTTTGCTTTGATCTTGAATCCTAAAGAATCTACACCTTTGTTTAAAATGTCCAAAGCCTTACGGTTTGCTTCTTTGGGGTCCTCTACCCGGATGTCCTGGCGGATAAACCATGTGTTATCATCTTTTTTATTGCCTCTTACGTATGGGAATGTACCGGGAAGCCCATCTGTTGTCTTAAGTCCTTCTATGTCTTCTTTACGATAGAAGGGCTGTACTTTGAAACCTTCGTTTGTTTTCCATACAAGTTTCTTCTCATAATCGGCACCTTTCAGGTCGGCCATGATTTTATCCTTCCATTCTTGGGTTGTAACGGGAGGAAAATCTGAAAAGAGTTTTTCTTTGTTTTCTGCCATATTGAATAGTGTTTTATGGATATTACGATTTAATCGTTGGTCCTTACTGGTGTAATAACCGTTGAGGCAAATATACAAATTTCTTTTTAGCTTCTTTCATCTTTACTTGAAAATACGGTAAAATAATGAAAGTTTGATAGGTTCTTTCTAAAAGAATCGTTACATTTGTAGCACGTTTTTTAGAATTTGGAATAATGAATTGGTTACAAGATTTATTGACGAACCCGGATTCGATAGCACATATCGTGGCATTATATGCATTTGTGATAGCTGTCGGAGTACTTTTGGGGAAAATTAAATTTTTCGGAATTTCATTGGGTGTCACATTTGTTCTGTTTGTCGGAATATTGGTTGGCCATTTCGGATTTACCGGAAATCCGGCGATTCTTTCTTTTCTGCAGGACTTTGGGTTGATACTTTTTGTTTTTTGTATCGGTTTACAGGTGGGCCCCTCGTTCTTTTCTTCTTTCAAAAAAGGAGGTATTGCGATGAATATGTTGGCAGTCGGTATCGTTGCCTTAAACATAATCGTTGCTTTGGTCATTTATTTCGCGTTGCAGGGGCGGGTGGATATACCGATGATGGTTGGAATTTTGTGTGGAGCAGTAACAAACACTCCGGGACTTGGAGCTGCGAATGAGGCATTGCAGCAGTTGAGTTATGAGGGACCGGAGATAGCAATGGGATATGCTTGTGCATATCCGCTGGGTGTTATGGGAATAATTCTGTCCATGATTGCCATTCGTTATATTTGCCGGGTAAATATGGAGAAAGAAGCGAATGATATCTTGCAGGAAGAGGAAGCAAATCCTCATCTTAAACCGTATAATATCGTGCTGAAAGTTCAGAATGCTGCTCTGAGCGGGAAGAAACTTTCTCAGGTACAAAATTTCCTTGCGCGCGATTTTGTCTGTTCGCGCATCCTGCAGGACGGACATGTCAATATCCCGAATGCCGATACTGTGTTGCGTTTGGGAGATGAAATGAACATTGTATGTGCCGAGGATGATTCGGAAGCGATTCAGGCTTTTATAGGACAAAGAGTTGACAATGTTGATTGGGATAGTTTGGGAACACGGGATACGGCCATGGTTTCGCGCAGAATTCTGGTTACGCAGCCTTCCATTAACGGAAAGACTTTAGGCTCACTTCATTTCAGTAGTATGTACGGTGTGAACGTAACCCGTGTGAACCGTTCGGGTATGGATTTGTTTGCTTCGCGGCAGTTGACGCTTCAAGTAGGAGACCGTGTGATGGTCGTTGGTCCGAAAGATGCGATTGAGCGGGTTGCCAATTTGTTGGGTAATCAGTTGAAGAGGCTGGATCATCCGAACATTGTTACCATTTTTGTGGGAATTTTGTGCGGAATTATTTTTGGAAGTCTGCCGATTGCGGTACCGGGAATGCCTACTCCTGTTAAATTAGGTTTGGCCGGAGGACCGTTGATTATCGCAATTCTTATAGGGCGATTTGGTTATAAGGTAAAACTGGTTACTTATACAACGATGAGTGCGAATCTGATGCTTCGTGAAGTCGGCCTTGCTCTTTTCCTTGCAAGTGTGGGAATTAAGGCGGGAGAGAACTTTATACAGACGGTGGTTGAAGGAGACGGACTGCTGTATGTGGGGATAGGTTTTCTGATAACGGTGATACCATTGCTTATAATTGGGCTGGTGGCTCGTTGGAGGCATAAGCTGAATTATTATACCTTAATAGGTCTGATTGCCGGAAGCAATACCGATCCTCCCGCATTGGCTTACGCGAATCAGGTATCGGGAAATGATGCTCCGGCAGTAGGATATTCAACCGTTTATCCGCTTGCAATGTTCTTGCGTATATTAAGCGCCCAGCTTTTAATCCTTTTAATGGCCGGTTAAAGGGAAAACTCCGGCGGCTTTTATATAAGACTTCGGCCTCCTATCGGGAAGAGATGGGAGGCCGAAGTCCTGTTTATAGAAATCAGTAGTGTTAAAGACGAGGATTATTCTGCGTAAATAATTTCAAATATGCGATCTAATATCATGTCTCTGTTCTCCCAGTAAATATATATTTTACTGATTCTCCCATTCTCTACCTCATATTTATATAGCAGAGTGTCTCCACTATCTGAATATGATTTCTTTATCAGTCGGGTGCCGAAAGAACCCATGAATCCATAAGGGGTGAAATAATGTATAGAATTTCTGAAACCGACTCTGTATTGGGTCGTGAATTCATTGATATCGACACTGTAAATATTGGCATCGGATTTGTAATATTCATAGTGTATATTTCCTAGAGTCTCGATATTAGACCATGCATCATATGTGATATCTATTTTATTTACTTGTCCCGGAGTATGTATGTGGCTTAGACGTTCGTATCGGTCGTATCCGAAAGAAAGATCCCATTTGGCGTCTGTTATTTCTCCGATGATGTAATTTTGGGCTCTATTTTCGGCGTGTAGTCCTTCATTTTGCATAACGAGAGTACGAATCAGTCCGGATGTCCGGTTTGTTGCTGTAACGATGTTTGCTCCATACCATTCCGTATCATATCCGTATTCATAGTCATAGATGAAAAGATCATCTTCGGAAACGAGGCTCCCTTGTTGTGTAAATGTTTTTATACGCCCCTGATCATCGTAGTCGAATAAGTAACTCCATTGCTCTCCATAGTGCGTCTCAATGATTTGTGAGATGAATCCTCCTTCTTCAGAAACGATAGGTTCTTCCCAGTTGTTGGGGTCTTCTTGTCCGCCTTCTTCGGTAGAGTCGTCTTTATCAGGAGTGTTATTGTCATCAATCGAAGTCGGTTCATAAGTGCAAGAGAAGATATAGTCGCCTTCTATTTTATAGACAGTTAAGAAACTCTCGGTTATTTTTGCAAGATACCATGTCTCTCCGTTTATGATAACTGAAGGGTTGTTGGTTTCGTAACTCCCGTTGTTTGCCCATTCTTGATGGATTCTCCAGGTGAAATCATTCCCGCTTTCCATATCGGATGTTGCGTCTAATTGTCCGGTTCCATCCGGGTAGAATGTGAGTTTCGGCATGCTGCTTGCTGAAAGTTCCGTTTTGTTGACAGGATTGTTTCTTTCAATCTGTTCTAATGCTGTCGGTTTCCATGTTCTTATGAGCATTTCTTCTGTCGGATGATTGCCGTCGTTTGTGTTATCATCATCATTGTTGCAAGAGGTAATCAGTACTGTCAGTAGCAGGGTACTGAGGAAATGAATAAAAAATCGGGTGTTCATGTTGATTGTATTTATGTTTTTTCAAATATAATCAATAATAAATTATGTCAAAAATTTTTCCTGTTTTTTCTTCGAAAATTCTGTTTGTAAAATGGATATTGGCTAATATCATACAGGAAACGTGTTGATGTTTTGTGTAAAACTCCGGCGGCTTTTATATAAGACTTCGGCCTCCTATCGGGAAAAGATGGGAGGCCGAAGTCCTGTTTATATGTGTGTTTTTTATGCTTCGTGGTTGCATGTCGTGTCTAATGTGTCGGGAATGGAGTCTATATTTTCTGAGATGAATAATAGTTTGTCTCCGGTGTGTAATTCCATTTGTCCGTTCGGAATGATAAATTCATTGCCTCGTTTTATCATCATGACCAGTGTCCCTTGAGAGATATTCATGTCGGCCAATTTGTTGCCTCGTATTAACATCTCGGATGTAAGGGTCAGTTCTTTCAGATTTGTCTTGCTGTCTTCGGGTAGTTCTACGCCGAAATCGTTGCCTTGTTTCTTTTCCGGTAGGTCTAAGTGCAGCCATCGTGCCATACCGGATATGGACATACCTTGTATTGTAAGCGATAATAGGGTGATAAAAAATACGATGTTGAACAATTGGTTTGAGCCGGGAACTTGTGCAACGACAGGATATGTGGCGAAGATAATAGGAACTGCTCCGCGCAGACCTACCCATGAAACGAAGAGTCGGGCCTTATTTGTAATATTTCTGAAGGGTAAAAGACAGATAAATACGCTGAGCGGTCGTGCCACAATTATCATGAATACACCGATAAGAAGGGATACTCCGGCTACGTCCAGCATTTCGTGCGGATTCACAAGCAAGCCTAAAGTGAGGAAAACAATAATTTGAAAAAGCCAGGTAAGTCCGTTCATGAAGAGGTTTATTTCCTTCCGGTATACAAGACGTGCGTTTCCTATTACAATTCCTGCAATGTAAACGGCAAGGTATCCGTTTCCTTTAACCAGATCTGTCAGTGTGAATGTGATGAATATAAGGCTAAGCAGTAGGATGGAATACAGTGCACTGTTAAGTAGTCCGATACGGTTGATGAGCCATACGCCGAATCGCCCGAATGCATATCCGATGATTCCTCCAAAAAAGAACTGAATGAAAAAGTCTTTCATCAGCATTCCTGCATGTATATGTCCGCCATCTGCACAAACACTTATCAGGACGATGGTGAGCATGTATGCCATCGGGTCGTTACTTCCGCTCTCGAGTTCCAGCATTGGGCGTAGATTTTGTTTTAATTCCATGCGTTGGGAGCGTAGCAGGTTGAAAACAGAAGCGGAGTCGGTTGATGACATTGTTGCGGCAAGAAGCAGGGAAACGAACAGAGACAATTGTATGTTTGTACTTTCCCATCCTGATATGAAGAAAATGAAAAGTCCGGTAAACAGTGTCGTGAGGAGCACTCCTATGGTGGAAAGCAGTATGCCGGGAAACAGTACCGGCTTTATTTCCCTTACTTTTGTGTCCATACCTCCTGAAAACAAGATGATGCTTAAGGCTATCATTCCGATGAACTGTGCATCAGAGGCACTATGAAACTGGATTCCCAAGCCGTCACTGCCGAAAAACATGCCGACAAGGAGAAATAAAAGCAAGGTAGGAATACCGAATTTATATCCGGTTTTGCTGATTAATATACTGAAGAATATCAGGATAGAACCGATTAGAAGGATGTTTTCTGCATTTATCATTGTTTGTAATTTATGAGGTTATTGATGATTGTTTCTGTGAAGTATGGCTCTTTTGTTTGAGTGATGTTAACAGGGATTCGAATGACTTATGCGTCTGTATCTGTCCGTTTATGAAGAGTTTTAAACAGTCTTTCTCGAAAATTTCCAGTTTCAAAGGGGAATCGTTTTCGTGTATTTCATCAGAGAGGCAGAAAAAACCGTTTCGGTTTAAGGCATTTTGTGCCCAATGGCGTAAGGTTTCGTTTCCGGCAGTCAATAGGATGTCTTGTTTTCCTTGTACGGTAGGAGAGTAAATGCCGTGCATCAGATCGAAGCGTACATCCTTATTTGGGAACAGGGAGTCCATTCGGTTGTTTAAGATAAGGTCTTCTGTGACACCACATTCCAGCCCGTTTTCA
Source organism: uncultured Bacteroides sp. (assembly GCA_949285025.1). Taxonomy (GTDB): domain Bacteria; phylum Bacteroidota; class Bacteroidia; order Bacteroidales; family Bacteroidaceae; genus Phocaeicola. Next base: position 24,490 of record CASDXG010000100.1, on the reverse strand, counting down.
TCGGTTAATAGCCATAAACGGTCGGAAAGTACCAATGCTTGTTCCACATCGTGTGTAGAAAGTAGAATCGCTTTTTGTTCTTTTGCAGCGAGATGATGCAGTAATGTCATGATTTCTATTCTGCTGATGACGTCAAGAAAGGCTGTCGGCTCGTCCAATAAAATAAGTGGACTTTCTTGAACAAGGGCTTTTGCTATCATGGCTTTTTGCTTCTCTCCGTCGGAAAGTTCTGCTGTATAGCAGTTTGCCTTTTGGGAAATTCCCACAGCATTGATGGCGTGTTCTATTATTTCCTTGTCAGAACGGTGTAAACGTCCGAAAAAACCGGTGTGAGGTTGTCTTCCTAAGGAAACCAATTCGCGTACAGTCAGTCCTCCGGCATAGGTATGATCGGTTAGGACGACACCGATTTTGCGTGAGAGTTCTTCTTCTGTATACGAAGAGATTGCTTTTCCTAATAGAGTGATGCTTCCGCCTAAGGCCGGCTGTGCGGCGGCAAGTGTTCTCAACAGCGTGGATTTTCCGATTCCGTTTGCTCCTAAAAGACACGTTAACTCGCCTTGGAATAAACGGAAGTTCAATCCCTTATATACCGTTTGCTTACGGTATCCTATGGAAACATTTTTCCCTTCTATGATGACGAGGCCATTATTCATTCTTTTAGTTGAAGTATTTTATTTTGCGTTGGTTGATAATTACATAGATAATAACGGGAGCACCAATAATAGGTGTTACAGCGTTTAGAGGGATAATCCCCGATTCTCCGGGTAGAATGCAAAGTAAATTGCACGCGAGGGCAACAGCACTTCCGGTCAGAATGGTAATGGGCATCAGAGCATTATGGTTTGATGTTCCGGATAATAGGCGGGCAATATGGGGAACAGCCAGTCCGATAAATGCGATAGGACCGCAAAAAGCTGTTGTAGTGGCTGTAAGAATACCTATGGACAAGAACATTAAGTTGCGTGTTTTCCTGATGTTTATACCCAGATTCTCGGCATAACGTGTTCCGAGCAATAGGGCGTTTAATGGTTTGATAAGCAGTATTGCGATGATAAGTCCGCAGATTATGATGAAAGAAAAGTAAGGAAGCTTATCTAATGATACGCCGCTGAAATTTCCCATCCCCCAGATAATGAAAGAATGTACGCCTTCTGCTGTAGAAAAGAAGTTGAGCAGGGAAATGACAGATGAGGCCACATAACCAATCATGATACCGGCGATGAGTAACATTATGCTGTTCTTTATAAGGTGTGACAGGAGTAAAATGATTCCCAAGATGAGACTGGCTCCGATGAATGCGCCGGAAATGACAGAAAGGAAATCCGGTAAGATGAAACTTCCGGCGGTAATGCTTCCTCCACCGATCAGTAAAGTGATGGCAGCTCCCAAGCTTGCTCCCGAGCTGATGCCTAAGATGGAGGAATCGGCTAACGGATTGTTGAATACTGTTTGCAGCATTAACCCGGAGGCGGAAAGAGCGGCTCCGCAAAATAATGCAGTGATGCACTGTGGAAAACGTGATTCCCAAATGATGAATTCCCAACTCGGCTTCTCGATATTATTGCCGGTTAGGCAGTCGAACACGGCTTGGATGGGAATTTCTACAGAGCCGAATAATAGATTGGCCATGATTAAGATTCCAATGATTATGGCCAAAACGATGCAATAGATATATCCATTCCTTTCCGCTCTCATCAGTTCCTCTTTTTTCAATTGGGTAATTTACTAAAAAAAATCGGCTGGTAATCTGCCAACAAGTTGGGATGGAATATTTTTATGAAGTCTTTTAAAAGACATTCCGGATGGAATGGTGTTCGTTCATAGAAATCGATTGTATTTGTATTACATCCGTAAATATTCCGGTCTTTAAAGGCTTTAAAATGGGTATAAGGCGCAAATTCCATCTCAAGTTCTTTGTAAGTCTTGTTATGTGTCTGATTATATTTTATAAACCAGAACTCGGCATGTTGGCATTTGTCGAAAACGGTTTCGAATGACAAAGGGACGGAGCCGCTTGCCGGGAGGTATGAAAAGATATAATTGGCTCCGGCATCTTTGAATAATTGTCCGACAGTACTGTTGCCTCCTGCCACATACCATGCAGAACCGCTCTTTAATTCACTGAACACGGTTGGCCTTTTATTTACAGATGCTGCGGTTTTTTTCAAAGATAAATATTCGTTTTCTATATGGTAGAACAATGTATCGGCTTCTTTTTCCTTGCCGAATAAGATACCGAAGAACCGTATCCATTCAGCTCTTCCCAAAGGAGATGTTTCCATGTAATCGGCGCATTCTATAATCGGCGCATTGAGTTTTTCTATTTGTCCGTATCCTCCGCTGTTTTCAAAAGGAGAAAGTAGAATCGCGTCAGGACGTATGTCGATGATTTTCTCGATGTCGGGATTCATGCTGTTGCCTGCATCGATAATTTCTCCCTTAGCATGTTTGTCAAGGATGGATTCCTGCCGGATATATTTCAAGTCGCACACAGCTTTGATACTGTTTAATGCATGAAGTTCCTCAAGAATGCTGCAGTGTACAGACGAGTAGACTAAGGAATTGGCAAGTGGAGTCTGTACAATCGTTCCTTCGGGCAATTGTGAAGGTCTTGGCTCGTTTTTGTCGATTAGTATGTATGTGTGTAAGATCTTCAGGCTGTCCCATGGGTTGTGCACTGTTGCAACCGTGTAGTCATGATGCCTTACGATTTGCAATATCTGGGAGTATCGAAAAGAAACAGTGTCACCGGGTGTTGTATGTAAGGAGGCATTTTTTTGATTCTTACAAGCCGGGAGCGCTATAATTATGCATATAGCAGTCAGGACGAATCGAAAATATTTTATCATAGGCATAGGCCTTTTTTTATGTGATGCAGCAAATTTAAAAAAAAGTGCCGATACCTGGTGAAAAGTCGGAATAAAATCAGATGAAAGCCGGCATGCTTTTATTGAAAAAGAGGAAGCCCAAGGCTCCACATATCAATATCAGTAAGATAGGATTTACTTTATAGCGATATGATGCGATGAATGTTCCTATGAATAAAATGCTGCTGATAATGATTTGAAGGAACGATGATCCGAAATTTTCCGGGTTAATTAATATTAGAGTAGCTGCAGCCATCAGTCCTATAACGGCAGGACGTAGTCCGTTGAATACGGAGGTTATTATCGGATGTTTCTGATATTTCAGAAAGAATTTGCTGATGAGTAGCATTAAAATAAAAGATGGGAATACCACAGCAAAGGTTGCTATGACCGATCCGATGATGCCGATAGTGTGAGAATATCCGGCATTGATGACTGCAGTGTATCCGACGTATGTGGCAGAATTAATGCCAATGGGGCCGGGAGTCATTTGGCTTATTGCAATAATGTCGGTGAATTCCGGAGAAGAAAGCCATTCATGCCGGGTAACTACTTCGCCTTGTATCATGGAAATCATTGCGTATCCGCCTCCAAACCCGAATAGTCCGATTTTGAAAAATGCGTAGAATAATTGTAAGAATATCATGTTAACAATTCCCTTTTTTCGTTTTTTGTTTATGTAGATATCGGCCGTATAAATATCCGCCAAGCCCACTTAATATGATGATATAGATAGGAGAGAAACCCAATAACCAGATAAGTAGGGCAGAAACGACGGGTATCCATACATTATAGATGCTGATTCGTGCAGATTTTGCCATTTTAAATGTAGGTGCAGCAATAAGGGCAACTACGGCCGGGCGTATGCCTTTGAAAATACTTTCTATTATTGGATTTCCTTTAAACTGTTGAAAGCATAGTGCGATGGCAAGAATAATGGAAAAGGACGGAAGTATGGTACCGGCAGCCATTGCAAAGGCTCCCCAGAAACGCCGTAATTTGTATCCGATAAAGATGGCAATATTGACGGCGAAAATGCCGGGAACTGTTTGGGATAATGCCATCAGGTCAAGAAATTCTTCCCGCGTAATCCATTGGCGCTTGTCGACCAATTCGTTTTCTATTAGAGGAACCATGGCGTATCCTCCTCCGATGGTGAATATTCCGATGCGGAAAAATATAAGAAAAGATTTGATGTAGAAATTCATTCCTGTATGGTTTTATATGCACTGGAGCCCGTATTCGTGAATTTATTGTAAGGCGGTATGGTTAAAAGGCTTTATTCTTTGTTTTCTTCCATATCGTTGAAATCGAAATCAAAATCGTCGGTATATTCCGGCATAAAGAATTCTTCCAAGTCGCGGCGGTCTTTCTTTGTTGGTCTTCCTGTGCCTTTTGCACGGTTTACAAACCCGCTGATTTTACTCATTTCCAGCAACTCGTATTGATCGGGTGTTGTTATGTTTTCCATTATTTCGGGAACAAGTTTTGCTCCGACGCGTTTTTCTATAGGCTGTAAAACCTTGAACGAATAAGTGACTGGAGGTTTTCTTACTTGGATGATATCGCCGGCTTTTACCATGCGTGCGGGTTTTGCTTGTGCGCCATTGAGATTTATCCTGCCTTTTTTACAGGCTTCGGCGGCAACGGTGCGTGTCTTGAAGATACGTGCAGCCCACATCCATTTATCGATTCTTGCTTCTTGCATCTTGCCCGTTTGTTTGGTGTCTATTTGTTGTTGTATTGATTCATTGTGATTGTCAGGCCGGCCAGCGAGAAACTTTTGATGATTTCTCCGGCTATATGGATTCGTTCTTGCAGATGTTCTGTCTCTTTTTCATCGAAATGTCCCAATACATAGTCTATTTGGCCTCCTTTGGGGAAGTCATTACCTATGCCAAAACGCAGACGGGCATAGTTTTGTGTACCTAAAATGGCAGCAATATGTTTTAATCCATTATGCCCTCCATCACTGCCTTTCCCTTTTAGACGGAGACTGCCGAGCGGAAGCGATAAGTCGTCTGCCACGATCAACAGGTTTTCGAGGGGGATTTTTTCCTGTTGCATCCAATAGCGGACCGCGTTTCCGCTCAGGTTCATGTAAGTAGAAGGTTTCAGTAGGATGAGTTGTCGGCCTTTAAGCGATAAAGAAGATACTTCGCCATATCGCTTGTCTGTAAAAATAATATTGGACGCCTTAGCGAGGGCGTCCAATACCATAAATCCTATGTTGTGGCGGGTATTACGGTATTCGTCTCCGATATTGCCCAGACCTACGATCAAATATTTCATTGAAAGTGGATTTGCGTTTTTAATTCTTATAAAGTTTTTATGAGTTAGCTGCTTGTGCGCCGCGTGCTGCACGGGTCAATTTAACTGCGCATACTACAGTTTCTTTTGCGTTTAGGATTTGCAAGCCTTCGAAGTTCAACTCACCGACTTTGATTGTTTTTCCTAAACCTAAGTTTGTTACATCAACAACTAACCGCTCGGGTATTACATTGTATAATGCTTTTACTTTAAGCTTGCGAACTTGTAATGCTAATTTACCACCGGCCTTTACACCTTCAGCCAAGCCTTCCAATTGAACAGGAACTTCTATCACAATAGGATTTTCTTCGTTGATCTGTAAAAAGTCTACGTGAAGAATTGCATCTGTTACAGGATGGAACTGAATATCTTTCATAATTGCATTTACAGTTTTTCCATCGATGTTCAAATCTACAACGTAGATGTGGGGGGTGTAAACTAATTTGCGTAATCCTTCGTTGGTAACGCTGAAGTGAGTCGCTACGGGATTTCCGTTCTCGTCTTTTTGCATTCCGTATAAAACGCAAGGTACACTGTTGGCCTTTCTTAATTCATGGGTGGCCTTTTTCCCTGTCTCTGTTCTTAAAGAACCTTTAATCTCAATTGATTTCATGTGTAATAAATGTTTGTGTTACTCTAAATTAAGTAGAATTTTTGCTTAATTCGCCATCACACGATATGATATTATCCGTTGATGATAATTAAAAGCGCGGCAAAGTTACAAATAATCTTCTATTTTGCAAAATCAAAGAGCATGAGATGTCTCTCAGAATTCTATATCGATTTTGAAATCATCCGGATGAAACGTTTCGTTGTTTTTGTTGGTTTCCGGGCTTGTCTCATTCGGTTTGTCGGCATGAATTTCGTTAAGAAACGGCCCTTGTTCTTTCTCAATATACTGTATGCTTTCTTGAAGCCCGTTCATGAACTTCTCGAAATCTTCTTTGTATAAGAAAATTTTGTGCTTTTCGAAATTAATTTGTGTGGCATCTCCTTCAGCAGAAATGATTTTCTTGCTTTCAGTGATGGCTAAAAACATTTCTCCTTTTTTACTCTTTTTTACATCTAAATAGTAAATACGTTTCCCTGCTTTTATCGCTTTTGAAAAAACGATTTCTTTATCTCCTTCAGTTTCGTGCTTTTTTTTGTTTTCTTCCATATTCATGTATTACTTAAAATGTAAAGTCCTTCAAAAGTGCGGATTTTTTATGAGAATGCAAAAGGTCGGGAAATAATTTTTTGTGAAATAATAAAAACTGTAAAAAAGCACAGCGAGTTTATATGTATTCCCGAAAAACTCATTACTTTTGCAATTCAAAAAGGTATTGATTTTTAGAGTATGATTAACAGAGTTCTTATTCGCTTAAAGGTGGTTCAGATAATATATGCATATTATCAGAATGGGGGAGGAAATTTGGATACAGCAGAAAAAGAGTTGTTTTTTAGTCTGTCTAAAGCTTACGATTTGTACAACTATCTTTTGCTTTTAATGGTTGAGATAACAAGGTATGCGAATAAACGTTTGAATACTGCGAAAGGAAAGTCAGCGCATGCGGAAAAGAATTTATCTTCTAATAAAAAGTTTGTAGAAAACCGTTTCATCGCCCAACTTGAAGGGAATTTGCAATTAAATGATTTTGTCAACACTCAAAAACGGAGTTGGACGAATGAGGGTGATTGCATAAAGGCTTTGTGCGAACAGATAATGGAGAGTGATATCTATAAGGAATACATGGCTTCGGAGACAGATTCATATGATGAGGATCGGGAGTTGTGGAGAAAAATTTATAAGCGGATTATTTTTAATAATTCATTAATAGACGAAGTGTTGGAAGATCAGAGCCTTTATTGGAATGATGATAAGGAGATAGTCGACACATTTGTCGTGAAAACGATTAAACGGTTTGATCCGAAGAACGGAGACAAGCAGGAATTGTTGCCGGAGTTTAAGGATGAAGAAGACAAAGAATTTGCCCGCAGATTATTCAGACGTGCAATCTTGAATGCAGATTATTACCGCCATTTGATTAGCGAGCATTCAAGAAACTGGGATTTTAGTCGTGTGGCATTGATGGATGTTGTCATCATGCAGATTGCTTTGGCTGAGATTTTGAGTTTTCCGAATATTCCATTGAGTGTTTCATTTAATGAATATCTTGACATTGCAAAGTTATATAGTACGCCTAAAAGCGGCGGATTTATAAACGGAACGCTGGATGGAATTGTAAAACGGCTTAAGAGTGAAAATAAACTGAATAAGGATTAACCGGCTATTTAGATAATATTAATTATAAGATAAGATAAATTATGAATGTATTAACTGTATTTCTGCAAGCTGCTGGAGGAGCAGATTATTCTTTTCTGATAATGATGATTTTGATTTTCGTCATCATGTATTTCTTTATGATTCGTCCTCAGAACAAGAAACAGAAAGAAATTGCCAAATTCCGTAAGAATCTTGAGGTCGGCCAAGCTGTTGTTACAGCCGGAGGTATTTATGGAAAGATAAAAGAAATAGAAGACAATGCCGTGATTGTTGAAGTTGCTCCGAATGTAAAGATTAAGGTTGATAAGAATTCTATTTATGCCGATGCGCAAGCTCAGCAAGTTAAGTAATAAATATCGGTATGTCCGATCTGAATGTTATTAAGCGCTATTATTATTTGGCGGCAGGGAAAATCAGAAAGTTTTTGCTGATAGTAGTAAGCAAAGACTTTCTGATTTTTTTGTTTTTCTTATTTGTTTCGGCGTCTTTTTGGCTGTTGCTGACATTGGACAATGTTTATCAGACGGAGTTTAAACTGCCTTTCCGTTTGAAGAATGTGCCGAAAGATGTTATTATTACCTCTGATGTGCCTACAGAAATGCGTGTCAGGGTAGAGGATCGCGGAACGGTTTTGTTGAATTATATGTTCGGACGGACATTTTTCCCTCTGTCTTTCGATTTTAAGGATTATGCAGATATGGGAACTCATGTGTGTATCTTTCCGGAAGAATTGAACAAAAAGATTGCTGCACAACTGAATGTCTCAACAAAACTACTTTCTGTAAGTCCGGACACATTGGATTTCTTTTATACGAAGGGGCTTTCGAAAAAACTGCCCGTGCGCTTGAGTGGGCAGGTATCGGCAGAGAAGCAATATTACATATCGGACGTTATGTTTCATCCCGATTCGGTGACGGCGTATGCACCGCAAGAAATACTTGATACTTTAACTGCTGTTTATACGAAACCGGTGGATTTGAAAAATGTGACTGATACGCTTGGTTTGCGTGTAGGATTGCAGAAACTGTATGGAGTAAAGCTTATTCCGGCTTTCTGCGATATGGTTGTTTATGCGGGCATGTATTCGGAAAAAATAGTGGAAGTTCCGGTGTTGGGATTAAATTTCCCGCCGGGCAAAGTCTTACGTACCTTTCCTTCAAAAGTGAAGGTCGCTTTTCGTGTGGGTTTAAAGCACTTCCGTAAGGTAACAGCGGATGACTTTTTCATCGGAGTGGACTATAAAGATTTGTTGAATTTGTCGGGAGATAAAATTCCATTAACCGTTACGGCAACTTCTCCGGATGTAAATTATGTACGTCCGATACCGGCTTTTGTAGATTATCTCATAGAAGAGCAGGAAGCAGGAGAATAAGGCTTATGATAAAATTGGGGATCACAGGGGGAATCGGGAGCGGGAAATCGTTTGTTTCCGCTCTTTTGCAACAAAGGAATATTCCTGTTTACGATACAGATTCATATGCTAAAAAGTTAATAAATACGCATCCGGCTATAAAGAAGGATCTGATAAAACTGTTGGGTGACAGTATTTATTTGAAAGACGGAACATTGGACAAGAAAAAATTGGCCGGTTATTTATTTGCATGCAAGGAGAATGCTGATGCGGTCAATTCGATTGTTCATCCTCGCGTGAAAGAACATCTGACAGATTGGTTTGCCTTTTATAAGGATGTTGAATGTGTTGCTGTGGAGAGTGCAATCCTATATGAATCCGGATTGAATGCGATGGTTGATAAAGTGGTTTTGGTGTATGCACCGTTGGAGATGAGGATTCAGCGTGCGATGTCTCGTGATCATGCAACGGAGGAGCAGATACGTGCGCGTGTAGTTTCCCAGCGGAGTGATGAAGAAAAGCGGTTGCTTGCGGATTTTGTTTTATATAACGACGGAAAGATGGAATTAAATTCTCAGATAGATTCGTTGCTTGGCGGGTTATTCTGCAAAAAGCTATGAGATATGTTGTATATCTCATTTTCGAGTTGTACATTTGCTTTTATAAAATATCTAATTAAGTATTTATTATGTTGAAAACTATTTTAGCAATTTCGGGAAAACCGGGATTATATAAGTTGGTCTCTCAGGCAAAGAATATGTTGATAGTGGAATCTGTTTCGCCGGATCGAAAAAGAATGCCTGTTTATGCCAAAGATAAAGTGATTTCTTTAGGCGATGTTGCTATGTACACTGATACAGATGAAGTGCCGTTAGGAAAAGTATTGGAGGCCGTGAAGAAGAAAGAGGACGGCGTGAAAGTTTCTATGGATTACAAGAAAGCTTCTATTGAAGAGTTGAATGCTTTTATGGCAGAGGTGTTGCCTTCTTATGATCGGGAGCGTGTACATGCAAGTGATATCCGGAAATTGATTCAGTGGTATAATTTGCTTGTTGAAAACAATGAAGCTGATTTTGTGGAGAATGCAGAAGATACTGAAAAATAAGAAGTCAGGTTACATGGGTTAAAATAATAAAGGAGAAAAATCCTATAGGATTTTTCTCCTTTATTATTTTACAGTATTTCTATTATGCCTCAGCTACAGGAATGACAGACACGAAACTTTTATCTTCACGTCCTCTTTTGAAGCAAACAGTACCGTCTACCAATGCGTAAAGCGTGTGGTCGCTTCCCATGCCAACGTTGTTTCCTGGAAAGTGAACTGTTCCTCTTTGACGAACAATAATGTTGCCGGCTTTGCAACTTTCACCGCCGAATATCTTTACGCCTAATCTTTTACTTGCCGATTCACGGCCGTTCTTAGAACTACCTACACCTTTCTTATGTGCCATTTTCTTCTACGTTTTTAAATGATTAAGCAATAATTTGTTTAATTGTAATCTCTGTGAACTGTTGGCGATGGCCATTCAGTTTCTTGTAGCCTTTTCTTCTCTTTTTGTGGAATACCAAGACTTTGTCTCCTTTTACGAGCGGAGAAACAATCTCACACACTACTTTTGCTCCTTCTACGGTAGGAACGCCTACTGTAACAGTACCGTTGTTGTCTACCAACAAAACTTTCTCAAATTCAACAGTTGCGCCGCTTTCAGCATTTTGAATGTGGTGTACAAACAATTTTTTACCTTCTTCTGCTTTGAACTGTTGACCGTTAATTTCTACAATTGCGTACATCTTATATTATTTAAACGGGTTTTCTCCGTAAGGTGATTCCACAGCGGTGGGATACTTTTCTACCTTGGCGGACTAAATCGTCTGCAAAGGTACGTGTTTTTACTGATATGACAAATAAATCGGTAAAAAAAACTTTATAAAGTGAGTGCATATAAATCGGGAGATATACCGATGTTGGGATATTTGGCGAGTTCTTCCCGTGTCGTTACTCCGTGTAAGACTCCCCAAAAATCAACGGATGCAGCTTGGGCCGTTTGGGCGTCTACAGTGCTGTCTCCTATGTATAATGTCTCTTCTTTGGAACTGCTTAGTTGGTCGATGGCGTGAAGCAATCCCTCCGGTGAGGGCTTATGCGTCTTAACGTCTTCTCCTCCTACGATGATATTGAAAAAATTTTCGGGCACGTGCCGGTTCATCAGTTCCAGAATGCGGTAGCGATATTTAGTGGAGATGATGCCGATTTTGGTGTGCCGCAGTTTTAGTGTGTTCAGTACATCGAGTGTTTCCGGGTATAGGGTGGTATTGGAGGTCATATGTATATCTGCTTCTTTTACATATTCTTTGCGGAATGTTGCCAGCGTTTGGCTATCGGTGATGCCGGTAAGTATGTTGAATGCTTCTTCCAGTGTCTTTCCAATGGTCCGTTTGATAGCTTCGTTGTCAGGATTGATGAAGCCGTGTTGTTCTAATACATGGCGGAAACAGATGACAATACCTTGTGAAGAGTTGGCAAGTGTATAATCGAAATCGAATAAGTATGTAGAATATTTTTTCATGCAGTGCGGTTCTTGTTCGGCTTTGTGGGGATATTTTTCTGAAGATAGTGCGATAAATGCAGCAGAACGTCTCCATGTTTTATTTAGAAAACCGGGACGTTCTGCTGACAGTATGATGTTAATCCATCGGTTGATAGTTTTTGGCCAATCCTCCTTCGCTGGTTTCTTTATATAGGGAGGGCAGGTCATGACCGGTCTGTTTCATTACTTCTACCACTTTATCGAACGAAACGCGGTGATGTCCGTCGGTGAACGCTGAGTAGATATTGGCATCCAAAGCACGGGCTGCAGCATAAGCGTTCCGCTCGATGCAAGGTATCTGTACAAGTCCGCATACAGGGTCGCAGGTCATTCCCAAATGATGCTCCAGTCCCATTTCTGCAGCATATTCGATTTGTGCGGGGGTTCCGCCGAACAATTGGCTGGCAGCAGCGGATGCCATAGAACAGGCCACGCCTACTTCGGCTTGACATCCGGCTTCAGCGCCGGAAATAGATGCATTGTTTTTGACGATATTTCCTATCAGTCCGGCCGTAGCTAAAGCCCGAAGGATGCGTGCATCGCTAAATTCCCGGCTTTTTTGCAGATGATATAACACGGCAGGCAGCACTCCGCACGAGCCGCATGTCGGGGCTGTGACGATCTTTCCTCCGGAAGCGTTCTCCTCGCTGACAGCCAATGCATAAGCAAATACCAATCCCCGCGAGCGTAGAGAGTCTTTGTATCCCTTTGAGCGGATATAATATGATGAGGCTTTGCGCCGGAGATTGAGAGGACCCGGCAAAACTCCTTCGGCGTCTAATCCGCGCAAGATAGCTTCTTTCATGGTTCCCCATACGTTGGCCAGGTACTCCCAGATATCTTTGCCTTCGCATTGTTCAACGTACTCCCAATAGCTTTTCCCAGTTTGTTCGCACCAGTGCAGGATTTGTGTCATTGTGCTCATCTCGTAGATGTCGGGAGAGTCTATCCGGTTTTCCCCTTCTTCTGCCAATGCACCTCCGCCGATGCTGAATACAGTCCATTCATCTGTCTGTCTTTTATCGCTGTCGAACGACATGAATGTCATTCCATTGGGGTGGAACGGCAAGAATATTTGAGGCTTCCATATGATTTCTACCGGAACATGCGGTTGCATGGTATCAGTGATAGCTACATCGGTCATGTGTCCTTTTCCTGTAGCCGCAAGGCTTCCGTATAAGATGACTTGAAACGATGCAGCATCGGGATGTTTTTGCAGAAACATTTCGGCGGCTTTCCGTGGACCCATTGTGTGGCTGCTTGACGGACCTGTCCCAATGCGATATAGTTCTCTTATTGATTTCATATTCTTTTTACGTGATTTTAAGTGTAGCTGAATTTATTATTTTAAGTCGACAACCGTAATTCCGGCACCGCCGAAGCGAATATCTTCATCGTAGAAACGGGAAACACCTGGAATTGTGCCGAGATATTGCCGGATTAACGTGCGCAGGATTCCGTTTCCTGTTCCGTGTAGAATGCGGATACGTGAAGTTCCTGTGGCAATGGCGTCATCAACAAAAAAGGTAACGGCGTTCACTGCTTCGTCTCCTCTTAACCCTCTGATGTCTAAGTCTTGCTTAAAGTTTAAGCGTTTTTGGTACATTAATTCGCGGGTCTCCGGACTTATGAAAGAGGCCTTTGCGGGAGTTTCAGTTGTTTTAGGAGGGTCAGATCGTTCCAATCGTTCTGTCTTTACGGAAATTTTCATAAGTCCGAATGCGACAATCGCATTCTGCTTATTGATGTCTATGACTTGTCCGATACCGTTTTGCCCTTTTATCTTCACAAAAGTCCCCATGGTAATGGGTTGAGCCTTCGGTGGTTCTGTTGCAGACTTTGATTGTATATTGTTCTGTTTCTTCTTTTCTTTTTTCCGTTCCTGCTTTTCTTTTAGCAGTTTCATTTTGCGAAGTATTTTTTCTTCTGCAGCGGTTGAATCGAATTGCTCTATTTGTTTTTGGAACTCCGTAAGCTCTTGTCGTGCAGAACGGGTGCGCTCCTTTTCTGCTTGTGCTTCTTTTATATGGCGAATTGTATTTTCAATCTTGGCGTTAGATGCTTTTATTAGTTGTTCTGCATCTTCTTTTGCTTTCTGCAGGATCTCTTTTCTGCTTTTTCCCAGCTCTTCTATTTCTCGTTCATATTTAGCAAGAGTTTCTTCTAATTGCTTTTCTTGTTTTCTGATATTCTGGCGCTTTGTTTCCCAGTATCGTTTGTCGCGGACAATATCCTGTAAGTATTTATCGCTTTGAATGTATTCATTTCCGGCAATATCGGACGCATCGGCAATAATTTCTTCGGGGATTCCGATTTTTCGTGCGATTTCTACGGCAAACGAACTGCCCGGATTTCCTATCTGCAATTGGAAAAGAGCGCGCATCTCATGCCTGTCGTAGAGCATGGCGGCGTTGACAATACCTGAATGTCCTTCTGCAAAATGTTTTAAGTTTTGATAATGTGTAGTGATGACTCCGTATGTTTGTTTTATGTTAAAACGTTTCAAGATGGCTTCAGCTATGGCGCCTCCTATCTGAGGTTCTGTTCCTCCGCCAAATTCATCAATAAGAATCAAGCTGTTTTCGTCGCAGTATTTCATCATATTCTTCATATTTGTCAGATGTGAAGAATAAGTGCTTAAATCATCTTCGATACTTTGTTCATCACCGATATCGATGAATATGGAAGAGAACACCCCTGCCCGGCTTCTTTCGTGCATTGGCACAAGCATGCCGCACTGTAACATGTATTGTAACAGGCCGACGGTTTTCAGACAGACTGATTTGCCTCCGGCGTTAGGACCGGATATAAGTAGGATGCGTTGCTTGTCATTTAATAAAATGTTCAGGGGGACGATTTTCTTGTTGTGCTTGGCCAAAGATGCTTGTAATAGAGGATGAATGGCTTCACCCCAATCAATTATCTGTTTGTTTTCGAATGCCGGTTTGGCTGATTTTGTTTCGATGGCAAATAAAGCTTTGGCTCTGATAAAATCGATTTCGGCCAGGAATTTGTATGATCCGAGTATTGATGGAATTTGTGGTCGGATGAGCGATGAAAATTCGGTGAGTATGCGGATAATTTCCCGTCGTTCTTCTCCTTCCAGTTCACGAATATGATTGTTTGCTTCTACGACTTCTGTCGGTTCGATGAAAAGTGTTTTTCCGCTGGCCGATTCATCGTGTATGATGCCTTTGATTTTTCGTTTCATTCCCGGAGAGACAGGGATGACTAAGCGCCCGTCTCTTATAGTGGGGGCAACGTCTTTGTCGACATAACCTTCTGTTTGTGCTGAACGGAGAATGGAACTTAATATTTTGGAGATGCTTCCGGTTGTATTGATTAACTCTCTTCGGATGCGTAATAGTTCGGGAGAAGCCTGATCTTTTATCTTTCCATATTTGTCGAGAATTGCATCAATACTGGCTATTAATGTGGGAAATGTGGAAACATTTCCGGACAAGGCAGTCAGATAGGGGTAAGGAGTACTGTGGTTTGTGTCGCCGTCAGACTCATCATCTTCGTTTGAAGAGAGAAACGAGACAATGTCTCGAATTGTTGTTAAAGAGCGTTTTAAATCGAAAAGTTCCTGTTCGTTGAGGTATAATCCTTCTACTCGTATGCGCTTTAATGAAGCTCGTATGTCGAAAAAATATTGATCCGGAAAGGAATCGTATTCCTGTAAAATGCGGATAAATTCTGTAATTTGCTCTAATTGTTTGTTTATTTCATGGAAATTGGTGGAAAAAGTCATGGCAGAGACACGCTCTTTCCCCAAAGGGCTCAGGCATTTATCTTCTAAAAGAAGACGGACCTGGTCGAATCCGATTTTATTCTCAAAATTTTGAGGATAGATCATTTTAATAAAAATTCATTCCTGTATTTGTGCTGCAAAGGTAGTATAATGACGAAAAATAATCAAAAAAGAGATAGATTTATTTGCCAATATTGAAAATATATGTACCTTTGCCTCGCTTTTGAAAAGGAACTTTCTTTTGAAATGAAGCAAGGAGAGGTGGCAGAGTGGTCGATTGCGGCGGTCTTGAAAACCGTTGAGCTGCGAGGCTCCCGGGGTTCGAATCCCTGTCTCTCCGCAACGCAAAAGGGGATATGCGTAAATAATTTTTTTTCGGGGTGTAGCTCAGCCCGGTTAGAGTACGCGTCTGGGGGTATTGAAATGAACCTTAATAAATAGAAATACAAATTACTAAATATAAAGGAGTTAAGCTGTTGCCTAACTCCTTTTTTGTTACCTGCGAATAAATTTCGATTAAAGTTTTCGGGAAACTTGGTGCAAATAAAGGCAAATTGCCGCTGTCGTATTTATTTGCATTCAACTTATTTGTTGCCTATTTTGACATTATCTCCATTTGTTTAATTAAGTGTTCTTTCCGATAAACAACCAATATTGTTTACATAATAAGTGGAGAGGTTTAAACTCCCCACTTATTATTGTCTAATGCTAACTGTTTATACTTAATTAGCAGATAAAGTACTTAAAGTTGATAATGCTGGTTGATACCCCAAATTAGCAGCATAACGATACCATCTTTTTGCTTCATCCATATTTTGAGGCTCTCCCCACAACCCTTTTCTACAAGCTTCTCCACGTAAAAACATAGAATAAGGATTTTCCATTATGTAATCCATATACGCTAACAATCTAATGCCGCGCTGTCCGTCTAATGGTGTTTTTCCATCTGCACCATATAACCATAAATTGATTGCTTCCCAAAATAGAAGTTCATCTCCACTTTTTAATGCTGCATCTTCAAAAAATTCAGCAGCCTTTAATAAATCCGGTTTCAAATCAGTAGCACCATTTTTATACAAGTATCCACATAAAGCCTGAGAATTTGAATGTCCCAATTTTGTTGCTTGTTGGAAATAAAAGATAGCCCTTAAAGTATTTTGTGGAATCTTAATTCCATCCATATACAGCATGCCTAACTCAAAAGCCGCAGCTTTATCAGTATTGGCTTTTTTAATTAAAGATAAAAAA
This sequence comes from uncultured Bacteroides sp., assembly GCA_949285025.1. Lineage (GTDB taxonomy): Bacteria > Bacteroidota > Bacteroidia > Bacteroidales > Bacteroidaceae > Phocaeicola. The sequence continues at coordinate 8,103 of CASDXG010000100.1, read as the reverse complement.
TAATTGTATTCCATGTTTATTTGTTTTTTATTGTTAATAAATTAATTACTTCATGTAGAATAAGGGATAAGATAACTGAAAAACAATATTCTAAAGCCTTATCCAATATTATTGTCTAATACATAGAAAGGCATATCACGTATAAAGTGAGTGATTTGACATAAGTGTAAATTCGTTCCCATACAAATTCATTTTCATTTATAAATACAGGCATATAACGAAGGATTTAGAGTTTAGTATACGAGATTAGAGTTAATAAATGTCAATATATTCATTTGCAATAATATACAAGCGATATTTCCCTATGATTTTCTACAAAAACAGCACAAAAAAAAGTGAAGCTGTATAACTTCACTCTCTTTAGGGATTAGGAATTTATCTACAAAGAAATTCTAATGCCTCTTTATAGGTTTCCATTTTCCAATGTGGCTTGCCACCCAAGCGGGACAAGTCCATGTTGTCTTTCAAATCCTGTATTTTAACTTTTACGGCAAGCGGATTGGTTGCTACACGCCGGATAAATGTTTGGTAGCCCTCACCTTTTATTTTAGTTAGGCATTTTAAAGCAGCCAACATCTCATCACTAAACCCTTGTGCTTTTAATTCTTCCAATGTTATAAGAGTATCTTCCACTACATCGTGCAACAATGCCACAATCTTTTCATCTTCTGTTTGGCAACGTAATGCCACCCTCATAGGATGAAGTATATAAGGAGCACCAGCCTTGTCTGTCTGCCCCAAATGAGCCTTATAAGCAATGTCTAAAGCCTTGTTCAACATAACTTTTATCGTTATTTGTTATCTATCGGTTTTATTCTACTTTTATGCACATAACCTTTTACTCCTTTGGTCGTTTCGACTTTATACCAATTATCATTTGTTTCCCAATAGGTAAAAACTTCACCTTCCAATATCTTACCTACTATTTCCGACTTAACATTATTGGATGCACGTATGTTAGTATAACCATCGGGGTCGTTGATTGTAGCTGTGTGTGGCATGGTTTCCGGAGTAGTAATTGGCAAATCACTTTGTGGACGCTTTTGCGGTTTCTTATTTTCGTTTATCCTGTTAGATGTCATTAGAATGTTGTCTATTGGGAATGTTTTATATAAAATGCCATTCATTAGAATTCTAACAGAAACATTGCTGTTTCTAATTGCCATGAAATTTGTCCAGCCTACAGAACTTTGTAAAGCTGTTTGTCTTGTCAATCCGGGTTGCAAAGGTTCATCGGTATATTTGCTTTGAAAATAACTACTTTCATTAGACCATTCCTCATCGCCTTTAATAAAGATAGCAGAAATTTCAACGTTTCCTTTTATAGGAATGGAGGACTTATTTTTAAACTTGAGTATAATTTGCGGTTGATACAAAAGTATATTACTGTTTCTATTTATATATTCATAATATCCAGTTTCGTAATCTACCAATTCAAGGCTATCCAATACTGAATATATCTGTTGTTGGGATATTGATTGTTGTTGGGATTCTAATTCTTCCTCATTGGTATTCCTATCAACATTATTTCCTCCTGTACAAGCAGATAGTAGTATGGTTATTAACGAAGAAATAGATACTATATTAACTTTCAAATTCATACGGCATTATTTATATATAGAATATAATTCAGTTTTATAATTCCCCTCCATAATACCGTGTTTTATATAACTTATAGAAACAAGTTTGCCATCAAGAGTTTTCCAGAATAAAGAATACATACCTTTTTTCTTTATATTATTCTCTATAATTTCCTTTATCTCTTTTGGATCTTCCATTTGATTTGATTCATCGAACAAATTTGACCTATATGGCTCCTTATAATATATATAAGAATCATGTTTCTTGTCATAGCGGACAGAGCATTCATGTTCTTGTATCTCTATATAATTGTCAAAGTTAAAGTTATCGCTAAAAAAGACCTTTCCATTAATAACTTTACCGTCATAGCTGTTATATCCTTCGTATTCAGGTTTGTCTTTTAGCCATTCATTATGAAGTGCTTCATTACGAATATCATCGTTCTTTTTAATTATTGTAACTTGTAAGGCTGTATCTATAACAGCTATATAAGTATTACTACCTACTTCCCCCTTATTGTTGAAGAATTCCACGATAGCTTCTTGTCTTACACTATCTTCAAGGCTTTTTTGTCCAATTGGCAGTAGTTTTTCAAGTGCATTTTTAGCTTTTTCTTGGGCTATTCTTTTAGCTTCTTCCCGTTGTTTCCTTTCCACTTTTGCTTCATGTGCTTCCTGAGTGTTTTTTATAGGAGCAACGCTAAAGACCAAATAGCTTTTAGGGAAGATAAATCCAATGGCCTGCTTGTCGAAATCCTCTATATCATCAAGTGATTTAAAACCAGTATTTTTTGTATATGCACTTAATTTTGTCCGAGTAAAAACAACCACAGGTTCATCCATAAAATTAGACCTTACTCCTTTATAAAAATAAGCAATATCAGCCCCTTCTTTAACAGTTCTATCATATTTGAGGTTGAATGTATATATAGTTCCTCTGTCAATAAAGGCTTCAATTATATATTCTTTTGTTTCCTTTTTATAGGAAATTTCAAAGTCCTCAAAACTTATTATGCCTGTATTATCCGACTTCAAATAAGCCCTGTCGTATGTGCAACTCGTGTAGTACTTCCCATCCTTAACTCCAATTTGACAATAAGCGGCAACATTTACCAATGTCAATGCAACAATGAACAGAATCCTTTTCATAATACTGTAGATTTATCTTATTCTATATCAATATATTCTTCCCACTCAATCTCTTTTTCTGTATGTATATCGCCAATAGTAAACCACAATAATGAAGCGATTATACCAAGCAAAAGTGTTTGTACTGCAATTTGATGTTCCAAAAATCCTTTTAGAGCAGCAGAGAATGCCGTACTAAGCCATACAACAACGATTAGCACACGTACAAAGGTGGAAAAACTCGATAGCCGTTTTTGTTTCGATACATACTTACGCCCTGTCTTTTTGAATTTAGGAGGAGTTTCATTCTTGCTTGCATCTACTGTGCCTTTCAAATTTTCTTTTTCCATAATACTGTGATTTGTTTTCCTCAGCCCCGACAGGAAATGTTTGTATAAAAGAAAACGTGGGGCTGTTAGATTTATCTGTTTTAGAGGCTCTGGTAAACCCGTGGTACAAGATAAAACGACACCCCACGCCAAACTTTATATATCACTGATATATATAAGAGTAGCATGAACGTTTGTATCGCTTATCCCCGTACCACATGAAATTTTACCAGAATTTCTAAAAACGGGATAACGCTAAACGCTTCCTTTAATTAATATGTCATCAATAGGTCTTTCAACCTATTAACGGGACAAATATAATTAAAATTCAGCATCCTACAAACGTTTTTTAGGGTGTCGTGGAACAAATTTACTCATTTATTAATCTATCACATGATTAAATGGGAAAAAGTCTGAAAATAAAATCAACATAAGCAATGTTTCGTGCCCTTAATCTCTTTATTATAGCTTAATAATAGGATTATTCATAATTTTCTACATTAATTTCGAAGAATGAAAATCCATCCTCTTGACCTACAAATAAGTAACTTTCTTCCATTAGTAATACTGTTGTTAGCAGAGCGTCAGTCTCTATTTTTACTCTCAAATTTTTTGCTCCCCTCTCATTCGTGTTAATTACTAAAAAGTCATAGATGGCATAATAGATGGCTTTACTGGCCAATTTACTAATTTTTATTCTATCGACGTAGAGGGTATCCGTTTTCTCTAATTTCCATTGCTGTTTTTCGACGCCTGCAAATTTTTTGTCAGATATGACAAAAGCAGCTTCAAGGTTATTTGTTGTTTCCCCTTGTGAAAATTGTCTATACTCTGATTTTGAAATAGTTCTGTAAAAATAGCATACAGAGTTCTTTGTGTCATGCTTTTTATCATGATAAACACCTATGATTTCTTCTTGTTCAATATTAGTGTTACACATACCTTTCTTGATTTTATACTGTTGTATTTAAAACGTGAATCGTGTAAAGTCAGTAAGTAGAATAATTGCTTGAAACTGTAATGATAGAAAGGATTACGGTTGATAGGCTTATTTTTTTCCTATATTTCTTCCTTTTAAAGGAATTTCGATTTTATTCTACAGTTGTGTTATTCGGAAGTATCATTCTAAAGGAAAGATTTGTCAGCCAATGGCGCAAGTATTGGTAGAAGGAAGCATTGTTTATCGATACTTGATTTACCTTTACATCACTATAAAAGTACTGACCTCGTATTAGCGCGTACAAGCCATTATTTTTAGATTGGTAAATACATTGTCCGCATGAGATACGTTTTTGGCTGTACCGCGCCAATAGAGGGCTTGTTTTATGGATTAGGATAACGCTCTTCCATAAACTTTTTGAAAAACAGTTCTTGTTCCATGATGCCCATACCGTCTTCCGACTGTTCAATAAGCCAATTGACATAAGTTTCTATCTTGCCTGTCAGTTCTGTAACAAGAGCAGAAGCAGGAAGGTGTGTCTTACCCCATTCCAAAGCGTCCGAGATTCGTTTTTGAATTTGTGCATGTAGTTTACGGTCGGAGTCTTGGCGGTTAGCCCGATGTTTAAACAATATGTCTTTTATATAATATGACAGGTTTTGTCCCGCGTTTGTTGTACAAATGCACCATCGGTCAAAATCCTTCGCGCTCTCAAAAATGCTAAAGTTCACGTTTAGGTAATCATCTGTCAATTTTGTCAAATCATCATAATGTCCAAACCATTCCACTACGAATTTCATAAACACTTCCTTGTTCCACAAACTTTTGGTTGTCAAGGGCTGTTTGAACAAATCTTTCAGCCCGTCTTTTTTAAATGTCACCTCATATCTTAACAGGTTTTCAGGCAGTTTATCCCTATTATATTTGGGCAATTCACGCTTCTTTTTTGCCTCCTTTATCTTGTCATAAAATTTTAGGCGTATGTAGCTGTTCTCTGCATATAGGGTATCATACCAGTTGTTCGTGACCAATTCCTTGCATCCTCTTAACTTGGCAGTATATTGTGCAGGTGCATTATTCATAATGAAGTTATGTGCAAATTCCACGTATTCCACGACTGCATTATACATGGGGACACCTAAATCCCTGCTTAATACTGTTATCAAACTCTTAACCTCTTTCAAACGTAAACTCTTAAGGTTATGTCCGTACAGACACTTAGGCAAACTGCCCTCAAATGACACAGACATTTCGGTAGCTATGACCTTGCGTCCACACCACAATCCACTGCCACCCGTACCGTCAGCAAAATAGGACTGTACCTTTATACGGTTTAGGACAGACTGCCATTCGTACCCTGTTGGCAGGTCATACAAAACTAATTTGACTTTGTCATACATAGACTATGTTTTTTATAATGATTATACATGATTAAGAATGACGTAAAAATGTACTTAGAAAGTTGTACAAATTTGGGGTATATTATAGAAGTAAGTTTTTAGAGTTCCGCATCCGTGCGGCAAGCTGTCCGTCCATACGTTCTATAAATTCCCTGTTCGTTTCCTGTCGGCGGTTCAATATCCATTCAACAATTTCTTCACGTCTGAATGTCAGTTTCCTGCCGTTTTCACCTGCACGGTAACAGGGTATCTCATTCTTGGCTGTCAGTTTATAAATGGTGTCCTTGGAGTACCCTGTCAACTGGCAACAAATATCCATGCCAAACACATCCGGGTAATCTTCCATCCTTTTTAGGGGTCTGTTGGTCTTCTGTTGCCCGTCCTGTGGCTTGGCTGGGTATGTACCCAGCATTTCTTTTGCAATGCCCCTAAGACTCCTTATCTGCTCCAATACGGTATCTTCCCATTGTGAACGTAGAAATTCCAAGTCGTTAAAGCTCCATGCCGTTTCTATGGCCGTGCGGTGCTCTTCATTGATAAAGCTGTACTTTTCTATTTCCCCATATAGGAAGTCTGCGGTCAGTTCGATTTTACCTTCGTCATTATGCAGCTTGTCCGCCATGCACAAGTCCTCTATATCCGTGCTGCTCATATTGGGATGTATGTGCCTGCATTCGGGTATAAAATACCTGTCTCTCCATTCGTTTATAGCTTTGTCTATTGTATCCACTACCTGTTGCAGTCTTTCCTTGTTTCCGTAACATAATGACTGGATATAACTGTTTTGACGTGTAGGAGTAAAAATGTTTATTCTTCTTTGCAACAGCCTTTTAATTGCTTTATCCAATGGTGTTGCATTTCCTATGTAGTTAATTTTAGTTCCCATATTCTTTTTGTTTATTTGTAAATATCTGTTGTTATAAAACCCTCGCAGCATTGTCAAGCACTTCGGTCTTGAAACTGTCAAGATAGACATTCGTAGTGGTAAGGTTCTTGTGCCCCAATGCTTGGCTGATGACTTCGCGGGGCATGTTGTTTTCCTGCAAGGTCATAGCCATTGAATGACGGGAAACATAGGTGGTAAGTGTCAAACGAATACCCAGTTCCTTCCCTAATTTCTTCATGTTCATATTGATGCGCTTGTAACGGGTACGCACATGGTCGTAAAGTTCCACCCCGTCATAGTTTTTGGTAATGATAGGTAACAGATAGTCCCCCATAGGTGGAATGTTGGACTTGAACCATTCCAACTGTTCTCTTATTTCATTTGTTACAGGTATCTGTATAGGTTTCGTGTTTTTGGCGTTTTTAATTTTCTGTCGTTTGTAAACGATGTGCAAGCCTGTAGAAAGCATGACTATGTTTTGGTTTGTCAAATGTGCCATGTCAACAAAACTCATTCCAAAGCAGTAATAGGAAAACAGAAACAGCCTTCGTGCACGTTCCAGTACCATATTCTGCTGGGGTGTGTTTTTTATCAGTTTCAGTTCTTTAAGTGGCAGGTAACGTTTTTCTGTCTCTTCCGCCAATTTTCCGACTTCAAAGCCTCCTTTTCCAAATGGGTAAGTAGCGGATGAGGCTTCTTTTTCCTTGATAGCCTTGTTTATTACAGCCCGTAACGTCTTTAAGGTGTGCATCCGTGTGTTTCCGCAGCATCCATTCAACTCCATAGCGTGGTTCAGACGGTTTATATACTTTACGTCAATGTCGGAAAACAGCCGTTGTTTGGCTTTACTGTCATAGAGGCAAAACAAGTGCAGGTCGCGTGCATATACTTTGGCATTGCCTATATGCCCCGTAGCCATAAGATCATCGACAAGCCTCATCCAAAAGTCATACACCTTTTCACGTTTTGAAGCCCCTACAAATTCTTCCTCGAAGCGTTCTATCGTCCACTCCGTCCGTTCCTGTGTGAACTTGCGCAGGATTCCGTCTTTCCGTTCCTCGTAATGGTTCAACAGGGCATTGTAGTTTTCGTAGTTGGAAACCACGCGTCTGTCCTTTTTAAACCGTTCCGTCTCCGCGTTCCATTGTTCAACCGTTGCGGAAAGTCCGAGGTCAATGTATTTCAACCTGCCATTTTGGGTAATTCGCAGGCATACGGGGCATGTGCCATCCCTGCGGATATTACTTTTGTTTAATACGATTTTTATTTTTGCCATAGCTTATTTTTTTAGAACCGGTATATAACGATGAAACTCAAACGGAGAATTTCAAAAAACTGCAATAAAGCTATGTATTTAGATTTATTTAACAATGAAAGGCGGATTGCAATTCCGAAATTTCATCGGATATACCTTTTTTAGCCTTATTCCAACTTGGGCAGTATTAGGAAACATCCGCTTCCAACAGCGAATAAATTTCGATTAAAGTTTTTGGGTAACTTACGGCTAATAAATACAAGATTCGGGGTAACTGTAAGGGCAACTAAATGCAAAATGCGTTATGTGGACTGGGTACGCTTTATTCTTGCCTTGTTTTTATAGTTATAAAAAGTATTAATGTAATTTACTGTCTTATAGTGTATTATTGTTTTTTGTGTAAATAAAATTAGTCGGAACGCTTGCAGATTCAAAATAAAGCACTACCTTTGCATCCGCAATTCGGGGTGTAGCTCAGCCCGGTTAGAGTACGCGTCTGGGGGGCGTGTGGTCGCTGGTTCGAATCCAGTCACCCCGACATTGAAAATCAGCCATTTACAAATAAGTAAGTGGCTGATTTATTTT
>CASDXG010000099.1 GCA_949285025.1 uncultured Bacteroides sp. | reverse complement strand
TAGGGAGTTGCCGTTTTGAGATCCCGCCGTGAGGAATGTTCTTTCTTACGGCGGGATTGTTGTTTTCCCTCCTAAAGGGGAGGGGAAGGGGATGGCGGCATCAGTCGGTGGAGTGGCGCTTTATGAACTGTATGATCTCATTGAGGTAACCGAATGACAGGCATACAGTTGTATCGGCAGCTCCATAATAAACGATTACACGTTCTCCATCTTGTAAGGCAGCACAAGGAAAAACTACATTCGGAACATCTCCTTGTAATTCGTATGTTGCTGCAGGAGCAAGAAGATAGTCTTTTGTCCGATATAAAACTTTTTGAGGGTTATCAGAGTCTAATAAAGCTGCTCCCATCGAATACCGAAATCCGTTGCATGTGGTGATTACACCATGATAAAACATCAACCATCCTTCTTTCGTGAGGAATGGTACTGATCCTGCTCCTATTTTTGTACATTGCCATGCGCTTTCGGCGAAAGGTGTGACTTTCATTACGCAGCGATGTTCACCCCAATACTTCATGTCCGGACTATAACTGATATATATATCCCCAAATGGAGTGTGTCCATTATCGCTTGGTCGGCTTAGCATGGCATATTTCCCGTTAATTTTTTGTGGAAACAATACTCCGTTTCTGTTAAAAGGGAGGAATGCATTTTCACATTGAAAGAATTCCTTAAAATCGAATGTGTAACCGATTCCGATAGTTGGCCCGTTGTATCCGTTACACCACGTAATCCAATAACGATCTTCTATCCACGTTACTCTCGGGTCGTATTTATACTCTGATTCAATCATCGTTGTATTTCCGGCTTTGAACTCAATAGGAGCGTGATTTATTTCCCAGTCGATTCCGTTTTTACTGAAACCAGCGAAGATATTCATTTGAACGGCTTTATTGTCGCAACGGAATACTCCGGCAAATCCGTCTTTGAATGGTACAACAGCACTGTTGAAAATACTGTTGGATGTGGGGATATGATAACGTCCGATTATTGGATTTTTTGAATATCTCCACATTACATCTTTGCAGTCTTTGGGGCGTTCTTCCCAAGGTAAATTAAGTTTTTCTGTCATAGTTTTGTTCTTTGTTTTTCGTTTTTACTATCTTTTGTTTATGCTTGTTCGCCTTTTATAAGGCTTCCATCTTCTTTGTATTTGAAAGGTATGAAGTATGTTATTATGTAGGCGGGGATTGTTGCGATGAGTACAAAAATGAAAAACGGTTTGTATCCACCGGGACTGTTGAACCAGTTGCCTAAAGATTCGCAAACCCATCCGCTTAACATTCCGGGAATCATAACGCCTAAATTCATGATACCGGAGGCAAAAGCGTAGTGAGCCATTTGATTTTTACCCGGAGCGATTTGTTGCATCATAAAAAGAGTCAGTCCGACGAATCCGAAACCATATCCGAAATATTCGAAAACAATACCGCTACAAATGACGAGCCCATTTGTCGGTTGAAAAAAGGCGAAGGCTGCATATACGATAAATGGCAGGTTGAATATACAGCATAGGCTGAATAATGTTTTTCTTAACCCGCGTGCCGATATGTAATATCCTGCGAGTAATGAGCCAATGACAAACGCTGCGGCTCCGAATGAGCCGTAATACAGACCGATTTCCTTTTCGTTTAAGCCTAATCCGCCCTGTTCGCGTGCTGTTTTAAGGAACAGTGGAACTATTTTCATTACGAATCCTTCGGCAAAACGATAGATAATGATAAAGAAAATATAGTAAACGATGTATCGTTTTTTGAAGAAAGAGACCAAAACATCTTTCAGTTCTTTTAAAATCTGTCCGGTCGTTCTTTTTCCCTGAATATGGCTACTTTTTCCGGATGGAAGCATGAAGATGTGGTATGTACCGAGTAAAACCATTGATGCACATAGTATAGCCATGATGGTTATCCATGCTTTCTGGTTGGCTGAAAAGAGTATCGACATGTCGTTTCCGGCGTATCCTCCATATTTTTCTATTAGTATACCTGCTAAATATACAAGTCCTCCTGTGGCTACAATTTTGGCAATGTTATAAAATGCTCCTTGCCAGCCTATATATTTTGCCTGATCAGCCGGAGATAACTCACTCATGTACACACCATCGCATGCTATGTCATGAGTGGCTCCACTGAAAGCGATGATACCCAGTAGGGCGATGGATATGCTGAAGAAATGAGGCATATTCAAGGCGATGGCCACTAATCCGAAAGTGATTCCGGTGATAAATTGTGTGGTGATAACGAAGAACTTCTTTGTTTTAAACAGTTCTAAAAACGGGCTCCAAAGCGGTTTCAGTGTCCATGGAAGCATTATTAGGGATGTCCAAAAAGTAATTAGTTTATTGTCAACGCCTAATCCTTTAAACATAAGAACGGTTACCATGTTCAGAACAACAAACGGAAGTCCCATGGCGAAGTAGGCTGTTGGAATCCATGTTATCGGTCTTTTTTGTTTTGTTTCTGCTTTGTTTTCTTGAAAGTTCATGGCCTGATTCTTTTTTTATGGCTTTTATTATTTTTTATACCAGATTTTGCCCGGTTTGTTTCCCATTCTCAGTTCCAGTGTTGCTCCGTTCATAATTTGTTCATGTGTAATGAAACTTTTGTCGTATGCTTTTCCATTGAGTGAAACAGACTGGATATAGATATTACTTTTGCTTACATTGTGTGCGATAACTGTAAATGTTTTTCCGTTTGAAAGATGAAGTTCTGTCTTGGGGAATAACGGGCTTCCTATTTCGTATTCTCCGGATATGGGGTTGACAGGGTAAAATCCCATTGCACTGAATACATACCATGCCGACATTTGTCCGCAGTCTTCATTGCCGCAGAGTCCGTCCGGTTGGTCGGTATACAGTTCATTCATAATGGTTGTTACATATTTTTGTGTTTTTTCAGGCTGCCCGATTTTATTGAACAAATAGCTTACATGGTGTCCCGGTTCGTTCCCGTGTGCATATTGTCCTATCATTCCGGTACTGAAGATTGGTAAATCATTGTTTTCCGATGGGGTATAGGTAAACATACTGTCTAGTTTTTGTGCGAAACGTTCAGTCCCTCCTGTCAGTGTTATCAGTCCGTATATGTCATGCTGTACCGACCAGAAATATTGCCATGCATTGCTTTCACAGATGTGAGGTGTATATTCTTCTGCTTTGAACGGGGTGATGAAAGAGCCTTTGCTGTCGCGTGGTTGCATGAATGTTGTTGCCGGGTTGTATACATTCTTATAATTTTGTGCGCGTTTATAGAATGTTTCTGCAATATCTTTCTCATTCATTTTTTCAGCCATTTTCGCTATGCAATAATCATCGAACGCATATTCCAGTGTTTTTGAGAGAGACCAATTGTCCGAATTATGCGGGTCAACGATGTCATACGGGATATACCCTTTTTCCTTATACAGCCCGATACCTCTATAATTATCCAAGTTTGCTGTTGTAACGCAAGCTTCGAGTGCTTTCTTTGTATCGAAATCTCCAATGCCTTTCAAGTATGCATCGGCAATGACGGCTACGGCATGATAACCAATCATCATATCTGTTTCGCTTCCGTAAAAGTTCCATACGGGGAGGCGGCCGTTTTGTTCGTAGAAAGTAAGGAATGATTTTATCATATCATTCGTGCGTTCCGGTTGGGTATATGTGAATAAAGGATGAGCAGCACGGTAGGTGTCCCATAGGGAGAACGTGCTGTAATTAGTCCATCCGTTCGCTTTATGTATTTGTTTGTCAGGACCATAATAGGAACCGTCCGTATCGCAATAAATAGTCGGTGCTATCATGCTGTGGTAAAGGGCTGTATAAAATACAGTTTTATCTTTTTCCGATGGGGTTTCTATTTGTATTTTCCCGAGTTCTTTGTTCCACGAATCTTTTGCTTTCTGCAGGTAGATGTCAAATTGATTATCCGGGACTTCTGTCATTAGATTTTTTCTGGCTCCTTCCATACTGACACCGGATAGTGCTGTTGTTACGGTAATTTGTTCATTCTCTTTTGTCTTATAGTCGAAACGGGCGATGATTCCATTTCCTATATGCTTCCCCTCTTTTTCTATCGGGGTATTGGTTAGCGTCATTTTCTCGAAAGGTTTGGAGAAGCGTGTACAGAAATATACTTTTTGTTTTCGTGCCCATCCGTCGGAATAGCGGTATCCCTGAATGGTTACCGAGTCTATTTTTTCGATATGTGAATCTTCTGTTGCATCCCAATTCATACTTTTCTTTAAATTCAGAAAGATGGCTGCATCCGATTCCGGGAAAGTATATCGCTGTATGCCGCAACGTGCTGTAGCTGTCAATTCTACGTTGATGCCATAGTCGGAAAGGAATACCTGGTAATATCCGGCAGAAGCGTTTTCTTTTTCGTGTGTGAATTTAGAATAAATACCCAGTGTATCGCCTTTTTCTTTATATGGAATTGTAACCGGCATGAAAGAAATGTCATATAAGTCTCCGGCTCCTGTACCGGAAAGGTGTGTATGACTAAAACCTGCAATTGTGCTGTCCGGATAAAAATATCCTGCAATTCTATCCCATCCGGGTAAACCATTGTCGGGACTTAATTGTACCATACCAAAAGGAACCTGTGCTCCCGGATATGTGTTGCCAGTGAAATCTGTTCCGATAAAAGGATTCACATATTGGGTATAATCCGGAGTGTTGACAATTTGATTGCTGCATGAGAAACACAAAAGAGGTAGAATAGACTGTAATATGGTTTTGAATTTCATAAATGGTTTTTATTTTAGCTAAAATTGTTGTACTGCAAATATATGAAGTCTTTGTAAAAAGACAAGGAATAACTCATTATTTCTGAAAATAAGCGGCCGGTTTTAAAAAATAATTGAATATCTTTGTTCTAAAAAGAATATTATGAAATTTGTATTGAACGTTTTTTCTATTTTAATGTGTGCTGTGTCTGCTCTCGGATTGCTCTCTTGCGAGAAAAATGACACAGAAGCGACGAGTACGATTATTGGTGAGAATGTAGGTGAACCTTATGCAGAAGTGCAGTCGGAAGCAAAGGCGAAAATATTGACTCCACTTCTTCAGCGAGGGGATAGTCCGGCAAGAGGCTATGTCTATTTGGAATTGAAGCAGGTGGCAGAGGAGAATATGACGGTATCTTTTACGGTTGACAAAAATGCCTTACAGGCGTATAATAAGACAAATGGCACATCATATCCGATGTATCCGGCCGATAAGATTTCGTTGGAGAATGACGGGACCGCTGATATCTTAGCGGGGGAAAAGCGGTCGGGAACTGTTGCTGTAACGTTATCTCCCGGCGGAGTAAAAGGCAGAACATATGCTGTTCCTATTTCTGCGGTGGTTTCGGATGGAACGAAAAAGATTACCAATAATAAAATTTATATGTATCTGGTTACCCCTCAAGAAGCGGCTCCGCAAATTAATGCAGACAGGGCAGTCAGAAACTTGTGTTATATAGAGGTGAATCGTGAAAGCATGTTGAATGCAGGAGAATATACGATGAAAGATACCGGAGAACCTTTCTTCGATATTGCCAGTGTCTTTGCCGCGAATATCCGCTTGAATGCTGAGGGCAAGCCATATCTTTCCTGTAACGAGCAGACTACTTTTGTGCTTGATCATATAGACAAACTTGTACGTCCTTTACAGGCAAAGGGAATTAAGGTGCATTTGTCTGTACTTGGTGATCATACGGCTGCCGGCATGAGAAGCCTGACAGATGATGCAGCAGCCCTGTTTGCCCGAGAACTGAAATATTATGTTGATATTTACGGATTTGATGGTGTGGATTTTGATGACGAATACTCTACGTATGATACCGACCAGAATGCAGAGCCTTATATTCCGTCTTCTGCAGTAATGCCCGATATAGCATCCTGTACGGCAGAACGTTATGCGGCCTTTGTGTATGCTTGTCGTAAGGAAATGCCTGATACGGATTTCGGTATTTATTGGTATAAGGGAATTGATTATCCTGCAGGTACTGTTCAGGGAAAAGCCGTGAACGATTTGGTTGATTATGCTATTTACGGATTATACGGGAAGTGGCGTGCCATCGATGCGGGAACAATTGCGGTGGAAAAGCAATGCCCGTATGCCGTTTCGTTGACAATAGGGAATGAGAATCTGTATATCGACGAATCAAGCCTTACCCGTATAAAAAATGAAGGCTGGGGATATTTTGCTATTTATGACTTGCTGGGGAGCAGAGGATTTGAGAATGAGTTCACCCGGATTTCCCGTATCCTTTATGGAGAGGATGTGGTATGGAGTGGAAAACTTTATGACCGTACGGAGTTTGTGCCGAAAAATATGCAGTAAAATTCCGCCTTTTTTCTGAAAAAGCCCGAGTATTCGGAGGAAAAACCTCCCGATGTTTTGATTGAAGCATCGGGAGGTTTTTTATTTTTTTTCTTCGGATAGTGGCGGAAATGTATGTACGTTAAATATGGTTAATCAAGTTGCTCTTTTAAAAAGAATGTATACTTTTGTAGTGTGCTATTAAGCTAATACACTAAATGTCTAAAAATTATGGAGACAGCAATGTTACAAATTCAGGAACTTTCTTTTGCTTATAAGAAGAAACATACCGTTTTTCGGGATTTTTCTTTAAATATCGGGCAGGGAAAAGTGGTCGGATTATTGGGAAAGAACGGAACAGGTAAATCTACTTTACTGTATTTGATGAGCGGATTGCTCCGTCCCGATGGTGGACAAATCTTGTTTAAGGGGATGGATGTATCCCGGCAGAGTCCGAAAGTTTTGTCGGATATGTATTTGCTTCCGGAGGAATTTATGCTTCCCTCAGTGCGTATAAAAGAATTTATTCGCTTGAATGCTCCTTTTTACCCGCGCTTCAGTGAGGAAATTTTACGCAACTGTTTACGCGATTTCGGCTTAAGTGCGGATATTCATCTGGGGGAACTTTCTATGGGACAGAAGAAAAAAGTCCATATGTGTTTTGCGTTGGCTACCAATACAAGCTTGTTGTTGCTGGATGAGCCTACCAACGGTCTGGATATTCCTTCGAAAAGCCAGTTCCGGAAGGTGCTGGCATCGGGGATGAATGATGAGAAAACCATAGTGATTTCAACTCATCAGGTGCTCGATATCGACAAGATTCTTGACCATGTAGTTATTATTGACGGAACCGAACTTTTATTGAATCAGCCGATAAATAAAGTGTTGGAGAAGTTGTTCTTTGCAGAGAAAGAAGTCAATGCTCCTGTAGACGGTGCGTTGTATATACAGCCTTCCATGTATGGGAACAGTGTGATTGTGCCAAATGTGACGGGAGAAGAAAGTACGTTGAATTTGGAACTTCTGTTTAATGCTTTGTTGACTGAAAGAGAAAAAATACAGCAGTTGTTTAACGAATAAATGTTGATGCTATGAAAGATTCATTTGATATGGCGCGTTTTGCAATGTTGCTTAAACGTGATTTATGGGATAACTGGAAGAAAAATCTATGGCGTTTTGTAGGAATATATTGCATTATGACATTGATAAGTATAGTACTTATGTGGCATGCAGAGAATCATTTTTGGGTTTATCCAGATCATAATTTTTATAATTATGTGATGAAGGTTTTTACTTTTTTTGCTTTTTTAATTCCGATTCTGTGGTGTTGGGCATTGTCATCAGTAATGTCACCGATGGATACTCGGGAAAAACGTATCAGGTATCTGATGCTCCCGGCCTCAAGGATGGAAAAATTTGTATCACGTCTTTTGATTATTGTGATAGGCTTTTGGGTAATGATTACAGTCGCAGTGCTATGTATGGAATTGACACGACGCTTGTTTGTGGTGCTTTTTGATTATCGGGATTGTTTTTCCGGTAATCCTTTTCCGGTGATAGTATCGCATTTTTCGGATAATTTTCTCGGAGGGAGAAACCCATTAAGTGTATTTCTTGTTATATTGTTGGGGTGGTATTCATCATGTTTCCTTGTTGGGGGCAATGTTTGGTATCATCGTCCATTCCTGAAAACCTTGTTGTCTCTTGCTGCTCTCAGTTTTGTTGCGGGTATGATTTTAGTGCAACTTTTTAGAAGAAATATAGATTATGTAAATGAACATCTTTCAACAGTTGAGCAAGTTACTACAGTATTTCAGGTGTTGTCCGTGATTTTTGTTTGTTTGATCTTGCTTAATATGTATCTGTCATATCGGTTATTTAAGCGGTCGCACCTGATGCATTCATAAAAATAAGGGTATGAATTTCAGAGAAAGTAAATCAATTTATTTGCAGATTGCCGAGCGTCTGATGGACGAAATACTGCAATCTGTCTATATGGAGGAGCAACGTATTCCTTCTGTCCGCGAATATGCAGTAGTGGTTGAAGTGAATGTGAATACTGCGATGCGTGCTTATGAGTATTTGCAGGGAAAAGAAGTGATTTATAATAAGCGGGGAATAGGATATTTCGTGTGTCCAGATGCAAAAAGTAAGATACTATTGCTGCGTAGAAAGCAATTCCTAAAGGACGAATTGCCGGAAATGTTCCGTCAGATAACATTGCTCAACATCCCGATGTCTGAAATCGTTTCACTGTATGAACATTATCAGACATCGGAATGTCGGTGAACTTTTAGAATATACTGTGTTTACATACTTGCCTTTATGGCATTGATGACGGCGGATGTAAATCCGTCATGTTCCAATGAATTGACCCCTTTTATGGTAATCCCTCCCGGTGTTGTGACCTTTTCTATCTCCAATGTCGGGTGGGTTTCCTCGTTGTTCAGCAATATTTGTGCAGCGCCTTTCATGGTCTGTGCTACCATTTTCATGACATCTTTCGGTTTGATGCCGGCTTCAGTTCCGGCCTGCATGGCTGCCTGTACATATTTCAAAAGGAAAGCAATGCCGCAGGATGTCAGAGAGGTAGCGGCAGAGAATAATTTTTCATCTATGAGCATGGACAATCCCATGTCGTTGAACAGGTCAAGGATCGTTTCAATCTGTTTTTCGGATGCATTTCTTGCCGCTACAAGTGTCATGCTTTCACCTTCCGAGATGGCGGTATTGGGGATGACACGGAATATCGGCATTTCCGGATCTACGTAGTGTGCCAGATCTTCGAATGTAAGTCCTGCAGCAACCGAAATCAGTATTTGTGGATGTCGCAGGCGTAAAGGAGTCAATACTTCAGCAACTTTATGGGGCTTGACGGCTATAATTACAATGTCGGCATCGGTGGCAGCTTCTTTATTGTCGTTTGTTGTCCGGATGGCCGGGCATTCATATTTTAGCTTTTCCAGCTTCCCATTACTGGGGTTTGATACCGTTATTTCTTTTGCTTCGATATAATTTCCGTGTGCCAGCCCGCGTGCTATTGCTCCGCCCATGTTTCCGGCTCCGATAATTGCTGTTTTCATATATTGATGGTTGAATGGTTATGTATAAGAGAAAAGCTTGCACTCGAGAAAATATTTGTTCCTTTCGTGCAAAGCTTTTTCTTTTTTATTTTAAAGCATGTTGAAGTTTCTCGAGGAATATGTCCGCTTCTTGTTGGCTCAGACAAAGAGGAGGAAGCAAACGGATTACATTTGTTCCGCTTATACCGGTAAATACTTTTACTTCGAAGCTCTTTGACGGGTGTTTCAAACTCCAGTCCGATCATCAATCCCCGTCCGCGTACTTCTTTGATTTCTTTAAATGTTTTGAGTTGTTCAAGTAAGTATTTTCCTACTGTTGCGGCATTTTCCACAAGGTTTTCTGCTTTCATGACATCCAGTACGGCAATGGCTGCAGCGCAAGCCAGATGGTTTCCACCGAACGTTGTGCCCAGTTGTCCGTATACAGGTGTAAATTTCGGACTTATCAGAATGCCGCCCATCGGGAATCCGTTTCCAATGCCTTTTGCCATAGAGATGATGTCCGGACGAATTCCGTTATATTGGTGTGCGAAGAATTTGCCGCTTCTTCCATATCCGGATTGTATCTCATCTAAAATCAGTACAGTGTTTGTCTCATCGCATGCTTGACGAATTGCTTGCATAAACTCAGTGGTAGGGAGTTGAATACCGCCTACACCCTGAATCCCTTCAATGATAACGGCGCATACATCACCTTTATCTAATTCTTTTTTTACTGTTTCTATATCGTTTAGAGGCAGGAAAGTTACATGGTTGTTGGCATTGATGGGAGCCGTGATTTTCGGATTGTTGGTAGCCTCTACGGCCAAAGATGTACGTCCGTGAAAAGCTTTAGAGAATGAAATGACCCGTGTCCGCCCGTTATAAAACGAGGCAAGTTTCAGTGCATTCTCATTGGCTTCTGCTCCGGAATTGATAAGAAACAGCTGATAATCGTCGTATCCGCAGATTTCTCCTAATCGGTCTGCCACACCTTGTTGCAGTTTGTTGATGACTGAATTGGAGTAAAATCCCAATTTCGCAACTTGTTTGCTGATCATTTCCACGTAATGCGGGTTGGAGTGTCCGATAGAAATAACGGCATGACCTCCATAAAGATCAAGGTATTCTTGTCCTTTTTCATCCCATACGTGGCATCCTTTTCCCTGAACGATATTAACATCGAATAAGGGGAATACATCGAATAGTTTCATAACATATAATATTAGAAGGCAGAAGGTTTCAGTTTGAGCCCAACTGTTTCTTCAAGGTTGAACATTAAATTCATATTGTGTACGGCCTGTCCGCTCGCTCCTTTCAGCAGATTATCAATGCATGATACGATGAGCAGCTTATTTCCGTGTTTCTCTAAATGCAACAAACATTTGTTTGTATTGACAACTTGTTTTAAATCGATGCTGTTTTCTACAATGTGTACAAAGGAATCTTTAGCATAATAATCTTCGTACATCTTGACAATTTCCGGCAGCTCTACTTTGGTTTTCACAATGATTGTGGCAAAAATGCCTCGTGCGAAGTCTCCTCTGTATGGGATGAAATCGATTTCCGATTCAAAACTGTTCTGAAGTTGCTTTAGTGATTGCTTGATCTCTGGCACATGTTGATGGGTAAATGGCTTGTAGATGCTTATGTTGTTGTTCCGCCAACTGAAATGTGTACTGGCAGCCGGTTTTACGCCTGCACCGGTACTACCGGTAATTGCATTGACAAAGATGTCATCATTTAGCATCAGATGTTTTGCCAGTGGCAATAATCCTAACTGGATGCAGGTGGCGAAGCAGCCGGGATTTGCAATATGTTTGCTGTGACAAATTACTCGCCTGTTTAACTCCGGCAAGCCGTATACGAAGTCATGACTGTCGCTTTTTATGCGATAATCCATAGAAAGATCGATGATTTTCAAATCTTCCGGGATGGAGTGACTTTCCAAAAACTTTTTTGTATCTCCGTGAGCAGTACAGAAGAATAAGACGTCTATCGTGTCAAGCGGGAGAGAGTCTGTAAAAACAAGTTCGGTCTCTCCATATAAGCCTTCGTGTACGTCTGTTATTTTATTGCCTGCGTTACTGGTGCTGTTTACGAATTTAATCACTACTTCCGGATGGTTTATGAGCAGCCGCAGTAATTCACCGGCTGTATATCCGGCACCTCCTATTATTCCGACTCTTATCATACGTTCTCTTCGTCTTTATGATTTGCATAATAAGCGCGTAGCGGAGTGGAAAGGACTTTGATAAAACCTTTTGCATCTTCGGCAGTCCATCCTTTCTGCATTTCGCCATATTCTCCGAATTTATTCTTTACGAGGTCATCTTTAGAGTCGACTCCTACTGTAGAGAATGAGTAAGGACGAAGTTCAAGAATAGCGGTTCCGTTTACATTTCTTTGGGAGCTTAGAAGCATTGCCTCGATATCTCTCATGACCGGTTCCAAATATTGGCTTTCGTGCAGGAACATTCCGTACCAGTTAGCTACCTGATCTTTCCAATATTGTTGCCATTTGCTTAGCGTATATTTCTCCAAAAATTTATGGGCTCCTATTATCAGCATCGGTGCGGCGGCTTCAAATCCTACACGTCCCTTGATTCCTATGATTGTATCTCCTACATGCATATCACGTCCGATACCGTATGCTGCGCCGATTTCCTCGACTTTTTGTATTGCTTTAATTTTATCTTCGTAAACTTCTCCGTTTACGGCATGCAGTTCGCCTTTTTGGAATTTCAGTTTCAATTGTTCGCTTCCCGATTTTTTTATCTGTTTCAGATAGGCACTTTCGGGAAGTCCTTGTGTAGAGTCTAAGATTTCTCCTCCGCAGATTGAGGTTCCCCAAATACCGACATTATAAGAATATTTAAGTTTCGTAAAGTCGGCCTCAAAGCCATGTTCTTTTAAATAGTTGATTTCATACTCACGGCTGAGTGCCAAGTCGCGGGTTAATGTGATAATTTCTACGTTCGGAGCCATGACAAGGAACGTCATGTCGAAACGAACCTGGTCGTTTCCGGCTCCGGTTGAACCGTGTGCGATGGCATGTGCACCGATTTCATTGGCATAACGTGCTATGGCCAGTGCCTGAAAAATGCGTTCCGAACTTACAGAAATGGGATAAGTGCCGTTTCGCAACACGTTGCCGAAAATCATATATTTCAAGCTCTTGTCGTAATATTCTTGTGTTACGTCTAAGGTTATATATTTTACGGCTCCGAGTTTGTATGCATTTTCTTCGTTTTGTTTCAGTTGTTCCGGACTGAATCCGCCTGTATTGGCGCATGCAGCATATACTTCATAACCTTTTTCTTTGGCTAAATACATAACGGTGAACGATGTATCCAACCCGCCGCTGAAAGCAACGACTACTTTTTTCTTTTCTCCCATAATGAAATATCTTTAAAAGTTGTTTAATCAGAAATTAGAAGTCTTGTCATCCAAGTGCAATGCCGGATCGTAAAGCATGGCAGTGCAGATGCAGAATTTGCGTTTTTTTGCCACTAATATTTCGTGGTTGATGCATCCTTCGCAGCCTTTCCAGAACGATTCATCGTCGGTGAGTTCATTGAATGTGACAGGAACATATCCAAGTTCGGTATTCATTTTCATGACTGCAGCTCCGGATGTGAGACTGAATATCTTGGCTTTCGGCCATCGGAGCCGTGCTAAGGTGAAAGATGCATGTTTGATTCTTTTGGCTAAGCCGAGACCGCGATATTTGGGGTGAACAATCAAACCTGAGGTTGCGACATATTGTTTGTTTCCCCAAGACTCGATGTATGTGAATCCGGCGAAATCAGTTCCGCATAAAGCTATAATTGCTTTTCCTTCTTTCATCTTTGTTGCCACGTATTCATGTGTACGTTCGGCGATACCTGTGCCGCGTACTTTTGCGGCTTCCCGTATAGTATCTAGAATGGTGTCTACATATACCTCGTGTGAGGCATCAGCTACCATGACATCGATTTGTTTATTGTCCATAGTTTTTGTTCCTATTTTTATAATTGATTTATGTTCGGTATAATATGTGAAAGCGATTTTTTCAGGTTTTCATGTGTGCATCCTTCACGCATAATCAGCATGATTGTGTCGTCTCCGGCAATGGTTCCTATAATTTCCGCGAATAGATTATTGTCGATGTCGTAAGCAAGACTGCTGGCATATCCGGGTTTTGTCTTTATTACGGCAATATTCCCCGAGAAATCGATAGATATAAATCCGTTATGCCGCAGCATTTCTGTGGTGGAATGTGTGTCTGTGACCCGTTTATACATTGTGTTATTGGGCAAAACATAAACATAATTTCCATTTATTCCGGCTGCTTTTGCAACTTTCAGCTGCTTTAAGTCGCGGGAAAGTGTGGCTTGTGTCAGCTGAAAACCTTCGTCAGAGAGTAGTTGCAATAACTCTCCTTGATTGCTGATTTCCTTGCTTGATATGATAATCTTTATCGCGTCTAATCGATTTTTTTTTGCATCCATACGTATAAATATTCCTTTTGACTGTGCAAATTTACGGAGTATTTCGGAATAATATGCATTTAAATGAATATTTTTTCGCTGTGTGCTTTAAAAAATGTGAATAAAGGTGGCGGATGATGTTTCGGATGTCTGTCGGTTATAATATGTTGAAATGTTGTAGTGCGCGTAAAATTCCATCCTCATCCACTGTTGATGTGACATAATCGGCGGCATCCTGTACGGATTTTGCTGCATTTCCCATTGCGATGCCTGTGCCTGCATGTTGTAGCATCGGAATATCGTTTCCTCCATCACCGAAAGCAATTGTGTCTTTTAAGTCGATGTTGTAATAGGCCAATATGCGGTCAATGCCCATGCTTTTGCTTGTGCCTTTGGCAATAATGTCGGTAAACAAAGGGAACCATCGCATCGGTGTACAATGCTTGAGGACGGATTTGAAGATTTCATTATTGTGTTCTTCTCCGAAGTATCCCATGACTTGTAAAATTTCTTTGTCTTTTGCATGTTCGGCCGGGAATACTTCCGGTATTTCAACCTCTACCATCTTTGAAACTTCTTTAACGGATTCGGTTATGTTTGTGATGAACCATGTGTTTTCCTGTACGAAAACGAATGCATGTTCCGGATGTTTCCCGATATATGCAATCAGCCTTTTTATGTCATCTTGCGGAATACATTTTTTATATATGTCCTGATGGTCTGCAGTGAAACAGTGAGCTCCGTTTAATGTAATGTACCCGTCGAATTGAATATTGCCGATCGCATTTTCCATTAAATGTTTGGGTCTGCCGGTTGCAATAAAGATTTTTATGCCTTTTTCCTTCAGCATGTCGAGTGCTTTACGTGTAGATTGAGGGATTGTATGTGTGTTAAAGGAAACAAGAGTCCCGTCGATGTCGAAAAAAACAGCCTTTATCATGGATTTGTCTTTTTGATTGTCCGACAAAGGTAATGAAATCTTTTTGATAAAACATCGGGCTGTTTGGATAGAAATATTTCCGGTTTTTGAAAAAAACTTCCTGAAAAATTTTCTGATTTCAGGCGTCGCATTTCAAATCTTTTGTATTTTTGGACGAACAAAAATGATAATTATGGATGAACAGATCAGACAAATAGGAGAGCGGGTGCGCGGGTTGCGTGATGCTTTGGACCTTAGTTTGGAAGAAATGGCGGAAGCATGTCATTTAAGTGTAGAAGAATACAGCTTGATGGAATCCGGAGAAAGTGACATTTCTGTGAGTACATTATCGCGGATTGCAACGAGATTTGATATACCTCTTGACGTGCTGATGTTTGGCGAAGAGCCTAAAATGAGTGCATATTTCTTGACACGGAAAGGAACCGGTATTTCTGTTGAAAGGACAAAGGCGTATAAATATGAATCATTGGCCTCAGGTTTTCGTCATCGGAAAGCCGATCCGTTTATTGTAACAGTGGAGCCAAAGTCGGAGGATACTCCATTGTATTATAATACACATGAGGGACAGGAGTTTAATTTGGTGATAGAAGGTCGGTTGCTGTTGAGTATAAACGGGAAAGATTTGGTGCTGAATCCGGGAGACAGTCTTTATTTCGATTCTTCTCTGCCTCATGGAATGAAAGCGCTTGACGGAAAGACCGTGAAGTTTTTAGCCATTATCATGCAATAAATACGGATAACAGTAAAATATATGTTAGAAAGATTTTTAGAACAGACGGAATTTTCTTCACAGGAAGATTTCAGAAAACATTTTAAAGTTAAAGTCCCACAGAACTTCAATTTCGGATATGACGTAATAGATGCTTGGGCAAATGAGCGGCCGGATAAGAATGCATTACTTTGGACCAACGATAAAGGCATGCATATACAGTTTACTTATGCTGATTTGAAACGTGAAACCGATCGTACTGCTGCATATTTTCAGAGTTTGGGAATAGGGCATGGCGATAAAGTGATGCTGATACTTAAGCGAAGATATGAATTCTGGTTTTCCATTATAGCCTTGCATAAACTGGGAGCTGTGGCGATACCTGCCACACACTTATTGACAAAAAAGGATATTGTTTACCGTTGCAATGCGGCCGGTATAAAGATGATAGTGGCTGCCGGTGAAGAAATTATTTTGAAACATATTTCAGATGCAATGCCGGAATCCCCGACAGTGAAGCAATTGGTTAGCATAGGACCGGGATACAAAGACGGATTTTCCGATTTTCATAAGGGATTGGATGAGGCTCCGGCTTTTGTAAAACCGGAAAAACCGAATACCAATGATGATATTTCGTTGATGTATTTTACATCGGGAACAACGGGAGAACCTAAGATGGTGGCTCATGATTTTACTTATCCGTTGGGGCATATTGTAACGGGATGCTTTTGGCATAATTTACACGAGAACAGTCTTCATCTGACAATTGCCGATACCGGTTGGGGAAAAGCCGTATGGGGGAAACTCTACGGGCAGATGATTGCCGGTGCGAATGTGTTTGTTTATGACCATGAAAAGTTTACTCCGGCAGATATCCTTCAGAAAATTCATGAATATCATATTACATCTTTGTGTGCTCCTCCTACGATTTACCGTTTCTTGATTCGGGAAGATCTGTCGAAATACGACTTGTCTTCTTTGGAATATTGTACTACGGCGGGCGAAGCGTTGAATTATTCGGTGTACGATACGTTCAAAAAAATTACAGGTATTCGCTTAATGGAAGGTTTCGGACAGACAGAGACGGCTCTTACTTTGGCCACTTTCCCTTGGATGGAACCCAAGCCGGGCAGTATGGGAGTTCCGAATCCTCAATACGATATTGACTTGTTGAAACCGGACGGTCGCCCGGCAGAAGACGGGGAACAAGGGCAGATTGTCGTGAGAACGAAGAATGGTAAGCCGCTTGGCTTGTTCAAAGAATATTATCGAGACCCTGTTTTGACCCATGAAGCATGGCATGACGATGTATATTATACGGGAGATGTGGCATGGCGTGACGAAGATGGTTATTATTGGTT
Organism: uncultured Bacteroides sp.; assembly: GCA_949285025.1. Classification (GTDB taxonomy): domain Bacteria; phylum Bacteroidota; class Bacteroidia; order Bacteroidales; family Bacteroidaceae; genus Phocaeicola. The sequence goes on along the minus strand of CASDXG010000099.1, from coordinate 153,887 downwards.
TGTAGGCCGTGCTGATGATGTGATAAAAAGTTCCGGTTATCGTATCGGTCCTTTTGAGGTGGAAAGTGCCTTGATGACACATCCGGCGGTGGTGGAATGTGCAATAACCGGAGTCCCCGATGAAATACGCGGACAGGTTGTAAAGGCTACCATTGTTTTGGCTAAGGATTATAAGGAACGTGCCGGAGAGGAACTTATCAAGGAATTGCAGAATCATGTGAAACAAGTGACTGCTCCTTACAAGTATCCTCGTGTAATTGAATTCGTTGAAGAGTTACCAAAGACTATTAGCGGAAAGATACGGCGCGTGGAAATCCGTGAAAAAGATAACGGGTAATTATTGAAAACCCGGAGGGGATGTATTTGCATCTCCTCCGGGTCTTGTTTTAAAGACTGTTTCGTTTTTTATTTCAGAACAGTCTTTTTTTATTGTATAATGTATATTTTATATTGTTACAATACCTAGTTCGTTTGTTTATTTATGGATTATGCTAAAGCATTTTCTTATGGGTTTATTGGGATAAATGTCTTGTTAGTTTAATCATTCTCTTTTGCCCATTCTTTTGCGCCGATTTCCTTTAAGCGGGCTGTCGCTTTTTTTGCGGCTTCCATTGCCTTATTCTCATCAGCTTCATCGGCAAAGGCATGTCGGAACCCTTTGGTTTTATTCCAATTTCCTCTGGTGAAATCGGGGAATGCAACAGGAGCACAGCCATTGTCCATCGATAAGGTTCCTAACTCAGCAAGAGAACACCATTCGGCAAGATCGTAAACATCAATATCGAGCGGTAGTCCGTTTTGCAGACAATAAATCAGGCGGCAGTCCATAATAAAGTCCATACCTCCATGTCCGCCAACTTCTTTTGCCATTTCTCCGTATTTCTTTAAAATAGGATGTTGATACTTCTCAATTAATGCATTGGCTTCGGTTTGCGGAAGAAAAGAGTGTGTGCTGAGATTGTCTATGCTTGGTTGTATACCCGATGATTTTATTTGTTCGGAACTGACAGCATATCCTTCTATCGGGTATTTGTTGGCAAAGCCTTTAGTTCCTGTTAACTGATATAAGCGATTGTAAGGCTGCGGACTCATCACGTTGTGTTGTATCTCTATTACTTTCCCTTTAGCTGTGCGGATAAGCGTGGTAGTGTGGTCACCGTTGCGGAAGTTATTACAAGGTTCTCCCGTTGCCCGTTCCACAAGTTCGCGTCCGTGTACGGACTTCGTATCCATAGCCACCAGTGTAACCATGCGGTCGCCTCGATGGATGTCGAGAGCTTGTGCCACAGGTCCTAAACCATGTGTGGCATAAAGGTCGCCCCGATTGTCTTTGTTATAGCGCAAACGCCAGCCCAGTTTATCGTCTTTTCCGTTTTTCCAATAGTAATTCCAAAAGTCATCAAGGTTATGGATATAGGCTCCTTGCGCGCGGATAATTTCGCCGAATACTCCGTTTTGTGCCATATTCAGGGTATTCATCTCGAACCAGTCGTAGCAACAGTTCTCGAGCATCATGCAATGTCTACGGGTTTGTTCGCTTAGGTTGATCAACTCCCAGCATTGTTCCAGATTCATTGCCGAAGGAACTTCTACAGCCACATGCTTCCCGTTTTCCAAAGCACATTTTGCTACGGGAAAATGATGAATCCAGTCGGTTGCAATGTATACCAAATCAATGTCTTTTCGTTTGCATAATTTCTTGTAGCCGTTCTCTCCGGAATAAATTTCGGCCTTTGGGAGACTGGCGTTTTTCAAGTATTTCTGACAAGCCTCCGCCCGTTCTTTTTCATAATCGCACAGGGCTACAATTTGTACTCCGGGTATATGTGTGAAACGTTCTACGGCTCCCGGTCCTCGCATTCCGAGCCCGACGAACCCGACTCTTACAACTTCCAGTTTTGGAGCTGTAAGGCCTATCGCATCTTTCTGCCCGGCCGGCCGTTCGGGTGTTTCTACAACAATCGTTCCTTTGTCCCAGTGCCATTTTGTAGATTCGGATTGGGATTGAGCGTGATTCGTAATAGGACAGTTTAATAAGCTTAATGTCAATGAGGCTGTGACGAGCCATTTATTGGGATTTTTCATATAAAAATGTTTTAAATGATTGGTAAAACAAAGATAAATATAATTTTCTATTCAGATAGATATAACGTGCTGTCGTGTATAAATACTTTTGCTTGTTATAAAAAAACGGGATGTTTTGACTGAGATAGCAGAATCTTTTTGCAAACCTGTCGGGATGGATACGGCAAAACAACGGGAAAATTTTTGAAAAACTTTCAGCGCGTGAATGAAAGAGACGCTGTGTTTGGTGAAAACTTAAAAATGCTTTTTTTGCTTTGACTGTTTGTTTATTGCGAGATTAAACATTATTTTTGCAACCTCTTTGGGTGAAAGCAAAATAATAATAATTAAATATAGATTAGGAAATGAATATTTCATTGCAGAACATTGACAAAGTCAATGCAGTACTTACAGTTCAGATTGAAAAAGCAGATTATCAGGAAAAAGTAGACAAGGCACTGAAAGATCTTCGGAAGAAGATTAATATGCCGGGTTTCCGCAGAGGAATGGTGCCTGTGAGCCTGTTGAAAAAGCAATTCGGAACTTCTGTTTTGATGGAAGAAATCGATAAATTGATGCAGGAAAAGGTGAGCGAGTATATCCGCGATAATAAAGTTGATATTTTGGGAGCTCCGCTGCCGAAAGAAAATAAGGTTAACTTTGAGACAGAAGAGAATTTTGAATTTTCATTCGACATTGCTTTGGCTCCTGAATTTAAAGTTGAGCTTTCTGCTGATGATTCAATCGATTATTATGATATTGATGTAACCGATGAAATGGTTGAGCAGCAAGTGAAAATGTATGCACAGCGTAATGCCAAATATGAGAAGGTAGACGAATATCAGGATAAGGATATGCTGAAAGGTTTGCTGGCTGAGTTGGATGAAGAAGGCAATACAAAAGAAGACGGAATCCGTGTGGAAGGTGCTGTTATGATGCCTTCTTATATGAAAAACGATGAGCAAAAGGCTGTTTTTGATGCTGTGAAAGTGAATACGGTTCTGACATTCAATCCGTCAGTTGCTTTCGATAACAATGAAGCTGAGTTGGCATCTTTACTGAAGATAAAAAAGGAAGATGTAGAAAATCACAAGGGGAATTTTACTTTCCAAGTGGAAGAAATCACAAGAATGGTGCCCGGAGAGTTAAATCAGGAATTGTTTGATCTGGTACTTGGAAAGGATAAAGTAAGCACAGAAGAGGAATTCCGTGCGCAGATAAAGAATGCTTTGATGACTCAATTTGCCGGTGATAGCGACTATAAGTTCTTGATAGATGTACGTGATCATGTGATGAATAAAATCGGAAAACTGGAATTCCCGGATGAATTGCTGAAACGTATTATGCTGGAGAACAATAAAGAGAAGGGAGAGGAATTCGTCTCGGAGAACTATGAAAAGAGTTTGAAGGAACTGACTTGGCATTTGATTAAAGAAAAACTTGTTGCTGCAAACAATATAAAGGTGGAACAAGGCGACATAACTCAGATGGCAAAAGATGCGACACGTTCGCAGTTTGCACAGTACGGAATGATTAATGTTCCGGAAGATGTGTTGGAAAACTATTCGAAGGAGATGCTGAAAAAGCGTGAGACGGTAGAGTCTTTGGTTAATCGTGCGGTGGAGGTGAAATTGTCGGAAGCCTTGAAAGGACAAGTAACATTGAACCATAAGACTATTTCTGTAGAGGAATTTAATCAGATGTTTCAATAATGTAAACGGGGAGGAATTGGCGATTTGCTAAAACTTCCTAAAAAAAGAGGGACTTTTAACCAAGAGTTTCCATATTCAACAGAAGTGTTTGTATTTTTGTTTATGGAGAGATAGGTTAAAGGTCTCTCTTATTGTACACAAAAAAGGAGAATAAACTATGATGAATGATTTTAAAAAATATGCGACGAAACATTTGGGCATTAGCAGTATGGCTCTTGATGATGTGATAAAAGTCCAGTCAAGTTATTTGAATCCTTATATTTTGGAAGAACGTCAGCTGAATGTAACTCAGTTGGATGTCTTTTCCCGTTTGATGATGGACCGTATTATCTTTTTGGGAACCCAGATAGATGATTATACAGCCAACACCTTGCAAGCCCAATTGTTGTATCTGGATTCTGTAGATTCCGGGAAAGATATTTCTATCTATATCAATTCACCGGGCGGATCTGTTTACGCCGGATTGGGAATTTATGACACCATGCAATTTATAAATAGCGATGTCGCTACGATTTGTACAGGTATGGCCGCATCGATGGCTGCAGTACTTTTAGTTGCAGGAAAAGAGGGAAAACGTTCGGCATTGACGCATTCGCGGGTGATGATTCACCAGCCGATGGGAGGTGCACAAGGACAGGCTTCCGACATTGAGATTACGGCGCGTGAAATTCAGAAATTGAAAAAAGAACTTTATACCATTATAGCAGAACATTCGCATACGGATTTTGATAAAGTATGGGCCGATTCAGATCGTGATTATTGGATGACCGCTCAGGAAGCAAAAGACTATGGAATGATTGATGAAGTTCTTGCCCGTAAGACGATTGGGTAAATCGTTCGATTATTCAGATGTATATAGATAAAAATAAATAATAAAAACAGAGAACATTGGAAGATAAATCAGTGAAGAATAAGCAACGTTGCAGTTTTTGCGGGCGAAGTGAGGCAGAGGTGGGCTTTTTGATGACCGGAATGAATGCATGCATTTGTGATAGCTGTGCCGAACAAGCTCATGAGATAGTAGAAGAGGCAATGCGGCAGAAGAAAAAAAGTTCCGATTTGAATCTTGATGAATTACCTAAACCCAAAGATATTAAAGCATTTCTCGACCAGTATGTTATCGGACAAGATGATGCAAAACGGTACTTGTCCGTAGCTGTTTATAATCATTATAAACGCTTGTTGCAACCGGCAACTGCCGATGATGTGGAAATTGAAAAATCAAATATTATCATGGTCGGTGGCACGGGTACGGGAAAGACATTGCTTGCACGCACCATTGCAAAGCTTTTGCATGTGCCTTTTACTATAGTGGATGCGACAGTGCTGACGGAAGCCGGATATGTGGGTGAGGATATAGAGAGTATATTGACCCGTTTATTGCAGGTGGCCGATTATAATGTCGCAGAAGCGGAACGCGGTATTGTATTTATAGATGAGATAGATAAAATTGCAAGGAAAGGCGATAATCCTTCAATCACACGTGATGTCAGCGGTGAAGGAGTGCAGCAAGGCTTGCTGAAACTGTTGGAAGGTTCTGTTGTGAACGTACCTCCTCAGGGAGGACGTAAGCATCCGGAACAAAAACTGATTCCGGTAAATACAAAGAACATATTGTTTATTTGCGGAGGTGCTTTCGATGGTATCGAACGGAAAATAGCGCAGAGGTTAAATGCAAATGTCGTTGGTTATGGAGCTGTGAAGGAAGCAGTGAAAATAGACCGTAGCAATTTAATGCAATATATTGCCCCGCAAGACTTAAAAGCATTCGGGCTGATACCGGAAATTATAGGTCGCTTGCCTATTTTGACTTATTTAAATCCATTGGATCGGGCTGCTTTGCGGAGTATTCTTACAGAACCGAAAAATTCGATAATCAAACAATATATCAAACTCTTTGAGATGGATGGTGTGAAACTGACTTTTCAACCGGAGGTGTTTGAGTATATTGTGGATAAGGCAATCGAATATAAACTGGGAGCTCGAGGGTTGCGTTCTATCGTGGAAGCGATAATGATTGATACGATGTTTGAACTTCCTTCCGGTGAAGCAAAGGCGTTTACCGTGACACTCGATTTCGCTAAAGAGCAAATGGAAAAGGTGAACTTTTCTCGTTTGCAACTGACTTAATTAAAAAATGAGATAAAAAATACAGCATTCTTTAGTAAAATATTTTTTGAAAAATAGTATGTAATATCGAAAGTTGTTTCTAACTTTGTTTGGAGTGGTATAATTCTTATGTAAAAAAGACAAAAAGGAGTAGCAATGACAGAGAATCTTAATTTGACGGGACAACTGAAAAAGTATTTTGGCTTTAGTACTTTTAAGGGTAATCAGGAAGCGATTATTCGTAATTTGCTTGCCGGAAAAGATACATTTGTCCTGATGCCGACAGGCGGAGGAAAGTCGTTATGCTATCAGTTACCTTCTTTGTTGATGGAAGGAACCGCTATTGTTATCTCTCCTTTAATTGCATTGATGAAGAATCAGGTCGATATCATGCGTAATTTTAGTGAGGAAGACGGAATCGCCCATTTCATTAATTCTTCACTGTCAAAGTCGGCTATAGATCAGGTGAAGACGGATATTCTTCAGGGCAAAACGAAATTACTGTATGTCGCTCCCGAGTCTTTGACTAAAGAAGAGAATATCACATTCCTAAGACAGGTTAAGATTTCTTTTTATGCCGTAGATGAAGCTCATTGCATTTCGGAATGGGGACATGATTTCCGTCCTGAATATCGACGGATTCGTCCGATAATAGAAGATATAGGAAAGGCGCCTGTTATTGCATTAACGGCCACTGCCACGCCTAAAGTAAAGATGGATATTCAGAAAAACTTGGGAATGACGGATGCCGTTGAGTTCAAATCTTCGTTTAATCGTCCGAATCTGTATTATGAGGTACGTGCAAAAACAGCAAATGTTGACCGTGATATATATAAATTTATAACTCAAAATAAAGGGAAATCCGGTATAATATATTGCTTAAGCCGTAAGAAGGTGGAAGAATTGACCGAGTTCCTTTTGGCTAATGGCGTCAAGGCCCGTGCTTATCATGCCGGCATGGATTCGGCGACTCGTAACGCTAATCAGGATGCATTCCTGAAAGAAGAGATCGATATTATAGTGGCAACTATAGCATTTGGTATGGGTATTGATAAACCGGACGTGCGTTTCGTTATACACTATGACGTGCCGAAGAGCCTGGAAGGATACTATCAGGAAACAGGAAGAGCAGGACGTGATGGTGGAGAAGGCCAGTGCATAACGTTCTATTCCAATAAAGATTTGCAAAAACTGGAAAAGTTTATGCAGGGAAAACCTGTATCTGAGCAGGAAATAGGGAAACAATTGTTATTGGAAACGGCGGCTTATGTCGAATCTTCAATTTGCCGTAGGAAGATATTATTACATTATTTCGGAGAAGAATATACTGAAGATAACTGTGGAAATTGTGATAATTGTTTAAATCCAAAGAAACAAGTGGAAGCTCAGGATTCATTATGTGCAGTGATTGAAACAATCATTGCTGTTAAAGAAAACTTTAAGCAAGATTATATAGTAGATGTGCTTTTGGGAAAAGAAACTTCAGAAGTTCTTGCTCATGGCCATGAAAATCTGGAAGTGTTTGGCTCCGGGATGGGAGAAAACGAGCGGCATTGGAATGCTGTAATTCGTCAGGCTCTGATTTCCGGTTACTTGGATAAAGATGTAGAAAACTATGGATTGTTGAAAGTAACATCGGAAGGTCGTAAGTTCTTGAAGAAGCCTCACTCATTTAAAATAGTGGAAGATAATGATTTTGAGGACGAAGAAGAAGAAATACCGATGAGGAGCGGAGCTGCGTGTGCCGTTGACCCGGTATTATTCTCGATGTTAAAAGACCTGCGTAAAAAGATGTCCAAGAAGTTGGATGTGCCGCCTTTTGTGATTTTTCAAGATCCTTCTCTTGAGGCGATGGCAACGACCTATCCGATTACGTTGGAAGAATTACAGAATATCCCGGGTGTAGGAGCTGGAAAAGCAAAACGTTATGGAGAGGAATTCTGTGCCTTGATTAAGACGCATTGCGAAGAAAACGAAATAGAACGTTTGGAGGACTTAAGAGTCCGCACTGTTGCTAATAAGTCAAAATTGAAAGTTTCCATTATCCAGAGTATTGATAGGAAAGTTGCTTTTGACGATATAGCAAAAGTCTGGGGGCTTGATTATGACGAATTGCTGGATGAGGTTGAAGCAATCGTCTATTCCGGAACAAAATTGAACATAGACTATTGTCTGGATGAGCGGATGGATGCGGATCATGTGCAGGATATTTATGATTATTTCATGGAGTCTACTACTGATAGCATTGAGGATGCAATGGAAGAATTAGGCCCCGATTATACGGAAGAAGAGATTCGTCTGGTGCGAATAAAGTTTATTTCGGAGATGGGGAATTAAAAACAACATTAAAATATGATTGCATGTTTTGGAATATGAGGCCTTCCTTTGGGAAGGCCTTTCTGTTGTTCTCCTTAAACCCGTGAGAAATTTTTTCATTTCTTCAGTATAAAGAGGAGAAAAGATGGCGGCGAATGAATGAAAGAAATGCGGTAAAGTAGCGAATTTTCCATAAAAGATGTTTTTCATCTTTTTATTATTGGATAAAAACCGTATATTTGCATGCAATAAATTCTAAACGTTTTTAGTCCTATGTCATTTATTGCAGATAAAGTAGTCATGGACGGATTGACTTATGATGACGTATTGTTAATTCCGGCCTATTCTGAAGTTTTACCTAAGACTGTTGAACTCTCAACAAAATTTTCCCGTAACATTGAATTGAAAGTGCCGTTCGTAACAGCAGCGATGGATACTGTTACAGAAGCTCAGATGGCTATTGCGATAGCACGCGAGGGGGGAATCGGTGTTATTCATAAGAATATGTCTATCGAGGAACAGGCGCGTCAGGTCGCTATTGTGAAGCGTGCAGAGAACGGAATGATTTATGATCCGGTGACAATAAAGAGAGGATCTACCGTAAAAGATGCTTTGGATCTGATGGCAGAATATAGAATTGGGGGTATTCCTGTGGTGGATGATGAAAATTATCTTGTGGGGATTGTAACAAACCGCGATTTGCGTTTCGAACGAGATATGGAGAAGCGGATTGATGAGGTGATGACAAAAGAAAATATCGTTACGACCGATCAGGCAACCGATATGGAGACTGCTTCACGCATATTGCAGGAAAATAAAATAGAGAAATTGCCGGTGGTAGATAAGGATGGAAAGCTTGTTGGCCTGATAACATATAAAGATATCACAAAGGCAAAAGACAAACCGATGGCATGCAAAGACGAAAAAGGGCGTTTGCGCGTGGCTGCGGGAGTAGGTGTGACTGCTGATACATTCTTGCGAATGGAAGCGTTGATAAATGCCGGAGCCGATGCGATTGTAATTGATACGGCTCACGGTCACTCTATGTATGTGATAGAAAAATTACGTGAGGCGAAAAAACGATTCCCCGGTATTGAGATTGTTGTAGGAAATGTGGCTACGGGTGAAGCTGCCAAAGCTTTGGTGGAAGCCGGAGCCGATGCGGTGAAAGTTGGAATAGGACCGGGTTCCATTTGCACTACGCGTGTCGTGGCAGGTGTTGGCGTTCCACAGCTGAGTGCTGTATATGAGGTAGCGAAAGCATTAAAAGGAACAGGAGTGCCGGTGATAGCAGATGGTGGATTACGTTACTCGGGTGATGTCGTAAAAGCACTGGCGGCCGGAGGAAACTGTGTGATGATAGGTTCTTTGGTTGCCGGCACGGAAGAATCTCCGGGAGATACCATAATCTTTAATGGCCGTAAATTTAAGTCTTATCGTGGGATGGGATCGTTGGAAGCAATGGAGAACGGTTCGAAAGACCGCTATTTCCAGGGTGGAACCACTGATGTGAAAAAGTTGGTTCCTGAAGGTATTGCAGCCCGGGTTCCTTATAAAGGCAGTCTTTATGAGGTTATTTATCAGTTGGTAGGCGGCCTTCGTGCAGGTATGGGTTATTGCGGAGCTCATAATATAGAGGAGTTACATAATGCGAAATTTACCCGCATTACGAATGCAGGAGTGTTGGAAAGTCATCCGCATGATGTAACGATAACCAGCGAGGCTCCTAATTATAGCCGTCCGCAGTAAGAAAGAATTTCTTGTTTTTTTGTATTCTTTAGATAAAGACACGGATTGCAGTTGCGGATTCGATTATCGGACGTGAATGTAATCCGTGTCCTGTTTTATTTTGATGGTTTGTGATGGTTAGGAGGATTTTGTTTTTTTTTTGTTGTCTGTGGCTTTTCTTCGGAAAACTGAATGCAGAGGAGGGGCGGATTTTGTTGTGGATTAATGAAGATGAAATTTCCGAAAACGAATTTGTGTATTATTATGACAAATACAAGGCATTATGTAATTCTCCGCTCTCAGTAGAGGCCTATTTGGAGCATTTCATAGATTTTAAGCTGAAAGCGGCAGATGCACGGGCACAAGGCTGGGATACCTTTCCGGATTTCAGACGGTCTTTTGAAATGCTTTGTCGTAAGACCTTGAAGTCATCATTCCGGCAGACATGTCCGACAAAGCCATACAAAGACATGCGGGAAAGCGAAAACTCAGCTAACCACCCCATGAGGCAATGGGTGAGAATGCGTTCTATTTCAATTCCGTTGCTTTCTACCTCAACGCACAGCGAAGAAGCGGAAGCACTGGCCTGTATGAGAGTTGTAAGAGATTCGTTGAAAACAGGTGCGTCATTCGACAGTCTGACTTTGTGTTATGGGAATGAGGCGGAAAAGAAGCAGGTCGGGGCAGAACTTTCCTGGATACCTTTGAATAGTTTGCTGCAAGAATTTTCAGAAAATCTGTCTTTGCTTGATGCCGGACAAGTGTCCGAGCCTTTTATATCTCCTTTGGGGGTTCATATTGTCCAACTTGTCGAACGGAAAAATGGCTTGACGGATGTTGAGAATTATTCTTCGTATCCTCATCATGCAGAACGGAAAGAATCAGCCTCTCTTACAGATTATGAGGGGCGTGTATCCGAAGAATCCGAAGTATACTCGGCGGGAAAAATCCGGGAAAAAGAAATGGAAGAAGGATTGCTTGTGGCGCGCTGGGATATGAAAGAATCAGTTCGTTTGTCGGAACCGGTTCCTTCGGAATACTTAAAGGACTATTTCGACAAGCATAAGAAAGAATATGTTTGGGAATTTCCTCATTTTAAAGGAGGAGTGATACATTGTCATAACAGGAAAAGCGCTTCGAAGATAAAAAAAAAGTTGCGGAAACTTCCGATGGAAGAATGGCGGGAATTGCTAAAAACGTTGGCGCAAAAAAATAAAACATATCGTTGTGAGATAGAGATTGGCTTATTTCGCATCGGGGAAAATCCGTATGTAGATAAGCTTGCGTTTAAGTGTGGAGAGCTTCCTCCCGACAAAGAATACTCATATTCATTTGTTCTTGGGAAACGTTTAAATAAAGCTCCGGAAGAATATACGGATGTCATAGAGCAAGTAACCCATGACTTCCGGTTGGAAAACAGCCGTAATCGGCTGAAGTCGTTGCGGGAGAAATTTGGAGTCAAAATCGATGAGAGCGTTTTAAAAACAGTTAATTGTAGCGGGAGTAATTAAATTATAGTGTATCTTCGTTGACTGATTCTAGCAAAGAATACGAATGCTTGGACGGAATGTTATATTAGCAGGGTTGTTACTGCTTACGGGGTGCAGCCGGAATGTAGACCACAAGGGGAAGACTCCTTTGGTCGGAATCGGACAAAATTTTCTCTATAAGGAAGATTTGCAAGCCGATATGCCGGCCGGAATTTCCGGAGAAGACAGTCTGCGCTTTACGCACGAATATATTCGGAACTGGATTGAAGATGAATTATTGTATCGGAAAGCGGAGGGAAACATTCCCGATGATGCGTCGGTAGATGAATTGGTCTCGACATATCGCCGCTCTCTTATTACGCATATTTATCAGGAAGAACTGATAAATCAGAAATTGGGGAATACAATTTCAGCGGAAGAGATAACCCGATATTATAATCAGAATTCCGGGTTGTTTTGTGCGGATGAGCCCTATATCAAAGGCCTGTTTATAAAAGTCCCGGCAAACATTCCAAATATAGCGAAGGTTCGTTCCTGGTATAAGAAAAACTCGCAGGAAGCGATTGATATGTTGGAGAAATTCAGTATCGGGAATGCTGTCCATTATGAGTATTTTTATGATCGATGGCTCCCGGTCTCACATTTTTCCGTTAAGATACCTCTTAAGGCGATAGACAGTGATTCCGATTATTTAAGCCGGAATCGTAATGTGGAGGTTAGGGATAGTGCCTTCTGTTATTTCCTTCATGTGGAAGATTTTCTGCCTAAGGGAGATCAATTGCCTATAGAGAGGGCAGAAAGAGAAATAAAAGAAATATTGATAAATCTGAAGCGTGTTGAGTTTATTAAGCAGATGAAGAAAGATTTATATGATGATGCTTCAGAACATAATGATATAATTTATTATTAAAACATTGCAATGAACAAGTGTAGATTTTTAAAGATTAGTGCATGTCTGTTGTTATTCGGAATAAATTTTTCGGTTTATGCTCAGGATAATATCATCGATGAAGTGGTATGGGTCGTGGGAGATGAAGCCATCTTTAAGTCGGATGTGGAAAATGAACGTTTGCATGCCCAATATGAAAACCGTCATTTCGACGGAGATCCTTACTGCGTGATACCAGAAGAACTGGCCGTACAAAAGCTCTTTTTGCATCAGGCGGAGATCGATAGTGTGGAAGTGTCCGACCAGGAAGTCCTGCAGCGGGTGGAAGATTATGCCGCATATTTGATAGAACAGATCGGCTCGAAAGAGAAAATGGAGGAATACTATGAAAAAAGTTTTACGCAGATCCGTGAACAGTTGCGTGAAAATCAGCGCAATTTGCTTACTGTGAAAGAAGTGCAGAAAAATATTGTAGGCGATATACAATTGACGCCTTCTGAGGTGCGTAATTATTTCAGTAAATTACCTTCCGACAGTATTCCTTTTATTCCCACGCAGGTGGAAGTGCAAATCATTACGCAAGAACCTAAAATATCGGAGCAAGAAATAGAGCGTGTAAAGGCGACATTGCGTGACTATACCGAACGGATTAATAAGGGAGAAACCTCTTTTTCCACTCTGGCACGCCTTTATTCTGAAGATCCGGGCTCGGCGCGGCAGGGAGGTGAATATCCTTTTATGGAGAGAGGACGCTTGACTCCGGAGTTTGCAAATGTGGTATTTAATCTGACAGATCCGAATAAAATATCGAAAGTATTTGAGACAGAATATGGATTTCATATCGCTCAGTTGATAGAAAAACGAGGTAATCGTGTAAGTTACCGCCATATTTTGTTGAAACCGAAGGTCGATGAGGTGGAAGTTGATAGTGCTTTAAGCCGCCTTGATTCGCTGGCAAATGACATCAGAAAAGGGAAAGTTACTTTCGATGAAGCCGCTATGTGGGTCTCTCAGGACAAGGATACGCGTAATAATCACGGCTTGTTGGCCAACCCTCAAACAAGCACTTCCCGTTTTGAAATGTCAGATTTGGCATATTTGGTTTCGCAAGAAGTTGCAAAAGTTGTAGAAGGTTTACAGATAGGAGAGGTTTCTCAACCTTTTACAATGATAAATATGAAGGGAAAGGAAGTTTGTGCAATCGTAAAACTGAAGAATCGTATTGAAGGACATAAGGCAACCATGACTGAGGATTATCAGCGTCTGAAGGATATTGTCACTCAAAAACGTGAACAGGAAAAGCTGCATAAATGGATATTGGAGAAACAAAGAACTACCTATGTGCGGATAAATCCGAAATGGAGAAATTGTGAATTTAAATATCCCGGATGGATTAAAAACTGAAAAACAGCTTTTTTTGATTTATGTCCGCAAAAGAAAAGGAGAAATACGCAGGTTGCAGGCATAAGATATTTATCGCAAGTATCTTATGTCTGTTTGGCTTTTGTTTGTGGGGACAAGAAGCATTGCAGCAAAAGCAGACAAAAAGCCGGGTATATTTGCTTCATTCCGATTTGTTGCGAAAAGACAAACGTATTCCGGATGCGCAAGTTGTTGTAGGAAATGTTGTCTTCCGTCACGATAGTGTTTATATGTTTTGTGACAGTGCATACTATTATGATAAGTTAAGTTCCTTCGAAGCTTTTAGTAATGTTCGGATGGAACAGGGCGATACGTTGTTTCTTTATGGTGATTATTTGTATTATGATGGCAATACACAAATCGCAGAAATGCGCCATAATGTGCGAATGGAGAACCGGAATACCACATTGGTTACAGATAGTTTAAACTATGATCGCGTGTATAATTTGGGGTATTATTTTGACGGCGGCACATTGATGGATGAACAGAACGTGTTGACATCAGAATGGGGGCAATATAATCCGGGCACGAAGCAGGCTGTATTTAATTATAATGTAGTCTTGTTGAATTCGCAATTTACGTTGCTTTCCGATACATTATTGTATAATACGACAACGAAGATAGCCGACATTGTCGGACCTTCCGATATCGAAAGCGATAAGAATCATATTTATTCAGAAAAAGGCACTTACAATACCCAAACAGGACGTGCCTTGCTTTTTGATCGGTCGGTATTGACAAATGAGGGAAAACAGCTGACGGGCGATACGCTTCTTTATGAAAGGGCGGACGGTATTGGAGAGGCTTTTGGAAATATTGCTTTGAATGATACGCTGAATAAAAACATGATGACGGGCGATTATGGCTATTACAATGAGCAGACGAAGTATGCTTTTGCAACAAAAAGGGCTGTTGCAATTGATTACTCGCAGGGCGACAGCTTGTTTTTGCACGGTGATACGTTAATGGTTAAGACGTTTAATCTGAATACAGATTCCATGTATCGTGAAATGAGAGCGTTTCATAAAGTGCGCTTTTACAGGACGGATTTGCAAGGGACTGCAGACTCATTGGTCTTTTCATCTCTGGATAGTTGTTTGACGATGTACCATGATCCGGTACTTTGGAATAAGAATCAACAGCTTTTGGGCGAAAAAATATTGATATACATGAACGATAGTACTGTAGATTGGGCGCATATCATAAATCAGGCATTGTCGGTAGAAGAGGTAGATTCGGTAATGTATAATCAGGTTTCGGGAAAAGAAATGAAAGCTTATTTCGAACAAGGTCAGATGAGGAAAACGGAAGTTATCGGTTCTGTTCGTCTGGTTTATTATCCGATGGACTCGGATAGTACTTTGATCGGGATGAATGTTTCGGAAACCAGCCAGCTCGATATTTATCTAAAAAATCAGAAAATAGAGAAAATGATTATGAGTCCGAAGGCAACAGGTACGCTTTATCCGATGGATCAAATACCGGCGGGTGCGGATAAACTGGAAAATTTCGTCTGGTTTGATTATATTCGCCCGATGCACAAGAACGATATATTTGAGTGGAAGTCGAAGAAGACGGAAGATGTTTTAAAGAAAAACGTCCGTGGTCCGGTAAAACTGCCTAACCAAGATTTATTTAAGAAAGGGAAATAGATATGGGATTATGGTCGATGAGAAAACCGCGTGCATATCATCATGAGTATATCTATGTGGATGAACGCAGGGAAAAATTGCAGAAGATAGAGGAAAACGCAAAGCGTGAGTTAGGGATGATTCCGCCAAAGGAATTTTCTCCTGAAGATATTCGTGGGAAGTTTATAGAAGGGACCACGCATTTGAAACGTCGGAAAATGAGCGGTCGTAAACCCCTTACTTTAGGAACAATATTGATTTTACTTATTGCATTACTATATTTATGGCATTATATAGTAACAGGTGATGTCTCTATTTGATAGAAAATCAGAAATTTATGAGTGATATAATTCGTTTGTTACCTGATTCTGTGGCGAATCAGATAGCAGCCGGCGAGGTAATCCAGCGTCCGGCATCGGTCGTAAAGGAATTGGTTGAGAATGCGATTGATGCAGATGCCCGTCATATAAATGTTTTAATTACAGATTCGGGAAAGACCTGTATTCAGGTGATTGATGATGGAAAAGGCATGTCGGATACTGATGCACGGCTGTCTTTTGAGCGTCACGCAACCTCGAAGATTCGTGAAGCATCCGATTTGTTTTCCTTACGGACAATGGGTTTCCGTGGGGAGGCTTTGGCTTCGATAGCTGCTGTTGCTCAGGTTGAACTGAAAACGTGCCAGAATGAAGGACAGATTGGTACATTGATTTCTATCTCAGGTTCGAAGTTTGAGCGGCAGGAGGCTGTTGCGTGTAGCAAGGGGTGTAATTTTAGTGTGAAGAATCTTTTCTTCAATGTGCCGGTACGTCGTAAATTTTTGAAATCCAATCAGACGGAGTTGAGTAATATTTTAACGGAATTCGAACGGATTGTGCTGGTGAATCCGGATATTGCTTTTACTTTATATCATAACGGGACTGAAATGTTGAATCTGCCGCCATTGCCTATCCGACAGCGGATTATGGGGGTCTTTGGCAAGAAACTCAATCAGGATTTGCTTCCGTTGGAAATTAATACGACAATGGTGCGGATTCATGGTTTTGTGAGTAAGCCGGAGGCGGCCAGAAAGAAAGGCGCACGCCAGTTTTTCTTTGTGAACGGGCGGTATATGCGTCATCCATATTTTCATAAAGCTATAGCCGATGCTTATGAAAATCTGATACCTGTTGGAGAACAAGTATCCTATTTTATTTATTTTGATGTCGACCCGGCTAATATAGATGTGAATATTCATCCTACCAAGACCGAAATAAAATTTGAAAACGAGCAGGCCATATGGCAGATTCTTTCCGCTGCAGTAAAAGAAACATTAGGGCGTTTTAATGCAGTACCCTCAATAGATTTTGATGTAGAAGGAATGCCTGATATCCCGGCATTCGAGGCTTACCCGGATGCCGGCGTACAGCCGCCCCAGTTGACTTACGATCCGACATATAATCCGTTTAATGTTTCTCAAGAGAGTTCGAATGCTTCTTTCGATTCGTATTCGCGGAAAGCATCGACGAGATGGGAACCCTTTTTTGAAGGATTGGGTAAAAGAGGAAAGGAGCAGGAAGATTTTTCCGTCTCTCCCGATGATATGGGGATGACAGAAATTCCTTCCGGTGCGGAAGAATCGGAAAAAGAGGGAAAGGAACATCTTGCTTCTCCCGAAATATCCACTTCCCATTATCAGTATAAGGGCTGTTATATTTTGACATCCGTAAAATCAGGGCTGATGGTTATAGACCAGCAAAGAGCACACATCCGTATATTATACGATAGATATATGCACCAGCTTGCGGAACATCAACATGTTTCTCAGCGTTTATTGTTTCCTGATATGGTACAGTTCTCTCCTTCCGAGTTGCCGGTTTTAGACGAGATTTCAGATGAACTGGCGGCACTTGGTTTTGAACTTAGTAGCTTGGGTGGAGGAGCATATGCCATTAACGGGGTGCCTGCAGGCATAGAAGGTTTGCGGCCGGAAACGTTGCTTACAGGAATGGTTCGTACTGCTATGGAAAAAGGATGTAAGCTGAGGGAAGAAATTCAGGGTATGTTGGCGTTGTCATTGGCAAAAGCTGCGGCAATTGTTCCGGGACAGGTCTTGACAAATGATGAGATGAATAACCTTGTTGATGAATTGTTTGCTTTGCCGACACCGAATTATACGCCCGATGGTAAAGTGGTTCTTGCCGTGCTGAAAGATTGCGATTTGGAGAAATTGTTTCATTAAATATGTATGCTGTGTAATTGCTTTTTCTCATTCTTGATATAAGTCATGAAAATATTTATTTTTTGTAAAAATGAAGAGCAGTATATTGTAGGAAAAATAAAAGGTAGTATCTTTGCATTGTGGTTGTGAAATCATAGGATATTTAGATAATAATGAAGAATTTGTTAAGGTAAGTGATTTTTAGGTATTAGAAAAAGGTAAAAAGTAATTTTTTTGATTTTAAGTTTTCTAAGGTAAAAGTTTAGGTATTAGTAGTAATTAAGGTAAAAGTTTTCAGTTTAAGTTTTTAGTAGGCTTAAGAAGTTTTTTTAGGGTAAAAAGAAAAAGAAAAGGATAACACAAGACGTATTAAGCCATTTATGAGATGAAAAGAACCCTTAAAATGGGGGGTTCTTTAAGATGTAAGCGGGTGTTCTTTATGGAACAATCGCTTTTTTGTTTGTGTATGATTCTTCTTTTCCCAAAAAGAAAAATACATCTGTTTTTTGTCGTTTCGCTTTTTTTTAATATTTTGGCATTAAATTCTTTATTAATGAAATTGAATTCTTAAAATTGATGCCAATATGAAAAAGTATTATGCATTTCTTTTCTCTTTTTTGTTAGGCGGTACATCTATATCGACTGCACAAGTAAAAATGATACCGCTCTTTTCCGATAATATGGTACTGCAGCAGCAGACGCATGCTCCTATTTGGGGAGAGACAAAGCCGGGAAAAACGGTAGAGGTAACCACTTCGTGGAATGATAAAAGATACACTGTTACGGCTGACGGACGCGGGAAATGGATCGTAAAGGTTACCACTCCTGAGGCCGGAGGTCCTTATTCTATTGTGATATCAGACGGGAAAAAAGTGACATTAGACAATGTGCTTATCGGGGAAGTATGGCTTTGTTCCGGTCAGTCGAATATGGAAATGCCCGTAGAAGGATGGGGAAAAGTAAAAAATTATGCGCAGGAAATAGCAGATGCGAATCATCCGAATATACGTTTTTTACAGGTGACGGATAACACAAGTCCACAGCCTTTGACTGAGATGAAAGCGCGTGATAACGGTTGGATGGTTTGTTCTCCGGAAACGGTGAAGGAATTTTCTGCAACAGGTTATTTTTTCGGACGGAACTTAAACCGGAATCGTAATGTTCCTGTGGGGTTGATTGATTCTTCTTGGGGCGGTACCATTATAGAGGCATGGACAAGCGAGGAAGCGTTAAAGACGATACCTGAGATGGCCGATAATATTGCTGAAGTGAAAAATATGCCTTTGACGAACGAAGAGCGTGTGGAAAAGTATCGGAATGATATGGAACAGTGGGCAGAAACGTTCTCTAAAGTAGATAAGGGATTCTCGAATGGAAAGGCTGTATGGGGCGGTCTTGGCTGTAATGATGCTTCATGGGGGACAATGACTTTCCCGGGAGGCATGGACAATCAAGGTTTAGGTTCTTTTGACGGAGTGGTATGGTTCCGGAAAACAATAGAGATTCCTGCTTCGTGGGAAGGTAAGGAATTACAGTTGAATCTAGGAATGATAGACGATAATGACTTCACGTATTTTAATGGAACTTGTGTAGGACATACGGAAGGACCGGGTGTTATGCGTGAATATACCATTCCCAAAGACCTTGTGAAAGCCGGGAAAGCGGTAATTGCGGTTCGTCTGATGGATACGGGCGGTTTGGGAGGAATAAACGGAGCTCCTGAACAACTTGTGCTGCAGCGTTCAAAGAAGGATAAAATTGCTTTGTCAGGCGAGTGGAAATATAATGTGTCATTGTCTTTGGAGAAGCTTCCTGTTTTGCCGGTGAATACGGTAAATCAACCGAATATGGCAAGTGTATTGTTCAATGCAATGATTCATCCATTGGTGCCTTTCGCCATAAAAGGCGCTATCTGGTATCAGGGAGAGTCGAATGCGGACAGAGCTTATCAGTATCGCGACCTTATGCCTCTGATGATTTCCGACTGGCGGAAACAGTGGGGATACGAATTTCCTTTCTATATGGTGCAGTTGGCTAACTTCATGACTCCGCAGACTCAGCCGGAAGAGTCGAATTGGGCAGAACTGAGGGATGCGCAATATAACACGTTGAATCTGCATAATACGGGGATGGCAGTGATAATCGATATAGGTGAAGCTGGTGACATTCATCCCAAAAACAAGCAGGAGGTGGGTCGCAGGCTGGCGTTGGCTGCACGTGCACAAACCTATGGGGAGAAAATCACGTACTCAGGCCCGCTTTATGAGAGCTACCGGATAGAGGGTAATAAAATCCGTATCTTTTTCAAACATGCCGATGGTTGCTTGAAAGCAAAGGATGGAGGGAAATTGAAAGGCTTTACCATTGCCGGAACGGATCATAAATTTTATATGGCAACTGCGGAGATAGACGGCAATTCAATTGTGGTGTATGCTCCAGAAGTTGCTTATCCTCTTGCTGTGCGTTATGCATGGGCGAATAATCCGGACTGCAATTTAGTGGGAGAAGATAATCTTCCGGCTTCTCCTTTCCGCACGGATGATTGGGTCGGCCGTACTTTCGGTAAAGTTTATTGATAGAAGAATCTGGTAGGATTTATTGATATTTTCATCCCGAAGATGCGTTGTCTATGACACATCTTCGGGATTTTTTCTTTGAAAGGCGCAGAAGTTATCGATAGAACTTCAGTTCGTTTTCCATCTCTCTTATGCGCGTTTGCATATCTTCCACTCGTTTGAGCAAGTGGCGGATGGCGTCGATACCTGCAATGTTTATGGACAAGTCGTAATATAAATGGGCATACCGTTCTATTTCGTTCAGTTGTGTTGCAGGGAAACAACTTGTTTCGTTTATTGTTTCGATGTCAATCAGTCCGTCCTCATTCAGCATCAAAATAAAATCCGGTTCGATATTGCTGTGTTTGCAATAGTCGTTTATGATAATAAATTCGTCTTGCATGATTCTAGCTCTTTAGAAGATTAGCTTTCTTTTAATTGGGTAAATAAGGATTTCTGGCGTTCGCTTAGGTTGGTCGGTATCATTACATGATAGCAAATGATGAGATCGCCGTAAGTGTTTTCTTGTTTGTATGCGGGAAAACCTTTGCCTTTCAATCTTGCTTTTGTCCCGTTTTGTGTACCCGGAGTGACTTTCAGTTTTACCTTTCCGTCTAATGTCTCGGTCTGAATTTCTCCGCCTAATACGGCTGTGTACAGGTCGATATTTACATCTTTATACAAGTCGTTCCCTTTTCTCTTGAATACCGGGTCGTCGGTTACAACGAACGTTATATACAAATCACCCGCAGGACCTCCGTTGACACCTTTTCCTCCGTGTCCTTTCAGCCTGATGACCTGTCCGTTTTCTATGCCGGCAGGTACGGTTATGCGCAGCGTTTCTCCATTGATGGAGAACGTCTGTTTATGCGTGGTTGCAGCTTCGCGTAGCGAAAGTTGCAGTTCGGCTTGAATGTCTTGCCCGCGAAACTTCCCGTGTCCGAAGCCTTTGTTGCTGTATCTGTGCCCGAACAGTTCTTCGAAGAAGTCGGAGAATCCGCTTCCGTTTCCGCCGAATCCGTCGGTAAAGTTCGTTCCGTCAGTGGAATAATGAAACTCCTGATAATTCCCGTTTCCGGCTTGTTGTGCTTTGGCGGCCTCAAACTCATCAGCGTGTTTCCAGTTTTCTCCGTAAGCATCGTATTTTTTTCGTTTTTCCGGGTCGCTCAACACCTCGTTCGCTTCATTGATTTGCTGGAACTTATCTTTGGCCGTCGGGTCATTGGGGTTTAAGTCCGGATGATATTTGCGGGCTAATTGTCTGAAAGCCTTCTTTATCTCGTCTTGTGAGGCATTTCTGTCAACTCCCAAAATCTTATAATAATCGATATATGCCATATTGTGCTGTGGTTAATGTCTTGATGAATCGTTGGGATAATGGTGAATTACATAAAAAATCCTCTTCCCCCACAGAAGGGAAAGAGGATTCCATTAGCGAGGGATTCTATTAATGAATTTCGATCACCCGATTGATTTTTGCTTTGTCTTCCGGTGTCCGTTTAGGCAAATCAATCGTCAATACACCATTGTTGACATTGGCTGTGATTTTGTCTTTCTCGACATCTTCCGGCAAAACCAAAGATTGCTGGAACTTAGCGTAAGAGAATTCGCGGCGTAAGTATTTCTTCTGTTTTTTGTCTTCATCCTTCGTTTCGCTCTTTTTCTCCATGCTGATGACCAGTTCGTTATTGTCACCCAGATGAATGTTGAAATCATCTTTCGACATACCCGGAGCGGCAACTTCTACTTTGTAGTCGTTTTCATTTTCAATTACATTGATAGCGGGAGCGGTAGTATTCATTCTTACCATCCAGTCGTTATCGAAAAAGTCATTGAAAATACTCGGTAACCAGTTTTGATTGTTGTAATTTCTAATCGGCATCATAGTTGTAATCTCCTATCTTTATTGTTTTTATTTCTGTTTTTTCTTTGAATCTCTCAACCTTTCGGTTTCGCGATTCGCTTAATAAATTGCAATATGTATGCCTAAATGACGTTTCGTCAGTAAGATTCTTTCCCATTTAAACTTAGGAAAACATCTTTAAAAGTTGCCGGGATGTATTTAAATGTCGATAAAAATTCTTTACTTTTTCTTGCGGGTTGCGGCCGACATTTTGTCGTTTACGGGCTGTCAGTTTTACATGGGATTCAATCTAATAATTATTCGGAACAGTATTGGGGAAATGGTTTGCCTTTTTATAAAGATATTTGTTTCGTGAAGTTTACAGTTTTAATGAATAAGAGAGAAGTGACTTCGCTTAATATCAAAAGTCTATGCGGAGAAAAAAATACGGATTTTACCTTTAGTTATTTCCACATAGAATTCTTGAATAGTTGTGATATACGAAAAAAAAATAAATATAGATTAATTCGTTTGGCTATTTTTTTTTGTTTTGTTTATTTTCATTTAAAATACAATGTATGAAGGATATTATATTATTAATCATATTTGTGCTATGCATTTCAGCCTGCAATAATCTTCGAAGCGGAAAAAATAGTCAACTTGTTGTAGAATGGAATAATAAAGAAATACGTTTTCCGCAGCATTCCGTGTTTACTATGCAAGGTAAAGATACTGTAATCCCTGATTTCTTTAGTGCTCAATACAAAATTATATCTTATATAGATTCTGTTGGTTGTATAAGTTGTAAGTTGAAACTTAAGGAATGGAATGAATTTATTAAAGAAGTTGAGCGATTAAAAAGGGATAAGGATGTGGTCTTCTATTTCTGTTTTGCAATGCAAAATCAACATTTGTTAGAGTTGATCTTACGTAGATATCATTTTGATTATCCTGTTTATGTGGATCGTGCAAAGGAATTTAATGAGCTAAATAATTTTCCAGACAATATGAATTTTCGGACTTTTTTGGTGGACAAGGACAATAGAATCTTAATTTGTGGAAATCCTGTTGGCAATGAAAAAATTAAGGACCTATATTTAAAAATGATAGTTAATAATGGTAATGCGAAATAAAAAACTTTCAGTTTTTTCTGGATGCATAGAATGTTTTTGTTGTTTATGTCATAAATAATGGGAATGAATATGAAGAAATATATTTTAATAATCAAATAACAAAGAATTTATGAAAGCTAGAAGATTTAAAATTGCTGTGATTATCCTATTCATGTCTGGAGTTGTTATGTGTATATTATCGCAAAATCAAAAAGATTATTCTATGTCTGATTTGGTTTTGAAGAACATTGAGGCGTTAAGTGTTAATGAAAATAATGGGGACAAGAAATATAAATATGTTACGTTTCCTGAAGAAATATGTTATATCTACGTCGGTCAGGCTTATGCAAAAGGAAAGAAAGTAACTTGTTGGAGCGGGAATGAACATCCTATATGTGTAAATTGTATGTTATAATATTATCTTTATGAAGAGAGATTATTATTAACGGGAGTATTAATACTTCTATTAATAGGAAATATATCGTGTGGAGAAGACAAATATCGTCATGCCCTTCCGGAAGGGGTTACGTGCATAGATATAAATAATCCAACGGAAATACCCGATAGCCTTATTGCAGATTATGAAATTATTCCATTGGAGACAAAAGACAATTGCCTGTTGAAGGGTATTCATCAGTTATACGTAACAGATAGTCTTCTTTACGTGTTGGATATAGATGAGCATAAAGTCCATATATTTACCCGGCAAGGGAAGCATTTAAGAACAATATATGACCGGGGACAAGGGCCGAATGAATACATTAGTATCAATGTTTTTACTGTAGATCCTTATAATGAACGCATATTGCTTTCCGATTCCTTTTCAAAACGCATATTGACTTATGATTTACTGGGTAATTTTTTGTCGACTATACAGTTAGGTTTTTCTCCGATTGTGATAGCCGGACGAGCTAATGGCGGGTTTGTTAATCTCTATGAAGGCTCGAATTTGTGTTATGATAACAAAGAAATGGAAAATCATCATATTCATCTGTTAGATAGTACAGGAAAGGTTACCGATACTTTTCTCGATGATGAAACGAAGGAAGTACTCAATATTATGAGTGCATCTTCCATTAATTATCTGCCGAACAACAGCATTTTATATGCCCCGATGCTAAGTGATACGATTTATCGCATAGACCTTTCCGGCTTTTTTGCACCTCAATACGTTTTTTGCAATCATTCTTCGTTCAAACTACCTGATAGGGAAGAAAGACAAGAAATCGGATACACGTATGAAGATCCTGCATCGTTTATCGAATGTGAGAAGAAAGGATACTTGCTCTCGTGGGGCGGTTTCGTCAATGCAGATGAGCAAATGTTATTTGTATTCGGGTGGGAAAACTTTGTTTACTTGCTATATTCAAAGGAAAGCGGCCGGTCTTTGACATTACTTGCAGAATGTATTGAAGAAAGTGATAATGAAATAACTCGCATTATTTTAAGCAAGTTTCCAAAAACGTCCCATAAAGGTTGGTTCTATACTTCCATTGATGCGATTACTGCGAATATGATTGTTCCGAGTTTAACGGATTCTTTACTCAAAAAACAATTGCAATGCATCGATGCCGATGATAATCCTGCTGTCATACGATATAAACTTAATATATAAAACGTTGGAGAGAATTTTTTATTTATCAAAGACTTTTGGGGAGAAGATCAGGTCTTTTGAGATGAAAGAACTATATGATAGAATAAAAAATAGCTTCCCTTTCAAAAAGGAAAGCTATTTTTTATGTATGTCTATTGATTACTTGTTTAAAGCAGTCGCAACGTCTACGGCACAAGCTACTGTACAACCTACCATCGGGTTGTTACCGATGCCGAGGAATCCCATCATTTCTACGTGAGCGGGTACTGAAGAAGAACCTGCAAACTGAGCGTCGCTGTGCATACGACCCATTGTATCGGTCATACCGTAAGAAGCCGGACCTGCTGCCATGTTATCGGGATGCAGTGTACGTCCCGTACCGCCTCCTGATGCAACTGAGAAATAAGGTTTGCCTGCAAGCACGCGTTCTTTCTTATATGTACCGGCTACCGGATGTTGGAAACGGGTCGGATTGGTAGAGTTACCTGTAATGGAAACATCTACGCCTTCTTTCCACATGATGGCTACGCCTTCGCGTACGTCATCTGCTCCGTAGCATTTTACTTTTGCACGCGGGCCGTCTGAGTAAGCAATTTCGCGTACTACTTTCAATTCGCCGGTATAGTAATCGAATTGTGTCTGTACGTAAGTGAATCCGTTGATACGGGAAATAATTTGTGCGGCATCTTTACCCAAACCATTCAGGATGCAGCGCAAAGGTTCTTTACGAACTTTATCGGCTTTTGCTGCAATTTTGATTGCGCCTTCAGCGGCAGCGAATGATTCGTGTCCGGCAAGGAATGCGAAACATTTCGTTTCTTCACGTAGAAGCATTGCTGCTATGTTACCATGTCCCAAACCTACTTTACGGTCGTCTGCGACTGATCCGGGAATACAAAACGACTGTAAACCGATACCGATTGCTTCGGCTGCTTCGGCAGCGTTCTTGCATCCTTTCTTCAATGCGATTGCACAACCTACTACATACGCCCATTTTGCATTTTCGAAGCAGATGGGCTGAGTTTCCTCACATGTTTTATAAGGATCAAGACCATATTGTTCGCAGATAGCGTTTGCTTCTTCGATGTCTTTGATGCCGTTGGCGTTCAAAGCTGCAAGAATCTGTTTGATTCGGCGATCCTGGCTTTCAAATTTTACTTCTCTAATCATATGTCTTTTCCTCCTTAATCTTTACGTGGGTCAATGTATTTAACTGCACCGGCTTCTTTGGTAAAGCGTCCGTATGTTCCTGTTACTTTCTTCAAAGCTTCGTTTGCATCGGTTCCTTTTTTGATTTCGTCCATGAATTTTCCCAGATGAACGAATTCATAACCGCAGATCTCATCGTTCTTGTCAAGTGCAATAGTTTTGATGTAGCCTTCAGCCATTTCAAGATAACGGGGACCTTTTGCCAGTGTGCCATACAAAGTTCCTACCTGGCTGCGAAGACCTTTTCCCAAATCTTCCAATCCGGCACCAATCATCAAACCGCCTTCAGAGAAAGCCGACTGAGTACGTCCGTATACGATTTGCAAGAATAGTTCACGCATTGCCGTATTGATTGCATCGCAAACCAAGTCGGTGTTCAGTGCTTCCAGAATCGTTTTTCCGGGAAGGATCTCAGATGCCATTGCTGCGGAATGGGTCATACCTGAGCAACCGATGGTTTCTACTAAGGCTTCTTGGATAACGCCTTCTTTTACATTCAGGGTTAATTTACAAGCGCCTTGCTGAGGTGCGCACCAGCCAATACCGTGAGTTAAACCTGAAATGTCTTTAATCTCTTTTGATTTAACCCATTTTCCTTCTTCCGGAATTGGAGCAGGACCGTGATTAGGTCCTTTTTTTACAACACACATGTGTTCAACTTCGTGTGAATAAGTCATATTCTTTACGTTTTATTGGTAATAAAAAATAAGTATTTTCTGACCATAAAAAGAGGAAACGTTTTCCCTCAAAACTGATGCAAATTTAGTCGTTTTATTTCGTTCTGCAATCTGCTGACTAAAACTTTTTGCTTCATTTTAATGATATTTTTGGGAAAAAACTCTTTTCACGGCTTATCCGGGGTAAAGGATTTCTTTTTTTGAAAGAAAAATGTAACTTTGCCCGACAATTAGTTCCGGTACGTTTTGGGTGATGAATTGGGATTCACCATAAAAGGGTAATAAGAAAAAGGGATTGTATGACGAATATTATAATTAAGGATGAGGCGCTGGCTAAAGCTGCAGAAAGGGGAATCGATGACTTTTTAAAAGTCTTTACTGATAAATATATGGAGCTCGTTGGTGGAGAACCTGGAGCGGAAACGATGGCTTTGCTGAATGGTTACCAACATTCATTGCTGGGATATCATTTCTTCCGGAAAGAAGTTCTGGAAGGCGGATTTGTACAGTTAATACAAAACGGTTACGGCCCGTATATTTTCGATAACCCGTTTGCCAAGTCTATGCGCCTGTTCGGGGCAAAAGATTTCTCGAAGTTGATTTATGCTGCAAAGAAAATTTATGATGCTCATCGGGATGATTTGGAGAGAGATACTACCGATGAGGAATTTATGGCGATGTATGAGCAGTATGAAGAATTCGATGAATTGGAAGAAACATACTTGGATATTGAAGAAAACGTTACGGGGATTATTGCAAAATATGTCGATGAACATTTGGAGTTGTTTGCGGACATAGAAAAATGAACTGTTAAAAAACAAAGAATGTATACGTTCTGATGCAGTATTTTCGGTATGGAATTATTTAAGGGGTAAATAGAATGTTTTAATAATATATAAATCCAGAAATAAAATAATAAGATGAAAAAGAAAAAACTTTTTGCTGTCTTGCTTTCTGTATTGTCCGTGTTTGGATTATCATCCTGCCTGGATGACGGTGAATTTGACTATACAACAATGGGAGCAGGCTTTTTTAGTGTGTCTTCCTCTGTGTATTCTTGGGAATTTGAGGACGAGTATGGATATACTTTGATTCCGACCAATCAGTCGTATGTGGCAGAGCAGATGACTCTTAGTGACCGGTATATTTATATGATGTATTCATGGGATGCTTCGACCGGCGTGACGGCAAATAATGAAATCAATGTGGAATGTATGAATTTGGTTCCGGTTAAGCGTGAAAGCATAACGAGAGCGCAGACATTGCCCGAAGAATCGGCGAACGCTCCCGTTATTAGTGTCGATGCTACTGAAGGATATTCTTTCGGTTGTTTCAAAAAGAATATTCTTTTTATTCCTATTCGCTATTGGGTGAACCGTCCGTCAGATATGACTCAAGCGGAATGGAGTAACGAGTTGAATGCCCATTCTTTCGAAGTATATTACGATGAGAATTACGATCCTGTCTCATCTGATCATGTGGGAAATAACGTAATGGTCCTGCATTTGCGTCATAATATTTCTGATGCAATGAAGGATGTGAAGCGTGAAAGTGCATACGTTGAATATCTGAGCAGTGATATAAGTGAGGCTCTGACTAAATATCGTACAGCACACGGGGGGAATAACCCCAACGAAATACGAATCAAATATGATCGCAATATAACAGATTCGGGTATGGATAAGGCGGCTTCTTATTTGAATGAAAGTGGCTTCCGGTACGCTGAATACGTGCAATGGTACGAAGAGGCGTTATCATCGGAAAATTAATCCATAAAATAGATTAGAAAAGAAGGGTGGAATGATTATGACATTCTGCCCTTTTTTTGTTTTATAAAAGAGTCTGTTTGCATCTTGTTCTTTTTTCGTATCTTTGCACGTTATATTGTTTGGAATGAAATGAAAGGAGACGCTTTGAACTATAAAGATTTATTTCACCGGATAGTTGCCTTTTTATCGGCTCCGGGAAAGGCATGGGATGATATTGTAGGGCAGGAAGAGGAGAAAACAGTTGTATCGTCTTTTGTATATCCTATGATTGCCTTTTGCAGTCTGGCAAGATTCATAGGAACATTTATCGGAAAGGATATTGTGCCGGACGTATTCCAATTTGCTTTGATGAGCAGTTGTGCTATTGCAGTGGCTTTGTTTGGCGGTTTCTTTCTTGCCGTATATTTGCTTGATAAGATAAGTCTTCGGTGGTTGGGAAAGAAAGAAAATCCGGTGAAAATACAGGCCTTTGTGGGATATTCAATGGTTGTTGTTTTTGTCTTGAATATTATTGGCGGATTGTTTTCTTTAGAAATCTTGTATTGGATTCTGCAGATTTATACGATTGTGGTCGTGTTTGAAGGAGCCAGACGATTAATGGATATTCCGGAAAATAGGTTAACTGTTTATACGTTGGCGGCGACGTTTGTGGTGTTGATTTGTCCGGTTTTGATAGAATTGATATTTAATGAATTATCTGTAATCTTGAACTGATGAAGCAGAATACGAATAATATTGTCAATATAAAGAACAAACGTGCCTCGTTTGATTATGAGTTTATCGATACCTATACGGCGGGAATTGTACTGACGGGGACGGAAATCAAATCAATCCGTCAGGGAAAAGCAAGTCTGGTCGATACATTTTGTTTCTTTATTCGCGGGGAATTGTGGGTGAAAAACATGTACATTGCCGAGTATTTTTATGGTTCATATAATAATCATGCGGCACGGAGAGACCGGAAATTGTTGTTGACCGGGAAAGAACTCCGTAAGTTGGAACGTTCTACCCGTGAACCGGGATTTACGATTGTGCCGACGCGTTTATATATCAATGAAAAAGGATTGGCGAAAATTGTCATAGCTCTGGCTAAAGGAAAGAAACAATATGATAAGCGCGAGGCGTTGAAAGAGAGAGAAGATAAACGCATGATAGACCGTATGTTTAAGCGATGAAACGTATACAGGATGAAATAAAAGCACGTATTTTATTGCTCGATGGGGCAATGGGTACGATGATTCAGCAATATAATCTTACGGAAGAAGATTTTCGTGGGGAACGTTTCCGGAATATGCCGGGACAAATGAAAGGAAACAACGATATGTTGTGTTTGACTTGTCCTGATGTTATAGAAGAAATTCACCGTAAATATCTGGAGGCAGGAGCAGATATTATTGAAACAAACTCGTTCAATGCCACAAGGATTTCGTTGTCTGATTATCATATGGAGGCTTATTGCCGTGAAATAAACCTTGCAGCCGCTCAGATTGCACGCCGGATAGCTGATGAGTATTCGGCGGCGGATCCGGGAAAACCGCGTTTCGTGGCCGGTTCGATAGGACCTACCAATAAAACCTGTTCGATGAGTCCCGATGTAAACGACCCTGCTTTACGAAATCTGACTTTCGATTCTTTGGTAGAGGCGTATTGTGAGCAGATGGAAGCTTTGCTGGAGGGGGGGATTGATGCGTTTCTTATCGAAACAATATTTGATACATTGAATGCAAAGGCGGCGATATATGCGGCAGAACGATCAATGGGAAAAATTGGCCGTAAGGTACCTTTAATGCTTTCGGTTACGGTTTCGGATGTAGCCGGACGTCTTTTGTCTGGTCAGACTCTCGATGCTTTCCTTGCGTCTGTGCGTCATGCTGACATCTTTTCTGTCGGACTGAATTGCTCTTTCGGAGCGAAACAACTGAAACCTTTTCTCGTACATTTGGCAAGCCGTGCACCTTATTATATCAGCGCCTATCCGAATGCAGGCCTTCCTAATAGTCTGGGAAAGTACGACCAGTCGCCGGCTGACATGGCGGCCGAAATAAAAGAATATCTTGCGGAAGGACTTGTCAATATCGTAGGCGGATGTTGTGGTACAACAGATGCTTATATTTCTTGCTTTCATGAATTATTAGAAAATTCTTTTCCTCATATTCCGGTGGCAAGATCGGAATATCTGCAATTGTCGGGAATGGAGTTGTTGGAAATGACGCCCGAACTTAATTTTGTAAATGTGGGTGAGCGTTGCAATGTTGCCGGTTCGAGAAAGTTTCTTCGTTTGATTAATGAGAAGAAATACGATGAGGCTGTTTCCATTGCCCGCAAACAGGTGGAAGATGGGGCGCAGATTCTCGATATAAACATGGACGATGGCCTCTTGGATGCAGTTGCGGAGATGACGGAATTTTTGAATTATATTGGCTCAGAACCTGATATTGCCCGTGTCCCCATAATGATAGATTCTTCTAAATGGGACGTGATTCTTGCCGGGTTAAAATGCGTACAAGGTAAGTGTATTGTCAATTCCATTTCCTTGAAAGAAGGTGAAAAGGCTTTTATTTCGCACGCACAGGATATCAGAAAGTATGGCGCAGCTGCTGTCGTCATGGCTTTTGATGAACGGGGTCAGGCAGATACATTTGAACGGAAAATTGAGATTTGTCAGCGGGCTTACCGCATTCTTACCGATAAAGTGGGCTTTGAACCTTGTGATATTATTTTCGACCCTAATATATTGGCTGTCGCTACGGGGATAGAAACGCATAATAATTATGCGGTGGACTTTATTAAAGCCGTAAAATGGATTAAGCAGAATCTGCCCGGAACACATGTGAGTGGAGGAGTCAGCAACCTTTCGTTTGCTTTCAGAGGCAATAATTATATTCGTGAAGCAATGCATGCCGTATTCTTGTATCATGCCATTCATGCGGGAATGGATATGGGAATTGTAAATCCGGGCACATCAGTGCTTTATACGGATATCCCGTCTGATGTATTGGAATGTATAGAAGATGTTGTGTTAAACCGGCGTTCAGATGCAGCAGAACGTTTGATTGCTCTGGCAGAAAACCTGAAAGCAAGCGGGAAAAATATAGGACAGGACAGCGATGCTTCTGCGCATCTTTTGTGGCGTGAAAGCACGACAGTGGAAGAACGTCTGCAATATGCATTGATCAAAGGGGTAGAGGATTATCTGGATGCCGACTTAAAGGAAGCATTGCAACGTTATCCTCATGCAGTAGATATTATAGAAGGTCCGTTAATGTCGGGTATGGACCAAGTGGGAGTTCTGTTTGGTTCAGGAAAGATGTTCCTGCCTCAGGTCGTTAAAACGGCGCGAACGATGAAAAAAGCCGTGTCGATACTGCAACCTTATATAGAAGCAGAAAAGAAAGACGGCGTCAGATCGGCAGGGAAAGTGCTGTTGGCAACGGTGAAGGGCGACGTGCACGATATAGGAAAAAACATTGTAGGCGTGGTGATGGCGTGCAATAATTATGAAATTATAGACTTGGGAGTGATGGTTCCTGCCGAGAAAATTGTGGAAACCGCTGTTCGTGAGAAAGTAGACGTAATAGGATTGAGCGGATTGATCACGCCCTCTTTAGAAGAGATGGTTCATGTTGTGGCGGAACTTGAGCGTGCGGGGCTTGATATTCCGGTATTAATAGGCGGAGCCACGACATCGAAACTTCATACAGCACTTAAAATCGCTCCGGTTTATCATGCTCCGGTGATTTACATGCGGGACGCTTCGCAGAATGCTCCGGTGGTTTCTTGTCTGATGAATCCGGTTTCCCGAGAAAAATTTCTCGATGATTTGGATAAAGAGTATCGGGCTCTTCGTGAAAAGAATGAAGCGAATTCTCAAAAGATTACCTCTCTTGAAGAAGCACGTAAGCATAAGCCCGATTATTGGAATTGATATCCGGATTTTGATGGCGGGCAGATTACAGTTTGTTTATGAGATTTCTTGTAAATATGTTTCTGCTTTTGCCAGTGTTTCCGGTTTTCCTATATCGATGAGGCGTAGATTGTCTGTAATGTATCCTCCGATTTGGGTCTTGTCGCATGCGTATAAGTAAAAATCCATAATAGGGAATTTGCCTGTCCACCCCTCATCCATGTAGCGGATGAGCGAAGGGGATATGACATGGATTCCGCTGAAAGCATACGGTAAATACTTTTTCTCATCGTAAGAGAATGTTGCCGGTTTGGTCTCATGTGTCAGCGTATTTATCCATCCGTGCAGTTTGTGTTCTTTGTCGAATAGCAGATAGCGCGAGGTCTCTCTTTGGCTTATCAGCAGTGTCGCATCGTTTTTGCTTTGGAGATGTGCATTATAAAGAGCTTTTAAGTCGGCATTCGACAGGATATCTACATTATGTATAAGAAAAGGTTCGCGGTCTCCTAAAAGAGGGGTCGCTTTTTTTATGCCTCCCCCTGTATCGAGTAATTCTCCTCGCTCGTCACTTATTTGGATGTCGATTCCGAAATTCTGATGGCTTTGCAAGAACGAAATAATCTGTTCCCCGAAGTGGTGGATATTGATGACAATGTTGTTGAATCCGGACGATTTCAGTTTTAAGATGATGTGTTCCAGCATGGGATGTCCTGCAACGGGAACCAATGCCTTGGGAATGCGGTCTGTCAGTGGTTTAAGCCGGCTTCCGAGTCCGGCTGCGAAGATTAATGCTTTCATAAGGAATGCGATGGAAAAATTTGTTCTATGGATTGTTCGCGGTGGATTAACTCTACCCTTACGCCGAAATGTCGGTTAATGTATTCGGCTGTATGTTGTGCGGCATATACGGAACGGTGTTGTCCTCCGGTACAGCCGAAGCAGATTTGCAGATGAGAAAAGCCGCGTTCCAGATATCTTTGTATATGTTTGTCTATTAAGTCGTCAGTATGAGTCAGGAAAGAGAGGATTTCTCCGTCGTTTTCCAGAAAACGTTTTACCGGTTCGTCAAGTCCTGTTTGTGTTTTATATTGTTCATATTTGCCGGGATTGTGTATGGAACGGCAGTCAAATACGTAGCCTCCTCCATTCCCGCTGGGGTCTTCCGGTATACCTTTCCTGTATGAGAAACTGAGAACTCTTACGGTGAGCTTGCTGTTATCTGCAGTGTTACGAGTGTGTGCTGAGGCGATTAATTGACGGAGTATCTGTGATAGATACGGATATTCTTTGAAATTGTCGCAAAGCAGCTGTTTCAGATTCTTCAGTGCATAGGGAATACTTTCTATGAAATGTCTCTTCTTTTCGAAATATCCTCTAAATCCGTATGCTCCTAAAACTTGTAAAGTACGGAATAATACGAAATGTTTTAATTCATCATGAAAGGAAATCCGATCGATTTTATGGTATGGCTGTAGTGCATTTATATATTCATTTAGCAGGAAATCTCGGGTAGAATCGGAAAAGTTGGCTTTGGCTTGCCATAAAAATGATGCGACATCATAATAGAAAGGTCCTTTTCTTCCGCCTTGAAAATCGATGAAATAAGGCTTGTTTTCTTTAATCATGACGTTACGGCTTTGGAAATCCCTATACATGAAAGCTGATGTCTTACAGGAAAGAAGCCGTTCGGCCAAATGCTCGAAGTCGTTTTCCAACAGATTTTCCTGAAATTCAATCTCTGACGGTTTGAGAAAACAGTATTTGAAGTAGTTCAAATCCCAGAAAACAGTTCTCCGGTTAAATTCTGTTTGGGGGTAACAATAGCTTGTGTCCATCCCTTTAATGCCTTCAAATTGCAGCAATGGTAGCAGGCGGATGGTTTGTTGTAACAAATCGTTTGTTTCGTTTGAAAAGCCATCAGCTTGCCGTCCTTTTTCAATGAGGCTATATAAAGATGTATTCCCAAGGTCTTCTTGTATGTAACAAGTCTTGTCCTCCGATACAGCATATACTTGTGGAACTGGTAATCCTCTTTGGTGGAAATGTCCGGCCATGTAGATGAAAGCACGGTTTTCTTCTTTCGAGGTGCCGTAAACTCCTATGATGTTTTGTTTGCCTGTCATGCGGAAATAGCGGCGGTTTGAGCCGGCACCGGGTAATGCCTCGATATATTCCGGAGAATGACCTGTATAATCTGTATAGAGATGTTCTATTTTTTTAGTGTCCATAACGAGAATTTTGTTACAAAGGTATATAAAAAAAGAGTTATCCTTGCAGATAACTCTCCTGTTTCGGTAGCCCGTGGGGGAATCGAACCCCCCTTTCAAGAATGAAAATCTTGCGTCCTAACCGATAGACGAACGGGCCGGCCTCATAAAACATCGGGTTTACCGTATGTTTTTTACGGTAGCCCGTGGGGGAATCGAACCCCCCTTTCAAGAATGAAAATCTTGCGTCCTAACCGATAGACGAACGGGCCGAGCCGAATATGTTTCGGGGTTATTTCCGAATACGGCTGCAAAGGTACGCTTTTCTTCCGATTTTACAAATTCTTCTTTATGTTTTTCGTATGAATTAAAAAGAAAAGCATTCCTTTGTTCCGCTTTTTTTTGTTCGGAACGAAGAAATGCCTTTCTCGATAAGACAAATACCGCCTTTTTAAAAGGGCGCGATATGTAGAATCATGCAATTATATATTTTCTATGCTTTTTTCGATTTCATCATCGGTCAATGCATGGTTTGTCAGGTCTCCGGCCAGATATTGGTCATAGGCACTCATGTCGATTAAGCCATGTCCCGAGAGGTTAAACAAGATAACTTTCTCTTCTCCTGTTTCTTTGCATCTTTTCGCTTCATTGATTGTTGCGGCTATCGCATGGCATGATTCCGGTGCAGGAATGATACCTTCTGCGCGTGCAAACAGACATCCGGCGGCGAATGAGTCAAGTTGTTGAATGTCTACAGCTTCCATATATTTATCCTTGAGGAGTTGTGATACGATGACTCCGGCACCATGATAGCGCAGTCCGCCGGCATGGATATTGGCCGGTGCGAAGTTATGGCCTAAAGAATACATAGGGAGCAGCGGTGTATAGCCGGCTTCATCTCCAAAGTCGTATATGAATTTGCCCCGTGTCAGTTTAGGACATGAGGCCGGTTCTGCTGCGATAAAGCGTGTTTTCTTTCCTTCGAGGATGGTATGTCGCATGAAGGGGAAACTGATTCCACCAAAGTTTGAGCCTCCACCAAAGCAGGCAACGATAATGTCGGGATATTCACCGGCCATTTCCATCTGTTTTTCTGCTTCCAGACCGATGATGGTTTGGTGAAGAGCAACATGGCTTAAGACCGAGCCCAAGGTATATTTACAGTTCGGTGTGGTACGAGCCAGCTCAATCGCTTCGGAAATGGCCGTACCGAGTGAGCCTTGATGATTCGGATATTTGGTAAGAATGTCCTTTCCTGCGCGTGTAGACATTGATGGAGAAGGGGTAACCTGTGCGCCGAATGTCTGCATAATGCTGCGTCGGTAGGGTTTTTGTTCGTAACTGATTTTTACTTGATATACCGCTGCTTCCAGTCCAAAAACCTTTGCTGCGTAAGAAAGGGCGGCGCCCCATTGTCCGGCTCCCGTTTCTGTTGTTATGTTTTTTACCCCTTCTTTTTTGCAATAATAAGCTTGTGCCAGCGCAGAGTTTAGTTTGTGTGAGCCAATGGGACTGACACTTTCGTTTTTAAAATAGATATGTGCCGGAGTATCGATGGCCTTTTCCAATCCATATGCGCGTACAAGCGGTGTACTGCGATAGTATTTATACATGTCTCTGACTTCTTCCGGTATCTCAATCCATGTATCTTTCTGGTTTAATTCTTGGCGGCAAAGTTCTTCTGCAAAGACAGGAAACAGATCTTCCGGCTTGAGCGGTTCTTTGGTTTTCGGATTCAATGGCGGCATGGGCTTGTTTATCATGTCTGCTTGAATGTTATACCAATGTGTGGGAATCTCGTTTTCCTGTAAAAAGAATCTTTTTTGTTTATTGCTCATAATGGGTCGTATTTTTAAAGTTTTGCCAAAAATAGATGAAATGGTGATAAAATGCAACTGATTCGTTGATTTTATTTGTCTTGATGTATGAAATATTTTTTGTGGAATATACTTATGTTCTTGTAAAAATATTGCGGAATTATAAAGAAAACATGCCGGGTTTTTACGTCAAACTACCTGATATTTCTTTTATTCAGAGCCTGTTGATAACGGCGGGCATTGGCTTGATGTTGCCCAAGAGTGGACGCAAAATTGTGGAATCCGGAAAAATCTTCTTTAGCACACATATACAGATAGTTATGCTTTGCGTGATTCAATACGCTTTCTATACCGGCAATAGATGCGATTCGTATCGGGCCTGGAGGAAGTCCGGTGTGGAGATACGTGTTATACGGACTTTCTGCCTTCAGATGTTTATACAGAATCCGTTTTAATCCGAAGTCTTGCAATGCAAATTTTATCGTCGGATCGGCTTGTAGAGGAATGCCCCTTTTTAACCGGTTGATGTATAATCCTGCAACGACAGGCTTTTCGCTTGTTTGATTTGTCTCTTCATCGACGATGGAAGCCAGTGTAGTTATTTCGATAGGTGTTAATGAAATGTTTTTGGCTTTTGCCATGCGTTCGTTGTTCCAGAAGCGTTTATATTCCTTTTGCATGCGTGCAATAAAATTGTCTGCGCTGATGTTCCAATAAACTTCGTAGGTGTCGGGGATGAATAATGCCGGAAGTGTGTACCGGTTGTAACCGATTTTAGTGCAATAGCTGCTGTCGTTTAATATATTCAGCAAGTCTTTTTTGTCAAGCATCAGTTGCGATGATACCGAGACGGCGAGTTGTTCTATGGTGCGGGCAGGGGGGATGGTTACTTTTACCGGAGTTTGTAATCCATGTTGAAGCCGGCGGAATATGTCCCATGTGGAATTGTCGGCATTTAGCAGATAAGCTCCGCTATGAATGTTTTCTTCATACCTGCTTATGGATGTCAGTATCCGGAAGCCGTTTATTCGTTTGTTTTTTGCATGTTTTTCTATTTTAATGGTAACGGAGTCGATGTCGTCATTGTCGTCGATATAGAGAAATACGGGCTCTTTTACACATAGAGGTGTGGTGAGGAATAGCATGTATCCCGTGAAACATACTCCTGTTCCCAGTATGAGGATGGCAGCAATCAGATAAATGAGGATTCGTTTTTGCATATTTGGCGTACCTTTTTCTTGAAAATGCAAAGATAAATTTATTTATTGACATCCTGGTTTAAGAATGAAGTATTTGGGGAAATAAAAAAGAAGCTCCGCCTGTCGCGATTTCTGCGGCAGGCGGAGCTGTAAACGGGTAATTTAGTTGCGGAATTTCAGGCCGTCTTCATTTCGTTCAACGATAATGGGATGATTACGGTCAACCTCTTGTGACAGCAATTTCTTTGATAAATCGTTCAACAAGTATCGTTGTATGGCTCTTTTTACCGGCCTTGCCCCAAACTCAGGGTCGTATCCGGCAGAAGCAATAAAGTCAATGGCTTCATTGGTCATCTGCAAGGTAACTCCGTTGTCGGCCAGCATTTTCTTGATGTTCTCGATTTGCAGACCAACGATTTCCCTGATTTGCTGTTTGTTCAACGGTTGGAACATGATGATTTCATCAATACGGTTGAGGAATTCCGGCCGTATGGTTTTCTTTAACATGTTCATTACTTCATTTTTTGTTTCCTCGACAATTCGGTCGTGATTCTCATTGTTCATTTTCTCGAACTGGCTTTGAATGTATGCACTGCCTAAATTCGAAGTCATGATAATGATGGTGTTTTTGAAATTCACCGTCCGTCCTTTGTTGTCGGTTAACCGTCCGTCATCCAATACCTGAAGTAAAATGTTGAAGACATCGGGGTGTGCCTTTTCTATTTCATCGAAAAGGACAACGGAATAAGGCTTGCGGCGTACAGCTTCGGTGAGTTGTCCTCCTTCATCGTACCCGACATATCCCGGAGGTGCCCCGATTAAGCGTGATACGGTATGCTTTTCCTGATACTCACTCATGTCGATACGTGTCATAAGCGTTTCGTCATCGAACAGGTATTCTGCCAGAGCTTTGGCTAATTCGGTCTTACCCACACCGGTAGTTCCCAAGAAGATAAACGATCCGATTGGCCGTTTGGGGTCTTGAAGCCCGGCCCTGCTTCGGCGGACGGCGTCGGCTACGGCTGTAATAGCCTCGTCTTGCCCGATAACCCGTTTGTGCAGTTCGTCTTCAAGGTGTAACAGTTTGTCCCGCTCACTCTGCAGCATTTTACTTACAGGTATGCCTGTCCATCTGGAAACAACGTCAGCAATATCTTCGGCAGTGACTTCCTCTTTTATAAGGGCGTTGTCACCCTGTTTCTTTTTCAGGTCTTCTTGAATGGATTTGATTTCGCTTTCAAGAGCCTGTAACTTGCCGTACCGGATTTCTGCTACTTTTCCATAATCGCCTTCACGCTCGGCTTTTTCGGCTTCAAACTTCAGCTGTTCTATATCCTGTTTGTTCCTTTGGATTTTATTGACCAGTTCTTTTTCACTTTGCCATTTGGCTTTATAAGAAGATTCCTGCTCTTTCAAATCGGAAATTTCCTTGTTTAATTGGGCAAGCTTGGTTTCGTCTTTTTCCCGTTTTATCGCTTCTCTTTCTATTTCCAACTGTTTAAGACGTCGTTCTATTTCGTCAAGTTCTTCAGGAAGCGAGTCTCGTTCCATCCGGAGTTTGGCGGCTGCTTCGTCCATTAAGTCGATGGCCTTGTCCGGCAAAAAGCGCTCGGTAATGTATCGGTTACTGAGTTCTACGGCAGCAATGATGGCTTCATCCTTGATTCGTACTTGATGGTGGTTCTCATACCGCTCTTTTAATCCGCGTAGGATGGAAATAGAGCTTAAAGTGTCCGGTTCGTTTACCATCACGGTTTGGAATCTTCGTTCCAAAGCTTTGTCTTTTTCGAAGTACTTTTGGTATTCATCCAATGTCGTAGCTCCGATACTTCTCAGTTCCCCACGCGCAAGGGCCGGTTTAAGAATGTTGGCTGCATCCATTGCTCCTTCGCTTTTTCCGGCTCCCACAAGGGTATGTATTTCATCAATGAACAGGATGATATTTCCGTCCGATTTAGTGACTTCATTGATAACCGACTTTAGTCTTTCCTCAAATTCTCCTTTGTATTTGGCTCCTGCTACCAGTGCTCCCATGTCCAATGAGTACAATTGTTTGTTTTTCAGGTTTTCCGGTACGTCACCTCTCAGGATTCTTTGCGCCAGACCTTCTACGATTGCAGTCTTTCCGGTTCCGGGTTCTCCGATAAGAATCGGATTGTTTTTAGTACGTCGGCTTAGAATTTGCAGGACACGGCGTATTTCCTCATCACGCCCGATGACGGGATCCAGCTTCCCGTTACGTGCAGCTTCTATTAAGTTGATGGCGTATTTGTTCAGAGACTGGTATGTATCTTCACTTGATTGTGATGTTACTTTTTGTCCCTGCCGCAGTTCAGATATGGCGGCACGTAATTCTTTGTCGGTAATCCCGGCATCTTTCAATATGTTTGATACGGTTGTTCTTACGTTAAGAAGAGCCAGTATCAGGGCTTCCAGTGAGACGTATTCATCGCCCAATTCTTTTGAATAGTCGACCGCTTTCTGTAAAACCTCATTTGATTCCCTGCTGAGATACGGCTCTCCGCCTGAAACTTTAGGTAAAGATGCGATATGTTTGTCAAGCACGGCTGCGATTTGCTGACCGTTTACTCCCAGTTTTTGGAAGAGAAAGTTGGTGACATTTTCTCCAACTTTCAACACGCTTGCCAATAAGTGTTCAGGCTCTATGGCTTGTTGACCTGAAGTCTGCACAAGATTGACCGCTTGTTGTATGGCTTCTTGCGATTTTATTGTAAAGTTGTTGAAGTTCATATAGATTATTCTCCTTTCTTTCTTATGTGTATAATCGAAATAACTGTTAGGTTTAGTCCAAATCTTTTGCCAGAAAGAAAATATTAGATATATGTGTCTAATTGACAGATTATTATGGTTTTTGACTGTAAATTTGTCCGAAAAACGAACTATTTGTCAGAAAAGATGGGGAGCTTTTGAGAAAAGCCCGGAGGGTAGCAGATAAAAGATGGCGATGCTTTTGGTTGTTTGTGCCGTTGTTTTCGGAGAAAAGACGTATCTTTATGCCGGAAAAATAAAATAGAATGGAGAAAAATATACAGTTTGCACCGAATGTGATGCTGATAGATGCATCTTATCTTGGCCGTGTTGTGAGAGACATGCATCGCCATTATACAACTGTGGTGGGGAGAGATTTGCCAAAGGCTGATCTTGCTTTGTTGTTGGAATGCTTGGCTCTTGACGGGGGTATGCAGTTTGGAGAAAATGAGATTCAGGTGTTGTTGTTTCATGATTCGGCAGAGAGGCAGATAAGTACCTGCATACCGTCGGATTATGAAAAAGAGCTTCACGGAAAAGCTTTTGAAAGTCGTTTAGGGGAGTTTTCGTTGTATGCTTTTCAGCCGGCTGATATGGCATCGTGTGAAACTTTGTTCACCGAGGCACTCTCTTTGGCATTAAACGCGAAGGAAACCGTACGTTTGCTGATTGTTCCGGACGAAACCGGTTATGGGAAAGAGGTGCTGTCACTGCTGGATGCGGAAAAAGTGCATAAAGATATTTCCGTTTTCGGGATGAATCCTCCTTCCGGGCAAGGCGGATATGCTTTTGACTTGTTAGGTTTTTCGGTACTCCAGGCGTTAGGTATTCATGCGGATGAATTGAGATAATTCATCCTTTGTCTGTTTTTAATACTTTCTTTTTGTAAATCTTATATTAGTTTGATATTCATCTTGCCCCAAAACGGATCTATCCAATATGTTTTATGGTATGCTTTGGGGATATAAACAGTACACATCTGGCTGAACTTGTTGTTTAACTGTGGGGGGCGTTCACCTAAACAGATGATTTCTTTTATCTGGTTTCCGATGTTGATGTTTACAGTGGAAACGATTGGTCCTATTGTAATAGAACGTAATGTGGACGGATTCTGGAACTCGCAGAAATCATAATAACCTAAATTTCTTCCTAAATAAAGCTTTTCTACCGGGCAGGATTCGAATTCGTATCCGACCCAACGCATCGGGGTATTTCCATCTTTCAGTATTACAGACACCAAGTTGGGGCAATGTGTGATAGCATTTTTCCCCAAGAATGTAACCGATTGTGGTATTGTAACTTCTTTAAGTCCGGTGTTGATGAACGCTTCTGCTTCGATATGTGTAAGTGTTTCCGGTAATTCAATTGTTGTGAGATTCCGGCAATTGGCGAAAGCGCGTTCTTCGATGCAGGTAATTGTATCGGGCAGAATGACTTCTTTCAGTTCGGTTAATCCTTCAAAGAAGTATTTTCCTATGTGATCTTGGCTCGTATTACAGTCTCTTTGGTAGCTTATTCCTCCCGGAACAATTCGTGCATTTTTCAAGTCCAGTCGTTTCAACTGTTTCATCTTTCTTATGCATGCGATATCGGTTCCGTTCAGTTTCCCTGAAATAATCAGTTCTTCTAACGATTCGATGCGTTGTATCTCTATGTTTTTAAGGATTTTCCCCGCATGTTTTTCTTTTAGGCACATGCTTTTTAGCGGAGGAGTTGTTTGGGATTGGAGGGCAAGTCCGTTGAAACATCTGTTGATGAAGGAGCGAATTTGGTTTAGTATCGATTCCATCTCGAGTCGGTAAAAGAAATAGTGCTTTATAAGTTCCCTAATTCAGCGTTGAGTTTTTAATAATACAAAAAGAAAGGCGCGGAACTTGTCTACCTGTTCATTAAAACTGCGGTATCGCCAAACACCTTCCACAAAATGAACGAAGAAACAATATTCCCACGCCG
The DNA here is from genome assembly GCA_949285025.1 of uncultured Bacteroides sp. GTDB lineage: Bacteria > Bacteroidota > Bacteroidia > Bacteroidales > Bacteroidaceae > Phocaeicola. Next base: position 111,718 of record CASDXG010000099.1, on the reverse strand, counting down.
TTTTGATTATGTAGTTACAGATTAACTGTAAAACTCCATGTACAAAACAAATGAACGCCATATTGTCCTTGTCCCTTATGGAAAAATTTTAGGCGAAATTTCAGTTTTAGGACAAAGTAAAAACGCTTTCTTATATAAAAGCAACTATATTGCTCTGCAAAGATAGGTCTTTTTTCAATATGACGCTCCAAAATGGGAATATTATTTTCTTCGGAACAAATTTTATAATACTTGTTTTTGTTGTCTTTTTTTGAAGAGATGATTTTTGTTTAAAGGTACAAAAGAATTAAGAAATATCTGTTCTTACAGATGCTTTTTATTGAAAGTTGGGAGAATCTCCCGGCATGCGGTATTAGAAACATCCCGATACTTTATAGAAAAGAATGCGGTATTTGGGTTGAAATATCGGTATATTTTATGTCGTTTTGCCGGCATATATGCGGACCGTTCTTTACATGAATGCCGGAACAAGGTGTTTGGTGAGCAAATAGCCTCCGCCGATTAACCAGATGAACAGCAGTCCTGCAAGTAAGAACGGTTTGGCTCCGGCTTGTTTGAACTTTTCTATGCTTGTGTCTGTCCCTAAAGCCGTCATGGCCATTGTAAGCATGAATGTATCAATGTACTCAATTGTTCTGTTAAAAGGGATGTCTTTTACACTTTCCGCTCCCGTTATATATTGTAAAAACGAGTTAAGGCAGATGACTCCGATGAAGCCGAAAGCAAACCAAGGTATGGTAATTTTACTTTTTTGCGCTTTGTCCTTGTACCCGGTGTCCTTTCCTTTTGCTAATGCGAATCCCATGATTACCAAGACGGGTGCAAGCATCATGACCCGAATCATCTTTGTGATTGTTGCAGTCCCGGCAATGCCCAGAGAGTCTGTCGGGTCCATTGCGTTTCCGGCTCCTGCTACATGTGCGACTTCATGCAGGGTGCTGCCTGTATAAATGGCCACTCCGGTATCAGTCAGTGCGTTTAATGCTCCGGTGCGATAAAGAACAGGATAGAGAAACATGGAGATTGTTCCGAAAATGACAACGGTGGATACAGCTATCGCTGTTTTATGCCCTTCACATTTTACGACAGGTTCTGCTCCGAGCACTGCGGCAGCCCCGCATATCGCACTCCCTGTTGCTGTCATGAGTGAGGTTTCTTTGTCGATTTTCAGCAGGCGTCCCAACCAGATTCCGAGCAAGATAGTTCCGGTGACCATAATTGTGTCGATGATAATGGCAGGAAGTCCCACTGATGCGACTTGGGTTAATGTCAGCCGGAATCCGTATAAGACGATGCCCGCGCGCAGAACTTGTTTTGTACAGAACTTGATGCCGGGAACCCAAGTTTCGGGTAAATGATTGCGGAGACTGTTGGCATAAAGCATTCCTAATATGATGCCGACAATAAGAGGACTAAATGAAAGGTGTCTGACAAATGGAATTTCTGCGATGTAGAAAGCAGCAAATGTGAATAATGCTATCAGTAAGATACCGTGGAGGGTATTGCCTCTGTTTCCTTTTTTGAGCATGATGTAAATAAATTTGTTTTTGTCTTGTTAATAATATGGCAAAGCCTTTCTTAATGGAACGGATAATTGTTTATAGTTGGCAGAAGAAAGATACGAAAAAGGGGACGCTCATGTCAATGAGAATGCCGTGAAAAATGGCGACAGGTATCATTTCTTTGCCGGAGTGCTTGGTGATAATGGGCAAAGCTATGTCCATAGAGTTGACACCGGCAGCTGAGATAGGTGCCAGTTTGCCGAAATATTTATAAATGAGGGGAGCGCCGATCAGTGCGATTATTTCGCGGAATATGTTTGACAATAGTGCGATTATGCTGAGTTCAGTGGCTAATTGGACGCCGATAGATGCCGTCTTCAACTGGGTTATGAGGATGGATGATAAAGAATAATAGGCAAATCCGCTGCCTACGGCCATACAGTCGAACACACTCCATTGCGAAAGTATCAGAGCTGCCAGTGCGGAAAACACCAGCGTACCGCAAATCGTTGCAAGCGGGATTAGCAGAAGTCTTAAGTTTATTCCCGAAATCATGTTTTTGAACTCTTTGTTAGAGCCGATGCTTAATCCCACTTGCAACATCAATGCGTAAAGGATATACATTGAAACGTTCGTTTGATGCAGGTTGGATGGTATGAGGTTCATGCCGCCCAAAATACATCCCATCATGAAAACAACCAAGATAATTGCATTGTATTTCATGCTTTACCTCCCTTTTTAAAGAATAGTTTCAAAACCATCCATGAAGCAAATACACTGCCGCATGTAGATAAAAACGCTAATATTACGGCTTGCCATCCGAAATGCGGCAAGTTGTTTATAATTGATTTATTTGACCCTATTGAAATACCTATAATAAAAAGCAGCAGTAAAATGGTACATGTGATGGTTTTTTCCGTATTTCTCAAAAGGGAGATATTTCGTAAAAGGTATCCTATAACGATACCGGTAAACATAAATCCTACAGCAATGGGCATAATACTCCGGTTTTTAGGGATTAACTAAAAGCTATTGATAAAAAACGCGTTTCGGCGTTTTTGAAGAAAAATATGGAAAGAGCTGTTTAGAGAAACCCGTTGAACCAATGGACGTGTACGATGCGTTGCTCCTGTACTGCTAATGTCTGTACAAGTTTCTCGCATTGGCCGTATGAAAACATCCTGTTCATTGGAGTAAAACGTTGTGTTATTTCTTTGCAAAGATAGGTATGTTTTGTATATTTTCCAAATTAATATAACAAAAAAGTAATAACGCATGGTTGGAACAGACGGTTTCTTCTAAAAATATTATCTTTGCTCATTGATTAAAATCATTTGGGATGATACGTAGAATAGGAACAGCAATATTGTTGAGTATGGGCTTGTGGGTGAGAGCGCAAAGTGCGGATACGGTGACATATCGTTCGCCTATTGATTTCCCTATGCTGTTAAGTGCAAATTTCGGAGAGCTCCGTCCTAATCATTTTCATGGAGGAATTGATATAAAGACGCAGGGAGTGACAGGGAAAGTAGTGCGTTCGGTTGCCGATGGATATATATCTCGTGCCGCAGTCTTTCATGGCGGATACGGACAAGCTGTATATGTTACTCATCCTGACGGGCATACTTCTGTATATGGGCATGTGGAGAAGTTTATGCCTTCTCTGCAGGAACGTGTCAGAGATTATCAGTATAAGTATGAGACGTTCACCTGTGATTTGTCTTTTGAGCCTGACGAGTTTCCGGTAAAGGCGGGCGAAGCAATTGCTTTGAGCGGTAATGAGGGAGCATCGGCCGGGCCGCATATCCATTTGGAAATACGGCGTACCGACAATGGGAATTATATCGACCCTTTGCCGTACTTCCGGAATTGTTTAAAAGACGCGAAACCTCCCGTTGCGTCAATGGTCGGTTTTTATCCGCTTGTCGGACAGGGATTGATAAACGGTTCGGATAAAAAACTATTGCTCGGGGTCTCTTCTTTGGATTCTCCGGTGTATGCATGGGGGAAGATTTATACGGGTATTATTGCAAAAGACTATATGGACGAAACAACGAATCATTATGGAGTGCATTCTGTCACATTATATGTTGATTCGGTAAAGGTGTTTTGCAGTAAAACGGACGAGATTTCTCCTCGGGAGAACCGGATGATTAATGGATTTATCGACTATGATGAATTGCAGCGTACGCGCCGATTGGTGATGCGTTCATATAAGTCTTCGGGGAATAAGCTGGGCATCCTGTTTACAGAAAAGGGAAATGGGGCGATAACAATTGATGAAGAGCGCGATTATGCTTTCTGTTATGTGTTGGAGGATAATTTCGGGAACACGGAAAAGTATCGTTTTACAGTCAGAGGGAAACGGCAGGATATATCAGGAAAAAAGGACGGGAATGGACAGCATTTGTATTGGAATCGGACGAATATCGTGCAGAAACCCGGATTGGAATTCGTCATTCCGAAAGGAATGTTGTACGATGATGCGCGGTTATATACCGAAGTGAAAGGTGACAGTGCGGATGTTTCATTCAATTACATGCTTGATGCCGGCAATGTGCCTTTGCATGATTATTGCGATTTAGCCATTGGAGTGCGGCAATTATCCGTACCCGATACGACTAAGTACTATATTGTAAGAATGGACGGCGCCCGCAGACATTCGGAAGGAGGGCAATATTCCGAAGGATGGGTGCATACAAAGGTTCGCAATTTCGGAACATTTTCAGTAGCTGTCGATACCGTTCCTCCCCGTGTGATTCCGGTAGGGCGGTCGTCTTGGCAATCATCACGGAATATCCGTTTCCGTGTCAGTGACGGTGAAACGGGAGTCGCAGAATATAAGGTATACGTAGATGGTTCTTTTGTTCTGTTTGGATTGAAAAAAGGCATGCTTGTCATTCAGGATAAAGACAGAATAAGCAGAGGAAAACATCACCGTATGGACATTGTTGTGACGGATTATTGCGGAAATGAGACGCGTGAAAATTATGAATTTTAAATTAAATATGATTGAAATGAAGAGAATAATGTTAGCCGTAGTATTGTTTACGGCAGTGATAACAAGCGGTTGGGCTTGTACCAACTTTATCGTAGGGAAGAAAGCTTCTGCCGATGGATCGGTCATCGTATCTTATTCAGCTGATTCATATGGCATGTTCGGTTTCTTATGTCATTACCCTGCTGCAATACATCCTTCGGGAGCTATGCGTGCAATATACGATTGGGATACCGGAAAATATTTAGGTCAGATAAAAGAAGCAAAACAGACATATAATGTAATCGGCAACATGAATGAGTTTCAGGTTACTATTGGAGAAACCACTTTTGGCGGGCGTCCTGAATTGGTGGATTCGACCGGTATTATGGATTATGGAAGCCTTATATATGTAGCATTGCAGCGTTCGCGTACAGCAAAGGAAGCGATAAAGGTAATGACCGACCTTGTAAAGGAATATGGTTACTACAGTAGTGGAGAATCTTTCTCGATTGCAGATCCGAATGAAGCTTGGATTTTGGAGATGATAGGAAAGGGACCGGGCATAAAAGGGGCGGTTTGGGTAGCAGTCCGTATCCCGGATGATTGCATTGCCGCTCATGCGAATCAGAGTAGAATACATAAATTTGATATGAGCGATAAGGATAATTGTCTGTATTCTCCCGATGTAATCTCTTTTGCACGCGAGAAAGGTTATTTTGATGGTGTGAACAAAGACTTTAGTTTTGCCGATGCTTATTGTCCTTTAAACTTTAGTGGCGTTCGTTTTTGTGAGGCTCGTGTGTGGAGTTTCTATAATATGTTCAGTAAAGCAACAGGGCAGGCTTATCTTTCTTATGTACAGGGAGAAAGCAATGAACCGATGCCTTTGTATGTAAAACCCGATAAAAAGGTTTCGGTTCGGGATATCCAACATGCTATGCGCGATCATTATGAGGGAACTCCGCTGGATATTACAAAAGATATGGGTGCCGGTATGTTTGAAACGCCATATCGGTTATCTCCTTTGACCTTTGAAGTGGACGGACAGACCTATTTCAACGAGCGTCCGATTTCAACGCAACAGAGTGCTTTTGCTTTTGTTGCCCAGATGCGTTCCACAATGCCTGATGCAATCGGTGGTGTGTTGTGGTTTGGAGTTGACGATGCAAACATGACTGTTTTTACACCTGTTTACTGTAATACGGATAAAGTCCCGGAGGTATATGCCGAAGGTAATGGAGATTGTGTTACGTTTTCATGGAACTCAGCCTTTTGGATTTATAATTGGGTTGCCGATATGATTCGCCCCCGATATAGTTTGATGGTGGGAGATATGCGGACAGTTCAAGATGCTCTGGAGGATATGTATGCTGAGGCGCAGGGAGGAATTGAATCGGCTGCAATGAATCTTTATTCGGAAGATCCTCAAAAGGCGAAAGATTTTTTGACAGATTACACGGGTATGACGGCGAAAACGGCTGTGGAGAGTTGGAAACAACTGGGAGAATTCTTAATAGTCCGTTATAATGACGGTGTGGTGAAGAAAATGAAAGATGGGAAATTGCAGCGTCCTCAAACGGGAAATGTTGCTCCATTGGAGCGCCCGGGATATCCGGAAGAATTTCTTAAATCGTTAGTGAAATCTACAGGTGATCGGTATAAAATGAAAGAGATGGAATAATCTTTTAAGGTTTATTATTAGGAAATTATAGAGGAAAAGTTTAATTTTGACCATATAAATAATTATCAATAAAATAAAAAATAATCATGGAAAACGAAGAATTGATTAAACAATGTACCGAGAAAGCACAGAAATGGTTGACTCCGGCTTATGATGCCGATACGCAGGCTGAAGTAAAACGTATGTTGGATAATCCGGATAAAACGGCACTGATAGATGCGTTTTATACCAGCCTTGAGTTCGGAACCGGTGGCTTACGTGGTATAATGGGCGCAGGAACTAACCGTATGAATATATATACTGTGGGAGCAGCTACGCAGGGACTGGCTAATTATTTGAATAAATGTTTTGCCGGTAAGAAAGATATTTCGGTAGTGGTTGGTCATGATTGTCGTAATAACAGCCGGCTGTTTGCAGAAATTTCAGCCAATATATTTTCGGCTAACGGTATCAAGGTCTATCTGTTTGATGATATGCGGCCTACTCCGGAGATGTCTTTTGCTATCCGGACGCTGAAATGTCAGAGTGGAATCATTATTACCGCATCGCATAATCCTAAAGAATACAACGGATATAAAGCATATTGGGATGATGGAGCGCAGGTTCTTGCTCCACATGACAAAGGGATTATTGAAGAAGTAAATAAAGTCTCTTCTGTGGATATGATTAAGTTTGAAGGCAACAAAGCCTTGATTCAGACTATCGGAAAGGAAATAGATGATGAGTATTTGCGCATGGTGCACACGATTTCGATTGATCCGGAAGTTATAAAACGGCAGAAGGATTTGAAGATTGTCTATACACCTATACACGGAACCGGTATGATGTTGATCCCTCAGTCGTTGAAACTGTGGGGATTTGAGAACGTTCATTGCGTACCCGAACAAATGGTTAAAAGCGGTGATTTCCCAACTGTTGTATCGCCGAACCCGGAAAATGCCGAAGCATTATCTATGGCTATCGGTCTGGCAAAACAGTTGGATGCGGATATCGTGATGGCTTCCGATCCGGATGCCGACCGTGTGGGGATGGCTTGCAAGGATAGTCTGGGCGAATGGGTGCTGATAAACGGTAATCAGACTTGCCTTATTTTCTTGTTCTATATCATTAAAAACCGGATAGCTACGGGGAAAATGAAAGGAAATGAATTCATCGTCAAGACCATTGTTACCACTGAACTGATTAAAGCTGTAGCAGAAAAGAATCATATTGAAATGTTCGATTGCTATACGGGTTTCAAGTGGATTGCCCGTCAGATTCGATTGAACGAAGGAAAGAAGCAGTACATTGGCGGAGGTGAGGAGAGCTACGGATTCCTTGCCGAAGATTTTGTGCGCGATAAAGATGCGGTTTCTGCCTGCTCGTTGCTGGCTGAGATTTGTGCATGGGCTAAAGATCAGGGTAAGACATTGTATGATATTCTGATGGAAATCTATGTGGAGTACGGATTTTCCAAAGAAGTTACCGTCAATGTTGTGAAGCCCGGTAAGACAGGTGCCGATGAGATTAAAGCCATGATGGAAGGGTTCCGTGCAAATCCTCCGAAAGAATTGGGTGGATCGAAGGTTGTTCTGGTAAAAGATTATAAGACACTGAAAGCAACAGATGCAGAGGGAACGGTATCTGCTATAGATATGCCGGAGACATCGAACGTGTTGCAGTTCTTTACTGCCGACGGAACAAAAATTTCTGTACGCCCTTCCGGTACGGAGCCTAAGATTAAGTTCTATATGGAAGTTAAGGGAAAAATGGGTTGTCCGAAATGTTATGCCGGGGCAACTGCTGAAGCGACTGAGAAGATAGAAGCGATTAAAAAGTCATTGGGTATCTGATGAAACGGTAAATAACCGGTCTGAATATTTGTAAAAGACTGCCGCATCTGAGGTGGAATAAAAGGTTCTGTTTCTTGTGCGGCAGTCTTGTTTTTGTGTATTTTTGTAAGTGTTATGTGGCGAAAGTGTATGTCTGATCTTAGAATATATGCTCGAGAATCCGATTGGAAGGCATTGGAGCAATTGATTTTACGTTTTGGAGAGAAGGTAATTGTCCGTAGAAATGAATATTTTGTGCGGTGTGGCGATTTCTCCGATAAGATAGCTTATGTAAAACGCGGCGCATTTAAATACACAAGAAAACGGACAGATGAGAAAGAACGAATCTTGTCTTTTGTATTCGAAAAGGAATTTATAGCCAGTTATATTCCGTTTAGAAATGGAAGTAGGGCATTGATGAATGTGCAGGCTATGGAAGATTCAGTATTGTATATCCTGTCCATGAATCGTTTTCAGCAGTTTTTCGAGAAAGAAATCGACGGATGCCTGTATGTTCATAAGTTTACGGAAACTATTGCATTCGGTTTTTTGCAGAAAATGCTTTCGTGGGCTTGCGACACGCCTGAGGAGCGTTATTTTAGTTTGAAAGCAAGAATGCCGGATATATTTAACCGCGTAAACCTGAAAGATATAGCTTCTTATATAGGCGTTTCGCCGGAGACTCTCAGCCGGATGCGTACTTCTTATTTGCATGTGGAGTAATTATAATTTCTTGATGTCCGTCAAGAGTTTGCAAGAAAAGCGGGAGGGAGATGAAAGATTCTTTTCCGCATTCCTTATCTTTAGGCGTTTATAAAAAATGTGTGGAAATGAGATTCTTGATTTTATTTGTTTGTGCGTTATTCTTCTTGTCCGGTTGTGTAAACCGTTCGGAAAATTCAGAAAAAAGTGCAGATGTTTTGCCCGTCAGGCAAGGACCGGAGTCTGAAAAGGATTCATTGTTTGTCGTTGAAGGTACGTTGAGAATTAGTCATGAGATACGCCATTTTGTAGCTGAAGATGATACGCTTACACATTGGATTGTTGATAAAACGGGAAAGCTTTATAAGGCATACGATGAGGTTACGGGCGGTGTACCTAAAAATGGCACCCCGGTTTATGCTAAGTTGCGTGTGAAGAATATGGGAAAGACCGATATAGGTTTCTCCGTTGATTGCCATGATACGTATTATGTGATGGAAATTTTAGAAATAAAGAGTTTAAAATAAATTTAAAGTATCGGAGTTTATGAAGAAAAAGTTAGTGACAAAAACCTTGAAAGGTTTGTCTTTATGTGTGTTTTTTATGGCATTGTCAGCTTGCGGTAATTCGTCGATTACAGGGACATGGGTAGAGCCTGTTCCCGGCATGGAGGGACAAATGCAAGGCTTTGAGCTGAAAGAGAACGGAGTAGCTGCTTCTGTCAACATGGCAACGTTGCAGTATTCCGGTTGGGAGAAAAAAGGAAATCGGTTGATTCTTTCGGGGAAGAGTATTGGAAACGGACAGACAATATCTTTTAGTGATACATTACTGATAGAAAAACTCTCGGAAGACAGTCTCCTTCTTAAAGACAGAAATCTGATACATGCTTATAAGCGTCAGTAAGGGATGAGTGATTTTTCCTTTTTGGCGGGGACGTAGAAATAATATCTGTCGGGATTTTATAAAAAACGCGCCGTTGTTTTCCTTTAATCATGTCGATGTTTTAAGCAGAGCAACGGCGCGTTTGTGTATTAAATATTCAGTCCCATAATGTAATCGTTCATATAAAATCCGTTGCCGATGGGGAAGTCGCCTTCGCGGAGTTTCGTCATGCCCATGTGTTTATAGAATCCTAAGGCCGGATTTTCGCGGTTTACATGCAGTTCCATCCGGCATGCTCCCGGATGCAGTTCCTTAATTCCCTGTATCGCTTGTTCGAAGAGTTTTCTTCCCAAATGGCTCTTCTGAAAATAGGGAAGTACGTATATTTTTTGCAAGACGAATACATCTTGACTTTCTTGCTGTATAGACACATACCCGGCCGGCTCACATTCTTCGTATGCAATATAATAGGTATGTCCTTCCTCTGTCATTTGTTTGTGCAGATTTTCGAGGGAATACATCCAGTCCATCATGTAATTGATTTGTTCCTCGCTGAGGATTCCTTTGTAAGTTACCGGAAAGATTTCCCATGCCAGCTTATTTATCACGGGAATGTCGCTGATATTTGCTTTTCTTATCGTAAACATTGTATTAGAATGATTTAGAGATTCACTTTCCTGCAAAAATACATTTTGTTTGCTTCTTTTCGTTGCTTTGTGGAATTTATCGAGTTAAAATAAGTAAAATATAGAATTATGTTATACATAGTATTAAGATAATGTATATATTTGTGCCATGCAAAATATTATAAAGATAATTTTACGGTAACATATAAATAAAGTTGGATGATGAAAAATGCATGGTTACTTTTAATAATGATTTTGGTCTCTTGTGGGAGAAACAGAAATGAACAGAACCGTATCAATCCGCAGGCGGACACAATTCGTCTGACGGTTTTAAATGAAGTTCCGGCTACTCCTATAAAACAACAGATTTCGGGTACGTGTTGGGCTTATTCTACCGCATCGTTTTTGGAATCGGAAATTTACAGAGTAAAGGGAAGATTTGTGGAACTGTCGGCTATGTATTTTGTACATAATGCATATTTGCAGAAAGCGGAAAACTATATACTTCGTCAGGGGGCAGCACGTTTTACGGAAGGCGGTTGCAATTATGACCCGCTGGTTGCAATCGATTCATTAGGTATCATGCCTTTCGGTATTTATCGCGGCGATACGTTACGAGATCATCAAAAGCTTTTATCTGAATTATACCCTCGCGTTTTTTCTTATGTAGATAGGGAAAAAGTACAGGAATACGACTGGAGGCAAGTGATTCCCTCGATATTGGATGAATATCTTGGGAAGCCGGTCGATTCATTTGAATATGAAGGGAGCCGGTTTACTCCGAAAACTTTTTGGGAATCTACCGGATTGAAGTCGGAGGATTATGTAAATCTTACTTCATTTCTTCATGTGCTTCCTTATAAATATAATGTTTTGTCTATTCCGGCCAATTGGAGTAATGCTGCGTATTTTAATGTACCTTTGGATGAATATATGGAGAATATAGATTATGCATTGGAACATGGTTATTCTCTTGCTGTAGCGATGGACCTTACAGAACCTGAGCTGTCCATTATGGAAGGCTTTGCCTTTATGTCCTCCGACAGTATTGTTCCTCCGGAACGTCGTCAGAAAGATTTTGAAAGTTTCCGTACGACCGATGACCATAATATGCATATCATAGGAAAAGTCAGAGATGAAAGCGGAAAACTGTTTTATAAATGTAAGAATTCTTGGGGAACGTCTTTCGGATTAGACGGGTGTTACTATATAAGCGCTTCTTATATGCGAATGAAATCTATCTATGTGATGCTGCATAAAGACGGGTTGATGGAAGCTACAAAGTGCAGATTGCTTGCGGAAGAGTGTAAGATGAAAAGATGAATTTTACAAATAAATCAATAATCATAGCCTATGAATGTAGATAATGTAAAGTCTCAAATGCGGAAAGGAATGCTGGAGTATTGCATTCTGCTTCTACTTCATCGGGGAGCATCGTATGCTTCGGATATCATACAAGACCTGAAAGAAGCAAAACTAATTGTGGTTGAGGGTACGCTTTATCCCTTGCTCACCCGATTGAAAAACGATGGAATCTTGTCGTATGAATGGGTGGAGTCCACACAGGGGCCTCCGCGCAAATACTATAGCCTGACGGGACGAGGAGAAGAAGTGTTGTCCAATCTGCAAGCGGCATGGGATGAACTTTCTGAAACGGTGAATCATTTACGAACAAAACTTTTAATATCTAAGAATTATGAAGAAAACAGTAACAGTTAATTTGGGCGGAACAGTTTATAATATAGATGAAGATGCATATGTCTTATTGGATAATTATCTGAAAAATCTGCGGATTCATTTTGAGAAAGAAACTGACGGAGATGAAATAGTGCGTGATATGGAAGCACGTATAGCCGAATTACTGCAGGAAGATATCGGTAGTAGTCAGACTGTCATTACGATAGGAATGGTTGAGAAGGTCATTGCATGTATGGGAAAGCCGGAGGATTTTTCAGAAGAAGATGCCGATGTTGAGGGTAAAACATCGAAGTCGACTGTGAAAAACGCCTCGTCGACCAAACGTTTATTTCGTAATCCGGATGACAGGGTACTGGGAGGTGTTGCGTCGGGTTTTGCCGCATATTTCGGCATAGATCCCACGTGGATTCGTGTGGCGCTGGTTATTGCCGGCTTCTTTGTCCCGTTTTTAATATTAGCCTATCTCATAGCGTGGATTATTATGCCGCCGGCTTGTACGGCAACAGAGAAATTGCAGATGAAAGGGCAACCTATCAATGTGGAGAATATTGGGAAGACGGTGACTGAAGGAATTGACAAGATGTCTGAAAAAGTTAATGCGGAAAATACAAAATCGTTTTTGCATTCTTTGGGAAATGGCATTGTGAAAGTAGCGGGATTCCTTATCAAGTTATTATTAATCATAATTGCCATTTGTCTTGCCCCTGTTTTCTTGTTCGGCCTCATTATTGTCTTTATTTTATTGATGGTGGCTACCGGTTTGGCGGGAAGCGTTCCGGTACTGTTCTTTCACTTTTGGCCGGATGTGAATTGGGGGATCATTACAACCATTTCTCCGGCTGTCTCTCTTGCACTGTCCGTATGTATGGTATTTGTGCTGGGTATTCCTGTGATAGGATTGTTGCAACTTCTGATGCAGACATTTGGAGAATGGAAGCCGATGTCTACGGGGGTACGGATATTTCTTATCTTGTTGTGGCTGGTTTCTTTGGCTGTAGGAATCGCTTTATTTCTTCAATTCCCGCTAAATTTCTGTTTATAATGACTACTTTTGGGGCATAAAGCAGATGTAAGTAGCAAATAAATGTTATCTTTGCTGCAAGTAAGTATAAACCAATTACTGCTATGACAAAGAAAATACTTTTGTTAGGTTCCGGAGAATTAGGAAAAGAGTTTGTAATAGCTGCCAAACGTTTAGGGCAGTATGTGATTGCGTGCGATTCGTATGCGGGCGCTCCTGCCATGCAAGTGGCCGATACTTTTGAGGTTTTCAGTATGTTGGATGGTGAGGCGCTTGATGAGGTAATTGAAAAACATCACCCGGATATCATTGTTCCGGAGATAGAAGCTATCCGTACAGAACGGTTGTATCATTGGGAAGAAAGCGGTATTCAGGTCGTTCCAAGTGCACGTGCTGTCAATTATACGATGAACCGTAAGGCTATTCGCGACCTTGCAGCAAAAGAACTGGGACTGAAAACTGCAAAATATTTTTATGCCTCCTCATTTGACGAGTTGAAAGAAGCTGCCGATAAAATAGGATATCCATGTGTAATTAAGCCGTTGATGTCATCGTCAGGCAAAGGACAATCGGTAGCCAAAAGTCCGGAAGATCTGGAATATTCATGGGCTTATGGGTGTAGCGGTAGCAGAGGAGACATAAAAGAACTCATTGTGGAAGAGTTTATTCACTTTGATTGTGAAATCACTTTACTGACAGTTACACAAAAAGACGGTCCTACACTGTTTTGTCCACCGATAGGTCATGTGCAGAAGGGAGGCGATTACCGGGAAAGTTTCCAGCCGGCACACATCGCTCCGGAGCATTTGGCTGAAGCGCAGATGATGGCCGAGAAGGTAACGAAAGCGCTCACAGGTTACGGTCTGTGGGGAGTGGAATTTTTCCTGAGCCATGAAAATGGTGTGTACTTTTCGGAATTGTCGCCCCGTCCTCACGATACAGGAATGGTTACGTTAGGAAACACCCAGAATCTGAATGAATTTGAATTGCATTTATATGCCGTATTGGGCTTGCCGATACCGGGAATTACTCAGGAACATATAGGTGCAAGTGCCGTAATACTTTCTCCGATAGCCAGTGCAGAGCCGCCTCGTTATCGTGGAGAGGAAAAGGTATGTTCCCAGCCGAATACGTATCTTCGTATTTTCGGGAAACCGTTTACACGACTGAATCGCCGTATGGGGGTTGTGCTTTGTTACGATAAATGTGGAGGTGATTTAGAGGCTTTACGTGAGAAGTGTAAATCGTTGGCTACAAAAGTTGAGGTTTATTGAAGAAGAACAATTGGTTATAAGAAATGAATTTAGGTATATTGAAAAGAGTAATAATGGCATGCACTTTGGGGTGTATGCCATTATTTGTGGCTACGGCTGAGGTTTTACCGGGCAATTCCCGCTATGTGGATCCGTTTATTGGCGTGGAAGGTGATGGAAATGTATTTCCCGGAGTCTGTGTTCCTTTCGGAATGATGAAGTTAGGGCCGGATTGTGGCAGTAAAGAATCGAATTCCGGTTGGACTACAGACGGGAATATTTACGGATTCAGTCACACGCATGTGAGCGGAACCGGCGGAGGTGCTAAATACGGCAATGTGTTAGTTCTTCCGTTGACTGGAAAGCTTTATCTGGAAGATTATTCTTCCCCGCGTGCCAATGAGCAGTCTGTTGTGGGAGAATATAAAGTTGATTTGCCTCGATACGGGACAAAGGTCCGGTTGACAGCCTTAAGCAAAGCCGGATTTCATGAGTATGTTTTCCCTGAAAGTAAAGAATCAAAAATCGTCTTCGACTTGGGAAGTTGTCTGGCTTTAAAGTGGTGCGAGACACAGACTTTGGTAGGTTCGGAAGTGCGTGTGCTGTCAAATACTTCGATGGAAGGATATACCCGTGTGAAAGGAGGATGGAATGAGGGGGAAGCTTATACCGTTTACTTTTATGCGGAAACCGATACTCCGGCAGATAGTATCGGGACATGGAAGGGAACACAGCTATTCCCAGACATGAGTTCTCAGTTCGATTCAGGAAAAGGTACGGGAGCGTATTTCTGTTATTCTACGAAAGAGGGACAGAAAATAAATTTGCGTGTGGGTATTTCTTATGTCAGTTGTGGCAAAGCTCGGGAAAATTTGCGACAAATCACATCATGGGATTTTGATGCTGTGCGCATGCAGGCGGTGAATGAATGGAACAAAATTCTGAATAAAGTAGAACTTTCCGGTGAAGAAGAGGATAAAGTGAAGTTTTATACGGCATTGTATCATTGCTATCTTCAGCCGACAGACAAAACAGGGGAGAATCCGAAATGGACGTCTGCGGAACCAAATTTCGATGACTATTACGCCATTTGGGATACTTTCCGTGCCACTCATCCGTTATTTTCTTTGTTGACTCCTTCAGTTCAAGTAAATATTGTGCGGTCTATGATTGATATTTATCGCAATGAAGGCTATATGCCCGATGCGCGTAGCGGAAATGATAACGGACGTGTGCAGGGAGGTAGTAACTGCGATATTCTGATTGCCGATGCAATGGTTAAGGGGCTTTCGGGTATTGATTACGAGGCGGGTCTTCAGGCCATGCTGAAAAACGCGGAAGTTTCTCCCGGTGGCAATGAGAGGAAAGAGGGGCGTGGCGGATTGCCGGATTATAATTCGTTGGGGTATGTTTCATCGGCTTACGAACGGTGTCTGACGCGAACTTTTGAGTATTCCAATTGTGATTTCGCCATAGCGACAGTTGCCGATCGTTTAGATAAGAAGGATATCGCTGAGAAATATTACCGTAAAGCTTCAAACTGGCAGAAAACATGGAATGAAAACGTTTCCGCTTTAGGACATACAGGATTTGCATGGCCTAAAGAGCGTAACGGCGATTTCTGGCCGGAAAACCGATATACTGTTCTGACTGGGGGAGGTTGGGAAAATCCAACTTATGAGACGTTTTCTTTTGAATTGTCTTTTTATGTACCGCATGATATGGAAAAACTTATTGAAATGTGCGGCGGAAAAGAAAAATTTACGGCCCGCCTTGATACATTCTTTACCCATAAAGAGGGAGATCAGCGCTGGCGTATCGGTCTGTTTCAGATAGCGAATGAACCGGGATTCCTTACTCCTGTTTTGTATAATTACGTAAATCGTCAGGATAAAACGGCGGCTATTGTGCGCTATATCCTTGAAAACCGTTACAAAACGACGCGTGACGGCATACCTGGAAACGATGATTCCGGATCGATGTCTGCATGGTATATATTCCACTCCTTAGGTTTTTATCCGAATGCGGGACAGGATGTTTATCTCATTTCCAGTCCGGTATTTGATGAAGCATGCTTGCATCTTGAAAATGGTAAGGCGTTGACGATTAAGGTAAAAAAGAATAGCGATAAGAATATCTATGTGCAGTCGGTTAAACTGAACGGGAAGGAACTCAATAAAAACTGGTTCCGTCATGGTGATATAGCAGAAGGAGGTACGTTGGAATTTGTGATGGGGAGCAAGCCTTCTGGTTGGTCTCATGATGGAGAATTGCCGCCTTCCATGTCAGATATGAAGTGAAAATGCAAAAACGTAGCGATGTTTTGACAAAAATATAGGAATTGCCTGCCGAAAAGACGGCGGGCAATTTTTTTAAAACTATATTTGTTTTGGAGAACGATTTATGTATTATACTTAATGTCATATGGATAATTTCAAGATAGACGGGTTGACAATAAAAGAACATCTGCTACGATTCTCGGAATACGGGAAGAAAGAATTTTGTATGACACTGAATCCGGGAGTGGAAAACGTGTTGGGTATTCGTATGGGAGACCTTCGCTATTTGGCAAACCGCATAGCAAAAGCCGATTGGAAGCAATATTTAGCTGAAGCCGATACCTGTTATATGGAGGAAAGAACGTTACAAGGGCTGGTATTAGGAAGCATCAGACTGGAAGAGGACATCGAGACTTATTTGGAACGTGTGACGCGCTTTGTGCGGATTATCAATAGTTGGTCGGTGTGCGATGCTTTTAAATTTGCCGGAGGAAAGCGTTTCATTGCAGAACATTCCGAACGGTTGTGGCAATATCTGTGTCATTGGATGACGGAAAGAGGAGAATATGAAGTGCGTTTCGGGGTTGTGATGAGTATGAAATATTTCGTTGATGAGGAACATATCACGCCATTGCTGTCCTCTTATGGCGAGATACACCGCAATGAGTATTATGTGCGGATGGCGGTGGCATGGGCACTGTCAGAATGCTTTGTGAAGTTTCCTCAAGAGACATTGTCTTGTCTGAAAACGAAGATCTCGGATGATTTTACTTATCGGAAGGCGTTGCAGAAAATATTGGAATCGTATCGGGTCGATAATGCGACGAAGAATATGATTCGCAGTATGCGTCGTTGCAGATAGATTTTATTCGTGGTGGTAAGGAGAGTTGTTTAAGATAGTCATAGCGCGGTAAAGTTGTTCTACGAAAATAAGCCGTACCATTTGATGTGAGAAAGTCATCTTCGATAAAGAAATCTTTTCTTGTGCAGCATTATATACGGACGGAGAAAAACCATATGGCCCTCCTATGATGAAAACCAACCGTTTGTTTACAACATGCATCTTGCGCTCTATCCATGAGGCAAACTCGACTGAGCGGAATTCTTTCCCGTGTTCGTCAAGTAATATTGCGGTGTCTCCCGGTTGAAGTGCTCTTAGAATCAGCTCACCTTCCTTTTCTTTCTGCAATTCTGTACTCAGGTTTTTTGTGTTTTTCAGTTCCGGTATGATTTCGATATCGAAAGAAATATAATGTTTAGTCCTTTCGAGATAATCGTTTACTGCTGTGATGTAATGTTTCTCTACGGTGCGTCCTACTGCGAGTAATAAAATTTTCATGAGTTTTCCGTTGGGCTCTTGGTGCAAAGATACGAAATAATGCGTATCTTTGTTTCAATGAAGAATTTAAAATAAACAGAAACTTATGGATGAAAAAGTCGTAAAAGATTTGATAGACCGTTTGATAGATCTTGCTTTTGCTGAAGATATTGGTGATGGTGACCATACAACTTTGTCGTGTATACCGGCCGATGCAAGAGGCAAATCAAGACTTTTGATAAAAGAAGAAGGTATTTTGGCCGGAATCGAAGTGGCTAAAGAAGTATTCCGCCGTTTTGATCCTGATATGAAAGTCGAGGTCTTTATTCATGACGGTGAAAAAGTGAAGCCCGGCGATGTGGCAATGGTAGTTGAAGGCCGCGTACAGTCTTTGCTTCAGACCGAACGTTTGATGTTGAATATCATGCAGCGTATGAGTGGGATTGCCACGATGACGAATCGTTATGTGAAGCGTTTGGAAGGAACACATACGCGTGTTCTCGATACACGCAAGACAACTCCGGGCATGCGTATCATGGAAAAGATGGCTGTAAAGATAGGAGGTGGAGTGAATCACCGCATCGGTTTGTTCGATATGATATTGTTGAAAGATAATCACGTTGATTTTGCAGGAGGAATCAGCCAGGCAATTTCACGGGCGAAAGCATATTGTAAGGAGAAAGGCAAGAACTTGAAGATAGAAATTGAGGTCCGTAATTTAAAAGAACTCGGGCAAGTGCTTGAAGTAGGCGGAGTGGATAGAATCATGCTCGACAACTTTACGCCGGATGACACGAGAAAAGCTGTAGAATTAATAGGAGGTCGTTATGAGACGGAATCTTCGGGTGGCATAACATTCAATACAATACGTGATTATGCCGAGTGTGGAGTTGATTATATTTCAGTCGGGGCATTGACGCATTCTGTGAAAGGATTGGATATGAGTTTTAAGGCTTGTTAGAAAAGGAGATAGTATGTTGGCAAAAAGAAGGACTTGTACTCTTGTCTTGTTTTTTTATCTGTTGCTTGGCAACGTGGCATTTTCTTATGCACAAAGTTGGAAAGATATACTTTCCGGTGTTGCTCAGAATGTATTGAGCAAGGTTGATAGTGTAAGCAGTGCATCGGTTGTGGGAACATGGAAGTATGTCTCTCCCGATTGTAGGTTTCAGAGCGATAATTTATTGGCGAAAGCCGGAGGAGAGATTGCTGCTCAGAAGATAGAGGAAATGATGGCTAATGTCTTTTCGAAAATCGGCTTTGACCAAGAGGGTACTTATGTTTTTAATTCCGACAGCACATATACCATAACGGTAAAGGAACGTACTTCTGGAGGGACCTATACGTTTGACCGTCAGAGTAAGGAAATTCAGTTGAAAACTCGCTTAGGATTGAAATTCAACGCAACGGTGTCTTTCGGGTTGACGGGCAATACGATGAGTCTTTTGTTTAATGCAGACAAATTGATGTCGCTGATACAGGTCGTGGGAGATGCGGCCGGTGGAATTGCTTCAAATACAACTTTGGGTACGGCTTCTCAGTTGTCGGAACAATATGACGGCTTACAGTTAGGATTTGAACTGAAAAAAGAGTAACGTTGAAATATTGATACGAAGATAAAGAAAGCAATTCCTGTTTCCGGAATGGAATCATGGAATTGTTATGTCGTTGAAATCGGGGTGAAATGTCCCGATTTTTTCTTTGTAATAACGTAATGTTTTATTTAAAATAATTCAGTGATATGAAGACAATTTATCGGAAGATGTTGTGTATGCTCGTGGCTGTTTGTTTGTCAGGAGCTGTCGTGGTAAATGCAGCTGTAGTAAAAGGAACGGTGAAAGATACGGATGGTAATCCCATTACGGGGGTTGTAGTAACCGATGGAAAGAATTTTTCAGTGACAGACGGGCAAGGATGTTTTCGCATGAATACCGACCCGTTGCGTAATCCGTTGGTTTATATTTCTACTCCGGCAGACTATGAGTTACCTCAGACAAACGGTGTTGCAGACGGATTTTATCAATATCAGGATGTAAAGAAAAAGGAAAACGAATGCAATTTTGTGTTGAAGAAGCGTGATAAGGCAATAGATTCTTTTGTGTTTATTCCCATCTCTGATCCGCAGGTTCGTAATGAACATGAGTTAAACCGCTTTCGCAATGAAACTGTTGTCGATTTGCGTGAAACGGTTGCGTTATTCCCCGAAGAAGAAATTATAGGTATGGGGCTCGGCGATTTGGTGTTTGATGTAATGGAACTTAGCGATCCGTATAAAAAAGCTGTATCGAATCTGGGACTGACAATGTTTCAGTTGATGGGAAATCATGATTTCAATCAGAAATATGTGGACATGGAGCGTACGCCTCTTCCGGAAAACGGATATGCGGAATCGAATTACTACCGGCATTTCGGCCCGACGGATTATTCGTTTAACGTAGGGAATGTGCATGTCGTTGCCATGAAAGATATCGATTATACGGGGCGGAAGAAATATACGGAGAGATTTACAGAAGAACAGTTGGAGTGGTTGAAAAAGGATTTGAGTTATGTGCCAAAGGGAAGTCTGGTATTTCTGAATGTACATGCCCCGGTGTCTAATTCAACTGTTACAGCCGGAGGGAATGCAAGAAATGCCAATGCCTTGTTTAATATCTTGAAACCTTATAAAGTTCATATCTTTTCCGGACACACTCATTATTATGAAAACACGGAGCCGGCGCCTACGATTTATGAGCATAATATAGGGGCTGCTTGTGGTGCTTGGTGGGCTGGCAACGTAAACCGTTGCGGTGCTCCGAATGGATATCTGGTTGTGACTGTCGATGGTACGGATGTGAAATGGCGATATAAGGCAACCGGCCGTCCGGCAGATTATCGCTTTCGTCTGTATAAGCCGGGTGAATTTAAATCGCAAGCCGATTTTGTAGTTGTCAATGTATGGGATTGTGACAGGACTTATATGGTAAATTGGTACGAAGACGGGAAATTAAAGGGAGCCATGCAGCAGTTTGACGATGAAGATCAAGACTATATTGATATGAAGAAAGGGAAGAAGAGTGGTTATCATACTCGTCATCTTTACCGTGCGAAACCGTCGGGGAAGGCCAAGAGAATTAGAATAGAAGTAACAGACCGTTTTGGGGAAGTTTTTGTGCAGGAAGTGAAATTATGAATTTATAAAGATGTTTATGTACTGAAAAAGCCGGAGAAATACTCCGGCTTTTTCAGTATCAGGATAGTTTGTTATGCTTTCTTTTTCTTGTGCATAGGGTTATTTATATCGCTGTATCCATATCCGTATCCTTTATGATACCCGTATTTTGCTCCGTAGCCGTATGTGTTTTTCCTTTTTGTGAAATCGATGCCATTTAAGACAACGGCTAAATTAGAGAATTTCTTCAGTCTGACAAGTTCATTAATATAATCGAAGCCGACTTTTGGTGTGACATCTGCGCGACATACATAGACACATGTGTCAGCGATTCGTCCGATGATAATCGTATCCGGCACCATTGCGATGGGGGCAGAGTCGACGATTATATAATCATAACGTGCCTTCAGATATTCTATTCCCTGATCAAGTGTATTTCTTGATACGAGCTCTGTCGGGTTAGGCGGAATAGGACCACCGGGAAGAATGTCCAGATTCGGCGAAATTTCCGAGTGAATAATCAGACTGTCTATCGGGTTATTTTCCGGATCTGCAAGATAGTTTGTTATACCCATCAGGCTACGTTGTAGTGAGAATACTTTATTTAATCCGGGTTTCCGTATATCAAGTCCGACAATGATGACTTTTTTCCCTAAGTATGCCAATGAAAGAGCTGTGTTTCCGGCAACAAAAGATTTTCCTTCGCCCGGTTGTGTAGAAGAAAACATAATGACTTTTTCCTGCGGCTTGAGCATGAAAAGCAGATTTGTTCGCAAGCCTCGGAATGTTTCTTCCATAATGTCGTTCTGGTTTTCTCTGACAAGTGGCTTTATATTATCGTTGCTTCCTACCTGAGGAAGTTCGGCTATGAGAGGAACCTTTGTCAGTTTTTCTACATCTGTGCGGTTCTCTATCTTGAATCGTGTAAGATCGTACAGATAAATAATTCCGACGGGGATTCCGAGACCAAGAACAAGTGCTCCCAATAAGATTATCATTTTCTTGGGAGCTACCGGTTTTTCTCCCGGAAGTGTTTCTTCTATAATACGGCCATTGTTTGCTGTTGAAGCCAATGTAATGGCATTTTCTTCTCTTTTCTGTAACAACATGATGTAAAGAGAAGCTTTTATTTCTTGTTGACGCGAGATACCTATCAATTCTTTCTCCATCTGAGGAGCATTGCTGATGCGGCCTTCAAATTTTCTTGCTTGTTTCTCTATGTCATCTTTGGTAATCAATAACCCTTTAAGAACGCTTTCTATGGTTGTTCTTACGCTTTTTTCCATAGCTTCTATCCCGGCGTTCATGTTAATGATGGCAGGATTATTTTCGGAAGAGGTTCGAAGCAATTTCTTTTTCTCAATAATCATGTTGTTATATTGTTCGATTGCTGCGGTTAGTGCACCATCTTCCAATCCTACATTGGCAGGGATGACTTCTTCTTTATTTTGAGGATTGTTTATATATTCTTTGAGGTATGTGACAAGATTTATTTGTGTCTCATTCTGGACCCGTTGCTGTTCATACTTGGAATTTTCTTCCAAAATTATTTGAGCATCCATTTCCAGATCGGTTGTCATTCCCGAACGTTGCTTGAAGTCTGCCAGGTTTGTTTCTGTTGTACCGAGTTCTTCATTTATTATATTAATTCGTTCTTCAATAAAGTCGGCTGTTTTTTGTGCGACCTCATTCTTTTCATTGTTGGCATCCTCGTTGTAAACATATATCAGGTGGTTGATGAAATCGGCAGCTCTCGTTTTGTCTGAGTTGGTGAGATTCAGCTTTGCGATAGTTGTTGTTTTGGAAACCGCTTCCACCGTAAGGCTGTTTGCATAACCTCGTGCCGTACTTGTGGGAGAACTGATAAATGCTTTCAGGTTGATTGCTTCTTCCGGATCTTCTCTTTCTGCGATGATTGCAGAATCCGGCGTAAATGTTATTACGCCTACAGGCGTTGGCATTACGGCCGGCATCTCGTTGAATGTCTGTTTTATTTCGTATTCTTCTTTTTCGAGCACGTATTGTACCTTGACATTCATTTCCTTATTTGGAAGATATGTTATGTCCAGTTCTACAGGAGCCTTGAGTAAATCTGCTTGCTGAGCCGACATGAAAATGTTCACCGGTGCGTTTTTATACAGTGGAGTATTATATCCAAACAGACGTTTTTCATAGATGCTTTGGTACAGACCTAAGTCGGTTACGACTTTTTTAATGAGAGTGCGCGACTTAAGAATCTCTACTTCGTTATCAAAATTATTCGACATGGAGAACATGCCAAAGTCTTGAATGGCAGCTAAGGGGCTCGCTCCACCGGAACTTTGACTCTTATCTTCTTCTTTGATAAGGAGAGATGCGCCGACACTATACTGCGGTGTGCAAAATCTTATATACAGGAATGCGACAAAGAGACATGCTATTACACTTGCAATGAACCAGGGCCAATAGGCAAAATATTTCAAGAAAAGAGCCTGTAGATCGATAGATTCTTCTTGCTCGGTATTCAGGTTTTTATTTTCTTCTTCAGTCATGATGGGTAAGTCTTTATTTATCCTTGAAAACGTTGTTATTTAGTTACATTTATGATAAGGCTGGCTATTGAAACAAGAATAGACGTAGCCGAGATGACGGTAGTGGTAGTATTACCGATATCTGAGTTCTTTGCCTTGGTTTTATTGGGCGTCACATATAGTATGTCGTTTTGCTTCAGATAAAAATAGGGCGATAAGATGAGATCTGATTTCGTCAAATCAAGTTCTACTATCTGGCGTTCTCCCTGTGCGTCCTCGCGTATCAACTTTACATTTGTGCGGACACCATATACTGTCATGTCGCCGGCCATTGCAAGGGCTTCGAGCACATTTACCTTTTCATTCGATACGGTAAATGTTCCCGGACGGGCAACTTCACCGAGTACGGAGATTTTATAGTTAGCCATACGTACTGTAACGATAGGTGTCTCTTTAAGATATGGTTTAAGTTTTTCCCTGATGAGATCTTCGGCCTCGTTCTTTGTAAGGCCTCCTACTTTTAGTCGTCCTAATACGGGGAAGTCTATTTCTCCATTGTTGTTGACTAAATATTGTTGCAGTGTGGGTTGTGTGGTTGTATTGATGTTTGTATTGGCCGCATTCATTGGGGTTTGTACCGTAAGATTAAACGGTGCGGCAGCTTGAGGATCGGTTGTGTTGATTGTAATGCTCAAGAGATCTTTCGGCATGATTTTGGCATCGTATAGAGGAATTTCCTTTCCGTAATTATTGACCGTTTCGGGGTCTTGCAAATAAGGTACTTTCTTATAAGATGTGCAAGCTGACATTACAATCGTTACGGCAGCTGTATAAAATAAATGTTTTAAATGCATGCGTTAGAATGTTTAGTCGAATAAAATGAATCTATTGTTCTTTTTGTAAAACCGTAGTCTTGCTAAGTATGTTTAGTTTTGTTATTTCTTATTGAATAAACGTTGTATTAATCCCTTAGGGCGGGGGATTGTCTCCTCATTATATTGATTGTATGTCTCAAGCAATTCTTCATAAGATATCTTTTTTGAGATTATTTCATAAATGCTTCCCCAGTCGGGGAGACCACCAACGTTTCTGTCATCAATAAACAAGTCCACTTTCAGTTTCCTTGAATAATGTTTGTTCCAGTCTTTTTCTTCTTCCGGGTAGTCACGGTTCACGGCATAAAACTCTACGCCCCGTTCTTTGCAGAATGAGACGGCCTCGTTTAATGTCTTGCCTTCCCTTACTGTCCAAAGAATCAACTTATGCCCGTCTTTTATAAGTCTTTTAAGAGTATCTGTGGCAAAAGGTTTTTCTTTTCCTATGGACGGATATTTGTCTTCAACAATGGTGCCGTCGAAATCAATGGCGATAATCATGTCTTGAAAATAGTTTATGAAATCTACTTATTTTATTCTCGGTTGTTTAATCTGAAAATAAAATTAAATAACCGTCTGACCGGAATAATTTCGCTGCAAAGATAGTCAATTTTTTCAATAAAAAGTCTTTTTATATTATTTCTTAATCCTATTCATGAATTCTTTTATGGGAAAGAAAGGTGACAATAGATTACTGCATGGGTGATAAAATTTTTTTTCATTTTTGCAGGGCAAGCTGTCTGGCTGCTATACGGTTGGGCTTCCCCGTTTCGGTCATAGGTAGCGAGGAAACAAAAAGCGTTTGTTTAGGTTGCCAGTATGCAGGCAGGGCGTCGAATCCTTTTTTCATGGCTTCTTTCAGGATCTGGGGGTATGATGCGGAACTGTTTTCAAGCAGTAAAACAATGCGTTCTCCGAATTTGGGATCGGGTACGGATGTTATTAGAAACGGAAAAGGGAGGAAAGGATAAAGAGCTGCTTCTATTTGTTCTATCTGGACTTTTACGCCTCCGGTATTTATCGTATTGTCTTTTCGTCCTAAAATGCGGAATTGACCTTTTTGATTGAATTCTACAATGTCGTTTGTTTGTAATATTTGAGGGCATACCAGTGGGGCATTGATGACAAGGGCTTCATCGGGTGAGACAGAAAGAGTGACATTGTCGAATGGTGTATACCATTGTGATGCAGACTTCCCGTTTAATCTGCGTAATGCTATATGGGAAAGTGTTTCGGTCATTCCGTATGTACTCCAGACGGCATGCGGGAAGTTTTTCAACTCGTTTTCCATAGAGCGTTCTATTGATCCGCCGCCAATAATCAGGTGCTTGATTTGTTTCAGTTTTTCTTTTTCGGTCGGGTTTTGTAAGGAATTGTAAATTTGCAGTGGAATCATGGCGGAAAATTCAGGAATTGTCCCGATGTTTTGCATCGGATGTCCGCACGGATTGATTACAATAAGCCGAAGTTTTGCAACAAGGGCGCGGACAACCATCATTTTTCCTGCAATATATTTTAATGGCATGCATAACAATGCTTCATCGTTTTCCTGTAGGTTTAGGAAAGAGACCGTAAGTTTGGCACTGTTCATCATCCGTTGTTTTTCTACAAATAGCTTCTTGGGAGTTCCGGTAGAACCGGATGTTTGTACCTCGACAGTCTCGGACGGGGAAAACCATTCGGCAAGGAAATCGGCCAAAGAAGCCTGGAAACTTTCGTTACCATACTGTTCCCGGAATAGAATTTGCAGGACGCTCGGCTCGTTGTCGGAAGGAGACGTCATGTCTTTTGCCGTATAGGTTTTGGCTCCGATGGTAAGAGTCTGTTCGGCGATAAAGGTCTGATATTGTGTCATAGGTGGAAATATCGGTGAAAATCGGGCATGTGTTCTTTAGGGTTAAACCATAAACAATCGTTTTTGATGTGAAGAGGGTAATCAATGTTATCGTAAAACAGAAGTCCTGTTCCCAGTCCTTGTGGAAGTGTGGGGCATAATGTAGCACACCATTGGGCAATGGCATTTAAGCCGATGTTTGATTCCAGTGCAGAGGTAACCCAGAAACCGATATTTCGTTGGGATGCAAGACTTATCCATTCTTGTGCTCCCTGTATGCCTCCGTGCAAAGATGGTTTTAAAATAATATACTGAGGGCGGATGGTGTCGAGTAGCTTTATCTTGGAACAGGTGTCGTTTACTCCGATTAATTCCTCATCTAATGCAATAGGTACGGGTGACAAAGCGCAAAGTTCTGCCATTTTCTCCCATTGCCCGGCGCGAATCGGTTGTTCGATTGAGTGTAACTGATAAACAGAAAGCTGTTGTAACTTGTCAAATACTTCATTGGGGGTGAAAGCTCCGTTAGCATCCACTCTTAATTCAATTGCATCCGAAGGGAAACGCTCCCGTATATGTTTTAAAAGTTCCAGTTCTCTTGAAAAGTCAATAGCCCCGATTTTTACTTTGATGCAACGGAATCCGGCCAGGATTTTTTCTTCTATTCTTTGTAACATTTCATTGTAGTTCCCCATCCATATTAGTCCGTTGATAGGAATCCCTTGTTCTCCGCGTGAAAAAGATGTGTCCCAGAGCCGGATGTTTCCGGCTTTAAGGTGCTGTAGGGCGGTTTCAAGTCCGAAAAGGATGGAAGGATAGGGGCGCAACGCTTCGAAATCAATTTCTCTTTTACTTTCAAAACTCCGGCATTGTTCGGCAAGTATGGTTTCATATTCCGGCATGTCATCGCAACTCAGGCGAGGTAAAGGGGCGCATTCTCCTATACCGAATTGTTTCGTTTCCGTATCGGAAAGAATCAAATACCACAATTTCCGTTCCAGGTAAATGCCTCGCGAAGTCCCGGCCGGTTGCTTGAAATGTAGCGTGCGTGGAATGATTTTTATTTTATACATGGTCGTTTGAATCAGAGTTACGGTAATTTCGGGAATTTGCTCCAGTCCGGTTTTCGCTTTTCGAGAAAGGCTTTTCCTCCTTCTTGGGCTTCATCTGTCATATAATACAGCATGGTTGCATCGCCGGCAAGCTCTTGAATCCCGGCCTGTCCGTCGAGTTCTGCATTCAAACCTGCTTTTATCATGCGTAAAGCCAGCGGGCTGTGTTGCATCATTGTCTCCGCCCATGTCACTGTTTCATCCTCTAAACGGTCGAAAGGAACGATTTTGTTCACTAAGCCCATCTCAAGTGCTTCCTGAGCTGAATACTGTCGGCAGAGGAACCAGATTTCACGTGCTTTCTTCTGCCCTACGATACGCGCGAGATACGATGAGCCGAATCCGGCGTCAAAGCTTCCGACACGTGGCCCTGTTTGTCCGAAGATGGCATTATCGGAAGCGATTGTCAGATCGCAGACAACGTGTAAAACGTGCCCGCCTCCTATGGCATATCCGTTAACCATTGCTATTACCGGTTTGGGGATGGAACGGATTTGTTTCTGCACATCAAGTACGTTCAGGCGTGGAACGCCGTCTGTTCCGATGTATCCGCCGTGTCCTTTTACGTGCATGTCTCCGCCGGAACAGAACGCTTTATCGCCGGCTCCGGTTAAGACAACTACATTGATGTCCTGACATTCGCGGCAATAATAAAGCGCATCACTCATTTCTGTTGTTGTAGTAGGAGTAAATGCATTGCGATAGCGCGGGCGGTTTATCGTGATTTTTGCAATTCCGTTATAAAATTCAAATAAAATATCCTGATAGGTTTTAATGGTTTTCCATTCTCTTGTTGCCATAATTATTGTTGTTTTAAGTTGTGGTAATAGTTTTTCAGCAGTTCTATATCTTTATGTTTATCGGTAAATACCTCGAGGAGCATTGGGCGGTCTGTAACCGAAGGATTGGTGAAACGTTCAATAACAAGGTTCAGCTCTTCTTCATTTCTTGCCGAAAGGTATTCAAATCCGCAATCTTTTGCCCAAGCACATGCGGATGTTTGATGTCGGGCTGTGACGAATTTCTCGGCGTTTTCGTGCAGTTCCAGTCCGGGAAGAGCATAAAAAATTTCACCGCCTCCGTTATTAAGTAAAAGAATGCGGATGTTACTTCCGTAATTTGTATTCCAAAGAGCATTCATGTCGTAGAAGAAACTTAAATCACCGATAATGATAAAATTCAGACCATCTGACGATGTGGCATAGCCTATGGCGGTGGAAAGAGACCCTTCTATGCCGTTTGTTCCCCTGTTGGATAGAACTTCTACTTCGGATGGCATATCAAAAAGTTGTGCATATCTTACAGCTGAACTGTTTGCCAGATGTAAAGAACAAGGAACAGGAAGGCGGCTTATCAGCGTTCCTATTGCCGACATTTCAGAGTATGCGAGTTCTGTCTTGGGGATTGCTTTGGAAAGATTCTCCCATTGACGGGGATATTCCGGTGTCTGCATCTCCAGCATAGGGGCGATTCGTTCCAAAAATTCAAACGGGTCCATCTCTATGACGGTAGTCAATGCTCCGAATAAGTCTACAATATTTCCGTCTGCAGAAACATGCCAATGCTCGATGGGTGGATGACGGCGCAGGAACTTTTTCATGCGTTTCGATATTATATGTCCGCCATATGTGATAAGAAGTTCCGGCCGCATGCGTTCTTGCGTTTCAAAATTCATGGAACAAAGCAATGGTTCGATATTGCGTATTGGTAATCCTGGCACTGTCCTGTTGCTGATATTCTCGGAGAACCATGCAAATTGTTTGTAAAGCATTTTTGCAGATTTCTTGTCGAACAGATAGATAAGATTCATTTGTCCTACAATTATCATGCGTTTCCGGTATCCGTTCAGCCGTTTTATCAGTGGCTGATAATCTTTGTCGTAAATGGAAAGTCCTTGATATCGGGTAATTATTCTTGCTTGGGGTAATTCGGTTACCAGTAATTTAAAAAAAGGTTCGCTGATAGGAACATTAATGTGTACCGGCCCTTTCCCGTGATGATTGAGTTCCAGCAATGCTTCATTGATAAGACGGTTGCAATACCATTCGTCTTCTTCGTTTGTTATTTCGGGAAGATTTACAGATTTCTTTACAAGAGTTCGGAAAATATCCGGTTGCGGAAGTGTTTGTCCGTCCATTTGGCCTATCCATGCAGCAGGGCGATCTGCAGAAATGATGACTAAAGGGACTTGCTGATAAAAAGCTTCGGCTACAGCCGGATGCAGATTAAGCAGAGCAGTGCCCGATGTGCAGCATACAGCAGCCGGAGTTCCTCCATGTAACGCAAGCCCCAAAGCGAAGAAACCGGCGCTGCGTTCGTCAGTGATGGAATAGCATGTGAATTCCGGGATGTTGGCAAATGTTTGTGTAATGGGGATGTTCCGGCTTCCCGGACAAAGTACGATTTTCTTTATTCCGAAAGCTTTTAATAAAGCAGCCAATTGGAGAACATTCTTTTTATCTGTATACATAATGACAATATTAAAGTATGTTTTGCATCGTGTTTATCTTATGAACGGTTTCTTCCCATTCCGTATTTACGTTGGAAGATGCTAATATTCCGCCTCCGGCAAATAGAAGAATCTGTTTGTCCTTTATGCGCATGCACCGTAGGTTTACATAAAGATTTGTTTCGTCATCGGGATTTATCCATCCGATAATCCCTGAATAGTATTCTCGGTCGTATCCTTCGTTTTGCAAAATGAAATCGAATGTTTCTTGTTTCGGAAGGCCACATACCGCCGGTGTAGGGTGAAGTTCTTTCAGTAAGTTGCCTAACTTTCTCGTGTCAGATAGGCGGAAATAGAAATCTGTTTTGAGGTGTACTACTTGGCCGGCCCGCACTGTATAAGGTCCTTCTTCCGTAAAATCAGAATCGAAAGCGTGAATAATGTCTCGAAGATACCGGCAGACGTATGCCTGTTCTTCTTGATTTTTGACATTCCATTCAGGAAGGTTGATTTCATCTTCTATGGGCATTGTGCCGGCCAATGCTACGGTATGCCATTTTTCTCCTTTCCCGCTTAAAATAATTTCAGGGGAACTTCCGATCCATGTTCCCGTTATCGGGGTGTGACAAAGCGAAATCATCATGCGCGGATAGCTATTGCATGCCCGGATAAATGCGGCTGTCGGTGAAAAATTGTTAGGAAGTGGCTGCCGGCTGCATCGGGAAAGCACTAACTTTTGAAAGCGTTTTTCTTGAAGAGGTACGATAAAACGTTTGAAAGCATTCTGGTAATCGTTTTTATTGTGTCCCGTTGTTTCTTCATGAAAAACAGGTTGCTTATCGGATATTGTTTCGTTTTCCGGAATGGTAGAAAGGGCTTTTTCAATGTTTTCCCAGCCTTGTATTATTTTATCCGGCCGTATCAAGACAACCGGATGTGTTTTTGTCTTTTGAAAAGGAGCTATTACAAAACCGTATCGACCGTTTAATTCGTTTAGTCCATTAAGGATGGTTGTCGTATTATTTTCTTGAAGAACGAGTGTAGGATTATCAGTCCAAGGTAAACGGTATAGTGCG
Organism: uncultured Bacteroides sp.; assembly: GCA_949285025.1. GTDB lineage: Bacteria > Bacteroidota > Bacteroidia > Bacteroidales > Bacteroidaceae > Phocaeicola. The sequence continues at coordinate 80,955 of CASDXG010000099.1, read as the reverse complement.
AAATTGGCCGAGCGTTCTGTTAGTCGGTCAAGCATACGGCAGAGTTTTTGTCCTGGCTGATTCATGAACGGCGTTTTACAATGAGATTGACAATTCGTACGGTTGAGATAAGTTTCCCTTCGGAATCCGATATATCGACGTTCCAGACATGGGATGTATGTCCGCGATGTACGATAGTGCCGGTAGCTTCTACGTATGTTCCGGTTGGAACCAGATGTAAATGATTCCCGCTTACTTGTATTCCGCATGGCATTTGTCCGGATGAACAGAGAGCGATAGAACCATGTCCTGCCACAATTTCTGCTAAAGCGAGCGATGCCCCTCCGTTTAAGTATCCGAATGGCTGGCATGTCCTTTCATCTACCGGCATGGTGGCTTTGACAAAACCTTCTTCCATTATCGTGAATTGAATACCTAAATGTCCTCCTAATGAACCGGATAAATCGGGTAACTGGTATGTCGTTTTTGGGTTAGTTTGCATATGTTTTTTTCTTTCTTACTATGCAAAAGTACATAAATCTGCGTTATCTCCGATTGGCCTTAGGAGAATTTTGCAGAGATAATATAACGTTTGTATTACTTTATGGGAATGTTTTGATGAAAACGTCTTTATCTTTTTTCTAAAATGAGGCGTGATTTTTTTTCGGTAGACTTGCCTTTCTTTTCAGACATTTAACGTATATTTGTGCGTTTAGTAATTTATATATAAAACAGAGATTTGTTATGAAAGCATGTACATCGGGAAATTTGAAAGTATTTCTTTTGAGCCTTTTGTTGGGAGGGGCGCCACTTTATGCGCAAGAAACGGGTTATGTTCCTGCACCGGAGAACTTACAGGCACGGAAAGAATTCAGTAACAGTAAATTCGGAATCTTTATTCATTGGGGTATTTACAGTATGTTTGCTCAAGGTGAGCATTACATGAATATGGAAAATATTGATTGTCATGAATATGCAAAAGTCGCTTCCGGATTTTATCCTTCGAAGTTTGATGCAAAAGAATGGGTTAAAGTGATAAAAGCAGCCGGAGCCAAATATATTTGTTTTACGTCACGTCATCATGACGGCTTTTCTATGTTCGATACAAAATACTCGGATTATAATATTGTTGATGCAACGCCTTTCAAGCGGGATGTGATAAAGGAATTGGCAGAAGCGTGTAAGGCAGAGGGAATAAAACTGCATTTATATTACTCGCACTTGGACTGGACGAGGGAAGATTATTATCCGTTGGGAGGAACCGGGCATGGAACCGGGCGGACAAATCACGGCGAGTGGAGTTCTTATTACCGGTTTATGAACAACCAGCTGAAAGAACTACTCACTAATTACGGCCCGATTGGTGCCATTTGGTTCGATGGAATGTGGGATAAGCCTGATTTTGACTGGCGCTTGAGCGAGCAATATGCTTTGATTCATAAGTTACAACCAGCTTGTCTGGTAGGGAATAATCATCATAAGAAGCCTTATGAGGGGGAAGATTTTCAGATGTTTGAGAGAGATCTTCCCGGCGAGAATAAAATGGGTTTCTCAGGAGAAAGTGAAATTGGTAATCTTCCTTTGGAAACTTGTGAGACAATTACCGGTTCATGGTGGGGATATCGTATAAAGGATCAAGACTATAAATCAACCCGTGATTTGGTACGTATGTTGGTAAAGGCATCGGGGAAAGGAGCGAATTTACTGTTGAATATCGGCCCTCAGCCGAATGGTGAATTGCCCTCTAAGGCATTAGACCGGCTGAAAGGTATTGGTGAGTGGTTGGATAAATACGGTGAAACGGTGTATAATACCACAGCAGGTGATGTGATGACGGCAGAGTGGGGAACGACGACCCGTAAAGGGAATATTCTTTATTTGCATATACTTGCCGATCAGATGCCGAAGCATATTATTCTTCCTGCGGATATAAAGATAAAAAAAGCCGTGTTGTTTGACTCGGATCAGAAAGTAAATTATGAAAAGATTAAGGACGGCACTATACTTTATACCGCATCGTTAGTACCGGATACTGATTGTATTGTCAAACTTACTGTTGCCGACTGATAAAACGATAAACTGTTTCTGAAATATTGGTAATGAGTCTGGCGGCATCGGCTTCGTTCCCTTTCCAGTCTTTGATAAATACGGCGATGGTATATCGCTGGCCGTCGGGAAGGGTAACAAAGCCGATGTCGTTTATGCCGATGATTTCTCCATAAACATTTCGGTCTCCTGTTCCTGTCTTATGACCTATGGTGCATTGTCTTTTCAATAGAGGCTTAACTAAACGGTCTGTTCCTGTTTGGCAGGAAACCATGACTTGTTTTATAAAAGCCTGCATCTCGGTGTATGGCAATGCGGTACTGATGAAAATATCCAATAGTCGGGCCGATTCAAGCGGTGTGCTCCAGTTTTGGTAACAAGCATTCAGATAGCGGTGCATGTCATCTTCTGTCTGTGTAATGGCAAATTGCTCAGAACCTAAAGTGCGGATATATTTATCGGTGTATTGCGTTCCTCCGATTAAAGAAAAAAGCAAATCGCAAGCAATGTTGTCGCTTTTTTGTAGCGTGTAGGTTAACAGTTCCTTGATAGATATATGAAAATTTCCGTCCGGGTGAGTATCGCGTAGCGGACTGTATGTGTTTTGTTTCATTGCCTTTCGCGGAATGAACAGTAGTGAATCGGGAGATATCTTGTTTTCATGCAGGAAGTTTGCAACGGACAGTGCCTGGTGAAATTTAAATACACTCATTAAAGGATAACGGATGTCATTGTTTACCGTTACGGTGTCTGTCCCGTTTATAATGACAGCAATGCCGATTTCTCCTTCCTCTTCGTGTATTAGGCGGGTTAGTGCCTTCTCAAGATTGGCAGTGCGGGCAATTACAGGTAAAGAAAGAAGCCAGAATGTGGTGAAAAGAACGGGTATATTCATGAAAAATCAACGGGATGTTTTTATAAAACACAAAGATAATTTATTTGAAATATAAAAAGAAAACATATCTTTGTAAAGACGTTAAAGTTTAAAATTATGGGGGAAATTTATTCAGATATGGACAAACCGAAAATAACTCCGGCAGGGAAAGACTGTTATCCCGAACTGATTTCTTTATGGGAGGCATCGGTGCGCAGTACGCATCATTTTCTTTCGGAAGAAGATATTCTTTATTATAGAAATGCGATAGAACGAGATTATTTCCCGGCAGTGGATATTTATATCCTTCGTAACGTTGAGATGCAAATAACGGCCTTTATAGGTTTGAGCAATACGATGATAGAGATGTTATTTGTCCGTCCCGAAGAACAAGGGAAAGGGTATGGAAGTGAATTGGTTGACTTTGCATTTTATGAAAAAGGAATCGAACTTGTCGATGTGAATGAGCAGAATCCCGATGCTCTTGCTTTCTATATTCGTAAAGGATTTACTGTAATCGGGCGTGGAGAAGTGGATTCTGCCGGTAAACCTTACCCTATATTGCATTTAAGAAAATTCCGTACAGCGTTCCTTGAAACGGAACGTTTATTGTTGAGGCCGTTTGATGAAGACGATTTGTCTGATTTCTTTTCGTATTGCCATAACCCCAATATCGGGAACAATGCCGGGTGGAAGCCTCATGACACACCGGAGGAATCATTGGAAATATTGCGAACGGTCTTTATCGGAAAGGAAAATCGTTGGGCAATAGTAAAGAAAAGTTCTCAGAAACTGTTGGGGGCAGTTGGATTGAGTCCCGATGATTTGCGTAAAAATCCGAAAGCTTTAATGTTGGGATATTGGTTAGGCGAAGATTATTGGGGGTGTGGCTATGCTTTAGAAGCGGCGCAAAAAATTATAGATTATGGGTTTAATCATTTGGGAGCGGCTTTGATAACAGCCAATTGTTATGCGGAAAATGAGCGTTCTTTGCGTTTGTTGTCGCGGCTTGGTTTTGTTCTTGAGGGGACACTGCACGAGGCTGAATTGCTCCCTACGGGAGAAACCCGTGATTATAAGTGTTATTATAAAAAGAGAAACCTTTAATAGCAGGAGAATGTATGGAACCGGATGATAAAAAGTGGGATATTTTACATAGTGAATATCTTATTAAGCGGCCTTGGCTGACCGCGCGAAGAGATGAAGTTCGCCTGCCTAACGGAGTAATAAACAATGAATATTATGTTCTTGAATATCCCGATTGGGTGAATGTAATAGCCATAACCTCCGATGGACGATTCCTGATGGAACGACAATATAGGCATGGCTTGCAATGGACGGGCTATGAAATATGTGCAGGGGTTTGTGAAAAAGGGGAGAGTCCTCTTGAAGCAGCCAAGAGGGAATTGTATGAAGAGACAGGCTATTGTGGGGGAAATTGGGAACATTATATGACGATATCGGGGAATGCAAGTACAATGACTAATCTTTGTCATTGTTTTTTAGCAAGAGATGTCATACCGGTTTCGGAACAACATCTGGAGCCTACAGAAGATATTTCTGTTCATTTACTTACAGTGGACGAGGTACGGTCTTTGCTTGTTGGCGATAAGATTCGTCAGGCATTGATGGCTGCGCCGTTATGGAAGTATTTTGCAGAGAAACGTTTGCTGTAAGGATGTGTATTATTCCGCAGTATTCTGTGGAAAGAAAAGTTTCTGTTTCATGAAATGTTAGCGGAACTGATTCCTGTTTCGGGTAACATTTTTGTATGTATTTGATATTTTATATGTTATGAAAAAAATAGATTATGTCTGTAAATTGCGGGAAATCGGGCAACAGATAAGAGATTATGAACGCCTGTTGTTGAGAGAATATGGCGTTTCATTGAATGAAATGGTTGTTCTACATAGTATAGGTTCAGAAAGAATTGTAATAAAGGAGTTGTCTTTACGTGTGGGAATGAATATATATAATGTTTCAAAAATAGTACATTCGGCTCAGGATAAAGAACTTTTACTTTGTCTTGTGGGGGAAGATGACAGGCGGCAGAAATTTTTGGTGTTGACCGATAAGGCGAAAGCCTGTTTGCATAGGTTTGAAACATCGGGACAAGAAATACCGAAATCATTGATGCGAATATTAGAAAATGATAAGATTCGGTCATGAAGAAGAGATTTGAGATAAAAGTTCCTGGAGACGGGAATCGTGTTTTGCTGCATACGTGTTGCGTTCCTTGCTCATCGGCTATTATAGAATGTCTGTTGCAGCATGACATACGTCCTACGATTTATTATTGTAATCCGAATATTTATCCGTTTGACGAATATACAATCCGTAAGGATGAATGTACTCGTTATGCGAAGGCGTTAGGACTTGATGTCGTAGATGCCGATTATGATCATGAAGGATGGCTTTGCAGGATGAAAGGTTTAGAGGACGAACCGGAGAGAGGCCGGCGTTGTTTGAACTGTTTTAAAATGCGTTTGCTTGACACAGCACGGTATGCGCATGAGCATAAGTTTCCGGTGATTACTACGACATTGGCTTCATCCCGTTGGAAAAGTCTGGAACAAATAAATGAAGCCGGGAATTATGCCGTGACGAAGTATCCGGATGTGCTTTGGTGGAATCAGAATTGGAGAAAAGGAGGGCTGAGCGAACGTAGAGTTGAGATTATAAAAGAATACGGATTTTATAACCAGCAGTATTGTGGTTGTGAGTTTAGTATCAGGAAAAATAATGAGGAGAAATAAAATATGAAAGGTAAAATACTATTATTAGGTTTAGCTATGCTAAGCCAGACTTTATCGGCTTTGGCAGCCCGTATTGATACATTGTCGGTTGAAAGCCCTAAAATGAATAGGAATATACCCGTAGTGGTGATTGTTCCTGAACAAGCCTTGCAGGGGAAGGAATGCCCGGTTTTATATTTATTGCACGGCTATGGCGGGCATGAACGCTATTGGTTGCAGATAAAACCTGAATTGCCGGATATGGCAGACCGTGACGGGATTATTGTTGTATGCCCAGACGGTGAGAACAGTTGGTTCTGGGATAGTCTGAAGAATGCAGACAGCCAGTATGAAACATTTGTTTCTTCCGAACTTGTGGCTTATATAGATACGCATTATAACACTGTGCGCGACAGAAAAGGGCGTGCGATTACGGGGTTAAGTATGGGCGGACATGGAGGAATGTGGCTGTCTATCCGTCATAAGGATGTGTTTGGTGCGGGAGGAAGTACCAGTGGGGGACTGGATATCCGTCCGTTTCCGGATAATTGGGACATGAAAAAACAATTGGGAGAGATGAAAGATAATTCGGAAGTATGGGAACAGCATACGGTAATTACTCAGCTTGACAGTATAAAAAACGGAGACCTTGCTTTGATTTTCGATTGTGGGGAGAATGATTTCTTTTATGGAGTGAATAAAGCTTTTCATGATGCATTGGATAAGCGTGGTATATTTCATGACTTTATTGTACGTCCCGGTCAGCATAATGACAGGTATTGGAGTAATGCATTGGATTATCAGTGGCTGTTTTTCAAGAAGTTTTTTGCAGGATACCGCAGTCGTCTGGAGTAAAGAATCCGCTCTTTTGAAAAAAGCCGGAATCGTTTTGCTGAGGATGATATAGAGACGGAATACGATTGCTAAAAAGAACCGCCTCAAATAACCAAATAGCTGGTTGTTTGAGGCGGTTCTTTTTTAGGTAAAGATAACCTTAGATGAGGAATCCTAATAAGATACCTGCAGCAACGGCCGAACCGATTACTCCGGCAACGTTAGGACCCATAGCGTGCATTAACAGATAATTGCTCGGGTCATATTCCAATCCGAGTATCTGGGAAATGCGGGCGGAATCGGGTACGGCTGAAACTCCGGCATTCCCGATTAGCGGATTAATTTTATTTTCCTTCTTTAAAACGAGATTGAAAATCTTTACAAATAAGACACCGGATGCTGTTGCGATAATGAACGACAGTGCCCCTAAGAAAAAGATTTTGAGAGAATCTACTGTAAGGAATTCTGATGCTTGCGTGGATGCACCGACAGTAAGACCCAATAAGATTGTGATTGTATCAATTAACGGGCCTCTTGCTGTTTCAGCCAGACGGCGTGTTACACCGCTTTCTTTAAGTAAATTGCCGAAAAACAACATGCCTAAAAGAGGCAGACCTGACGGTACAAGGAAGCATGTAAGCAATAATCCGATGATAGGGAACATGACTTTTTCTGTATGTGATACGGCACGTGGGGCTTTCATGCGGATTAATCGTTCTTTCTTTGTGGTAAGCAGTCGCATGACGGGCGGTTGAATTACCGGAACGAGTGCCATGTAAGAGTATGCAGAAACGGCGATGGCTCCCATTAAGTTCGGTGCAAGTTTTGAAGACAAAAAGATTGCTGTAGGTCCGTCTGCTCCGCCGATAATACCGATAGCGGCAGCTTGCATCGGGTCGAATCCCATGTTTAAAGCGATAATATAAGCGCCGAATATACCAAATTGTGCAGCGGCTCCGATAAGCATCAGTTTCGGGTTGGATATAAGCGCCGAAAAATCGGTCATCGCTCCGATTCCTAAAAAGATAAGAGGGGGATACCATCCTGAGGTTACGCCCTGATATAGGATGTTGAGTACTGAGCCTTCTTCATAGATGCCGACTTGTAATCCGGCTTCCATATTGAAAGGTATGTTCCCTATAAGGATTCCGAAACCGATAGGAATGAGTAACATCGGTTCAAACTCTTTCGCGATTGCCAGATAAATGAAGAATATACCGACGCAAAGCATGATTAAATGCTGTGGTGTCGCGTTATAAAATCCGGTATATGTCCAGAAATCCGCAAGATTATTTTGTAAAAAACTGACAAATTCTCCCATAGTTATTCGATGATTATAAGGTCTGTTCCTTCAAGTATTGATTCTCCTTTACTGACATTGATGGCAACAACTTTTCCGTCGCGGTCGGATTTTATGTCATTTTCCATTTTCATGGCTTCCAGTATTAATAATGTCTGCCCTCGTTTTACGGAATCTCCTTCTTTGACTTTTATGTCAAGTATGACACCGGGAAGCGGTGATTTGATTCCCGATTTCTGGTTTTCTGTGGCAGCCGGGCGCGAGATGGCAGGAGGAGGTGCCGCCGGTGTTGTGGAAGCGGTGCGCATTACCGGTTTGATTTTCGGCTTTACATCTCTTTCCATTTCTACTGTGTAGGAAGTTCCGTTTACTTCTATGTGCGCTTTGTTGCCGTCAATTTCTCCTACTGTTACCTTATAAAGGTTTCCATTGATTTTATATTTGTATTCTTTCATTGTCTTGTATGTTATAAAGTTATTTCTTGTGTGGTGTTTCCCGTAGGGTATAAATTTTAGAATTCCATGGTGAATAGCTGCGTTTTACGCGGCTGATGGTCAGAATTGTTTCTTCCACATCATGCTCATCTCCGTAGGCTTCATGCAAAGCCATTGAGATTGCTGCAATTACTTCTCCCGGTGCTTCACCCAGTTTTCTTTCTTTTGCTTCTTTCTTATCGGTAACGTTGTGGGCCTTCATTGCATTCTTTTTACGGAATTTAATGGCGGCTTTTCCTACACATCTGAAACAAATGTAGAGTAAAAGAAGACCGAAAAACACTACTCCCATAGCCGTTACTGTCATGCCGACTCCAATAGAATCGTGCAATTCAAACTTTTCCATTTTCGGATTGCTGTCGAGAGTCTTGTTGTTCGTACTCGGAGTTATATATTTTTCTTCGCTGTCGTCTTTTATTTCCCATTCTTCGCTTGCATCACTGACGCGTGCATAAGATTGGTTTGTTTTCAAAATACCGGCAGGAACAACGATATCATCTAAAAGTTTCCCTCCGGCATCATATAGACCTATCCAGTTTGAATTTGTTTTGCTTAAAATAAAATTAGTGTGGAATGTGCCGCGACGTGGTAATCCGTCAGCCCAAAAAAGAGCATGTTGGCGCGGTTTGATGTTGGTCAGCACATCGCCTTTGGGAATGAAATAAGTAATTGTATCTCCTGGTTGACTGCTGACTTTTAATAAACATCCTGCGAGGTTCGAACTTTTATATGCTTTATTGAATATCTCAATCCATCCGCTGTGTATTCCATAATCGTCCTGAAAGTTACTCTGATTATCTATAAGAACTTCATTGATGACAACTTTCTTTTGCGGTTTTTTTTCGTTGCATGAGCAGAAAAAAGGGAACAGCAGGCAAGAAAGAAATATTCCGATATATGATCTTTTCATAATGTATAAATTAAAGATTAAGATTATAATGGAATATTCCCGTGCTTTTTAGCCGGATTTGTAAGCTTTTTCGTCTGTAATTGTTGCAGAGCACGGATTATTCTGAAGCGGGTATTTCTTGGTTCGATTACATCGTCAATGTATCCATATTTTGCTGCGTTGTACGGATTGGCGAATAGTTTTGTATATTCGGCTTCTTTTTCTGCCATGAAAGCTTTGGGATCCGGAGCTTCTTTTGCTTCTTTTGCATATAAAACTTCTACGGCACCTGCCCCTCCCATTACGGCGATTTCTGCAGTAGGCCAGGCATAATTCATGTCTCCACGCAGTTGTTTGCAACTCATGACGATGTGTGATCCTCCGTATGATTTGCGTAAGGTGATGGTTACTTTAGGGACTGTTGCTTCGCCGTATGCATATAGTAATTTGGCTCCATGCAGAATTACGGCATTATACTCTTGTCCTGTTCCGGGAAGGAAACCGGGTACATCGACTAATGACACGATAGGTATATTGAAAGCATCGCAGAAACGGACAAAACGTGCTCCTTTTCTTGAGGCATTACAGTCAAGAACTCCAGCCAGAAACTTCGGTTGATTGGCGACTATTCCCACTGATTGACCGTTGAAGCGGGCAAATCCAATAATAATATTCTTGGCAAAATCGCGTTGTACTTCGAGAAACTCTCCATTATCTATAATTGCTCCGATTACTTCATACATGTCGTATGGTTTATTGGGGCTGTCGGGGATTATTTCATTCAGCGAATCTTCCAACCGATCTATCGGGTCGGTACAGTCTATGTAAGGCGGTTCCTCCAGGTTGTTTTGCGGGATATAGCTTAACAATTTGCGGATTAAAGCCAATCCTTCCTCTTCCGTTTCGGCAGTGAAGTGCGTAACTCCCGAACGGGTTGAATGTACGCTTGCGCCTCCAAGATTTTCTTGTGTCACATCTTCGCCGGTAACTGTTTTGACGACTTTCGGTCCTGTCAGAAACATATAAGAGGTTCCTTCCATCATTAAAGTGAAATCTGTCAGAGCCGGTGAATAGACAGCCCCGCCTGCACAAGGACCAAATATTCCTGATATTTGCGGAATTACACCGGATGCAAGAATATTTCTTTGGAAGATTTCGGCATATCCGGCTAAAGCATTAATGCCTTCTTGTATGCGGGCGCCCCCAGAATCGTTAATTCCAATGCATGGAGCTCCCATTTTAATAGCCATGTCCATCACTTTGCATATCTTTTGTGACATGGTTTCCGACAGGGAACCGGCAGAAACTGTAAAGTCTTGTGCAAATACATAAACCAGCCGTCCGTCGATTGTTCCGTATCCGGTCACGACTCCATCGCCCAAGTATTGTTTCTTTTCCATGCCGAAGTTTGTACAACGATGCTTGACAAACATGTCCATTTCTTCGAAACTTCCCTCGTCTAATAGCATGGCAATACGTTCCCGTGCTGTATATTTCCCTTTTGCATGCTGTTTTTCGATTGCTTTTTCTCCTCCTCCCAAGCGAGCTTGAGCGCGTAATTCTATTAATTCTTTTACTTTTTCAAGTTGATTGCTCATGGCATTAGAAATCTTTTAAATGAATAACTATATGGATTTTATTTCTCGCATAATTCAGTAAGAACGCCCATTGTTGATTTTGGATGCAGGAATGCGATGTGTAAGTTCTCGGCTCCTTTGCGTGGGGCTTTATCTATTAAGCGTATTCCTTGAGCTTTTGCTTCCGACAAGGCGTTCGCAACTCCATCCTCTATTGCAAAAGCGACATGATGTACGCCCATACCTTTGTTTTCAATGAATTTGGCGATTGTGCTGTCAGGACTTGTTGGTTCTAAAAGTTCTATTTTAGTTTCTCCGCATTTTAAGAAGGCAGTTTTTACTTTTTGATCCTCGACTGTTTCTATGTTATAGCATTTTAATCCGAGAGTTTTCTCGTAATAAGGAAGGGCTTCTTCAATACTTTTCACAGCGATTCCCAAATGTTCAATGTGAGAGATTTTCATAATCGTGTTATTTAAGTGGGTATTAAGTTTAAAGTTCCTTTGCGAACTGCACAAAGAAAATAATTTTGTGCGGAAATACGAAATTTTTTTTCATTTTTATTTTTATGGAATAAAATATAATTGTAGGTTTACTTTATTTTAAGTGTCGTTTATTTGTTACACATAAATGCGGATAAACAGTTGATTTAACCAGTTCCATCGGAAACGGAACCAGCGGCGACTGCTGAGTTGTTTTCCTCCAAATCTTAAAATAAAATCGCGATATCCATATTTATGGAAAGGAAGTCCGGCATCGATGAATTCGAAATGTTTATAATTATGTTCTTTTGCATAAGTCATAGCATACCATACTGCTAAAACTCCGGGATAAAACAATGGATAACTTTTCCGCATGCCTCCGGAAAACAACAGGTAAGCTGTGTCGTTAGAATAGATGCAAACAGAACCTCCTATGATTCTTTTTTCATGTCTGATGATGAATATTTTTCCTAATTCTTTGTTTGATTGTTGGTTTAATAGGGACAGGAAAAATCGGATATCAGGGAAATAACGGTGTATTTTCGAAGAATAATATTTTTTCAGACTTGAAAAGAAATCGCGAATATCGTTTTCGTTTTTTGCGATGTCTACGACTGCTCCGTTTTTTAACCCGCGTGTTATTTGCTTTTTTCTTGATGCGCTCATCCATTTTTCCCAATTCCTTTTATGAATGGAATTGCGCACCCGAAGCCATTTTATAGGGAAATAATTGTTTTTCCGGAAATATTTATATCCGAACAGCGGCATTTCTATATTACGGAATTCCAATAAAAAAGATCTGTCTTTAAAGCGGTTGGTAAAATAAGAGAGCAATTCGTCGAATACGTCTTCTTCTTTGATTGGAGAATCAAAATATTCTCCGGTGCCATATATATATGTGATATTAGTGAAGCCGATCAGTCGAAAATTTCTCCGGGTGATACAAAGTAATTTCCCGATAGCTTTATCACCGCAGAATGCTACCAGCAGAACGGGAGAATAGCCCGGAGTCTGTTCCAAGACCCGGAATAACTCGGTGGAATGAAAGATATTTCTACCGGGAAGTGGCGGGATATCTTTCGAATGGTAATATGTTGTCAGGCGGATCACCATATTCGCAAATATAAGGAACTTATTGGATAAAAACGAACATGAGCGGGGATATGTTTGTTTTTATTTTAATATTGGGGAGGGAGTGTAAAGAATTTATATGTTTATAGGCTAATAATCCGTTTATAAAGTATATATTTGTCCGTACGAATAAATGATTTTATGGAAAGTTTCAGTGAATTGATAAAAAGACGTCGGAGTATGCGTAAGTTCACCGCAGAACAATTGGCGCAGGATGACGTAGTTGCTTTATTGAAAGCAACTTTAATGTCTCCTTCTTCAAAGCGGAGTAACTGCTGGGAGTTTGTTGTGGTAGATGATAAAGAAACGCTTGATAAATTATCGCGTTGCAAAGATTCGGGGGCATCATTTATAAAAGATGCTGCGTTGGCCGTTGTCGTTTTGGCTGATCCGCTGGCGAGTGATGTATGGATTGAGGATGCTGCGATTGCTTCATTTATGCTTCAGTTGCAGGCAGAGGACTTAGGCTTGGGAAGTTGTTGGGTGCAGGTGCGTGAACGTTTTGCAGCTACCGGGATGTCGTCCGACGAATATGTGCATGGAGTGCTTGACATACCGTTGCAGCTTCAGGTGCTTTCCATTGTGGCCATAGGGCATAAAGGTATGGAACGCAAGCCGTTTGATGAAACACGTTTGCAATGGGAAAAAATACATTTAAATAAATACGGGGTGAAATAATCGTGTCTTTATGAATGTTGTTCTGATAGGAGCAGGAAATGTCGCTACGTGTTTGGGACTTGCTTTGCAAGAACACGGATATACAATCCGACAAGTTGTAAGTAAGACTTCGGCATCTGCAAGAAAACTTGCTGGGAAGTTGGGTTGTATGTCGGCAACTTTTTCTGAAAAGATTGCGACCGATGCCGAGCTTTATATTGTTGCAGTATCCGATGATGCGTTGGAGTCTGTGACAGACATCGTTTCTTCCTGTAACCCGGATGCTTTATTTGTGCATACAGCGGGGAGTGTTTCTGTGGATGTATGGAAAGGTAAGGCTGCAAGGTTCGGTGTATTGTATCCGATGCAAACGTTCACAAAATCGCATCCGGTAGATTTTTCCGAAGTATCTTTCTTTATTGAGGCAAATAAAGAACAGGATGTTTCTTTTTTGCAAACACTGGCGGAGCGATTGGGGTCGAAGGTGTATAGGGCGACTTCTGAGCAGCGGCGTGTGTTGCATATTGCAGCTGTTTTTGCCTGCAACTTTACGAATCACATGTATGCTATCGCTTCCCGGTTGATGGAAAAGCATGATTTGCCTTTTGCTTCGTTATTGCCTTTGATAGATGAAACGGCACGGAAGGTACATGATGTGCTTCCTGTAGAGGCACAAACAGGCCCTGCCAGCCGGGACGACAACAACGTTTTAACCTCTCACCGGGAAATGTTGGCCGATGAGCCGGAATTGGCAGAACTGTATGAAAGGATTAGTCGGGATATTCAATATTATGAACATAATTACAAATGACAGTCTATGATAAATTATGATTTGACAAAAATAAAGGCGCTGGTATTTGATGTCGACGGAGTATTAAGTGCGGAAACCATTTTGTTGCATCCTGATGGAGAGCCCATGCGGACAGTGAATATAAAAGACGGCTATGCATTGCAGTTGGCGGTGAAGTGTGGACTGCATGTTGCCATTATTACCGGGGGAAATACGGAGGCCGTCAGAAAACGTTATGAAGCATTGGGGATAAAAGATATCTATATGGGGGCTGCAGTTAAAACTCGTGAGTATGCCGATTTTATACAGAAATATGGATTAAATCCGGAAGAGATACTTTATATGGGTGATGATATTCCCGATTATGAAGTCCTTTCTTTGGTGGGATTGCCGTGTTGCCCGGCAGATGCAGACCCGGAAATAAAGGCGATCTGCAGGTATATTTCTCATAAGGAAGGCGGGTATGGTTGCGGACGCGATGTGATAGAACAGGTATTGCGTGCGCAAGGAAAATGGATGACGCACCGTGATGCGTTTGGTTGGTGATAAAATCAGGAAGTCTATGTTGGGAAATTTAAAAGACTATAAAATAATTTTGGCGTCGAACTCTCCGCGCCGTCGTGAATTGTTGTCGGGATTGGGACTAAAGTATGAGGTCAAAGTTTTGCCGGATATCAGTGAAGTTTATCCGGAGGCTTTACAAGGGGAGGATATACCGATGTACATTGCCCGTGAAAAAGCTGAGGCTTATCGCTCCGTCATGCAGCCCGGTGAGCTGATTATTACGGCAGATACCATTGTGTATATTGACGGGGAAGTGCTGGGGAAGCCAGAAAATGAAGACGATGCCTACCGTATGTTGCGCCTTTTGTCCGGACGTTCGCATTTGGTTATCACCGGTGTCTGTCTTACATCGGTAGAAAAACAAGAAACTTTTTCTTCTGTTACGGAAGTGATGTTCGATACGCTTTCTGATGAGGAAATCGACTTTTATGTAAAGAATTTCAAGCCTTTTGATAAAGCAGGGTCATATGGCGTGCAAGAATGGATTGGTTTTATCGGAGTGAAAGGCTTGAATGGTTCATTTTATAATATAATGGGGTTGCCTGTGCAACGTTTGTTTCAGGAATTGAAAAGGTGGTGATGAATGAAAATATCAGTCTCCTCTGTAGAAACTTAGCAAGGAATGGCGGGCTATAAAGTCAGCATTTTGTGAGACAAGGGCTTGTTCTTCTCCTCCGGGCAGCATGGCATCGGGCAAAAGCTTGTTTGTTATGCAATAAGTAAGTAGGTCTGGCGGGCAGAGCGTTTCTTCTGTCAGCAGTCGGAATGCATGTTTTTTCGCTTCTTCCCGGTTATAAAGCGGATTGTTTTTATCGGCGATGTAAGCACAAATATCTTTGGCCAGAAGGATTCCTTTTTCAGGATTTACCATAAGGATAAAATTCTTGTGCGTTTTTAGTTGCGGGAGCATATGATCATCATCGTCGGGCCATTCTAATATCTCGGTGAGAAACCGGTGCAGACTTTCGTATCCGTTTAGGTAAACAATGTTCTTCCCTCCGGTACCTTCCATAAATTTTCGGTAAATCTCAGCATGGTGTTTTTTCATATCTTCAAGAAGAGTTTCCGGACCGGGAAATAAATTCTTTATTGTTTGCCATGACGGGTTGTTGGAAAGAATCTCTATCCATTCATATAGGAACAGCGCTAACGGGCCGGTTGGTACGATGAAACGATGTTGCGGAGCGAGGTTTTTAATGTAAGGTGCGATGGCCGGTTCGGTAAGATACGTATGTCCGAACAGCCACGACAGCTTATGTTCTGCTTCTGTTTCGGTATTGAATCCCGTAAAATATCCTTTTAGTTTTTCGTTTTCCGGTGCTGTTTCATAAACCGATGACAGCATGTGATAAAAGGAATGTGCTAATTTCTTGATTTGTTCATTGTTGGGGTTGATATAAGGATGCGGATAACAGGCTTTTTCCCATGTATTCCAAATGATGAAACGTAAGTCTGTTTCATTTATTTCGTCCTCGATATAGTCTTTTTCTGTTGGCCAAAACGGAAGAGCCGTTCCGTATAATTCTTTGTGTTTCCGTCTGAAGGATGACCAAAGTCCGAGTTCGGAAATCGTATCTTCCAGATAAGCTGCGGTATAAAGACAGATTTTTCTTCGGTATGGCTCGGGAAGATCTGAAGGAAAATCTTGTTTGTACAATTCATTGGCCAGCGAAGTAAAATATAAATCTGTCTGATTTATGGTAGTATAAGGATGAATTTCCATCCATTCTTTAGGGAATATTTTGTTCGGAATCATGAATGTTTTGGTTGTGTGTTACGGATTTTGTTCTTTTTTCTGGGTTTCAATAGGGACTGAATTCTCTTTGTAAGCAGCAAAACCTTTCACTTTTATTCGTTCTGTTTTGGTGTTTTCGCTTTCAGCATTCTGCCCTAATTGACTCAGATTGTCTTTTATGGCATTGTGCGCGTCGAAGAAGCAGTCGAGTAACATCTTCATGTGTTCTTCCAATTCTCCTTCGTTTGGAGAGAAAAACGTATGGCATCGCGAGTGAAGTCCTACGGTTTTTCCATCTTCGTCTACCATGTATACGGTTGTAATCAGTGAATTTATATTCACCAGATTGATAATTTCTTTTAAATATGGGAAAGCTTCATTGTCGGTGCTGATGGAGCCCCACCAGGGATTCCATATCATAATGAACCGGTTTTCCTCTTCCGCGGCTATATAGAAGTCGTCTCCCTGATATTTGAAACCTATGTTTCCTTCTTCATTGATGGAAGGTTGGCATCCGATTTTCTTCAGCGTATTGAAAACCAAATCTTGTGTTTTGATATCATCCAGTTCATCTTTTGTTAACTGTTCGAGATGCTTCAGACGTTTTTTCTGCCGGTTTAAAATGTTTAACCCGAACAGAACGATGGGCCATAAGGCTAAAGCAATGACCGCAATGAGAAGAGCAATGTCAGATATGTTGTTCATTATTGTAAAACTAAAGGTTGTTTAAGTGAAAAGAACTGCTTATTTTTGTATAAAGGTAAATATATTTTCTTTAAAGATGCCGATAAATACCAATATTAGTCTTTTTTAAATGATGAAGATGCAGTTATAACAGGCAAAACTTCTTTTATGGTAAAGTTTAAAACGTGACTGCTTATGACGAGATTGATATTATTAATGCTGATAGGATGCATTGGGATGACAACCAATGCAGTTGCCCATATTCTTGAGAATATTTCTGCGGATATACAAAAGAGCGGACAGGAAGAACGGACAGATAGTTTGGTTCATGCAGAAGCATTGCAGGCTATGATAGATAAGTATTTCGTTTTGGAAGCCGATCGTGCTGTTCTTAAAGACGGACAGACGGTATATGTATCTTCAGGTATAAATTTTGTTTCTGTGGAAAATGACAAGGCTGTAGTGCAAATTTCCTTTAATGCAAATGCTTCCGGGCTGAACGGAGTAGGAGGAATAACTGTTGAAGGTTCTGTTTCTGCTTATAAAATGGAGCAGGATAAGCGGGGATATACTTATTTAACCTGTAATGTTTTGGGAACAGGAATATCGGCAAGGATAGATATTACCCTGTCTCCGGAGACAAATCGTGCTTCAGTGACGGTTACTCCGAACTTTAATTCAAATAAAGTTACGCTGACCGGCATTTTGAAATCGGCAGGGAATAGTAATGTGTTTAAAGGAATTTCTTTATAGAATACCGGTATATGGTACGATAATGATAAAATCGAAAATATGATGAAAAAACAGTATGTGTGGTTTCTTATGGGGATATTTCTTGTCTCTTGTGAGAAAGATTTGAATATGGACAACCTTAGTCCAGATCTGACTGTCTATACAGATTACGACAGTAATGTGGATTTTAATAATTATAAAACCTATTATTTACCGGATAGCATTTTAGATGTGAGCGGTAATGCTGTGGCTTATTGGGACGATGAGTTCGCACTGTCGGTGATTGACGAAGTGGCGAGTAATATGGACGGACGCGGGTTTATACGTCTTCCCAAAGAACAAAAGGAGGAAGCCGATGTGGGGGTGCAGCTAACTTATGTGCCTCAATCGTTGCAGATTCTTTCGGAAGATTGGTGGCCGGTCGTTTTCTGGGGTGGATGGTGGACCGGTTGGTTTTATCCTTATCCGCGAGTGACAAGTTTTGATACGCAGACTTTTCTGATTGAAATGGTCGATCTGACTGTTGGGGAAGGCAAACATGAGGAGCGCAATCTGCCCGTAATCTGGTATGTAGTGACCTCCGGTTATCGGTATGGAAGCCTGCGGGTAAATGTACAACTGATGAAAGATGCGGCCAATCAGGCTTTTGCTCAATCAGCTTATATTCGTACAATTAATTCGGAGGAGGGCGGCTTATGATGAAAACGATTCGTTCTATTGCAAAAAAGGTCTTGTTGTTTTGTGTAATATTTACCGTCGTTTCTATAAAAAGTTACGCGCAATGGAATCCGTCGAAGGCTCATTGTGTTATAGACTGGCAGATGAATGCACCTGTCGCCACCGGCTTTGTAGAAAAAATTAGCGGGTGGGGAATGAATTTTGAAGGGACTTACGATATAACTTCTCATTGGGCTTTGGGAGCATTCGTTAATTTCCATTCAAACCGTAAATATATAGACAGACAAACGATTGCATTGTCTTCTACAGAATCGTTGACAACAGATCAGCAACGTTCTGCGTTTCAGTTGCCTTTTGGCGTAACAACTTCTTATAATCTGCGACCGGGTCGGGTGTTTCGTCCATATGTGGGAGCAAAAATGGGAGCAATGTTTGCGAGAAATACTACTTATTTCGGCATTAATGGACGCTATGATGAGGGATGGGGATTTTATATTTCTCCGGAAATCGGCTTGAAAATCCATCCGTTTCGTCATTGCAGGTTAGGTTTCCATGTTGCAGGATTTTATAATTATGCAACGAATCATACACGGATTTTGTTAAGTGAAGTGGATGGACAAAGCAATTTAGGTTTTCGTTTGGGCGTGATATTCTGATGTGAATAGTAATTCATTCTGGAATAATGTTTCCATTAATGACGAGGAGGGTGTGTTTGTTATATGACAATCACATCCTTTTTTTTATGGAATATGGAATTTGTGGAGTGCCTGCTTGGGGATCTTTTTCCCGGAATTTTCTCTTTCCGTTAATTCTTATTACCTTTGCCGACTGATTTATTAGGCTCGATTAGATTAAATTTCATAGAAAATGATTACAGTTTCCAATGTTGCAGTCCAGTTTGGAAAGCGTGTTTTGTACAATGATGTGAATTTAAAGTTCACAAACGGGAATATATATGGTATAATAGGTGCTAATGGTGCCGGGAAATCAACCTTTCTGAAGGTGATATCCGGTGAATTGGAACCAACAAAAGGCAGTGTGGCTTTAGGACCGGGCGAGCGTTTGTCCATGTTAAGTCAGGATCATTTCAAATACGATGCCTATACTGCTTTAGATACAGTTCTCATGGGACATACGGTTTTATGGGATATAATGAAACAACGGGAGGCATTATATGCGAAAGAAGACTTTACCGATGAAGATGGGATGAAAGCATCGGAACTGGAAGAGAAGTTTGCGGAGTTGGAAGGATGGAACGCTGAAAGCGATGCCGCAATACTGTTAAGTGGCTTAGGCATCAAGGAAGATAAACATTCTGTCCTGATGAGTGAATTGAGCGGAAAGGAAAAAGTGCGTGTCATGCTGGCGCAAGCTTTATTTGGCAATCCGGATAATTTGTTATTGGACGAGCCGACCAATGACCTGGATATGGATACGGTAACGTGGTTGGAGGAATATTTGTCTAACTTTGAGCATACGGTTTTGGTTGTAAGCCATGACAGACACTTCCTTGATTCGGTGTGTACACATACAGTCGATATTGATTTTGGGAAAGTGAATCTTTTTGCTGGTAATTATAGTTTCTGGTATGAATCGAGCCAGATCGCATTACGTCAGCAACAAAATCAGAAAGCTAAGGCTGAAGAAAAGCGGAAAGAGTTGGAAGAGTTCATCAGACGTTTTTCTGCGAATGTGGCAAAATCAAAACAGACAACGAGCCGGAAGAAGATGTTGGAGAAATTGAATGTGGAAGATATCAAGCCTTCTTCACGGAAGTATCCGGGAATCATATTTACAATGAACCGTGAACCGGGAAACCAGATTTTGGAAGTTTCCGGTTTACGTGCTGAAACTGAAGATGGAACAGTGTTGTTTAACGATGTGAATTTTACGGTGGAAAAAGGTGATAAAATTGTATTTTTGAGCCGTGATCCGCGTGCTATGACTGCATTGTTTGAAATCATTAATGGAAATCGGAAAGCGCAAGGCGGACATTATGCATGGGGAGTAACGATTACTACAGCTTATCTTCCTTTAGATAATACTTCTTTTTTTGAAAGCGATTTGAATCTTGTGGAATGGTTAAGTCAATACGGTGAGGGGAACGAGGTATATATGAAGAGTTTCTTAGGCCGTATGTTGTTCTCCGGCGAGGAAGTGTTGAAAAAAGTGAACGTACTTTCAGGAGGAGAGAAGATGAGATGTATGATTGCCCGTATGCAACTTCAAAATGCAAATTGCCTGATTTTGGATACACCAACCAACCATCTTGACTTGGAATCTATTCAGGCTTTTAATAATAATCTGAAGATTTATAAAGGGAATGTGCTGTTTGCTTCGCATGATCACGAATTTATAGAAACAGTGGCTAACCGTATTATTGAGTTGACGCCGAACGGAATCATTGATAAGATGATGGAATATGACGAATATATAACTTCCGATCATATAAAAGCAATGCGGGCGCGTATGTACGGTGATTAAATATCAGACAGAACTTATGGAAAATATCAATGCAGTTTCTTCGCAGTCAAGACAGCATATTGTGTGGCTGGATGTCGTACGTTTCGTTGCCATGTTTACGGTAGTATGTTGTCATTCTGCCGATCCGTTTAATTATTCCGCCGGGAATGTTTCGGCAGATGCTGAAAATATCAAGCTATGGGGAGCTATTTATGGAGGTTTTTTACGTCCTTGCGTGCCGTTGTTTGTCATGATTACCGGAGCATTGCTGTTGCCTGTGCGGGGCGAGACGTCTGTTTTTTATCGGAAACGCATCAGTCGCGTCTTTTGGCCTTTTCTGATATGGTCTGCTCTTTATAATTTATTCCCTTATTTGACAAGATTATTTGGCTGTGGTCAGGATGTTGTTCTTGCGTGCTTTCCTTATGCAAATGAAGAGGTTATGGGCCGGTCGCTTGGTGTTTCATTGAAATACATATCGGAAGTTCCTTTAAATTTCTCGGCGATATCCGGGCACATGTGGTATATTTATTTGCTTATCGGCATGTATTTGTATATGCCGATCTTCTCTGCTTGGGTGGAAAAGGCAAGTGAAAAAGCCAAACGTTGGTTTCTTATTGCATGGGGTGTCACGTTATTTGTTCCTTATTACCGTGTTTTTATAGACCAATATATTTGGGGAGCTTGTTCATGGAACGAATTTTATATGCTATATAATTTCGCCGGGTTTAACGGATATTTGCTACTTGGGCACTATTTACGGCATCACGATTGGAGTTTATCTAAAATATTGGTATGGGGTATTCCGATGTTCCTTATCGGTTATGCCATAACTTTCTTCGGCTTCCGGTATATGACAGCTTTCCCCGACTGCACGCCGGAGGAGTATGAATTGTTTTGGTATTATTGTTCGCCGAATGTTGTGATGATGACAATGCCGTTGTTCTTGTTACTGAAAAAGGTAAAAGTGACAAATTTAAGGATTCAGAAAGCTTTGGCAAACCTTACGGTTTGTGGCTTTGGCGTATATATGATTCATTTCTTTCTTACAGGTCCCGGAATAGTGTTGGCACGTTATCTGCATATACCTATACCGCTTCAGATTTTTTTCTCGGCTGTTGTCGCTTTCTTTATTTCGTGGTTGCTGGTGATAGGAATCAGGAAAATATCCGGGAAATATGCGCGTTATATTGTAGGATAGGGAATGTTTGGGTGAGTTGTTCCTCTTCTGTTCGGAAGTGAGGCCAAGAGATTCTACCTCAAGCATTCGTTCCCGAATGAAAGCGGTAGCAGATCCTTGACACTTTTTATTAATAGAATATTTTTTCTCCCGCATAGAAGAATGCAGATGTCTTTTTTGTATCGTTGCTCTGTCTCGAGTAGAACCTGACGGCATGCGCCACAAGGAGGAATGGCATTTACTGTTTCTCCCGATTGATTTCGGGCTGCTATGGCAATGGCAGTGATAGCTTTTTCCGGAAATTTGGCATTGGCATAAAATACGGTGACTCGTTCGGCGCACAATCCCGAAGGATAAGCAGCGTTTTCCTGGTTGTTTCCGGAGATAATGTTTCCGTCATCGAGCAGCACTGCCGCACCGACAGAGAAATTGGAATAAGGGGCATAGCTGTGTTTGGACGCATCTTTGGCGGTATCAATCAGTTCCCGGTACATGTCATTTAGTTCTTCATATTGATATTCTTCAATGAATATTTCTAATTTTTCTCTTTTCATGGCGTTTATATCTGTCGGTTATTAAAGGAAAAGTTTCCGTTGTTTTGTTACAAACATAGTGAAAAGTTTGTATAAATGTTGTATTGTTTTGGTTTTATCTTCGAATCATTTAACTTTGTGGACGACTAATGGATATTATATGCTATGGGGAAATTTGTTAAATATATTGTAATAGTCTGTCTGATTTTTACCGTTATACCGGTGAGTGCCCAGCGGCGTAATGCGGCATATGAAGCATATATTAAGAAATATCGCGAACTCGCTGTTCATGAGATGAAGAAGCATCATATACCGGCAAGCATAACATTGGCGCAGGGATTGCTTGAGTCGGGAGCTGGAAGAAGCTCGCTTGCCAGAGAATCGAACAATCATTTTGGCATAAAATGCGGAGGAAATTGGAGAGGGAAATCGGTTCGTTACGATGATGACGCTCCCCGAGAATGTTTCAGGGCCTATCGGAGTGTGAAAGATTCATACTCTGATCATTCTGAATTTTTGCGTAAAGGAGCGAGGTATGCTTTCCTGTTTAAACTTAAGATAACCGATTATAAAGGATGGGCACGTGGGTTGAAGAAAGCCGGATATGCAACCGACCCCAATTACGCGAACCGTTTGATTAATATAATTGAGCTGTACGATTTAGACCGTTACGATGAAGAAGGTGGACTGGAATTTGCAGAAAAATTCCCGAATCCGCATCAACCTTATTTAGCCAATGGGTTGCTTTATGTGATAGCCCAAGATGGAGACACGTTTAAATCACTGTCTAAGGAACTGGGCATTAGCCGTAGGAAGTTGAGAAAATATAACGAATTGCCCAAAGATTTTAAGTTTTCCGGAGGGGAGATTGTTTATTTGGAGAAAAAGAATAAGCGTGCAACAAAAGATCATATCGTTTATACGGTCCGTACGGGCGATTCGATGTATTCTATTTCCCAGAAATTTGGAATACGTTTGTCGAGCTTATATAAGTTGAATAAAATGAAATCCGATGCTCCTGCACCTGAAGTGGGGACAATATTACGGTTGCGATAAAATAAAATCCGGCGCTCATCATTTATAAGGCGCCGGATTTTTTTATAGATTTTCGGGTAGGTTTTTATAAAATTCTGTGACGGCTTCAATACCTTTCCGGAATATGTCCAGTGGAAAATTCTCATTGGGTGAGTGAATTGCATCGCTTTCCAGTCCGAATCCCATAAGAATTGTCTTGATACCAAGAATTTGTTCGAAGTCGCTGATGATGGGAATGCTTCCGCCTCGTCTTACCGCAAGCGGCTTTTTCCCGAAAGCTTTCTCAAATCCTTTTTCGGCAGCTTTATATGCCGGGTGGCTTATCGGACATACATAGCCCTCGCCTCCATGCATGGGAGTTACGTCGACTTGTACATATTCGGGGGTAATGCTTTGTATGTAATCGATAAATAGTTGGGAGATTCTTTCGTGATTTTGGTGAGGTACAAGCCGGCTTGATACCTTTGCATAAGCTTTTGAGGGTAAAACTGTTTTGGAGCCTTCTCCGGTATATCCTCCCCAAATGCCGCAGATGTCGAATGAAGGACGGCAGCTATTGCGTTCCAATGTAGAATATCCTTGCTCTCCTTTTAACGCTTTTACGCCGATGGCATTCATATATGCTTTCTCATCGAAAGGAATAGATGCTAACATTTCTCTTTCTGCAACGGATAATTCTTCTACATCATCGTAGAAATGAGGGATGGAAATACGGCCGTTTTTATCGGTAATTTTTGACAGCATGTCGCAAAGGATATTGTTGGGATTTGCTACAGCAACTCCCAAATGTCCGGAGTGAAGGTCGCGGTTGGGACCGGTTACTTCGATTTGCCAGTAGGCCAGTCCACGCAGTCCGGTAGTAAGTGAGGGAAGATTTCTTCCTAACATGCTGGTGTCAGAAACTAGAATTACATCGGCCTTTAAAAGCTCCCGGTGCTCTTTTAAGAAACCGTTGAGGCTGGGAGACCCGATTTCTTCCTCTCCTTCAAAAATAAATTTGACGTTATGTCTTAGAAGTCCGGATTTTATCATGTACTCAAAGGCTTTTACCTGAATCATGGCTTGTCCTTTATCGTCATCTGCTCCCCGTCCCCATATATGTTCATCGCGGATTTCAGGCTTAAAAGGTTCGCTTTTCCATAATTTTATCGGCTCTGCAGGCATGACATCATAATGTGCATATATTAAAACGGTTGGGAGCTTTGGAGAGATTATCTTCTCTGCATAGACCAAAGGATTGCCTTCCGATGGCATAATCCTTGCATTATCGGCACCGGCTTCCTGTAAGAGTTGCTTCCACCGTTCGGCGCATGCAACCATATCTTGCTTGTGTTCGGGTAGGGCACTGATGCTTGGGATGCGCATTAAACTGAATAATTCATTTAGGAAACGCGGTTCATTTTCTCGGATATATTGTCTGATTTCCATAATGCTATGTGTTTTTATAAATTTGTAGAGGCAATTTCTTGTGAATGTTATAGTCGCGTTGCTTTATCCAACAGGTAGTAGTCGAGTAAAGTCATGGCAGCCATTGCTTCAACAATGGGAACGGCGCGTGGCAGGACGCAGGGGTCATGGCGTCCACGTGCTTTTAGCGTAGTTTCATTCCCGTGAATATCGACGGTAGATTGTTCTTTCAGTATTGTGGCAACCGGTTTGAAAGCAATTCGGAAATAAATGTCTTTCCCATTGCTTATTCCGCCTTGTATTCCCCCGGATCGGTTCGTTTTCGTATTGATTTTTCCGTCATTATTATAAAAGATATCATTTTGTTCGCTTCCTTTTTGCTCCATATTGGAAAAGCCTTGCCCATATTCAAATCCTTTGGCGGCATTGATGCTTAGCATAGCATAGCCTAATGCTGCATGAAGTTTCCCAAAAACCGGTTGTCCCAATCCTATAGGTGTTCCTTTTATAACGCAGGTTATGCATCCTCCGATGGTATCACCTTCGCTTTTTATGCCATAGATGTACTCGGACATCAGGGCAGCCATTTTCATATCCGGGCATCTTACCGGGTTTTTTTCTATACAGTCGAAATCGTATTTCGTGTAATCATTGTCAAGTTTATATGGTCCGACTTGTGAAGTAAAGGCTGTGATTCTGACGCCTATCTGCTTGAGCGCCAATTTTGCAAAGGCTCCTCCCACGACACGTGAAATTGTTTCTCTGGCAGAAGAGCGTCCTCCGCCGCGATGGTCGCGAATACCGTACTTCTGCATATAGACATAATCGGCGTGTGAAGGGCGGAAAATATCTTTCATATTATCATAATCGCCGGAATGTTGGTTCGTATTCCGTACGATGAAACCGATGGGACAGCCGGTTGAAATGCCATTGAATATTCCGGACAACAGTTCAACTTTGTCGGCTTCCTTGCGGGGAGTCGTTAAGTCGGATTGTCCGGGACGGCGCCTGTCCAGTTCGTTTTGAATAAATGACAGGTCGATGGGAATTCCACATGGAAATCCGTCAATGATTCCGCCGATAGCTTCTCCGTGAGATTCTCCAAAACTTGTCAGGCGGAAAAGATTGCCGAAAGTGTTATTATACATGATTTTTTAAAGATATAGATTGAAAATGATTTTATTTTAGAATCGGCTGCCTGCTCCTCCGCCGCCGAAGTTCCCACCTCCATAGCTTCCTCCTCCGAAGCTTCCACCGCCTCTTCCGAATCCTCCGCCTATGAACGGTCTTCCTCCAAACATTCCTCCACCCCTTCCATGATGATGGAAATCGTCATTTCTACGGGTGTATCGTTTCCTCTTTTCGGTATGTCCGCAGTTGGAGCAGCATAAAGTAATTTCTTCCGTGCGTACGTTATCAATGACAGACAAAGTGCGTATGGCTGTTTGTCGGAGTGTATGTTTGTGACAGACGGGACATCGTGTGCTGCGGCGGATAAGTATCCAAAGAAATACGGGCATTAGAATGAAAGCACCGATAATTAGTATGAAAGAAAAATCGTTACGGTCTTCCGAAGGCATTGCAGGAATAGAGAAATTTGCCCCTGTCAATTGTTGGCGGACGGCTTGTATTCCAGACAGCATTCCGGCGTTCCAGTTTCCTTTGCTCAGATAAGGATTCATATAACGTACCTGTATTTGTTTGCAAACGGCGTCGGGCAAGTATTCTTCCAGACCATATCCGGTAACAAACTGGATACATCGTTCTTCTGTGACCAACAGGATGACCAAGCCGTTGTCTGCTCCTTTTTGTCCTACTTTGTTTTGTTGGCCCAATTGAAATGCGAACTCAAAACAATCGTTTCCTTCGATTCTTTCCAGCACAGCGACCAATGTCTGTATACCTGTTTCCTGTTCCAATGCGAATAGTGTGGTATCGATGGCAGCAACAGTCTCTTCAGACAGGATATTATCCGGGTTGCTTACGTAGCGTGTACGGTCTTGAAGGTGTACGAGAGGCACATCGTTTACTTTATATTCTTTCGCACTTCCTTTTGCTATGATGGACAGACAGAATAAGAATACGAGGAAAAAACGTTGTTTCATGTGCAGGGTGTTAGAATTTTACTTCAGGAGCCGTCTCATTACCTTCTTGTGCTTCGAAGTAGGGACGCTTTTCGAATCCGAATAAACCGGCAATGATGTTTTGGGGGAATCGTCGGATTGCAGTGTTGAACGTGCGGGCTGCTTCGTTGAATTTGCGGCGTTCTACACTGATTCGATTCTCTGTTCCTTCCAATTGTGCTTGAAGAGTCTGAAAGTTCTCATTGGCTTTCAACTCCGGATAATTTTCTGTTATAGCGAGAAGTCGGCTCAGGGCTTTTCCTATTTCACCTTGTGCCTCTTGATAAGCCTGCATCTTTTCGGGTGTTAAATCGTTTACATCGACATTCATTTGCGTTGCTTTTGCACGGGCGGATACGACAGATTCAAGGGTTTTCTGTTCGTGTGCGGCATAACCTTTAACCGTATTTACCAGATTGGGGATAAGATCGGCGCGACGCTGGTATTGGTTTTCTACATTACTCCATGCAGTCTCCACCGTTTCATCTTGAACTACCAGAGAGTTATAGGACGATGTGCAATAGAAAGCTGCCAATATGATTACAGCAAGAAGGATAATCCATGTCTTTTTCATAAATACGTGTTTTGTCGTTTAATGTTATAATTGATACGCAAACTTACGTATTTTTTTTACATCCTTCGTATTATGCAGCAGAAAACATTGCGGGAAATATGTAAAACTTGGCAGTCGTTTTTATGAATTGCGGCCACATTGTATGTAAAACTTCGGGACGTCTTATGTTGAAGTTTCCCATGATTAGTTGGAAAGATATCTTTCCGAGAATGATTTTACCCGTTCGGTATATTCAGATGGATAAAGCAGATAAGAAGCTGCATGTCCCGCTTCGGGGACAATCCACAGGTCTTTAGGTTGAGGTTTGCTGTCGTATAGCTGATAAACCATTGATGTCGGAACAAAATCATCTTGATTTCCATGAATGAAAAACATGGGCTTCGTGCATTTTTTTATTTGTGTAACGGAAGATGCTTCCTTGAAATTCCATTTGTACATCAGGTCGCATATGCCGCTGGCCGCATAGAGTAATGGAAATGCGGGCAGACCGAATTGTTCGTGTAATTCCTTTTTAAACTGCTCCCAAACGCTTGTATATCCGCAATCTTCGATGAAACATTGCACATAATCCGGCAGATTCTCACCGGACAGCATCATGGTTGTGGCAGCACCCATAGATATGCCGTGTACAACGATGCGGAGGCTGTCGCCGAACAATGCGGGGGCTGTATCAATCCATTGTCTGATATCCAGTCGGTCGAGCCATCCCATCTGGAAGGCTTTGCCGTCGCTTAGTCCGGAGTATCGCAGGTCGGGTAACAGAACATTGTAATCAAGGCTGTGATTGTATAGGTAGCCAATATGTAGCATTCGAATTGCATTGTCGGTATAGCCGTGAATGATTACGGCAGTTTTTGCCGAAGGGCGTGAAGCGTATGCGTAAAAAGCGTGGAGACTGATTCCGTCGGATGAAGTGATAAATGTATCTTTCAGTGTCTGATGTTGCCGCAGGCTGTCAATCCATTCATTTATTTGCGGATAAGTGTCCCGCATATATGTCATGGATGCTTGCATGTCTTTTCCTCTATTATCAGGAGAAAGCGCATAGTTGACCATATAAAAACCGCCTCCGATTGTGAATATAGTGAGCATAAGAATAGCGGTTCCTATAATGTATGCTGTTTTCTTTTTCATGGATTTATATGTTCATCGGTTCCATATTTCCCAAGCGGCGAATGCTTGTAACAGTAACATTTCGAGTCCGTTTTTCGTTATGGCTCCTTGTTCTTGCCCTCGTTTCATGAACAAGGTAGTATCGGGGTTGTAAATCAAGTCGTATAATAAATGTTGGGGAGTAAGAGCTTCGTAAGGAATATCGGGACATGTTTCTGTTTTCGGGTACATGCCCAAAGGTGTACAGTTAACGATTACTTTATAATCGTTGAGAAGTTCCGGAGTAATATCTTCATATCTGATTGTATTCTCGCTTTTGGGTGAGCGCGAAACAAACGTGGCTTCTACTTTTAGTCGGCGTAACCCATGATAAATAGCTTTTGATGCTCCTCCGGTCCCTAAGATCAATGCCCGTTTATGAAAGCTTTCCAACAGCGGTTCAATGGAACGTGTAAAACCGATAACGTCGGAATTGTACCCTATAAGCTTGGTTTTTCCTTTATTCTTTTCCAGTTTGATTACATTTACTGCGCCAATGGATTTCGTCTCTTCATCCAGATCATCAAGATAAGGAATGACTTGTTCCTTATAGGGGATGGTAACGTTTAAACCGGCCAGATTGGTTTCGGATGCGATGATTTTGGGAAATTCCTCGATAGAGGCAATCTCAAAATTTATATAGTCCGCATCGATTTTTTCAGAATAAAACTTTTCTTTGAAAAAACTGCGGGAGAAAGAATGCCCGAGGGGGTAACCGATTAATCCATATTTCTTAGTCATAATGCAAAATATAATTATTTGGTTGCGAAATAAAGTGTACATATTCCAAACGTGAGGCGTTGGAATGATACGTCAGAGAATCCGGCTTTGCGGATAATGTCCTGCATAATTTCTCCTTGTGGAAAAGCTTTGATGGATTGGGGTAAATAGTTATATGCACAATTGTCTTTCGAGAGAATTTTCCCGAAAAACGGAATGATTATGTTTGAATACAGATTATATAGCTGTTTTATTGGGAAAGATTTCGGGTCGGACAGCTCTAATATAACCAGGTGTCCGTTTCTTTTAAGTACACGGTGCATTTCTTTCAGTGCAAGGTCGAGATTGTCGAAGTTGCGGACTCCGAATGCTACAGTAATCGCATCGAACTGTTCTTCCCGGAACGATAGCGCAGTACAATCTTCTTTTGCGAAAGAGATTTGCTTTTCCAATCCTTTTTGCCGCACTTTTTCACGGGCAATATCCATCATGCTTTCCGATATGTCTGTTCCGATGAGCTTGGACGGGTGAAGCATGCTGCAGGCTTGTATGGCAAAATCTCCTGTTCCCGTTGCCACATCCATGATTTGTTTGGGAGAGAAAGGCTTGAGCCGTTGTATCGCTTTTCGCCGCCAATATTTGTCAATCCCCCATGACAACAGATGATTTAGCCTGTCGTATGTTGGAGCAATGTGGTTAAACATCATTTCAACCTGTGCGGTCTTGTTTCCGTTTTGGTCGTATGGTTTGATATTTTCTTGCGGATAACGGGTCATATAACGGGACGTTTGTAGTAAAAGGAGCCGGACTTATGGAGAAAACGTTTCGACGTTTTTCTTCCTCGTCCGACTTCTTTTGTGGGTTATATTATTTCATCAAGTAAACGTTGATGTTTTGTTCGATGCGGGAAGCAAGGTTGTCTGTATCGGCTTTTACGAACTTTTCACCGGTGATGTGCTCGTATAGTTCGATATAGCGTTCGCTGATGGAGTTAACGATATTCGGTGTCATTTCGGGAACTGTTTGTCCTTCTTTCCCTTGGAAGTTGTTGCTCATCAGCCATTCGCGGACGAATTCTTTGGAAAGCTGTTTTTGTGGTTCTCCTTTTTCAAGACGATCCTGATATCCATCGAGGTAGAAGTATCGGCTTGAATCGGGTGTATGTATTTCATCCATGAGATAAATTTCTCCATTGTATTTCCCGAATTCATATTTCGTATCGACGAGTATCAATCCGCGTTCTTTTGCTATTTCTGTTCCGCGTTCGAATAATGCCAGTGTATACCGTTCCAACAGGTCATACTCTTCGGGTGTTGCAAGTCCTTTTGCAAGAATCTCTTCTTTGGAAATGTCTTCATCGTGCATGCCTAATTCGGCTTTTGTGGTAGGTGTGATGATGGGATGAGGGAATCGTTCGTTTTCTCTCATGCCTTCGGGCAAACGCACTCCGCATATCTCGCGTACTCCGCTTTTATAAGCTCTCCATGCACTGCCGCATAAATAACCGCGAACAATCATTTCGATAGGGAATCCTTTACAGATTACACCGACGGTTACCATCGGGTCGGGGGTTGCTAATTTCCAGTTCGGGCAGATATCTGTGGTTGCATCAAGAAACTTTGCGGCAATTTGGTTGAGCATTTGTCCTTTATAAGGAATCCCTTCCGGCAAAATAACGTCGAAAGCCGAGATACGGTCGGTGGCAACCATTACTAATTTTTCGTCGTTGATGTTGTATACATCGCGAACTTTTCCGTGATAGACGCTTTTCTGTCCGGGAAAATGAAAATCCGTTTTTGTTAATGCATTACTCATATTCGTTGTATTTTAATGATGAATAGAAATTCTTTTTGGTTATTTTTCCGTTTGTTTTTTCCGGCTTTCCTCGCGCCGCTTTTCTTCATATTTTTCATATGCCTCGACAATTCGTGTAACAAGCCGGTGTCGTACGATATCTTTCTTGTCAAGTTCTATGAAACTTATTCCTTTAACGCCTTTTAAGATGCGTAAGGCCTCCACTAATCCGGATGTTTGAGATGACGGAAGATCGATTTGTGTCATGTCGCCCGTCACAATCATTTTCGTATTCATTCCCATGCGTGTAAGAAACATCTTTATTTGTTGGGTCGTCGTGTTTTGGGCTTCATCTAAAATGACTACGGCATCGTTTAATGTCCGCCCGCGCATGAAAGCCAGAGGGGCTATTTGTATGATGTTAAGTTCCATATATTCCTTTAACTTTGCGGCGGGAATCATATCTTGCAATGCATCGTAAAGCGGTTGGAGATAAGGATCTATTTTGTCTTTCATGTCGCCGGGTAAGAAACCTAACTTTTCGCCTGCTTCCACTGCCGGGCGGCTTAAGATAATCTTTTTGATTTCTTTATTCTTTAATGCACGTACGGCTAAGGCTATGGCTGTATAAGTCTTGCCGGAACCGGCGGGACCTATTGCGAAAATCATGTCGTTTTTTTCAAATTCCTTCACCAGTTTTTGTTGGTTTGGACTGCGTGGGGTGATGGGTTTTCCTGTTACACTATAGACGATTACGTTGTGATTCTGCTCTGAGTTATCCGATTTGTTGCCTTTTATTATTTCAAGAATACTTTCTTCATTTAAGAAGTTATGTCGTACGCAATACTGTTCAAGTGATAAAATAACCTCTTCAAATGCACACATCTCTTCCTCTTCCCCCATTACTTTTATCACATTTCCTCGTGCGACAATCCGTAATTTAGGGAATAAAGCCTTTATCATTTGAATATTAGAGTTGTTTTTCCCATAGAAGATAACAGGATCGATATCTTCTAATACAATATGTTTTTCTATCATTCAGTGTGTATTCTTATACTTATGCCGTTTATGTTTACTGATGCAAATTTAATCATTCCTTTTGATAGTTTTAATTGATACATGGCAATAATTTGTATCTTTGCCCGAAATTGAAGTTAAAAAGCGGAAATGAGAATTTGGATTCGTACATGTTGGATCGCAGTCTTTTGTTCCGGAGTCCTTGTCTGTGGATGTTCCGGAAAGAAAGATATGTCGATGAAGATGAATAATCCTCACAATATTCGTGGGGTGGTTAGTTTTCAAAGGACATTTAATGATTTAAATGATACGCAATTGAAAACGGCAAAAGCTATCGGTATTTCTCCCATATCATCTCGCGAAACAGCAGAGGAATTAGGGGGCAAGTTGGTAAAGATTGCGCCTTGTGAGCGTTATGATGTGGATTCGTTGACGTATTCAATTCCTTTTTTAATTCCTAAGGCCGAAGAATTACTTAATGTGATTGGTGAGAATTTTCTGGATTCTTTAGAGAATAAAGGTTTAAACCCGAATAAAGTTATCGTGACTTCCGTGTTGCGTACGAAGAACGATGTAAGACGTTTGCGTAAGACGAATATAAATGCATCCTTAAATTCGTGCCATTTTTATGGAACTACCTTCGATGTTAGCTGGGCACGTTTCCGGAAAGTAGAGGATCCGGACGGGCGTCCTTTGCAGGATGTCAAGGCTGATACGTTGAAACTTGTCCTTGCAGAAGTCTTGAGAGACTTGCGTAAGGAAGAGCGTTGCTATGTGAAATATGAATTGAAACAGGGTTGTTTTCATATAACGGTGCGTTGAAATGTTGGATTTATTGCGGCATCGATATTTTATTTATTTGGCGTACGATGGAACGAACTATCACGGATGGCAGGTTCAGCCGAACGGTTCAAGCGTGCAGGGGACGTTGTCCGGCGCATTATCTCTTATTCTTCGTAAAAAAACAGAGGTAGTGGGTGCGGGGAGGACGGATTCCGGTGTTCATGCCTCTCTTATGGTTGCTCATTTTGATTGGGAAGGGATGTTGGATAAGGATTCGTTGGCCGCGAAGCTGAATCGCATTCTTCCGCCTGACATATCGGTTTTTGATATCAGGGAGGTAAAGCCGGATGCTCATGCCCGTTTCGATGCTCTTTATCGGACGTATCAATATCATGTGGTGACGCGCAAGAGTCCGTTTTCCAGACATTACGCGTGGCAGGTGTTTTTGCCGTTGGATTTTGTGCGGATGAACGAGGCCTGTCGTATATTGTTTGAGTATACAGATTTCACAAGCTTTAGTAAATTGCATACGGATGTGAAGACAAACAATTGTAGAATCATGTATGCTTTATGGAAGCAATCCGGAGAATATGAGTGGGTTTTCACGATTCGTGCCGATAGATTCTTGCGTAATATGGTGAGGGCTATTGTGGGAACTTTAATAGATGTGGGGAGGGGAAAACTCACATTAGAAGGTTTCCGTAGTGTGATAGAAGCGAAAAATCGGTGTAAAGCCGGCACTTCTGTTCCGGGTAATGCCTTGTTTTTAACGGATATTGCTTATTCTGAAACCATATTTATATAGAAAACTCCCGCCGTTGATTCTTTTGTTTGAGAAACATTTGGCGAGAGTTCTTTATGTTACAGGTCTTCTATGATGATAGAATAGCCTGCATTGAAACTTTTTTTGGGCGCAAGGTGCTGTATCCATTCCCTGTCTTTGAATTCACCTTTGTATCCTACCTTGTCACAACGCCCGTACCATGGTTCAATACATACGAAAGGAACATTCGGATAGATTGCGCTTGGCGACCATATTGCCACCAGCGGACTGGAGAATTCCAGGCTGATGTAAGGTTTTAGTTCTTTGTCTTTCAGCGTGACTTTCCGTACCTGTTGGTTGTCGAACATGTATGTATCGCAATCGAAAGTGCGGCGTGTCAGTTCCATTAACCCGTTTTGCAGACGAAGTGTTTGATGATTTCCGGAAGTACATCCTTTTTCGGCGGGAGAAAGGTAGTCGAGAGTCTTTATTTCCTCTCCGAAATCCAGAAATCCCCGTTCGTCTGTTGCCGGATCAAATTTCCGGTAGTAAAAAGCCGGATGTGCGCCTATTTGAAAATACATTTCTTTGTTCCCGGTATTTTCAACCGTCCACATTATTTCAATTCGATTGTCTTTCAGGCGATATCCTATTTGCAATACAAAAGAGAACGGGTATTGTCTCATCGTTTCTTCATTGCTTTCCAGCGCATAAATCAGGGCGTTTTCTTCTTCATATACCGGTTGAAATTCGCTGTCTCGGGCAAATCCATGTTGCTTCATTTCATACCATTGTCCTTCATATAGATATTTATTGTCCCATAAGCGTCCAACAATGGGGAAGAGCACCGGAGAATGTCTTGCCCAAAATTGCGGATCTGCTTGCCAAAGATATTCAGTTCCATTGGCAATGATGCTTACCAACTCTGCTCCTTTATCCGCTATTTGTAATGTGATTTTGTCGTTCGATAAGGTTTTCATCGTTTCGTTTTTGTTTGTTTACGTGTCAAAAGTAATGAAAATCTGTATCGGTTTTTATTGGGAAGCAGATTATTTTTGTTTGTTGTTTATTTTTATTTATATTTGTTCGTCAACCTTTAATTGTATAATATGCGTTGTAAGTTGCAATTCATACTATATACTTTACTTTTATGTATAGGTGTAAGCTGTCGTCCGCAAGCAGGATATGATGAACAGACCGCGTCGTCTTGTGGAACTTTTTTCAACCGCGTAAGAGACTCGTTGGATATAAAGCCAGAGAAAATATTGCGGGAAATAGAAGCACAGCTCCCGCAATTGAAAGATAGCTTGCGGTATTATCAGGCACTTTTCTTGAAGGCAAAGGGTATGATGTATCTTTCTTTGGAAGATTCATCGGCAGTTTTGTTGCAGGATGTCGAAACTTTTTGCAGAAAACATCCCGATGAATTGAACGTAATGTCCTTGTATGCCGGAGTAAAATATTTGAGGGGTGCTTTGTATATTCGTAATTCAAGATCCGGTTTGTCGGTACCTGAGTTTCGGGGCGCTTTTGATTTATGGATGAAATGCGATGATAAACTGCATGCCGGAGAGGCAGGATTGAATTTGGCAGACGCATATGCTCAGTCCGGACATTACGACCGTGCTGCGTATTGGTATCGTCGTGCTTTATCCATGGCCGATACGTTGCAGCTGCCGGAAAAAGAGCGTTATCCTGCTTATTACGGATTGGGGGAAGTCTATATGGAATTGCGTGATTTTGCGACGTGTGATTTTTATTTCAATCTGGCTGAGGAATCGTATGAAAATATGCGTCCGTTTGAAAAACATATTTATTTGACCGGTAGAGGACTTTCGTACTATCATCGGCAGAACTATGCTTCGGCATTGGATTTTTATCGGCGTTCTCTTGCGCTTATGCGGGAATATCCGGATATGGAATACGAACGGAACATTACATATCTCAGATTGAGCGATGTCTTTCTTCTCCTGAATGAAACAGATTCCGCGAAGTATTATTTGGATTGCTGTCATGCTTTTTTTCGTGAGACCCAAAATCGTAATGCACTTTATTATATAGATACACAACTGATGGAGCTGGCCTTAAAGGAAAACAAGGTAGCATTGGCCGGGAAGTACCTGAAGAAGGCAGTTATTCCTGCTTATGTGGAACCGGGAATGGTGCATATGCGTAATAAATATTTGGAGCATTATTATGCGGAAGTCGGCAATTTCAAGGAGGCTTATCGTTATCAGCGGATGAATCAGCATATCGAAGATTCGATACGTAACGAACGCGTCCAGATGCGTACCGTAGAGATCGCGTTGAAATATCGGCAGGATAGTACCCTTATGACAAAAGAGATTCAGATAAGGCAGCAGCAGAATAAAACGTTGGTACTTAGAAGCTGGCTGTTTTTTGCCGTTATGCTGTTTCTTATGTTAGGAGTAGTCTTGAGTCTGATTATATTGCGACGCAGAAAGCGGCGGGAAGTTTTTATCGAGCGTTTGCGGATGTCGATTACTGCATTTCGTTTGCAAAACATTCGGAACCGTATCTCTCCTCATTTTATCTTTAATGTATTGAACAGGGAAATTAGTCTTCCTAAGAATTCGGAGTCGAAAGGAGATTTGCTCAATCTGGTCAAACTGATAAGGCGTAACTTGGAACTGACGAGTGATGTGGCTGTATCTTTGGCAGAAGAACTGGATTTTGTTGAGACATATATCAATCTTGAGAGAACAACGTTGGGAGAAAACTTCCGCTATATGGTAACGATAGATCAGGATATTGATATTCGTGCAATACAGATACCGTCCATGTTATTGCAAATACCGGTGGAAAATGCGATAAAGCACGGACTTTGCATGAAAGAAGGAAAGCAGCGCATTTGGATTTTAATTCAGAAAAAACGGGACACTATTGATATCTTTGTGCGTGACAACGGAGGTGGTTATCGGCAGAAAAGCAGACATGAAGGAGCCGGAATAGGGATGAAAGTAATTACGCAAATGCTTTCATTGCTGAATATGTATAACCATTATCCTATACGGATGGAGGTGAATAATGTCACTGTTGAGGATGGTGAAACAGGATGTGAGGTGTATTTCAGTATTCCATCAGGTTATTCATATCAATTGACGGGTAAGATAAAAAAATAGCAGTATGAAGAAAATATATAAGGTTGTCATTATAGACGACGAAACATGTGCGATAAACAACTTATGCATGGCTTTAAAAGTGTATGATTGTATCTCTGTTGTTGAAACGGCAAGGAATGCTGCCGACGGAATAGCGGCGATAGAGAAAATAAAGCCGGATATCCTTTTCTTGGATGTGGAGCTTCCCGATATGTCAGGAATGGAACTTATTTCCAGTATTCATGGCAGAGTATCGTGGGATATGTGCATCATTTTCTATACAAGTTATGATAAATATGTGATAAAGGCTTTCCGTACGTATGCTTTTGATGTATTGTTGAAACCTTTTGATGCAGACGAACTTGATACAATATTAGCTCGTTTCTTTGAAAGAGAGAAGTGTGATTCGGTGAAGAGTTTAAATGTAAAGTCATCAATGTCCGTATCCGACAAGCCTTTTATGGTTATGACGCCTATGGGGGATTTGCGTTTATTGCATGCTTCGGAGATAGGTTATTTCCGGTATGTCTCGAAAAGGAAGATATGGGAAATAGCACTTCCGGATGGAACATTCCTTCCTTTGAAAAGAAATACAACGGCAGAACAGTTATGTAGCTACAGTCCTTCTTTCGTTCAAATACATCAATCGTATATAATCAATATGAATTATCTGGTGATGGTGCAAGATAACCGTTGTATTATGTATCCGCCTTTTAATAAAGATAAAGCCTTAATAGTTTCAAAAAAATACAAAAAAGAGATGATGGAACACTTTTATCAGTTATAGTCAAAACGTAGTTTTTTTATCCTCTTAGTCTTGTTTTTCAATATATTGGGCGCAAATAAATCCTACATGGTGACAAATTTATCAAGGGATTTATACTTCTATAACTTTAAAAAGGTTATTTTTGTATGCGAATTACCAAAAATAGAAAAATAATGAAAGAACGTGTGAAAAAACTTTTTTTGCTTGTTGGCGGGATATTTGTTTTCATGTCCGCTGAAGCGCAGTATCTTCGTACATCTTATTTTATGGAAGGAACAAGCTCGCGCTTGCAATTGAATCCGGGACTGCAGCCGACTCGTGGATATTTTAATATTCCTGTGCTTGGTTCATTTAATGTGGGTGCCAATTCAAACGTCTTGGGTACGAGTGATATTATTGACATTGTTGATTCAGGAACAGATTTGTTCTCCAATGATGACTTGTATAATCGCTTGAAAACCGACAATCGTTTGAACATTAACCTGAATACAGATATCTTGTCATTCGGGTGGTATCGTGGAAAAGGCTTCTGGAGTGTAAATGTAGGGCTGCGTGCCGATGTCGGAGCATCGATACCAAAAGATATGTTTAATTATTTGCGTGATGCCGATCAGTTCGATTATTCAAGCGGTTCATTGAGCGGACGTATTACGAACATGAACTTCGATGTCAATGCATACGCGGAAGTTGGATTGGGGTACTCTCGTGCAATTAATGAAAAGTTGACGGTTGGCGGTCGTTTTAAAGTGCTTCTTGGTATTGCAAGTGCAGAATTGGCCGTTGATGAGTTCGCGGTAGATATGAATATTCCTACTAATCCGGATGATCCAAGCAGCTGGACAGGTTCGTATGGCGGTTCGTATTCTGCACGTGCGCATGTAGCCACTTCATTTAAAGGAGGAGGTTTGAGTTTTGATGAAAACAATATTCCCGACGGATTTGATTTCGACGGAGGATTCGGTATCGCAGGAACCGGTTTCGGAATTGATTTGGGAGCAAGTTATAAACTTCTCGACAATGTTACGCTGTCTGCAGCAGTTCTTGATTTAGGATTTATAAAATGGAAGTCAGGATCTACTACCACAGCAACAGCTGAGGCCGCAGAAAATATACAAATTGATGCATCTAACTATCAAGAGTTCCTTGATGGTGATTTCCTTAGCCTCGAACGTTTTAATTTGCAAAAGAACGAAGGAGGGGAGACATCTCGGAAAAAGAAATTGTCTTCCACCATTTTGTTAGCGGGAGAATATACAATGTTTAGTAATAAACTGTCATTGGGTGCTATGTACACATCGCATTTCGTACAACCGAAGGCTTTAAATGAAGTTACATTCTCTGCGACTTATCGTCCGAAGAACTGGTTCAACCTGGCACTTAGCTATTCTCCTGTGCAGGCTTCCGGGAAATCTTTCGGACTTGGTTTGAAGTTAGGCGGATTCTTCTTGGGGACAGATTATATGTTCTTTGGGAATAATTCGAAGTCGGTTAACGGATTCTTGGGATTGTCTATTCCCATCGGCAAGTCGAAGAAGAATGCTTATAGTAGAAGCAGCTATTCGTCAAATGTATCAAGTACCGCTTATTCAGGACGTAGAGGATGCTGCCGTTAACAAAAAAAGATTGTGGTGTATTGAAATGAACGGGGGCACGTTTTCATGAAAATATTATGGACTTTTATCATAACCGTTTCGTTGACGGCTTGCGGACAGGCCGGGAAGCAGAATGCGCATTCTGCAGAAGAAACCGGGAATGAGATATTGTATGCCGATCCTACCGTGATGGAGTTAAACGGAATGTATTATCTAACAGGTACAGGAACGCAATCACCGGCCGGTTTTACCGTGTTGCAGTCTGAAGATTTACTGCATTGGTCTACAGGCACATCCGATTCTCTTCGGTTTATTCTGAAGAAAGGGAAAGAAACTTTCGGTGAAAAAGGTTTTTGGGCACCTCAGTGGTTTTCCGACAACGGGCGTTGGTATTTGGCATATACGGCTAATGAACAAATTGCTTTGGCCGCTTCTTCCTCATGGTTAGGGGCGTTCAAGCAGGATGAAATCCGGCCGGTTGACTCTACTGCGCATAATATAGATCCTTATCTGTTCAAGGATGACGACGGGAAATATTACCTGTATCACGTGCGTTTTAACAGAGGAAATTATATCTGGGTTGCAGAATTTGACATGAAAAGCGGAACTATTTTACCTGAAACATTGAAACAATGTCTGGAATGTACGGAGCAGTGGGAGAATACGCCTAACTATCCCTCCGACCCTATAATGGAAGGTCCTACTGTAAAGAAATGGGGAAATGTGTATTATCTCTTTTATTCGGCAAATCATTTTATGAATATTGATTATGCAGTTGGTTACGCAACTTCCTCATCTCCTTTCGGGCCTTGGAAAAAGTATGAAGGAAATCCCATCATTCACCGTAATATCGTGAAAGAGAACGGGTCGGGGCATGGCGACATATTTGCCTCTCCTGAAGGTGATTTATACTATGTTTATCATGTACATAATTCAGACTCTTCCGTATCGCCCCGTCGTACGCGTATTGTTCCGATGCTTCGGGAGAAAGGTGCCGACGGCATTTATCATATATCAGTAGACAGCAGTCGGATTATAAAGCCCCGTCAGATATTTAAATAAGACAGAATAATCCCCGAACGATAATTTAGCGTTCGGGGATTATTGTTATATTGTTATCTCCTTTAGGAGTGTACCGTTTAATTGATATATTCTAACGGTTCCGTTTTCGTAAACGGCAAAAGTAGGTACATTCCCTTGTTTGGGAAAGGTAATGGAACCTGTGTTGCAGATTAAACCTTTATCTGTTTTCTCCAGTTTCCAAAGATGAGTATGTCCGTAGAAGAAAGCATCGAATCTGCCTTTCGGGAACTTCTCTTCATTATATATGTGTCCGTGAGTGAGGAATAGCGTTTTTTCATTGTCGACGATGAGTATATAATCGCTTAAGATTGGGAAGTTCAATAACATCTGGTCTACTTCTGAATCGCAATTACCGCGTACAGCGATTACATCATCGGCCATTTCATTTAGACGCCCGGCAACTCCTTTTGCATCAAGCCCTTCAAAGATTCCGTTGCGGGGGCCGTAATTTAATATATCTCCCAAGATAAGAAGTTTGTTACAATGCTGGGCTTTATAGAAAGATAATACGGCATCCATTGCCGGAAGTGAGCCGTGAATATCAGAAACGATGAGATATTTCATGAGGAAATCTTATTATATAGTAAAAAATACGTTGTCAAAGTTAGGAAAAACTTTCTGTCCGATTGTGAAAAAAAGACGTATTTTATGAATTATCATGTGTTTTTTGTGAGCTATTATTGTTATAAGAATTAAATTTGCAGGCATGTGTAATTTTAGAAAATGAATATCAGGTATTGTCTTTTTATCTTGGTTTTATAGATATGAATAAAATTTTGAGTTTTATAGGGGGTGTATATTGTCAGCAGTTGCTGTCCAATTGAATGCCCAAGAAACGTGTTTGTGGTATGATAAGCCGGCAGATGAATGGATGAAATCCCTTCCGATAGGTAACGGACGAGTGGGTGCAATGATTTATGGCGGCGTGGAGGAAGAAACGGTTGCTTTGAATGAATCAGGGATGTGGGCCGGAGAGTATGACCCGAATCAGGAGAAATCTTTCGGGCGTGCGCGTTTGGATTCATTAAGAGCGCTGTTCTTTGAAGGAAAGCTGGTGGAAGGAAACCAAATAGCCGGGCGGGAATTAGTTGGAACGCCTCATTCTTTTGGTACACATTTGCCGATAGGCGATTTGAAAATTCGTTTTAACTATATCAATGAAGCTGTTCCGGTGGAAAATTATTGTCGGAAATTAGATCTGACAACGGCCGTTGTAACGGTATCTTTTGAAAAAGGAGGTATAAATTATCGGCGCGAATTCTTTTCTTCTAATCCGCAGAATGCGGTCATTATGCGTTTTTCGGCAGACAGAAAACGTGCTTTATCATTCGATATGCAGATGAAAATGATAACGGCAGCCGAAATCCGGACAGAAGATAATGAGCTGATATTCGACGGGCAGTCGTTGTTCCCTAATTTGGGGACGGGTGGTGTTATGTTCCAGGGACGAATTGCGATAAAGGCAGAAGGAGGAACGGTTGTGGCCAAAGACGGAAAAATCAGTGTGAAAGATGCCGATGATGTAGTAATTGTTGCCGATGTGCGGACGAATTATAAAAATGAACAATATCAGTCTTTGTGTGAACGGACAGTAAGAAATGCAGAGAATGTAGTGTACGATCGGCTTAAACAAATGCATATAGAGGATTATGCACCATTATTTAATAGAGTGTCACTTGTGCTGGGTGAGGATTCTCGGGCAAATGTGCCTACAGATGTCCGTTGGAAAGACTTATGCAATGGGCGGAAAGATGCCGGCTTGCAGGCTTTGTTTTTTCAGTATGGGCGTTATCTTACGATAGCTTCATCACGGGAAAATTCACCGTTGCCTATTGCTTTACAGGGATTTTTCAATGATAATCTAGCATGTAACATGTGCTGGACGAGCGATTATCATTTAGATATTAATACGGAACAGAATTATTGGTTGACGAATATCGGAAACTTGCCCGAGTGTAATACTCCGTTATTTTCTTATATTGCCGATTTGGCACATCATGGTTCTAAGACAGTTCAGACCGTTTACGGTTGTAAAGGATGGGCCGCACATACGGTGGCAAACGTTTGGGGGTATACGGCTCCCTCGAACGGTATGGGATGGGGACTGTTTCCTCTGGCCGGCTCTTGGATGGCTTCTCATTTATGGACGCATTATGAATACACGCAAGACGAGGATTATTTAGCCCATACGGCTTATCCGTTGCTGAAAGGGAATGCCGAATTTTTATTGGATTATATGGTGGAAGATCCGAATACCGGTTATATGGTGACCGGTCCTTGTATTTCTCCGGAAAACTCTTTCCGTTTCAATGGACAGGAACTTGGGGCCTCTATGATGCCTACTTGTGACCGTGTGTTGGCATACGAGGTCATGTCTGCCTGTGTAAAGGCTTCGGAAATTCTGAAGACAGATGCACGTTTTGCCGATTCTTTGCGGGTGGCATTGGCCAAGTTTCCTCCGTTCCGTATAAATCGGAATGGTGGTATTTGCGAATGGCTGGAGGATTATGAGGAGGCTCATCCCAATCATCGGCATACATCTCATTTATTGGCCTTTTATCCTTTCGCACAAATTACAAAAGAGGGTTCTTCTGAACTGACGGAAGCGGTTCGGAAAACCATTGAACGGAGGCTGTCGGCTGAAGGATGGGAAGATGTGGAATGGAGTAGAGCTAACATGGTTTGTTTTTATGCCCGCTTGAAGGATGCTGTAAAAGCTGAGGAAAGTCTGAACATTTTAATGTCTGATTTTGCGCGGGAAAACCTGTTGACAATCTCTCCGGAAGGCATTGCCGGAGCTCCTTACGATGTATTTATATTCGATGGTAATGCCGCAGGAGCGGCAGGACTTGCAGAAATGTTGGTGCAGGGACAAGAAGGATATGTAGAATTGTTGCCAT
This sequence comes from uncultured Bacteroides sp., assembly GCA_949285025.1. Lineage (GTDB taxonomy): Bacteria > Bacteroidota > Bacteroidia > Bacteroidales > Bacteroidaceae > Phocaeicola. The sequence goes on along the minus strand of CASDXG010000099.1, from coordinate 37,767 downwards.
GCTTGCCGGTAGAATGGAAGGATGGGCGTTTTAACGGACTGTGTGTGAAAGGAGGAGCGGAAGTATCGGCAGAGTGGGAAGATATGCAGATAAAGGAAGCTTCATTGAAAGCTACTGTTGATAATTTATTCAAGTTGAAAGTGCCTGAAGACCGTAAATATACGATTACGCTGAACGGGAAAAAATGTCAATTGAATTTGGATGAGAATCATTGTGTGGTGATGTATTTGAAACGCGGTGATGTATTGAAAATTAAATAAGGTGAATCATGAAAAAGATATATTTATTGACTCTGATTCTTTTAGGAACAGGGCTTACTGCATTTGCACAAGATGTCGCACAGTATGTAAATCCTTTTATAGGGACCGGAGCTGTAGCCAATAGTCTGAGCGGGAATAATTATCCGGGAGCAACGGTGCCTTTCGGTATGGTACAGCTTTCTCTCGATACACGGGATGCACCGGACTGGGCGCAGGCTTCGGGATATGATTATAATGATGGAGAAATATTCGGATTTTCTCATACCCGGTTAAGTGGAACAGGGGCTTCGGATCTTATTGATATACTGATGTTACCGATACAGGACTGGCGGACAAAATCTCGTTTTTCGCATGAAAACGAAAGTGCGAAGCCAGGTTATTATACTGTTTTATTGAAAGATGACAGCATTGGTGTAGAACTTACGGCTACAGAACATGCGGGACTGCATCGGTATATTTACAATAATACAGAGAAAATAGCCCGGATTTATTTTGATTTGAACCATTCGGCGAATAAGGGTAGCTGGGGACGTCAGATTATTAATTCGCAAATACGTAAAGTTTCTCCTACTCGAATAGAGGGATATCGTATTATTACCGGATGGGCAAAACTTCGGAAAATTTATATCTGCGCCGAATTTTCCAAACCGATTACTGCGGCTGAAATGTGGAACGGAGACCGTTGCAATCACGATATTGCCGTAATAAACGGAACAAATTTACGGGCTGTTTTTGATTTCGGATGTCAGGATGTGGTAGAATGCCGCCTGGCCATTTCTCCGGTTTCCATAGACAATGCGTGGGAAAATCTGCGGGAAGAAACACAAGGGAAGAGTTTCGACGACGTACGTCGTGAGGCATATCAGCAGTGGAATGCGGAATTAGGGAAGGTACAGATTGAGGCCGATTCGGAAGAAAAAGAGATTTTCTATACAGCTTTATACCATACAATGATTCAGCCGAACCTGTTATCGGATGTAAATGGTCAGTATATGGCAGCCGATTATTCTACACGACAGCTTGCAAAGGGAGAGAGGCATTATACAACATTTTCGCTTTGGGATACCTATCGCGCGGCACATCCGTTGTATACGGTGCTGGAACCTGAGCGGTCGGCCGATTTTGTCAATAGCATGATACGCCAATACGATTATTATGGTTACCTGCCGATTTGGCAATTATGGGGGCAGGATAATTATTGTATGATAGGGAATCATGCGGTACCTGTTATTGTAGATGCGGTACTGAAAGGAATTCCCGGCATAAATGAAGAAAAGGCTTACGAGGCAATAAAACAAAGTCTGACCACACCTCACGTGAATTCTCCGTTTGATGTATGGGACAAATATGGTTATATGCCGGAGAATTTGCAGTCGCAATCCGTGTCCATTACTTTGGAACAAAGTTTTGATGACTGGTGTGCGGCGCAGCTGGCAAAACACTTGAACAGGGAAGACGATTATAAATTCTTTGAAAAACGCTCCGGTTATTATCGTAACCTGCATCATCCTGACACGAAGTTTTTCCAACCTAAAAACAGTGAAGGAGAATGGATATTGCCTTTTGACCCTTACAAATACGGGGCAAATGGCGGATATCCCTTCACCGAAGGAAACGGATGGCAGTATTATTGGTATGTACCGCATAATGTTTCCGATTTGATTAAGCTGACGGGTGGAGAAAAGGCATTCTGTGAACGATTGGATGAATTCTTTACTTCAAACGAAACCAGTGGAGCTAAGAATGACAATGCATCGGGATTTGTAGGATTGTATGCGCATGGGAATGAGCCAAGTCATCACGTGGCATATCTGTATGCAATGGCAGGGCAACCGGCAAAAACCCAGCAACTGGTGAGTTTTATAAAGAAAACGTTATATAATACTTCTTCTTCCGGTTATGCAGGAAACGATGATTGCGGAGAGATGTCGGCATGGTATGTGTTTTCGGCTTTAGGATTTTATCCGGTTAATCCGGCTTCCGGAGAATTTATTATTGGAAGTCCTACAGTGAAACAGGCTTCGATTCGATTGCAGAACGGAAAAGAATTTAAAATAACGGCAAAGCGGAAATCGGATAAGGACAATGAAATCTATGTGCGTTCTGTGAAACTTAACGGACGTAGTCTGGATAATTTTGTTTTATCTTACCGGGATATTATGGATGGAGGTACGTTGGAATTTGTACTTTCCGCCAAACCAAAAGGGAAAATTCTGGAATTGAAGTAAGTAAAGAACCTTATCTTTTGTCGGAAAGAACCGTATATTTTATTTATCGGAACGACATCTTTCCGGGAAAAGATAAGGTTCTATTTATTCAGGAATTCTGTCATCATCCGTACCGATTGTTCGGCTTTGGCTCCCTTTTTCAGCTCTTCCAGATCGAATGTTTGCAACAATTGTTCCAGTTCGGCAAGTTCTTTCTTTTTATTATGTTTCAAATAGTTGTTTCTTAAGATTCTTATTTTTTCATATTGTTGGATGCCTTCTATGAGTCTTTCGAAGCGGATGGATGAGCGGAAGCCGGGATATACCAGATAAGTATCTCCTCCGGCCCAAGTGATGAAACGGGAGTCCTGTAGCGGGTTCTCTACCCAACTGTTGTAAGCCCAGCGCAAATATCCGTTCATGTGTAGGCGTGCTGCATAAAAACCTATCCATGCGGCTTCTGCCGGAGCCGAGAATGTGAATGTATTAGGGCGGGTATCTGCACAGTAGGTGTAGTATGTTGTAATTTTTTTCTCAGCTGTTCTTCTCTTGATTGCTTTCCATGGAAATAATTGATCGGTAGATACACAGTAGTCGAATATATAAGGTTCTATATTTTCGTAGTATAAACCGGCCAGTGCAATTTTAAATTCTTTGTCGACGCTGTGTATTAATTCGATGGTTTGTTTCATTACAGGCATCGGGCGTTCGTCCATTGCGATGCAGGTCTTTTCGAACCATCCTTTTTCTTTTAAGTGTTTTGCAAAACTTTTGAGCAGAGCAGTCCAGATTTCTGTGTATTCTTTTTCTCCGGGTTTTGTTTTAATTTCCTGCATCTGATTGCTTCTCTCATCGAAATATCGGAAAGTAAAGTCCCATGGCACCATAGAGTAGCAGTTGATTTGTCGGTTTATTCCCAAAGACATCATGAATTCTACCCATGCATCGAACACGTCGAACCGGAACTCCCAACTGCCGTCATATCTTTTTATCCAGGTAATCATTGATTTAAAATAGTCGTAAGTTTGTCCGTTCCATGGCTTGTGGGTTATGCTTGCAGTGATAACTTTTTGTCCGGCATCTGCGAGGGCTTTCATTATTGGCCGCATTGCTTCGAAGTGTTCATCGGTCCATTCTCCGGTGTTGTAATAGCGGGCCACGCTATAAGGATTCTGCCATAAATCTAAATGAAAATGCCATTTGTCGGGTAAAGGTAGGATGTTATTCCCGACTTTTAGTTGAATTTTTAGAGAACCGCTTTCTTTTCCATTGTCCATAATCGTGATGTTTCCTTTGTAAGTTCCCGATGGAATGTCTTGTGGTACCTTAATATTAACCCATACAGGGCATACGTTTCGTTCGTTTAGCGCAAAAGAAGGAGTGATGTCAATAGGGTCGGCAACCAGTAACGAGTCCCATTGTGTTTTGTCCGGGCGGTGTCCGCATCCGCTTGTGCGCTCTTTGTTTAGCTCATCGGTCATGACGTATCTGACAAATCCTGCAGAGATGCATTGAGCCGGGATAGCGTTTCCTTTGTTGTCTTTCAGTTCATTGTATTTTAGGGAAATCCTTTTATGTTTTTGTTTGCTCCATAAAACGAACTGGGCATTCAGTTTTTCCCCTTTCCATGAACTCAGATTTAATTTCGGGTTGCGCTGAATGTTTTGAGGGACATTCTGCTTATCGTATCTGATATCGGTGCTTCCCCAGGTAAAACAAAGCTTGTCGGGTTGCTTATCCCATTCGGCGGAATCAATGATAGCCGGAGCGGTGAGTTCCTGATATTCAGTGTGTGGATATAATCCTTTATCTGTGTTCTGTGCTTTTATATGTACCGTTGTCAAAGTGATAAGGAGTAAAAGCAAGAAGGCCGGTGTTACGTTTTTTTTCATATGTGCTGATTATTGGTCAAATGGAATATGTCTTTTGAGGAGGAGTATGTGATGTTTCCGGTATGTATGGCTATTCGTATAGTTTTTTTATAAGGTCGTTTCGTTTGATGCGTCGTAATTCATTGATGATATTCCGGCGTTCTTCCGGTTTATACCAGAAGAAAAACATGCGTTGTGCCAGCTTCTCTTTTGGGGTTTTTGCGGAGAATACGGGCTCAAGCGTATAAGGATGTACGCTGGTGTACCATGTCTCTGTGGAAACAGTCATGGGAGTGGGAGTGAAATCCTGCACTTGTTCCAAATGAAAGTTCAGTCTTTTGGTGATGACTGCCAGTTCTGCCATGTCTTCTTCCGTGCATCCGGGATGGCTGCTGATGAAGTAAGGTATGAGCTGTTGCCGCAGATTCTGTTCCTTATTCAGGCGGTCGAAAATCTGTTTAAACCGGTAGAATTGTTCGAATGGCGGCTTGCGCATCAGATAAAGAACTCGTTCACTGGTATGTTCGGGAGCCACTTTCAGGCGTCCGCTTACGTGTTTGGTAATTAATTCACGTGTGTATTCGTCGGCATTTTTGTTTATTTCAGGGTCCTTGCTGCGGTGTAATAAAAGGTCGTATCGTATTCCGCTGCCAATGAAGCTTTTCTTTATGTTCGGAAGAGCATCTACTTGCCGGTAGATGTCAAGTAGTGGGCGATGATCTGTGTTGAGGTTCGGGCAAATATGCGGATGGATACATGACGGACGCTTGCATTGTCTGCAGAGATTCTCGTTGTTCCCTTTCATCATATACATGTTTGCCGATGGTCCTCCAAGGTCGCTTAGGTATCCTTTGAATCCGTCCATTTCGCAGATTGCTTTAACCTCTTTCATGATGCTTTCCTTGCTTCTGCTTACGATGAACTTTCCTTGATGGGCAGATATGGTGCAGAATGCGCAACCTCCGAAACATCCTCTGTGTATATTTACAGAGAATTTAATCATGTCGTAGGCGGGAATCCGTTTTCCGTTGTATTTGGGATGTGGAAGACGGGTATATGGAAGATCAAAGGAACGGTCCAGTTCCGTCTGGGTCATGGGTGGATATGGAGGATTTACTACGACAATGTGCCCATTTGTTTTCTGTATGATGCGCGATGCTTCATATTTATTTGATTCCTCTTCGATATGTTTGAAGTTGGAAGCTTGTTTCTTTTTGTCTTTTAAACAGTCTTCATGCGGGAAGAGTATAAGATCGTCTGCTTTGGGGCAGAAGGTCTTTTCAGTGAGAAGCATGGCGGTCTGCGGGATGTCTGTAGGGATGACCGGATTGTCCTGTAACCGCTTACAAAGTTCTGTAATGGGTTTTTCTCCCATGCCATACACTAAGAGATCGGCACCGGAATCCCAAAGTATGGACGGGCGGACACGATTCTCCCAGTAGTCATAATGGGTTAATCTGCGCAGAGATGCCTCAATCCCTCCCAGAACAACGGGGACGTTCGGGAAAAGTTTTTTGAGTATTTGTGTATAAACAATGCTTGGGTATTCCGGACGCATGTCGTGTCTTCCGTCAGGTGTGTAGGCATCTTCGCTGCGTAGCCGTTTGTTTGCCGTATATTTATTGACCATACTGTCCATGCATCCGGCAGAAACTCCAAAAAACAGGCGTGGACATCCTAATTTTTTAAAGTCACGTAAATCGTCACGCCAATTCGGCTGCGGGACAATGGCGACTTTTAGTCCGTGTGATTCCAAGAGCCGTCCTATTACGGCTGCGCCGAAAGACGGGTGATCAACGTAGGCATCTCCACTGAAGAGAATCACGTCTAACTCATCCCATCCTCTCAGTTCCACTTCTTTTTTAGTGGTGGGGAGCCAGTCTGTCAGCTTGTATTGTTTCAAATGTAGGGTTGTTTGTGTTAGAATATTATTTCTTTTCCGGCAAAACGTCTCGTTCTTTTCTGTTATTCTTGCTGAGGAATATTTCCTTTATCTCGTTCCCATTGGATGTATAGCAGGATTAACTGGTGTAATCCGAAAGCTTTCATGTTATTGTGGTAAATCACGTCAAGGCAAAGGTCAAGTAAATCTTTGTGATCTTCTTCGTTGGACGATAACAGGGAACGGATGTTTAATCTTAATTTATCGAGTACGCTTTCGTCAATAATCCCATTGCTGTCGATAAGATGTTGGAATAGTGTATATTTTTCAATGGTTTGCAGATGTTCTTCTGTCACACTTATGCTGCGTGTGCCTGAGGGATTTGCTTGTATTGTGTACATGGTTATCGTTTTAAAGTTTACGGATACAAAGTTAAAAGATTTTTTCTAACAGCATAGCTTTTTTGCGTATCTTTGTATTGATATGGTTGAAATGTCCTAAAGATGTAGCCGTTAAAGTACAAAGGAAAAAGAATGATAAGCTAAAATAGCGAGTATGAAAGTTAAAAACTTGTGGAGAATATATGTTATTGTTATTGTTCTATGTGTCATAGCAGCGGTATGTGCTACGATTGTTTTTCTGCGTTCTGCATCGGCAGATCATAATACGTTGGATAATCTGATAACATTTGTTGTTACAATATTGTCGATGTTGGTGGCACTTCTTGCTTATCACATAAGCGTAAAGACCTATATATCCATCGATGCTGTCAATGCGATAAGTAGGATGGACGGAAATGTTATGGAGAATGAAAATTATAGAACGAGTATCATCTCTATTGTCCGGAAGTTTGATGATGCCGATAAAGTATCTGCAAGTAATCGTCTTATCGGTGAACTTGAGAAGAAATTCAGTGGAAATGTAACATCGGGAGCAAAATTGGCCGATAACATTCAACAGACAGTGGACGTAATAGTGTTGTTGTCTTTTATTGTGCGTAGGAAAAATTTGGTCGAAAAGTCAGCGGAAGATTTCAATTCTCAGGTGATAAACCGCTTTGACAGGTTGCTGGATAGAATAGAAAATAAGGTGAAAGATTTGGAACAAATGAGTGAAGGTTCCTGCATCCTTATTTTGGAGAGTGTAAAATTATTGCGGGCAGTATACGCATATCAATGTTATAAATCGGGGGAATGGAGTAAAGAAAGGGTTGCCTTACTGATGGATGTAAGGGGAGCAATGCTTAAAAATTCAATATCCCGTACGGTTTATTATAACTACATGGGACTGATGTATCTCGATAAGGCGATGATTTCGGTTCGGAATTTCTTAGGAGAGGCTTCCCAGTTTGATGTGTTGTCTATTGATGCTGCAAAGAAAATGAGACGTGCTTCGGAGTTGAAGAAGAATGAACAGGTCTTGATTTATCTCAGAGAAGCAATAACTGATTTTGAGAGGGCGGCAAAAACAATAGAGGATGAATTGATGTGGAACGCGTTTATCCGTTATAATATGGCGCGGGCACAATATTTGTTGTCGTTGATTTTAGATTTGAAAGACGGGAAATGGGCTGAAGCAATGGATATTGCTGTAGATTATAGATTTAAATTATCAATGATGTTAAACGATGCATTTGGTAAAGAAGATGTTTCGTTTTTCCAAAGAATCTTTGCAGATGAACTGAGACTTGCTCAATTGATGAGAATTCGCTTGCGGATAGCTTTTGGTATGGATGTTGAGATTTCGGAAGAACTTCTTGATGTGGGAGATGATGAGCTGTTGAATCTTACTCGCCTTAAACGTGATATATTGGCAAACGGTGGGGACTTACGTATAAATGAATAATGGAATTAAATGGATTTTATGACGGTTGGTATGCCTGCTGGCGGAGACTGTTTTGTGGTGTATGGTAGTATTTAGATTTCCCCTAAAGCGAATCTTTCCGGATGTTTTCCCGTAAAATCTTTAAAATAGTTTTTTATCTCACGCATATCTTGCTCAATGTTTCCGGAAGGCATCAGGTATTTGTTTGCATAGATACACTTTTTTGCATAATCGATTCCGATTAGAACGATAGGGATTCCCGCACCTAAAGCGATGTAATAAAAGCCCTTTTTCCATTCCGGATTAGCAGAACGTGTGCCTTCCGGTGTGATGGCTAAATGAAACTTTCTGCTGGTTTTTATCCTTTTGACGATTTGTTCAACCATAGATGTGCGTTTTTCGCGGTGAACAGGAATGCCTCCCATTTTACGGAAAATATATCCCATTGGGAAAAAGAACCATTCTTTTTTCATCATAAAACCTGATTCTCTTCCAATGGCGGTGATAAATAATTTCCCAATGAACAAGTCCCAATTTGTGGTATGTGGTGCTGCACAGATGATGCATTTATCAAAATCAGGGACAGAGACTTCAGCCTTCCATCCTAAAATCTTGTAATAGATAAACCGACAAATTGCTTGTTTCATTCTTTAGTTGCTTAAATCCTGCATTTTTTTGAAGAGGTCTTTCAAACCGTTATTCAATTCTTCTTTCAGTTTCTTATAAAATAGTTTAACGCTTCCCGGTTCTGTATAGCTGATACGTCTGATCATTTCATCGCGAAGACTGAATGTTTCTAATATCAGGTTGTTCATTTCTTGTCTCTTTTCATCCGTCAGTTGGGCAGAAGCCACGATGCCATAACCGATAATACAGTCGGAAAGATACTTTATTTCTTTCTTTAAATATTTTCTGCTAGCCATAAGTTTATGAATTAAGATTGTGTTTTTGGTTTTAATATGTTATTTTGTTGTTTGTGCTTTGTCGGGGTCTCCCGGCGTCATATCTCCTTCTATGTATAGTCGGGTGACTTCGTTTTCACTGTTTGTCCGTAGCGAAATGGTTTTTCTGAAGTATCCGGGAAATTTGCCTGTCCCGTCGTATGTGACGGTGATTTCGCCACTTTCTCCGGGTTTGATGGGATTTTTCGGATATTTCGGGACAGTACATCCGCAAGAGGCGATGGCCTGATGAATTACCAATGGGCCATCTCCGGTATTTTTGAATTTAAATTTACATGTTACAACGGGAGTATCTGCAGAGAATGTCCCAAAGTTGTGTGTCGTTGTTTCAAATGCTATATTTGCAGTGCCTCGCGCATATGCAAATAATATTCCGACTAAGATAAAAAATGTTGTAAAAAGAGTCTTTTTCATTTGCATCGATTTTTTGACGAGTTAAAGGTAATTATTTTCGGTATAAAAGCCTTTAATTACTTAGGAATATTAACAAAAAAATAAGTTCATTCCATGAATATTATCCCCTGTTCACTTGTTTTACACCTTTTACCGCCTTTATTTTTTTTATGAGGGCCTCGAGCTTTGAGGTATCATCAACCATAACAGTCAGCATTCCGGAGAATAATCCATCGTTTGAATCAATGCTTATGGAACGTAACAGGATATTATTTTCTTTATTGATAATAGAAGTGATGTTTGTAATGATACCAATATCGTCATGGCCTACGATTCGTAACGTAATGGGGTATTGTTTCCCCTGACTCTTTCCGGCCCATTTTGCCCGTACGATGCGGTAAGGGAAGCGAGCTTTCAACTCTTTTGCGTTCGGGCAGTCGTTACGATGTATTTTAATTCCGCCGGATATTGTGACAAAACCAAATACTTCATCTCCATAAATGGGGTTACAGCAGCGTGCCAGAGAGAAGTCAATTCCTTTCAGATTACGGTCGATGATCAGAACATCGTCTTTGAATGTGTTTTGAGATTCGCCCATTTGTTGCATGCTGAAATTCTCGGCACTTCGGTAAATGACTTCATCTTTTACGTCACTTTCCTTTTTCTTCATTTCCAGAAACTTGTCTATGACGTCGTTTACATCCGTTGTTTCAGAGGAAATGCTCTGATAAAAGTCAGTTACAGTCTTGAATCCGGATTTGCGGATGAGGCGCATTAAGATTGATTCATCGTAGTCGATTTTCCGGTTCTTGAATTTACGTTCCAGGGTTTCTTTGGCAAATTGAATTTGTTTGGCCGCGATTTCTTTCAGGGCCTGCCGGATTTTTGTACGCGCCTTCGAGGTCGTTGCGAAATTCAGCCAGTCCTGTTTGGGAGTTTGTGTATTTGATGTGAGAATTTCCACTTGATCTCCGCTGTTTAGCGTTTGCCTCAGTTGGACGTTTTTCCCGTTTACAAGTGCTCCGATACACCGGCATCCTAAATTGGTGTGGATGGTAAATGCAAAATCGAGAACCGTTGCTCCTTGGGGAAGTTTGTATAAATCGCCTTTGGGTGTGAATACAAAAACTTCATCTTTGTAGAGGTCCAGTTTAAACTGATCTATTGCCTCCATATCGTTGTCGGCACTTTCTAAAGTCTCTCTGATGGAGTTTAGCCATTCGTCCAACCCGCTTTCCCCTTTGAGGCCTTTATATCTCCAGTGAGCAGCCAAGCCTTTTTCTGCAATTTCGTCCATTCTTTCGGTCCGGATTTGTACTTCTACCCATTTCCCTTCAGGCCCCATTACAGTAATGTGAAGAGATTCATATCCGTTACTTTTCGGGACAGACAGCCAGTCCCGCAGACGTTTAGGGTTGGGGAGGTACATATCTGTTACGATGGAGTAGGCTTGCCAGCATTCTTGTTTCTCTTTTTCTATCGGAGAATCGAGTATAATGCGGATTGCAAACAAGTCGTACACGTTTTCGAAAGGGCAATTCTGCTTTTTCATCTTTTGGTAGATGGAGTGAATGGATTTGGTTCGTCCTTTCACATGAAATTTTAATCCGGCTTCTTTAAGCTTTTCTTGTATCGGCTGGATGAAAGTGTCTATGTAACGATCTCGGGCGGCCTTTGTTGCATTGAGCTTATCTTTTATATGATAATATACATCGTGCTGTGTATATTTTAGGGAAAGATCTTCTAATTCTGATTTTAATTTATATAAGCCGAGCTTGTGTGCGAGTGGGGCGTATAGGAATGCCGCCTCATTGGAAACCTGCAGACGGGCTTCTTCGTTGGGACTGTTTTTTATTTGTCTCATCAGATTTACTCTGTCGGCTATCATTATAAGGATAACCCGCATGTCTTCTGCGAAGGAAAGTAACAGGTTCCTGAAATTTTCCGATTCGATAATCGGGCTTTTCGAATACAGATTGTTGATTTTTACGAGCCCGCGAATGATTCCGGCAACGTCCTTTCCGTATTCCTCTTGTATGAATTCTATTGGATAGACACCGTTTTTTACCGTATCATGTAACATGACCCCTAAAATGGAAGCTCGTCGCATTCCCATTTCTTCTGCCATTATGACTGCTGTTTGCATGTCTCTTATTATCGGATTCATGTCGAATTCGTTTCGTGGAATCTTCTTTAAAGACATGGCTTGAACGAGATGATTTTTCAGGTGTTTGCAGTCATCCGGTTGCAATGTTTCTCCGGACAGTTGTAATAGTTTTCTATATAAAACGAATAATTGCTTGTGTTCCTCAGAAGTAAAGAAAATATTTTCTTCCATTGTTGTTTGTATTTGCTTTGAGTGTAAAGATAGTTTTTTCTATTGCTTTTGGTGTACTTATTGTTTTTTTTTAATATTTTTGAGGGGAAACAATGGATTAACATTAAAAACATCATATCATGTTGACACAGGAAGATAGAGATTTACTATCCCGAAAGGGAATTTCAGAAGAGAGAATACGCGAGCAATTGGCTTGTTTTGAGAAAGGTTTTCCTTTTTTGCGATTATTTGCTGCTGCATCTGTGGCGAATGGAGGTATTGTTGCTCTTGATAGAAAAGAGCAGGAAATATATTCTGCCGCATGGGATTCGTACAGGAAAGGAAATGTGAAAATTGTAAAGTTTGTTCCGGCATCGGGGGCTGCGAGTCGGATGTTTAAGAACTTGTTTGAGTTTTTGAACGGTGAATCGGAGAAGCCGGTGACCGATTTTGAAAAGAAATTCTTTACGCATGTTCATGATTTTGCTTTTTTCCCAGATTTGAATTCGGCTTGTTTAAGTCATGAGGGAAAGACTGTCGACGAACTGATGGCGGAAGGTCGGTATAAAACCGTAGTTGCGATGCTGTTGGATGCGGAAGGCTTGAATTACGGAGCTTTACCGAAAGGGTTGTTGATGTTTCATCGTTATGAAGATGGTGTGCGTACGCCTGTGGAGGAACATTTGGTAGAAGGCGCACGTTATGCTGCAGGGAACTCGGGAGATGTGCATGTGCATTTTACTGTTTCTGCCGAGCATAGGGAACTTTTCCGCCGGCTTATTGATGAAAAGCTCGGGATATATGCTGCAAAATATGGCGTTGAATATGACGTGACATTCTCAGAACAGAAACCAAGTACCGATACGATTGCCGTAGATATGGAGAATAAACCTTTCCGTGATAATGGAAGGTTATTATTCCGGCCGGGAGGTCATGGTGCCTTGATTGAGAATCTGAATGACATAGATGCCGATATCGTATTTATAAAAAATATAGATAATGTGGTACCCGACCGTTTGAAAGATGATACAGTCGCTTATAAAAAATTACTGGCCGGTGTCTTAGTCTCGCTGCAGAGGCAGGCTTTCGATTATCTGGAGCTGTTGGATGGGGGACATTATAGCCACGAGCAGTTGGAAGAGATTATCCGTTTTGTGCAGCAGAAACTGCATTGCCGTAAGGAAGACATCAAGTATCTGGAAGATGCCGAACTTGTGATTTATTTGCGTAAGAAACTAAATCGTCCGATGCGTGTATGTGGTATGGTCAGAAACGTCGGAGAACCGGGAGGAGGTCCTTTCCTTGCTTATAATTCCGACGGAACAGTTTCATTGCAAATCTTGGAAAGTTCACAAATAGACATGAAGGATCCTGAGAAAAAAGCGATGTTTGATAAAGGTACGCACTTTAATCCGGTAGATTTGGTTTGTGCCATACGTAATTATAAGGGCGAGAAATTTGACTTGACGCGGTTTGTCGATAAGGAGACGGGCTTTATTTCTTATAAGTCGAAAGGGGGAAAGGATTTGAAAGCGTTGGAGCTTCCGGGATTATGGAATGGTTCAATGAGCGATTGGAATACTATATTTGTGGAAGTTCCGTTGAGTACCTTTAATCCGGTAAAGACGGTGAATGATTTATTGCGCGAGCAGCATCAGTAAGGAATTTTACTTTTGTATGATATGGAGCCGTCGGGAAAGAATTTCTTTCCCGGCGGCTTTTCTTTTTTGATTTATGGTTGGTTTAGAAATGCACGTGAATTCCTCCCATAAATGTTGCTTTGGGCATGGGATAACCGAGATTTATTTCATAGCGTTGAGCCAGTAAATTTTCTCCTTTAATATAGAGGCTTGCGAATTTGCATAGGCGGTAATTCCCGCGAATGTTGAGGAGAACGAAGTCTTCTGTTCTCATGTTTCCTTCTTCTACGGAAGTGTAAAGTCCTTTAATGTATTGTAATCCGGCAGAAAAAGCCCATTTCCCTTTTGAAAAATCTGCTCCTGCGAAGAGTTTATGTTCCGGAGAACCGATTACAGGACGCTCCATGTTTAGCCAACTGTAATTCGTTGAAATTTGCCAATTTTTTGTTATTTGGCAAGCAAGTTCGCCTTCAGTTCCCCAGTTTTCTATCTTTCCTGTGTTTACATTCATCATTTTCCCATTTACCGGGACGGTTTGTATGATGTTGTCTCCGTCAATGTAAAAGACATTTATTCCATATTTAAGTCTGTTATTCATTCGGCTTTGTGTGAAAGATATTTCATAGTTCATCAACCTTTCCGGTCTTAGTCCGTCGTTGGCAGGCGGGAACATATACAGTTCTCTGATGGTCGGATTGCGGTATCCTTTGCTTATCATGGCCTTTAATTTGGCTTGTTTGGGGAGTTGAAAAGAGATACCTCCTTGTGGAATGGCTTCTGTTCCTGTTTGTGAATGGTGATCTACGCGGATACCGATATCGAGTGTCATGAGGTCTTTTATGTTTTGTCTGAAATCAATGTATCCGGCAATTTCATTGATATGGCGGTCTGTCCCGGGTTCATGCTCTCCGGTTAGAATGATTTCATTCCATGATTTTCCTCCGAAGTGCATGTAGTCTATTCCGGCTGTAAGTCTGTTCCCGGTAAAAAGTTCTGCGCTTTGAAACCAGGATATTCCCGCCATATAATCTTTTGAACGGAACAAATAATCTTTGGGACTTTGATTGTTATAGTAGCCGTCATTGATTTTATGCCGTCCCCAATTGTAATAAAGACTCAAACTTCCGGATGTTTTGTCGTAATGGTTCTCGGCGGCAAAAGAAGCCATTCCGCGTGTGATATGTGAGTCGTTGTCATGAATTGGATTGGTTATGAGGCCGGGATTTGAAGCATTAAAGTGAGTTAGATTGACATCACCTCTGAGTTTCCATTGGTCTGTCGGTGAAAATATCAGCTTTGCATATCCTCCATATTGTTCAAACCCCATATTCTCCCGATGACCGTCGGTGCGGTTATAAGAGCCGGAAACGATACTTTCAAAGCGTTTTTCCCGGAATTTATTTGAGACTTCTGTCTCAACAGTTCCGTATGAGCCGCCTCCGATTCGGATGTCGGTGGTGTTTCCATCATGTTCCTGTTGCCGTGTTACGATGTTTATTACTCCTCCCATCGCATTGGAACCGTATAATACCGATGCCGGACCTCGAAGCACTTCTACCCGTTCGGCCATCATCGACTGATAAGCATCGGCAATGGGATGTCCGAAAAGTCCCATGTATTGGGGATGTCCGTCAATCAGTATCAGCATTTGTGCTGCGGCTCCGCCTCCGATACCGCGAAGACTGATTCCTCCCGCCGCACCGGTTGATACTCCATATCCCTTTATTCCGCGTGAAGTAATAAACAGTCCCGGAATTTGTTCGGAAAGTATAGGCAACAGTGACGGGTCATTTCGGAATTCTATTTTTTTTCTGTTGATAACAGATACCGTCATTGGGAGATGTCTGATATCGGTTTGGTTGCGTGTGCCCGTAACAACGATTTCATCGATGGGCAGGTTTTTGGTGACACTGTCAGTTGGTTCGTTGACGGAAGATGCTTTGCTCTGCATTATTGCAAAGCAGAAAAAGAGCATAAGCGGTAGAGATTTGTTCATTCAGATTTCAGATGATTTAATTCGAATGCAAAGTTATAAAACAAAGACTTTCAGCTGTAACCAGAATTACATGTGTAATGATACAAATTACAGATAGTATTACCGTTTTTTCTTGCTGTAGAAAACAGGAAAACGTGCCGAAGTCTTTCTTGTTTTATTTTGTTGTTTGCTGAAGTTTATGCTGATGTTTTCTTTGCTTTATATGCATCCTTTACTGGATGGTATTTCAAAGTGATAAATATCTCTGCGGACAGCCATTTTGATGCTTCGTGCCAGAGCCTTGAAAATGCCCTCAATCTTGTGATGCTCGTTGCCGCCTTCTGCTTTGATATTCAAATTCATCCGTGCGGAATCGCTCAATGATTTGAAAAAGTGCAGGAACATTTCCGTAGGCATATCTCCGATTTTCTCTCGTTTAAATTCGGCATCCCATACCAGCCACGCCCGTCCTCCGAAATCAAGGCTTACCTGGCATAGGCAATCATCCATCGGAAGGCAGAAGCCATAACGTTCTATTCCACGTTTGTCGCCGAGTGCTTTATATAGGCATTCCCCCAGTGCTATGGCCGTATCTTCTATTGTATGATGTTCGTCTACCTCGAGATCTCCTTTTACTTTTATCGTAAGGTCTATGCCTCCATGCTTGCCTATTTGTTCAAGCATGTGGTCGAAGAAGCCTAATCCTGTAGATATGTCGCATGTTCCGTTTCCGTCAAGATTCATGCAGATGTAAATGTCTGTTTCTTTTGTTGTGCGTCGGACTTCGGCCGTGCGTTCGCTTGCAAAAAGAAATTCTGCAATTTTGTCCCAGTCTGTGGTGGCAAGGGCGCAGGTATTTTCCAAGTCCTTTTCTTTCAGCAAGCTTTTATCGGGCTGTAATAAAATGGCTTTACATCCTAAATTACGTGCAAGTTCCACATCTGTAGGGCGGTCTCCTATGACAAAACTTCCGGCGATATCGTATGTCTGTCCATTCAAATACCGGGTAAGCATGCCTGTACCGGGTTTGCGTGTCGGCGCGTTTTCTTCGGGAAAACTTCGGTCTATTTGTATATCGTCGAAAGTGATGCCTTCGTTTTCGAATGTTTTTAGTATCATATTATGCACCGGCCAGAATGTGTTTTCAGGAAAAGATTGTGTCCCTAATCCGTCCTGATTTGTAACCATGACGAATTCGAAATCCAGATTCTTGCGTATGAAATATAGATTCCGGAATACTTTGGGGTAGAATTCCAGCTTTTCGAATGCATCAAGTTGGTAATCGGTGGGAGGTTCGATGACTAAAGTTCCGTCACGGTCAATAAAAAGTATTTTTTTCATGCGCAATCTTTATTTTCCTTGTTTTCGGGATATTTTTTTAATGTTTCTATCAGAGTGTCATTTTCCGGCCGGGTACCGATTGTTATGCGTAGACAATCTTTGCAAAGAGTTACGTTGGTTCGGTTACGGACAATGATTCCCTGTTTTACAAGATAATCGTAAATTTTTCTTGCATCGGAAACTTTTGTGAGAAAGAAATTGGCGTCTGTGGGGTAAATCTGACGACAGCATTTAAGTTTTCCGAATTCTTTTATAAGATGTTTCCTTTCGTTTAAAAGAGATGTTATCCATTGCTGGACTTCATAGTGCTTTTGCATCATGCGGATAGCTTCTTGTTGTGTCAGAAAGTTTACGTTATATGGATATTTAATTTTGTTGAAAACCTGAATAATTTCCGGTGAGGCAAAAGCCATACCCAATCGGATGGCAGCACATCCCCAGGCTTTGGAAAAGGTTTGAAGTACAATCAGATTGGGATAATTGTGAAGTTCTTTCAGGAAAGACGGTTCATCCGAGAAATCGGCGTAGGCTTCATCCACTACTACAACGCCTTGAAATCGGTTGAGTAATTCTATAATTTCCGTTCTTTTCAGATTGTTTCCGGTAGGGTTGTTGGGAGAGCATAAAAACATGAGCTTGGTATTTTCATCGGAAACAGCCAGCATATCTTCTGCTTTGAACTGAAAGTTTTGGTCAAGCAATACCTTGCGGTAATTAATATCATTAATTTCGGCGCATACTTGATACATACCGTAAGTGGGGTCAATTGCCACAACATTATCGATACCCGGTCGGCAGAAAGCCCGGAAAGTTAAATCAATGGCTTCATCGCTGCCATTTCCTAAAAAGATTTGTTCTACGTCGACATGTTTTATCGGGGCGATAAGTTTCTTAAGTTCCCGTTGTAAAGGGTCGGGATAGCGGTTGTTTGGTGTATTATATGGGTTTTCATTTGCATCAAGAAAGATAGAAGCTTCGGTACCGTTATATTCGTCTCGGGCAGAAGAATAAGGTTTTAATGCTTCTATGTTAGGGCGTATTAATTCATTTAATGGTTTCATGAGAAAACTCTTTTTAATTGTTCTTTGAATTTAGCCGTATGGATATGGCATTCTTGTGGGCATCTAAATGTTCATTTGCTGCCATGATCTTAATGGCATTTCCAATATTTTCGATACCTTTTCTTGTGACTTCCTGGAATGTTATTTTACGTATGAAGCTGTCTAACGAGATTCCGCTATATGCTTTTGCGTAGCCATTGGTGGGAAGCGTATGGTTTGTGCCTGAGGCATAATCGCCGGCACTTTCAGGAGAATAGGAACCTAAAAATACAGAACCCGCGTTGATGATTTTCTCTGCCACAGCGGAATAATCTTTTGTCTCAATGATTAAGTGTTCCGGTGCGTATTGGTTAATCATGTCGATAGCGTCATTCATCTGATTGACAAGTATCAGTCGGCTGTTTTTCAGTGAGCATTCTGCTATTTCTTTACGCGGCAGTACGGCTAATTGCTTTTTTATTTCTTCTGAAACCGCTTCTAAAAGACTTTTTGAGACGGTAATTAATATAGCTTGACTGTCGATTCCATGTTCGGCTTGTGACAGTAAATCTGCAGCAACAAAAGCAGGATTTGCGGTTTCATCGGCAAGGACTGCAACTTCCGACGGGCCGGCCGGCATATCTATGGCTACATCGTGTAGGGAAACTTGCTGTTTCGCTGCAGTGACATATTGATTCCCTGGACCGAATATCTTGAAGACTTTCGGTATAGATTCTGTCCCGTAGGCCATAGCTCCAAGGGCTTGTACGCCTCCGGCCTGGCATATTTTGCTGACCCCTGCTGCTTTTGCCGCATCCAGAATGGCCGGATGTATTTTCCCCTCTTTGTTTGGGGGAGTGCAAAGTATGATTTCTTTGCATCCTGCGATTCGGGCAGGTGTGGCAAGCATCAGCACTGTGGAGAACAGAGGGGCTGTACCTCCCGGAACATACAATCCTACTTTTTCTATGGCAACGGCTTTTTGCCAGCATGTTACTCCCGGAGAAGTGGTGATTTTTTTTCCTTCAAATTTCTGAGAAGCATGGAATGTCGTGATATTTTTCAGTGCGATATGGATAGCTTCTTTAAGTTCTTCGCTTACTTCTTTTTCTGCATTGTCAAATTCTTCTTGCGATACGGCGAGTGAGGAAATACGGGCTTTATCGAATTTTTCTTCATACTCTTTCACTGCTTTATCGCCTTCTTTTTTTATGTGTTCCAATATTTCGCAGACAGAATCTTGTATACTGTCGGTTTTTAATGCGGAACGTTTTAATAATTCATTCCATTCTTTTCGTTCGGGATTGAGGATGATATTCATAATTCTTCGGGTTATTTTTGACGGTTTTATAGAATCATTTTTTCGATGGGAAGTACCAAAATACCTTGTGCGCCTAAAGCTTTTAATTTTCCGATGATTTCCCAAAAACGTTTCTGGTCGAGAACTGTGTGTACGCTGCTCCATCCTTCGGTAGCGAGTGGCATGATCGTCGGGCTTTTAATACCGGGAAGTACATCAATGATTTCCGGCAATTTGTCGGTTGGTACGTTCATCAGGATGTATTTCTTGTCTTCGGCTGCTTTTACGGCATCGAAGCGGAAGAGCAGTTCGTTCAGAATTTCTTTTTTCTCCGGTGATATGTTACGGTTCCCAATGAGAAGTGCTTCGCTTTTCATAACGACTTCCACTTCTTTTAGATTATTGCTTATGAGTGTGGAACCGGAACTGACGATATCGAATATGGCATCAGCCAAATTGATTCCGGGAGCGATTTCTACCGAACCTGTTATAACATGTATCTCAGATTTTAAGTTGTTTTTATCCAGATAGCTTTGTAAAATGTGTGGATACGAGGTTGCTATTTTCTTGCCGTTGAACCATTCCGGACCGTTATAGGGAATGTCTTTATGAAGGGCAAGCGATAGTCTGCATTTACTAAAGCCCAAACGGTAGATAATATCGGCATCTTCGGCGCGTTCTACAAATTCATTTTCTCCAACAATACCCAGATCTGCGACCCCGCTTGCTACGCATTGGGGAATGTCATCGTCTCGTAGGAAGAGGATTTCCACCGGGAAATTTGTCGACTGTGTCAATAAAGTACGTTTGGAAGTGGATAGTTTGATATCTGCTTCCGAGAATAAAGCCATGGTGTCATCAAATAAACGGCCTTTAGATTGTACGGCAATTCTAATCATATTCGTTCTGTTTTTGAGTATATAATAAAAAAGGCCAACCGGTTTTACGGCAAGCCTTTTAAAAGTATTATTATAGAAAACATTCCGTCAGCCTACCGTTTCTTTGCGTTAGGGAAATGATAGTGCTGATGTGCGATAAAGTATTTCATTTAATAATTAATCAATTTCTGCTTGACAAAAGTATGTTATAAATTCTATGATTCCAAATTTTTATTATGTTTTTTTTGTCTTTGCTATTATTTTGCCGGTGTTACCTCTTGGTCTTCCACATCGCAACCGCAGAAAAACATTTCTGTTTTAGCTTTTTCCGGAGGGAATGTATAGTAAATGCATGTTGCACGCGTGCAGATGTCTCCTTCTTTATCGATAATGCATGCGTCAAGCGTGACAAGGTTTCGCTTTTGTTCCCTGACAGATGCTTTTAAGGTAATGAAATCATCGGTCGTTTTTACAGGTTTCAGGTAGCGTGTTTCCATTTTTGACGTGACGCCTGTTGTCTGTAGTTTGCGGACAACTGTCCAAGCACAGATTTCGTCTAATAAGACTGCTTGGATTCCTCCGTGTAATGTATTTAGCCAACCTTGATATCTGGCTTCGGGATGCCACATGCTTATCACTTCGTTTCCTTCTTCATAAAACTCCATTTTTAAGCCGGCTTCATTATCGGGAGAGCACCCGAAGCAGAAATATCCTTTTATTCCTTTCCAGGGATTGATGATTTTTTTCATTTCTTTTTGTTTAAATCAGTATTCATAGTCTACGCAAGCGCGGTCTTGTTTATATTCTTTGATGATATTTGCAGCTGCAACATGTGCCGGATGTATGGCATAGGCTTTGACATCTTCTAAAGTGTCGAAGTCGCTGTCTAAGCAAATATCCCATCTTTCTTCCGGATTAATGTTTTGAGCCACACGGATGTGCCGGATGGTTTTAATTACAGATGGCAGAGACTCGATTGCTTCTTTGAATTGATTTGAAATTTCAGTTTTTGTCTCTTTAGGGAGTGTTTCTTTTAATTTGAATAAAACGAGGTGTTTAATCATGATTTGTTCTTTAAAATGATTTATAGTACATTTGTCTCTATGCAAATGTATAATTAATTATTGGAATAAATCTATGTTTATCTGCCGTTTCCTGAAAAATATTATTGTGACTAAAATATATAGTTGTTTATTTGTTTTTTTTGTGATGACTTTGTCGGCCTGTGGTTTTGGCAGGGAAGGGAAGCAGGCGGAACTGTTGGACGATGATTTGCCGCAGATTAGAGAACGAGGGGAGTTGGTGATATTAACAGCGAATACTTCTACTTCGTTTTTCGATTATCGCGGTGAATCTATGGGGTTTCAATATGAACTGGCTAAGTTTTTTTCTCAGGCAATGGGACTGAATTTGAGAGTTAAGGTAATTGATAATCCGGAAAAAATGGTTGACAGTTTATTGGCCGGAGCGGGGGATTTGATCGCTTATGATTTGGCAATAACCAATAAAGGAAAGGAAAAATTAATCTATTGCGGAGAAGAAAAAATTACGCATCAGGTACTTATCCAGCGGAAAGGAAAGGAACTTTTAACGGATGTTACGCAGCTGGTGGGGAAAAAAGTTTATGTGCGACCGGGAAAGTATTATGATCGTTTATTGAATTTAAATGAAGAACTTGGGGGAGGTATCGATATATGTAAGTTGACAGCGGACAGCATTACGGTGGAAGGCTTGATAACAGCAGTGTCAGATGGGATGATTGATTATACGATTGCCAATAATGATGTTGCAAAGATAAACCGGACATATTATCATAATTTAAATATCGATTTGCAAATAAGTTTCGATCAACGTTCAGCTTGGGCTGTGAGAAAAAAATCACCTTTGCTGGCTGAGGCCATAAATAAATGGATTAAGGATAACCGGAATTCAGCGGAGGTAAAGGCTGCCGAGCACAGATATTTTGAACTGAATAAGCAGGCTGTTCCCGGATCGATTCTTTCTGTTGAGGAAGGAAGGATATCATCTTATGATGACTTGTTTAGGAAGTATGCGAAAGAAATAAATTGGGATTGGCGTTTGTTGGCCGCTTTAGTTTATACAGAGTCAAATTTTAATCCAAATGTCGTATCGTGGGCAGGAGCAAAAGGGCTGATGCAACTGATGCCGCGTACGGCCCATGCAATGGGAGTCCCCGTAGGAAAAGAGAGAGAACCCGAAGAAAGCATTAAGGGAGGAGTGAAATACATAAAGTTATTGCAGTCGACTTTTCAGGATGTGCCGGATGAAAACGAACGTGCAAAGTTTGTTTTGGCTTCTTATAATGCGGGAACCGGTCATATTTTGGATGCAATAGCCTTGACGGAAAAGTATGGACGGGATAAAAATGTATGGGAAAATAATGTGGCGCATTATGTCTTGCTTAAGAGTGAACCTGAGTTTTATCAGGATTCCGTGTGTAAAAACGGTTATTTTCGTGGGACGGAAACTTATCGGTTCGTGCATGATGTGTTATCCCGCTTTGCATTTTATAAACAGCGGATCAGATTATAAACGATGAAAGCGCTGTTTGTTTGTCAGTTTCTATGCGATAGAATAACAAAACCTCCCGTTGTTTTTTCAAGAACAACGGGAGGTTTTGTATTATGTGAAACGGTCTTTTATTTTTTTGCGGCGCTCGGGTTGTAACGATTGTTCAGTCCGGTAACAATTTCATCCGTAATATTGAATGCCGGATTCGCATATAACAGGTTGTCAAAACCTGAATTACTGATGATTAAATCGTACCCTTTGTCTTTATTGTATATTTTCAAGAAAGAATTTATTGAGTCTCTTAATTGCAGACTGTTCTTTTGATTCTCGGTTTGAAGCTCGTTTGTCAGTTTCTCTTGCAGCTGTTGTAAGTCTTGTTGCTTCTTGGTTATTCGCATATGTTCCTGTTCTGCTCGTTCTTGACTTACGAATCCATTGTTTTGAAGCTTACGTTGAAATTCTCTGATTTCCCCGTCTAATTCTTTGGCTTTCTCGTTTAAAGTGGTACGGATGTTCTCTTCTTTTCTAATCATGATCTCGTTTAAATCATTCCAGAAATGATATTTGGTTAGTAAAG
The DNA here is from genome assembly GCA_949285025.1 of uncultured Bacteroides sp. GTDB lineage: Bacteria > Bacteroidota > Bacteroidia > Bacteroidales > Bacteroidaceae > Phocaeicola. Next base: position 14,768 of record CASDXG010000099.1, on the reverse strand, counting down.
AATCGATTTCTACGTAGGCAATTTTCATGTTTGATGTTCCATTGTTTGCGGCCGTTGCAGGTGTTTGTGTGTCTTTAGGTTCCTTTTCGGCACATTGGGTAAATAAAAACATGACAGCCAAAGTTAAAAATCCATTCAGGATATACTTCGTTTTTTTCATAAATGTTTATATCTTAATTAGTTAATATTCTCTTTGTCTCTAATGCTTTTTCGCTCCGGAATAGCATGTGGGTTGGCTGCTTGCGCCTCACGGTCTTGGGACTGTACGCATCCGATGCCTTTTTGACGTAGCGCTTTGTTTCCGCTTACATGCGTATTGGGGAAACGTCCTCCTTTTTTAAAAAGTATTTTTACGGATAATAAAGCTACGCAGATAGCAACTATTAACACCGTTATGAGGATTGTATTAAGCATTTCCATTAAATTTGTGGTGCAAATATATAGTTTTTACAAGTATTCCGTTTGTTTTTTATTTGAAAAAAACATTATTCTCACAGGGAGGAACTGCAATTTAACGTATTTTTGCATGGTGAAATTTTGAGAAAACATTTACTTATAGATTGTGTATTATGGAAAAGATTGATTTAAAACCAACGATTGTATTTCATTATTTTGAAGAAATATGCAAAATTCCCCGTCCGTCGAAGAAGGAAGATAAGATTAGAAAGTATCTGGAAGACTTTGCCTGTACGCATAACTTATCCTATGCTACAGATGAAGCGGGCAATGTCTTAATTAGAAAGTCTGCAACTTGCGGAATGGAACATTTAAAAAAGGTGGTGCTTCAGTCGCATATGGATATGGTGTGTGAAAAGAATAAAGAGACGGAGCATGACTTCGAGGTTGATCCGATACGGACATATATAGATGGAGATTGGCTGAAAGCTGAGGGAACGACTTTAGGTGCGGATAATGGAATAGGCATGGCTACTCAGTTGGCTGTTTTGGCATCGGATGACATTATTCATGGGCCGATAGAATGTTTGTTTACGGTGGATGAAGAGACGGGGCTGACAGGTGCATTTGCTTTAAAAAAAGGTTTTATGACGGGCGATATTCTTATAAATTTAGATTCGGAAGAAGAAGGTGAATTGTTTATAGGATGTGCGGGAGGTGCCGGAACTGTTGCAAGTTTCCCGTGCCCGATGATTTCGGCTCCCGATGGTTATTTCTTTTTTAAAGTTACGGTAAAAGGTTTGGTAGGAGGACATTCGGGAGATGATATCAATAAGAACCGTGCGAATGCGAATAAGTTGCTTAACCGTTATTTAATGCAGCTTTCACAGAAATATGATTTTTATTTGTGTGAAATTGGCGGCGGGAATCTTCATAATGCGATACCGCGTGAGGCTTATGCTGTTTGCGCTGTCCCGATGGAGGATAAAGAATCTGTGCGGATTGATTTAAATGTTTTTCTGGCGGAAGTTGAAAATGAATTTGCTGTATCGGAACCTAATTTGCAGATGGATTTAGAGTCTGAGACAAAGAGGCGCGAGGTGATGAAAAAAGATGAGATGATGCGTTTCTTACATTCAATATATGCTGTGCATAATGGTGTGTATGCTATGAGTCAAGATATAGAAGGTTTGGTGGAAACATCTTCAAATCTGGCTTCAGTGAAGCAGGAAGGCGGACAAATTGTTGTGGGAACGAGCCAGAGAAGTTCTATATTATCTTCCAGAAAAGATATGTCACAGATGGTACGTTCTGCGTTTGAGTTGGGAGGAGCAACGGTTACTACGGGTGACGGATATCCGGGTTGGAAACCGAACAAGGATTCGGAAATATTGAGAATTGCGGTCGAAAGTTATAAACGGCTGTTTGCTGTTGAGCCGAAGATTAAAGCAATTCATGCCGGACTGGAGTGTGGTTTATTTCTTGAAAAGTATCCTTCACTCGATATGGTGTCTTTCGGTCCTACATTGCGTGGCGTACATTCTCCGGATGAGTGCATGTTTATTCCTTCTGTTGACAGATTCTGGCATCATTTATTGGATATTCTGACACATATCCCTTCTAAATGATGAAGTATAGATTCAAGATTTTTTGTATGATATTTGTTTTGTGCTGCAACTTTTTTGAAGTTGCAGCACAGCAAGTCTTTCGGGCGGTCGGATATAATGTTGAGAATTTATTCGATTTCCGACATGATTCTTTGAAAAATGATACGGAATATTTGCCGGGAAACATACGCGGATGGACTTCCGGACGCTTTTATGAGAAGGTGAATAAAATAGCGAAAGTCATATTGACATCATCCGTTTCTTATGCTCCTGATTTGGTTGGATTGTGTGAAGTGGAGAATGATTATTGTTTAAAGACATTGGTGAGATATTCACCTTTGCGTGAAGTAGGGTATCGGTTTGTTATGACTTCTTCGGAAGACGAGCGAGGGATTGACGTTGCGCTTCTTTATCAGCCGGAGACATTCCGCTTATTAGAAAGTCGTTCTGTCCGTATCCCTTTTCGCGAATATGGGTATAAGCCTACCAGAGATATATTGCATGTTGCGGGGCGAATCGCAACGGGGGATACCTTGGATGTATTTGTATGTCATTTTCCTTCACGTTCCGGAGGTGTAAAAGCAAGCGAATCTTTCCGGATGCTTGCAGCATCCTGTTTACGTCATGAGGTTGATTCCATACAGGAAAAGCGTTCTTCTTCTTATATTCTTGTGATGGGGGACTTTAATGATACTCCGGATGACCGTGCTTTATCCGAGATTTTGCGGGCAGGCAAGCCTGAAAGGCTGGTAGAAAAAGGAGAGCTTTATAACCTGATGCGTGGGAAGAAAAACGGTACATATTGTTATCGCGGGGAATGGAGCCTGTTTGATCAGATAATCGTAAGCGGAACCTTGTTGGATAAACGTTCGGCAATTTATACAGATACGGAAAAGGCTGTTATTTTAGAATACCCGTTTTTATTGGAAGAAGACGATGTTTATGGGGGAGATATACCATTCCGTACCTATCGTGGCATGCGTTATCATGGAGGGTATAGCGACCATTTGCCCGTAGCTGTTGATTTTATGATGGTATTGCCTTGATTTAATAGAAGAAAGTTGCTTTTGTCTATAAGGAAAGGGCGGCATGTTTTTATGAAAAGAACGTGTCGTTTTCGGGAAATGACAGCGATAAAAAGAGGAAAAGAAAATCGTCCGGCTTAACAGATGCTAAGCCAGACGATTTGGTTTATGGTTTTTGTCGTGTGCATTTTATGACGTCCTGATTAATTTCTTTGACTTTGTCCAGATTCATTTTTTCTATTTGTCTGTCGTAAGTAACCAAGCCGTTTATTTCATGTTCCACATCGGTTGTCTGCGTATAAATGGCTGCACTCAAACCTTCGTACTTAATCATTTGTTCAAGTTGGTTCATCATCAGGATATATTTCTCTGTCAGCGTCTCTTTTGTTGTCATCATTTCGTAGGCATTGTTTGGAACAGGCCATAAATGTCCGCGTACGAACAAGCCTTTTCCTCCGAATTCTCCCAATGATGCGGCTCGCTTTTCATCGGGTTTCGGCATAGCGTTCGATTCGATGTTTCCATAATGATGCTTGTCAACAAAATCTCCGTTCCCCGGATCTCCGTATGCTTTTCGATAGCCCGGAGCATAATTAAATCCGGATATTCCGTTTACCAAACGTGAAGGATCGTATTGTTTTGTCCATGCTGTAATATCGGTTGCCTCAAAAGCTCCCCAGTTTTCATTGAATGGAACCCACATGACAATAGATGGAGAGCTGATATGTTGGTCTATCATTACCTTAAACTCTTCGCGGAATTGTGAGCGGATGGATATGGAATCTTGCCCGTCCGGTTCCCAAAGATTAGGCATGTCTTGCCATACCATGAGACCTAATCGGTCGCAGTGGTAATACCATCGTTGAGGTTCCACCTTAATGTGTTTGCGGATGACATTAAATCCGGAGCGTTTGGCTAATTCAATATCGAATAGTAGGGCATCATCGGTCGGGGCTGTAAAGATTCCGTCCGGCCAATATCCTTGATCAAGTAATCCGATATGAAATACAAATTCTCCGTTTAACAGCGGGCGGTTGATGCCGTTTACTTTTTTTATTTCGAGAGAGCGCATACCGAAGTATGATTTTATTTCATCAATAACCTTTCCGTTATTTGAAACTAATTTTAGTTTAAGCCGGTATAGGAAAGGATCATCGGGACTCCAGAGATGGGGATTGCTTATAGGGAGCTTGAATGTTTCTCCGGCATTTCCTTTTGCTTGGGAAATGATGGTTCCTCCTTCTTCGGCTTCCGCAACGATTGTTTTGTTATTTCCTTTTTCATTTGTCTGTATTGTTACCTCCAGACAGTTTTCTTTTAGGTTCGGAATCAGTTTGATTTGCGAAATGTGTTGCTTTTCAATCGGTTCCATCCATACGGTTTGCCAAATGCCCGATGTGTAAGTATAGTCGCCTCTGGGCCCGTTTTTCCCGCATGCTGCTTTTCCGTCATTAGGGTCGTAGGCGCCTACAACCAGTTCGTTCTCGCCTTTTTTTAGAAAGGCGGTTATGTCAAAGCTGAACGCATTGTATCCTCCGGTATGTGTGCCTACCTTTTCCCCGTTGACAAACACGGATGCGATGCGGTCTACTGCACCAAAATTCAGTAAAATATGTTTGCCTTTCCATGAAGAGGGGACAGTAAACTGTCGTTTATACCACATGAAAGTTTCTCCTTTTTTATTGATACCGGATAATTCTGCTTCGGGCGGGAAAGGAACACGGATGTTTTGAGCGTTGGTGAACTGCGGAGGTTGCGATGCCGTTGTCGGGTCTGCCAGTTCTTTTCCTCCTATGTAACTCCACATTCCGTTTAAGTTCATCCACTCGGAACGTTCCATTTGAGGGCGGGGATATTCAGGAAGGGGAATATTTTCCTTTAAGACTTTTTCTGTCCACGGCGTGGGAAGAGTAAATGATGCAGGTTCTTGTGCTTGTGCTGTTGGTTGTCCTATTCCGGTTATTATTCCGATAAACAGGCAATAGATAATGTTCCTTTTCATATGATAAATAATTGTTATTACTGTTTTTTATCTGTTATGTCTGAAGAATATGGATGACTTATTCTTTTTTGAATACAAGAATTGTGTATGAATATGGTTGTATCATGTAGAATTTCCGGTCGCTTTCTTGCAGAATTTGTTCTACGGGGAAGATTCGTTGAGGCTCATTGGGAGTATTGATATCTTGTAGTTTCCCGGAAAGGGTGATAGAGAGTGACTCTGATATGGGGCTGAAATTGTCAAGATCAATACAGGTAGAGACGGCTGTACTGTCGGTATTTGCAATGTGTAATACGATAGTTTTTCCGTCTTTGCTGCGTGTTGCTGTTACATCAAGTTCGTTTTTCTGACCGGAGATTCTGCTTTCTATTAAGAAAGGTTGGTGATAGCGGGATGCCATTTGCTGAGCATAATAAGGCGGCATCCCCCAAACTTGGTTTTGGGTAAAGAATATTTGTCCTTGGTCCCATCCGTTGTCATTCTGTTTGTAGGGCTGGAGTGCATTTGCCGCACACGATGTCAGGACGAAATTACCCATACGTCTTACCGCATTCTGGAGGGTGACATGGCCTAAAGCCCGTTGCATATTATGTGTATTACCGTTTTCTTCGAAGATTGCACATTTGATTTTTGTGTTAGGATTCCACTTTAGGAAGAGTTCTTTCATTCGTTTCAGTTCGGCTTCCACTTTCTTTCCTGTATCTAAATCATCCGCCCAAGGATGGAAATCCCAGTAGTCTGCTTTTCCGTCAAGCGCTTTGAATACCCGCTCCATATTAGGAGATTCAGGACGCCACCAGGCAGTGCTGATAAGTTTTATGGAAGGGTCTTTGTGTTTGATTGCATCGTATAGGAGCAAAAAGCGGTTTATATAGTGGTCATATTCTTGGGCATTGTCTCCGTTAAAGAGTACTTCTTCATTGCCTATGCCGATGTATTTTACCTGATAGGGGGCAGGATGTCCGTTTTGCGCCCGTTTTTTCCCCCACTTTGTGGAAACAGAGCCATTTAGGTATTCTACCATATCGGCGATGTCTTGAGGATCTTCTTCTATGTTGATGGCGAAGGCGGGTGTAAAACCTGCTGCTTCACAGAATTTAAGAAAGTCTTCGATGCCGAAGGCATTCGTGGAATAGGTGTACCAATGTCCTTTGTACGGGGGGCGATTGTCGGGATTTCCAATCATTTTCTTGAAGCGGTATTCAGGAGCATTTATCATTGTCCCGCCATAACGTAAGAATGTCAATCCTTCGTTGACCATTGCTTCTGCAATATCTTTTCGGTAAGGTAATCCTTTAAATTGGTTCTCTTTCGAGTTCATTAGGGTTACTTGGTCAATCCAAAGCTTACCCGGACGGTCAATGTAGATGGCTAATCGTGCATGAGGATCGGTTGTATTGCTTATTAGCTTGAGCCAATAACGTTTCCATGTATTGTTGATATGTTCTATTTCTTGTCGTGCATATTCTATCGTTCCGTTTTGGTTTTGTAAAGCGACAATGACTTTTCCCTCTAAATTTGTGCCTTTCAGGTAAAGACGTCCTTGATACATTTGATTTTTTTTTTGACGGATATGCCCCACCGGTTCAGGCCGGAATTGGCTATTCCTACGGTTCCTGTGCCGGAAAGTAACTCAATGGTCTGTGAATTTTTCCCGTTGAAAGCCTGCTGCATATCCAGTCCAAATCTCGTTCTTACGCTTCCTGTCCGGATAGCATCCCATGCAGCACTGACTGATATACTCGGAGTGCTCCGTAGGGATATCGTCTTTTCTACAACCCCATCGTACAGTTTGATGTCACGGAAGCGGACATTTGAATTCCACGTGCGGAGTGCAATGTTTCCTTCTTGAAGCTGATTGTTGATGTTATGGAATTTGTAAACACTTTTGTTATTTAAGAATACTTCTATCGTATCGTTTTCATGCATTGATACTTTCAATCTGTTCCAGTTTTGGGGAAGACATTTTACCGGGATTTCGGCCATTGATTTGAAATTATTCTGGTGACTTCCGATCACGATTTTCTGTCCGTCGGCCGATAAGCTTATCTCGTATCCGTAAAAATTATCAGCTCCTTTTCCGGGTTGCGACAGATGGATGATAAAACCGGCGTTGTCACCTCTGCCATCAAAGCGGATAGATGTTTCTGCATATCCTTTTCTGATGTTCATCGGGTTATAGACAAGCTTTGCACCCGGATGCGGTTTTACTGTCAATTCATCGCCTTGTACGTTCCATGTGCCTTCATATGTTGAAAAACCATCGATATTTGGAGAGGGAACAGGTTCCTCAAAGCTTTCGCCGAATACCTTTTGATCGTATAAACCTCCGTAGATTTCGTGATTAACATCTTCGATGCAGGCTCCATACAAAAAGGGGGTGATTGTCTGTTCAATTTTATCCGGTTTTACCAAGATTGATACATCTTGTGCGTGGCATGGAGGGATTGCATTGAAAGAAAGGAATCCGAATATTCCAATGATACCGGGAAGTAGATTGTTTTTCATGTTGTAAAAAAGTTGATGTCTATGAGATATATTTACGTCTTTTCTTATTTTGCTTTATTTCTTTTCAGAAACCTTTGGGTTAACCATTCTCTTATAGGAATGTCATAAAGTTTCATGGCTGCATATCCGATTCCGATTGCCAGAAAGAATATGGAAACACCTAAGAATACGTGCTGACTTGCCGGTGCATCTTTATGCTCAGATATCCACGCCCAATATAAATAAATAAAAGAATAATGCGTAATGTAAAGAGGATATGACAGATTCCCCAAGAAATTACATACGGCTGTTGAACGTTTATCTGTAATCTGACTGCCGGCTCCTATGGAAACAACGATAGGGAAGAGCAGTATGATGCAAGTCGCTTCATAAATTCCGTTCATCCACATGTGACTTTCTCCGCCGATACGCGGCATGAACAACAGGACTAAAAGTCCCAAAGAACACCACCAGAAACCGCCTCTTAACGTGATACGGAAATTGATGCGTGAAAGGAATAATCCGGCGTTTGAAAAAATCTTTGAGAGACATTTTATCCCACCTGTTGTCGTAGGCGTATCCGATGACGAAGCCTGACAGGAGGAAGAAAAAATCTACAGCAAGGTATCCGTGATTTAGGAATGTCTGCTTTGCAGGACTTGCCGCATACGGTTCGAGTAAATGATAAATAAGAACGAGAATTGCTGCTACTCCGCGCAGACCGTCTAATATTTCATAACGGGGTTTTGATGGTAGATATGTATACGATTTTGTCATTCTTGATATGAAAAAATTAATAGAAGCTATGTTTTATAGAAAAAGATTACATTCTTTATTAAAAGATGTCGTTTTATTTTTCACAAATATAGTGTTTTTTTCGAAAAAACAACCGGACGTTTTTATTGTAATAAAAAAACATCCGTTTCGTCTTTCAGAAGCGGATGTTTTTTATTATGGATTTTTCTTGAAAGAATTATTCTTCGTTGCTCCAGTCCATTGCAGCCATGCGTTTATATGAAGCATAGCGTTTCTTTGCCATATCCTCGCATGCAGCGAACAAGTCGGCGGCTTCTGTTGGATATTGTTTCATTACAGAAGCAAAACGGACTTCGCCTTTTAGATAATCTTGGAAATTATCCCAGTTCGGTTCTTTTGAGTCGAGAGAGAACGGATTCTTTCCTTCTTCTTCCAAGGTCGGATTAAAGCGCCACAGATGCCAGTAACCACATTCAACAGCTTTAGCTTCTTCTGCCTGTGATTTTCCCATACCGGCTTTAAGACCATGGTTGATACATGGGGCATAAGCGATAACTAATGACGGTCCGTGATAAGCTTCTGCTTCACGCAAAGCTTTCAATGTTTGTGCTTGGTCGGCACCCATTGCAATTTGTGCCACGTAAACATATCCGTATGTCGTAGCAATCAGTCCCAAGTCTTTCTTACGAACCCGTTTGCCCGATGCGGCGAATTTTGCAATTGCGCCGAGCGGCGTTGCTTTTGAAGACTGTCCTCCCGTATTAGAATATACTTCGGTATCAAGAACCAGGATATTGACATCTTCACCAGATGCGATTACGTGGTCGAGGCCGCCGTAACCTATATCGTAAGATGCGCCGTCGCCACCGATAATCCATTGTGAGCGTTTGATCAGATAATCTTTAAATTCGTTGATGGTAGCGCAGTATTCGCATTTATCTTTAGCAGCTTCTACCATCGGAATAATCTTTTCTGCTGCAGCTTTGCTCTTGTCTGCATCGTTGCGTCCGTCAATCCATTCTTGGAATGCTGCTTTATATTCTTCCGGAGTATTTTCATTGGCGATTGCAGCCTTCATGGCATCTTCCAGACGGTTGCGTAATTTCTTGTTCGCAAGTTCCATACCCATACCGTATTCGCAGAAGTCTTCGAATAATGAATTTGCCCATGCCGGTCCTTGTCCTTGCTCGTTTGTTGTATAAGGAGTGGAGGGAACTGAGCCTGAATAAATAGAAGAACATCCGGTTGCATTGGATACCATTTCACGGTCTCCGAATAGCTGTGAAATTAATTTCACGTATGGAGTTTCGCCACATCCGGAACATGCGCCAGAGAATTCAAAGAGCGGTGTCGCAAATTGTGAGTTCTTAACATTTGCTTTGATGTCAACAAGGTTTTGTTTGCTCTTGACATTCTCTATGCAGTATGTCCAGTTGGCCGCTTCGCCTAACTGACTTTCTAAATGGGTCATGGTCAAAGCTTTTCCACCCTTCTTCGGATTTCCGGGACAAACATCGACGCAGTTACCGCAACCCAAGCAGTCAAGAACATCAACTTGCATGCGGAACGTCATACCGTCGAATTGTTTTCCGACAGCCTTCAGCATCGTGAAGTTTGCATTTTTTTGCTCTTCTGCATCAAGAATGAACGGACGGATGGCTGCATGAGGACATACATATGCGCACTTATTACACTGTATACAGTTCTCTGGATTCCATTCCGGAACAAAAGCTGCCACACCACGTTTTTCATATTTTGCCGTTCCTTGGTACCAAGTACCGTCTTCGATACCTTTGAATGCTGAGACAGGCAACAAATCTCCGTCTTGTGCATTGATCGGACGAACGACTTCATTAATAAATGCAGGGTCGTTGTTCTTTTCGGCTGCCTCGATACTCAGGTTAGACCATGCCGGATCTACTGTTAATTGCTTGTATTCTCCACCGCGATCTACAGCTGCATAGTTCTTGTTGACAACGTCTTCTCCTTTTTTTCCATACGATTTTACGATGAATTTCTTCATCTGTTCTACAGCCAAGTCTACAGGAATGACGCCGGTGATGCGGAAGAATGCAGATTGCAAGATGGTATTTGTTCTATTTCCCAAGCCGATTTCTTGCGCGATCTTCGTGGCATTGATATAATATACCGTAATATTGTTGTCAGCAAAGTATTTTTTTACTTTGTTCGGCAGGTTCTTTGCCAATTCTTCGCCTTCCCAAATCGTATTTAAAAGGAATGTTCCATTTTTACGAAGCCCGCGTGTTACATCATACATGTGCAGATATGCCTGAACGTGGCAGGCAACGAAGTTAGGAGTTGTCACCAGATAAGTTGACCGAATGGGATGATCTCCGAAACGCAGGTGGGAGCATGTGAAACCTCCCGACTTCTTGGAGTCGTAAGAGAAATATGCCTGACAGTATTTGTCTGTATTGTCACCGATGATTTTTACGGAGTTCTTATTTGCTCCGACTGTTCCGTCTGCACCTAAACCGTAGAATTTTGCTTCAAACATGCCTTCACCGCCCAAGGCGATTTCCTCTTTTTGTGGCAGAGAGGTGAATGTTACATCGTCTACGATACCGATTGTAAAGTGATCTTTCGGTGTTGGTAATGCAAGATTTTCGTAAACCGACAGAATTTGAGCCGGAGTAGTATCTTTTGAGCCAAGTCCATAGCGTCCGCCTACGATGAGAGGAGCATTCTCTTTTCCGTAGAAACATTCTTTTACGTCCATGTAAAGTGGCTCGCCAATGGTTCCCGGTTCTTTGGTACGGTCAAGGACTGCAATGCGTTTAGCCGTTTTCGGTACAGCAGCAAGGAAGTGTTTTGCAGAGAACGGACGATACAGATGAACTGCAACCAGACCAACTTTTTCGCCTTTAGCTACGAGATAGTCGATGGCTTCACGGGTGGCTTCGGTTACAGAACCCATGGCGATGATGACACGTTCTGCGTCTTCTGCACCATAATAGTTGAACAATCCGTAATTACGTCCCGTTATTTTATTGATTTCATTCATATATTCTTCTACGATAGCGGGCACTGCATCATAGAAAGAATTGCATGATTCTCTGTGTTGGAAGAAATGATCCGGATTTTCAGCCATACCGCGTGCTACCGGTTTATTGGGTGATAATGCACGGCTGCGGAATTCTGCGAGTGCTTTTTGGTCGATGAGCGGCGCAAGGTCTTCGTTGTCTAATTTCTCGATTTTCTGAATTTCGTGTGATGTGCGGAAACCATCGAAAAAGTTAACAAACGGAACTCTTGATTTGATTGTAGAAAGGTGTGCAACACCGGCTAAATCCATAACTTCTTGTACTGAACCTTCGCACAACATGGCAAAACCTGTCTGGCGCGTAGACATTACGTCTTGGTGGTCTCCGAAGATACATAATGCATGAGATGCCAGTGTACGTGCAGAAACATGGAATACACACGGTAAAAGCTCTCCGGCGATTTTATACATGTTCGGTATCATTAGCAGCAATCCTTGAGATGCTGTGTAAGTAGTAGTGAGTGCACCTGCTTGCAATGAGCCGTGAACTGCACCGGCTGCTCCGCCTTCAGATTGCATTTCTTGCACTAAAACCGTTTCGCCGAAGATGTTTTTACGGCCGGCAGCGGCCCATTCGTCTACATGTTCAGCCATTGTAGATGATGGGGTGATCGGATAGATGGCGGCAACTTCTGTAAACATATACGAGATATGAGCTGCAGCTTCATTACCGTCGCAAGTGATAAATTTTTTCTGTTTAGTCATATTATTACTATTATATAATTAAGTTATTGTACTGATATATCATTGTATTTATTAGTATAAAAAGCCAAATAGCCATAAAGGGATTTGATTTCCGTGTCCAATCTCAGTTTTATGTATGGCATAACAGACGTTAGGATTGTTCTTAAATTTATTCTTTTCATCGCAAATGCGGAAAGGAATGTTGTTATCAACCATGAAAGAGGTACCTTTATCTCCTTTATTTATTTTATGATCTTTCCAAAGCGTGTTGACAAAAAACGTTTCAAGGACATCTTGCTCTTCGACTTTTACAGGATAGATGCTATACATTAGGTTTGTATTGTGCATCATAATCTTAGACGGCTTTTTGGGAAATTTCTCGCCTGCTGGGTAAACCATATTGATAAGACGGGCATCAGCCAGATATTTGATATAATTCATTACAGTGGCACGCGATGTTTGGATGTCGTTTGCCAGCTGACTGATGTTTGGTGCCACAGGCCCGTCTACTGCCAATAAATATAATAATTTTTTTATTTTGGATAGATATTTCAGTTCAATTTGCTTGATTAGAAGTATGTCTACTTCTATCATCATGTTCATGGTTTTCAACAGATTTTCCGAAAAGTTCCGTTTTTCGAGAAAGAATGGATAGAACCCATGGTGAATATAGTCTTGAAAATAGTTGAGCGGATTGAGATGTGGTAGAATGGTCTTGCATATGTGTTCATGGTTTGTCAGGATGTCATGCAGGGTGTAAGAGGAAAAATGGCTGCCCGTTTGCAGGTTCAGAAATTCCCGGAACGAGAATCCCCGCAGATTATAAGACTGTACGATGCCATTAAGTTCGGGGTTTTCTTCTTTCAATCTCATGACAGATGAGCCTGTAAAAACGATTTTTAATTGGGGGTATCGCTCGTGGCATGTGCGAAGATCATGGCTCCAATCCGGAAGTTTGAATACTTGATCTATCAATAATACTTTGCCCCCTCGTTTGACGAATTCTCCTGCGAAATCTACAAGACTGATTTGTGAGAAGTAGAAGTTGTTCATGTTTACATACAGACACGAGCGATCTAAACCGAACTTCTCTTTTGCGTATTGCAATAGAAATGTTGTCTTCCCTACGCCTCGTGTCCCTTTTATTCCTATCAGACGGTGGTTCCAGTCGATTTGATCCATTAAATCACGGCGGACAGGAGCGTTGGTATGCTCAACAAGGTAATTATGTGTCTTGTAAAATGTTTCCATGAACTTATGATTCTCTGCTGCAAATATACAAATACTTCACTATATTGCAAACCGGAGTTGGCAAAATATTCTTTTTAATATACCTTTGTTTTTCAAAATATTATTTAGTGGAGAAGATGAAAAAAATCTATTTTTTCAATCCCGAACACGATATGGCGCTGGCGAATTTTTCATGTTTCTATAAAGCACCGGCAGAAATTATCCGCATGGCTGACGATTTGTCGGTGCTTCCGGCATGGTATGCCGATGAAGAGGCTGTGATAAAAGTCGATTCTTTATCGCGCGTAGAGGCGCTATCTTGTGAAGATTTACCGGATGAGTGGTTGTCAAGAGTGGAATGGACTACAAAATTTCTGTCGTATCCGTATGAAGTTTGGGGATGGAATCCTGCACTGTTGCACCGCTTGCGTGAGGCCGGAGTGAACGAGAATGTTCTTTTATCGGATGAAGCAATGAAAAGGATACAGATTTTATCGGGACGTCAATGTTGCAGGGATGTGCTTAAAATGTTATCTGATTTTGATTTTGTTTGTGGAGAATCGTATGTTTGCACGACTTTGGAGGAAGTGAAGAAATATTTCTCCGTTTGGGATAAAGTTGTTTTAAAAGCACCCTGGTCGGGAAGCGGACGCGGATTGTTGATGATCGACAGCATGCATTGGAATCGCTCGGCTGAAGGCTGGGTCTCCCGGATATTACGTACGCAGAAAGCTGTCATTGCGGAACCGTATTATCGCCGGCAGTTAGATTTTGCAATGGAATTTTTCTGTGATGAGAAGAATTCGGTGAAATTTATAGGTTATTCTTTGTTTGAGACAGATACCCGAGGCAGTTACAAAGGGAATCTGCTTGCTTCTGACCGGCAGATCGAGCAAATACTGTCTCATTATATCTCAATCGATAAATTACATGCAGTCAGGGAGCGTTTAATGATGTTGTTGCCTGCATTGTTTGCCGGTAATTATTGCGGATATTTTGGGGTGGATATGATGGTATGTGAAGAGGAAAATACTTTTTTATTGCATCCTTGTGTGGAAATTAATTTGAGAATGAATATGGGGGTAGTGGCTCATGTTCTGACAGAGCGTTATCTGTATCCCGGTTCGCAGGGGCAGTTTTCTATAGAATACTATAATGCTGATGGCGATGCGCTTAAGTTTCATTCTGAAATGAAGCGCTTATTCCCTTTACAGTTGGATGGCCGGTTTATAAAAAACGGGTATTTGTCTTTAACGCCTGTATGTGAAAATACCCGCTATCAGGCTTTTGTCCTGACAGGAGGCAGGATGAATGAGAATTTGCTCTGTGATATTTTACATAAAACGCAGTGAAGTTTTTACAGAGGGGTGAGAGCGTTTTTCTGTAAGTATTCGGCCAACTACAGGTATTAAACCTTTATATACAACAATAGCGACTGTCACTATGAACCTAATAGTATCAGCCGCTATTGTTTTGTTGAACCCATATGTTACAATTTATATCAGTTACAAGATTCC
>CASDXG010000098.1 GCA_949285025.1 uncultured Bacteroides sp. | reverse complement strand
TGTTGCGTAAAAAGTTCATCCCGATTTGAAAACAGAGGGCAGTGCCTTTATAGCCTTGTATGCAAAGGTAATGAAATTGTGAATGTGGTTTCGTGATAGGGTTGTGAGGTTACAGACAATTCTCCTCCGTGCATACGGATGATTTGTCGGGACAAGCTAAGGCCAATGCCGGTTCCGTTCGTTTTAGTTGTAAAAAAGGGAATGAAAATGTCTTCCATCAAATCGGATGGGATGCCGGGACCATTATCCGTTACACGTATGAACAGTGTCATTTCTTTACCATATACCTTTATGTGTATCTTTTTATCCGATTGTCCCACAAGAGCTTGTATGGCATTTTTCAACAGATTGATTAGAACCTGCGATAACATGCCTTCGTCTGCATAGACCTGTATACCGGGTTGGGAAAAGTCAATGGAGAAATCTATGTGCTGTTGCAGCAGTTCTTCTTGGTATAGTATCTGAATGTCTTGCATCAAATTCGTCAACGAAAAATAGCCGGGCTCGGGTTGTTTCAAACGGGCGAATTGCCTGTAAGACTCTGTGAAAAAGATCAAGTTTTGTCCTTGATTTTTAATTGTTTCCAAACCGCGTATTGTCTTTCCGATAGTAAGGTCTGTAATCTCTTTGGCGTTTCTTGGAATACTTTCAGTTTGAAAATAAAAAAGAAGCGTTTCGGAGAGTGAGACGATAGGGGTGATGGAATTCATTATTTCATGGGTCAATACCCGCATAAGTTTTTCCCAGGACTCATATTCTTTTTGATGCAGTTTGCGTTCAAACTCATTTTTCTTCTGTTCCGTAATCAATGCGTATATTCGATTAAAAGATGCGTGTAAATAACGCTGCTCCCGGGAATCTAAGTTTTCCGGGAAATAGAGCATCGATTCATTGTCTTCTATGGAATCGAAAAAGAGCTTTATTCTTCTGTTGTAGGAATTCAGGTAGTAGACAAGCCTTCCGACAAGCCCAAAACCAATCAAGACGGCAACTATCCCCAATATGATGGCCCGTTTTGAAACAATGCCTGCCAGTCCAAGTCCGAACATCAGGACAATGAGCCATACCCATAAAAGAATATGTATGTATAAACGAATACTGAACATGTGACATTAGAAATTAAAACGCTTCAACTTGTTGTATAATGTTTGTCTGCTTATTCCTAATTGTTCCGCGGCAGCCGTCAGATTCTCTGCATTTTGAGAGATGGCAGCCAATATGGCTTTTCTTTCCACTTCCTTTAAATTCGGCACTTTGTCAGGTGAAAACGTCTTGTCCGAATGGAGGGTTAGTTCTGCGGGAGTTATCACATTCTTTTCTGCCAGGATTACAGCTTTTTCAATCGTATATTGCAACTCCCTGATATTCCCCGGCCAGTTATGGTTTTCCAGCTTTTTTATGGTTTGGGGATGCAAGGTCAATCCTGTCCGTTTATATAGGGCAGTATATTTTTTTAGGAAATAATCCGCGAAAAGGGCAATATCTTCTTTTCGATACCGTAAAGGAGGAATCTCTATTTGTATTGTGTTGATGCGATAAAACAAATCCTCGCGGAAAAGCGATTGCTTTACCATTTCGTGTAAATTGCGGTTGGTGGCGGCAATTAGCCGTATGTCAATCGGGATTCTTTTGTTGCTTCCCAGGCGGGTTATTTCCCTATTTTGCAAGGCGACCAATAGCTTCGCCTGCAAAGCCAATGACAGGTTCCCTATTTCATCCA
>CASDXG010000097.1 GCA_949285025.1 uncultured Bacteroides sp. | reverse complement strand
TCAGCATTTCCACCTGATCTCCGGGCAGTTCCAGCCGGCACAGCGAATATGCCTCGCCCGCTACCCAATACGAAATGGCAGCTATTACCACATCCGCATCCTTCACCGTTTCAGAAAGTTTTTTCCGATCAAGAGGCATTGTTTCCCCATAACACGGAGAATACACAATATCAAAGCCCTTGTTTTTCAATCCGTCCAGCAGTGAAACCGCCGTTCCGGGTTCGGGTGCCATTACCCAGCTTCCATTCATCTTGTCGCCCATGGCTGCCATTTCACCGACAACCGCAATTTTCCTGTTCTTGTCTAACGGTAAAATATCATTGTCATTCTTCAATAATACCGCGCATTGCTTTGCAATGTCATAAGAAATATCCCTATGCTTTTTGCAAAGCTTTGTGCTTTCTCTGTTTTCATCAACATAAGGATTATCGAATAACCCCAAAGCATATTTTATCCTTAATATATTTCTTACCGATTCATCTATATCTTCTGTATTAACCTTTCCCTCGCGTACAAGCTCCTCTAAAAACTCAATATAGCAATCAGAACCCAAATCCATATCTATGCCGGCCTTTATCGCCTGAACAGCAGCGTCTTTTCTGTCCTTTGCAGTTCCGTGATTAACAATTTCCTCAATGGCGTGGGCATCACTTATAACAAAACCTTCAAATCCGAGTTCATTGCGCAAAACATCTTTCAGCAGCCACCTGTTTGCAGTGCACGGTATGCCGTTCAAATCGTTAAAGGCTGCCATTACGGTTGCAGCTCCGGCCTTTATTGCCGAGGCATATGGCGGCAAATATTTTTCGTAGAATTTAGGCAGACTCATATCTACCGTATCATAATCCCTGCCGCCTTCAACTGCACCGTATGCTGCAAAATGCTTTACACATGCGGCAATATGCTCCGGATCGGAAATATCGTCGCCCTGAAATCCCTTTACTTTAGCCGCAGCAAAACGTGAGGCGAGATAAGTATCTTCGCCCGCTCCTTCCATAATTCTTCCCCAGCGTGAATCGGAAGTGACATCTACCATAGGTGCATACGTCCAGTGCACACCGTCCTCTGCCGCCTCTCTTGCAGCCACCTCGGCAGACAGCCTGAAGGCTTCATCGTTAAACGAGCAGGCTTCAGCCAGCGGAGCGGGAAATACGGTTTTGTGACCGTGTATAACATCCAGTCCCATTATCATCGGTATGCCGAGTCTTGATTCTTCAACTGCTATTCTCTGCAAATGATTGCTTTTTTCAGCCCCGATAATACCTATAAATGATCCTACGTTTCCCTTTCTTATTTCTTCCTCCCTGCCGTCAAGCATCGTACGGTTGACGATAGAGAGATATAGTTTCTCTGAGATTCTTCCGTCTGTATACATTTTTTCCGCTTCCTCATCGGAAATCTCAAATCCGCCGACCGGTGAAGGACCTATCTGCTGAAGCTGACCTATTTTTTCCTGAAGCGTCATTTTTGAAAGAAGCTCGTCTATTTTCTTTTCTGTTTCTTTATTCTTTAACATATTTTTTCTCCGGTATATTTATTATCCCGCTGAGGATGAAATTCAAATTCAAATTCAAATTCTTTTTCGGAAAGTTTATATTCTTCTGATAATTCGGTAACACAAGAAGATGATCCTACCCCCGACGCCTTATAATCTATTCTGACGAAACTTTTTCCGGTATCGGTCAATTCATTTGTGTGCTTAGCGTTCGTAAGCTGCATTGCGTCATACGGCAATACCTGAAATGTGAACTCACCATTTGATTCAAACTCAATTCCGCTCTCAAAGGACAAATACTTTGTTTTAATATGGTTGCCGTGATCCTGAGGAACAACATAAGGAACATACTCCGATTTTGCGATACTTGTATACATTCCGGGCTTACAATGATGATTCATATCGCAATAATTCTCATACGGCCCCATGCCAAAGTATGTAAATTTTTCATTATCGAACGGCAAGATGAAATCCATTCCGAACCGCGGCAGCCAAATGCAATCCCCGGCAATTTTTACTTTCAGGCAAACATTAACCGTTCCGTCTTCAAAAAAGGAATCTTTCATCGTATATTTTAAAAACGGTCTTCTGGCTATTCCAGCAATACTTCCTGTAGTTGTAATGATATTTCCGTTTTTTACACAGGAATAAACCTTATTGAAAATTCTGTCCATATTTTCGCCGGAAACAGTATCGACATGGCCCCATAAATTTTTAACCACATCATTATCTGTCGGCGCTCTCCAAACCGAGACAGACAGCGGTTTATCTATCATATCTTTTCCGAAATAATTTATATTGCTGATATTACCGAGCTTTTTTGAGAATGTATATGAAAAATTTTTTCCTCCGATAATAAATCCATAATCCCTTTCATCAATATTTATCGGAGCTTTATTTTCACTTTTCGGTTTCGGGTTATCCATAATATGATAAGAAAAAGCAATTTCGTTATTATCTGCATCAAGAAGTCTGCATATTAAAACAAGATTAAAGCGGCATTCGCCTGAACAAACCGGTTTTATTGTTATTTCATCAGACTCCCCGGGTTTCGTTGAAAGTTCAAGCGTTTCACTCCCGATAATTTCCCCGTCTTTTTCAATT
>CASDXG010000096.1 GCA_949285025.1 uncultured Bacteroides sp. | reverse complement strand
TTCGGCACAAGCGTAGAGAAAGGCTTCCGTTTCCGTGTGGTAAACGGGGATGAAAGTACGCTCTATGAGGTGATACAGCCGCACGTCTTGCAGGCCGAATGGGTGCCGGGCATGGATACGGCCTCTCTCTATAAGGTGGTGACAGAGGAGCATGAGGGCACGAAAGAAGACCCGATACCCTACGAGCAGGGAATGGCTTTTGAAGAAGGTCAGTTCTACACACAATATGGCATAGTGTATGAATGCATTCTGACCACTGAGACGGGTTATCCGAACGACCTTTCAGAGCTGAATACGATTGTGAAACCCGTAGAGGAATAAGGTATGAATGAAATGGAACAGATAACAGGTGTGGCAAGGGGCATATCGGAGTACGGAATCATGATAATGATTTGTGCCGTATTTCTTGTTCTCGCTTCGGGACTGATGATAGCCTGCTTCCGATGGTTTAAATCGGTTATAGAAAACATACTTACCGATTATTCGGAGCAGCTGAAAGCATTGCAGGAAATGGCTACGAAGAATGGGGAGGCGCTGGTTGACATTGCCGAAGGTCTTGTGCCCGAAACGCAGATGCGGATAAAGAACACATCGAACGTGTATTTCGACCTTGCCACCGAAAAAGTGTGCCGCCTGATAAAGACGATAAGAGAGGAAAACCACATTGCAAACAAAGAAGTTACAAAGAAAAAGATACGGACTTTACTGCAGAACATGTACGAAGACCGCAACAGCCGTTTCGATTCCTACACATACAGAGGAAAGAAACTTTCCGCCTACTGCAATCCCGAGTGGGTGGAATGGGTTGCTCAGACGGTGGAAGGCGAACTGTACAATGAATCGGGGGCAAACAACGGACGGGCTTATACGAACGTCAAAACGGTATATGAGCGTATCAAACTGGATTTTTATCACAAATTAAACAGTCTGTAATATGAAAAAGAAAATGATTATCACGGCGGTTGTCTTAATCGTCCTTGTAGTAGGATTCTTGGCCTACTATCATTATGTGCCTTTCATGGTGAGTATCGTAACCACATTTGCCTTTATCGCAGGCGGGGTATTGGGGTATTGGATAAGAGGAAGAAAGGAGGCGGAGGATGAAGCTGAAAGTTGAACGCCTCTATCCGAAGGAGGATTACACCATAGGCCGCTTATATGTGGACGAAAAGTCTTTCTGCGACACCTTAGAAGATACCGAAAGGGACATTGAAAGAACGGGAAAGATTCCACAGAAGACGGCCATTCCCAAAGGAGAATATACCGTTGTTTTCAACTGGTCACCCCGGTTTGGGCGAAACCTTCCGCGCCTGCTGAACGTGCCCCACTTCGAGGGAATACTCATCCATCCGGGCAACACGGCGGACGATTCGGCGGGATGCATCCTCGTGGGTCGGAATACCGTAAAGGGAGCACTGACCGATTCGCGTATCACTTCCGACCGTCTGAACATCCTGATAGAGGAGGCACAGCGGCACGGAGAGAAAATTACCATCGAGATTGTGTAACACGGCACACAAAAGCGCTCTTTGACTTGTTGAAGGACACCCGCTTAATTATGATACAACTTTTATCTGAAATTATATATTAAAGGCAACGCCTTACTTTCTTGTAAGGTATAGAGCCGCTTACGAGTGGCTTTTCTTTTTGTTTATTATGGGAAATAATCATACTACCCACTTCCGACTCCCATCAAGATAACGGGCAGTTTGATAATGGATGTGGCAAACAAAAGCGGTGTCCTCCAACGAGTTCACCGCTTTTTTTGTGCCTTAAAAGGAAGAAAAGGAAATGAAAGCATTACCCTACATACTGATTGCATTGCTTGCCTTCGGGCTGGGATATTTCTCACGGGGAAAGGGAAAAGAGCGTGTATTGTACGATACGGTCACACAGCCGCCCGTTGTCCTTTCCCGCGTGGAGACAGACACGCTTCTTGTGTTAGAGCCTTTGCCGTACATTGCATGGCTTACGGGCGACACGATAGAGATAGACGGATGCAGGCATGCAAAGGAATCGAGGATGTACACGGATGACACTACCTATACGGCGTGGGTAAGCGGGGTTGTGCCTTCGTTGGACAGCATCCGGGTCTATAACCGGACGCGATACATAGACCGTACCGTTTACACTACGATCAAGCCGAAAACAAAACGATGGGGAATAGGATTCAGTGCCGGATACGGCTTTTCGGACAAAGGCGTTGTGCCTTACATCGGATTATCATTAAACTATAACTTAATAAACTGGTAGCATTATGGAATTATCATTTACGAAACAGGGAAATGTGTACGTTGCGGAAGCAACGGTAAACAGCGACTATGCGCTGCATATCGAGCGGAAGGGAGGAATTGCAAGGTTTACCATCGAACAGCGTCATGCAGACAGCGGAATGTGGGCTGCGTGCGGAATACCCTCAAGCATCAACTACACCGGGCAGGTAATAGACTGGTCATTCGGGCACGGCGTTTATCCTTGTCATGTACGCTTTACGAGTGAAACGGAAATAACAAATGCTGTTCTGACAGAAAGCGGAGGTACGGAATGAACTTTTCAGGACTTAACTTTACAAAGCTGAATACCGCACAGTTGAATATGTCGAAAGTGAACATGTCGGGTGTGGTAAGGCGAAAGGCGTCAAGCAGGGAGGTGGAGAAACTCCATCAGGAGAGATTCCGCAGGCCATAAAGGACGCAATGGTGCTCTGGTATGACTTGAAGAAGCAGGGTGCCACGAATGAGAGCATGGCTTCTAATCCTACGCTTCGTGATTTGAGTGGTAACGGGCATGACGCTACTTGTTATAACTTTGCGTGGACGGAGGAAAGTGGAATAAGCACAACGAACTATACAGGTGCTCTTGTATCTGACGGAGTGGATGATTATGCTTTATGTTCCACGTTACCTACTTTAGATGATTTTACCATTGTAGCGAAAAGGAAATTTTTGAATGATTTCTTTTGTTTTGCTTCTGCGTCAGATGCAATAAATAAGGGGGCTTTTGTTCTTGAAAGTTTTGCTTCTTCCCAATTAATGGTATATTCATTTGGTACTGGTAATTTGCTGTCCATGGCAGTTGATGCTATTATTTATATGACACCTACTTCTTATAATGGTACTGCTATTAAAAGAGGTACTAATAATGAGGGGCATAACTTAAATTTATTCCGAGTTAGGAATGGTGATTCCAGATATATGGAAGGTGTATTATACTCTTTCATTCTATTTAACCGCACTCTTACTACAGAAGAAATTGAATGGGTAAATAAGAACATGGTTGAAGATAACGATTGATAATGAAAACAATAGAATATGAATTACGTAGTAGTAACAAACGAATGGCTGTCCGAACATGGCATAATGCCGCTTCCGACAATGAGAAAAAGCAAGGGCGGAAGCAAGGTAATCCTGCATGAGGATTATTTCAACCTGATTGCAAAGAAAGACGAAGAAGGGAACCTGCAACTTGGAGATGTGACGGTGTACGGACACAACAGCGAGGAGCTGAAAGAGCTGCTTCTCTCTGAGGAATGGGGCGGAGACGGGGACGAACCGCAAATGCACGGAGCCGACTATATCCAAGTGGCGGCGGTAAGGAATCTCATGACGGCCACGAAAGCGGGCATACAGACGATGAGCCTTTCAAACTCCGAGATAAACCAAGTTGTCGACATGCTCCCCCAGTGGAAAGAGTATATCGGGGAATCCCTGTCAGCCGGAACGAAAATTCAGCATGAGGGAAAGCCGTATAAAGTGATTCAGGACGTGAACCCGGTATTGGAAACCTATCCTCCCGGCATAGACGGAACGATGTCGATATACGGCCTTATCTCCGGGCATGACGGCACAAAGGACGACCCGATACCGTATGTACGGAAGATGGTGCTTGAATCGGGGCAATATTACTCACAGAACGGAGTTACTTACCTTTGCAAGACTTCTTCCGGTGTGGGCTATGATGCTGACCTTACGGAGATGCTTTCGCTGTTAGAGGTGGTGGAATAGTTTCATTTTCATATCCTCTTTTCGGGGGCTTTAGAGGGAAAAGAAAAGCCCCCAACGTGTTTCTCAGTTTTGAGTGTCCAGCAAAAAACAAGAAATGTATGAGCGTAACTACTCACCACGTTGAGGGCATGATGCCTTCACGTGAATAGTTACGCTCTTGTTATTATTTACCGGACAAGGGCAAAGTTAAATATAAAATCAATATTGCCTAATGAGAACGTTGGATTTTTATCGGGAAATCAAGGAAACGGTGATAAATGAAAGCGGGATTGAAGAATCCGAGCTGCTTCACTCCAACCGGGAGGAATGTGTGGATGCAAGATACATTCTCGTTTATGTGCTTTGTTCTTATCTGACAGACCACGAGATACGCAAGTTCACCGGGCTGTCGAACGCCTGCGTGAATAAAATAAGAAACAACTTTTCCGGCAAGGAGAACAAGTTTTCCGTCCGATGTTTGTATGAGCTTATCAGAATGAAAGGCAAAGAGTTGGCCGAATCCGCATAGGGGGGGGTAAAATTATGATATTCAATACATTACAACATTTACACAAACTATGGATGAAGGATACACGGACTGATAGTCTTTCCGGTTATTTATCATGATTTTTGCTTTGCGGTCGCTATTGACCGTAATCAGAAAAAATGTATAAATAATGGACAGAACTTATGTTTTTAACAGTGACGGAAACAATGGCGGAAAACTGGACATAACCGCATTGCTTCCCGGAATGTTCGGAGGCGGCCGAAGTTTCGACCCGAACCTGTTGGCTCTCATGGGGAACCGGAACGGATTTGGTGGTCAGGACGGATGGTGGAGCATTATCTGGCTGGTGGTAATCGCCTCTATCTTCGGATGGAACAACGGTAACGGATTCGGATTCGGCGGAAGAGGAAACGGCGCGCTTCCGGCTGAATTGTCAGGAAACGCGGGACGTGAACTGCTGATGAGTGCCATTCAGGGGAACGGGAATGCGATTCAACAGATTGCATCCTCTTTGAACTGCTCCACACAACAATTACAGACTGCATTGTGCAACGTGCAGAACACGATTACACAAGTCGGTAATCAGGTCGGATTGAGCACCAACCAAATCATCAACGCCATGCAGAGCGGAAATCAGGCTATCCTGACACAACTGGCTGACTGCTGCTGCAAGACGCAGAACGCAATCACATCGATGGGCTATGAGAATCAGTTGGCCGTATGCAACCAGACAAATACATTGGTGAACACGGCGAATGCGAATACGCTTTCTCTACGTGACGGAGCTACGGCAAACACAAACGCCATCCTTGCCAAACTGGATGCAATGCAGAATCAGGCATTGCAGGACAAGATTGCGGCTCTCACGGCTGAAAAGGCCACACTGCAATCGGAAATCTCCCAACGTAACCAGAATGCCACGATTCTCAACGCGGTAGGACAGCAGATTGCACCGCTTGCCGCAGGAATATCGGCATTGCAGGGAGAAGTGGACGGCATCAAATGTAAATTACCCAATACGGTCAGCGTTCCTTATCCGCAGCTTCAGGTCTACAATCCGGAGGTTGCACGGGCGGCGGCATTCGGTGCGGCAGCAGGCGGTTATTCCGGATGCGGTTACGGATATAACGGCGGATTCTGGGGATAACGGGAAAGGAGGCGGTTATGTGGGACTTCTTTCCTAACCTGTTTTTCAGATACCCGAATTTGGGGCGTAACAACTTCAATACCATTCCGAGCACGAAGGTGACGGTGGGTACGGAAAACGTTACGATTGAGCTGCCAAACCATGCGCTTTACCGGCGCAATTATGTGGGCAGCTTCTTCCTCGACCTTCGGGAGGCTATTCCGTCAGGAACAACAGCCACGCTTCCGGTTCTTATCGGAGTGAACGGCGATACCCGTCCGCTGATGGAATATGAAGGTACGCCAGCTACGGTGGCGAACTTTGCAGGAGCCGGCATTTATGAAATCCACTACAACAGATATACGAATCAGCTGTATATCGTGAACGGAGGATTCAGGCCAAGCACGGCGGCGGCTCCTACTGCATAACAAATAATAATAAAAAAGGGGATTGCTCGGGCAGTCCCCGTAAACAACAAAAATACAATAAACCATGTTTCAGAACCTAAGAACCAATTCGCAGTTATATATTCTTCATAAAGACACAAATCCTTACATCGAGTACGGCTCTGTCATCAGTGTATCGGCACCGAAACCCAAATATCCGTCCACTCCGATGGGACAGTTCCCGCAAATGGAAATGGTCGTCGATATCGTCGTAAACATCAACGGGCAGAACACCAATTTTCAGGGGTTGCCCTCCGGTGCGGATATTGCGGACTTCGGAACGAACGGAAACATCGTTGTCTCATGTTCGCGCGATGCGATGAACAACGAGCTTTCCATGATGAAGCAAAAGAGCTGTGACATTCTCAAAAGCATAGACTATCACAGAGGGGTCATTGCCTCATGCGACAGGATGCTGAACGACATCAATCC
Organism: uncultured Bacteroides sp.; assembly: GCA_949285025.1. Lineage (GTDB taxonomy): Bacteria > Bacteroidota > Bacteroidia > Bacteroidales > Bacteroidaceae > Phocaeicola. The sequence goes on along the minus strand of CASDXG010000096.1, from coordinate 268,485 downwards.
GGAATATGCGGCAAAGCAACAGCAGGAGGCGGAGATTGCCGGACTGAAAACACAGATTTCCGATATGAAAAAGGAGTTCTCAGACTTTATGAGTGTTCTAAAAGAGCAGTTGGGAATAGGGGCTGAAACGAAAAAATAAACGACTATGAGTTACTGGGAAATAAGAGAGGATTTGGACGGTTACGACCGTTCCGGCTTCGGTATGAGAGACGAGGAAGTCGAAAGGGCGTACAGGGAAGGATGCAGGCATGGTTACGAAAAGGCCATGCGGGAAGCCAAGGAAATGACGGGTCAGCGCGGTGGCTACGGTGAACGGCGTATGATGCCGCCCCAATACCCGGAATATCCGATGGGATTCAGGGAATCCTACGATGACGATATGGGCGAACGCAGACGCAGACGCGCTAACGGGCAATGGTACTGATGTTTAACCGGAGGGGAAAGGGCTTTCCTCTCCCCTCTTTAAATTCGGATTTATGAGACTTGATTTATACAGCAAGATGCCCTCCGGAATGAAGGAGTATCTGGAAACATACGGATGGCATTTCTCGAAGAAGATGTGCGAGTGGGCGGTCAGCCGGATGAAAGCCAAGGATGAAACGGGAAAGCCTAAAAAGATTGACCCGATGAAAAAGGATGAAGTCGAGGAGCTTCTGAAAAAATTCAACGTCAAGCTGGAGCATGACGAAGGCTATGATGGCGTGTATGTCGCCAATATGGCCAAGTCTGATTTCTTCAAAAGCTCGGTTACTGACGAGATGCACCTTGCACTGTTCATAAAGGATTACATCGATGATGCGGATTCTTATGGGGGAATGCCTTTCACCCGTTTCTATGCGGATTGCATCGGATCGGGAAAACCGATACAATGGGACGACATGTTATGATTGTACAGGATTTCTACATACCGGAATATGACTGGAATACAAGGGTTTATTACGCCGTAACGACCTACCGGACGGAAAGAATCATTGCGGACCTAAGACGTGCAGGATGCAGGGGTTTGCAACTTGAAAAAGCGTTCAGGAACCTTTCTAAGGGCGATTTGAATACCGGACTGACGTATTCAAACTACCGGACCGGGCAGACCGTCATGGTAATAGCCCTTACTTCCACGCCGGACGAATTCCTCAACTCGTGGGAACACGAGAAGAAGCATCTGGCAAGACACATCGAGCAGTCGTTCGGTATTGACCCGTTCGGAGAGGAAGCATCCTACCTCGAAGGGGAAATTGCGCAGAAGATGTTTCCGGTGGCCAAACTGTTTATATGCGAACATTGCAGAAAAGGAATAAAACAATATGGAATCTAAGATTTACATAGATAAATTGCTTGAAACGGCTGACGAAAAGAGTTATTGCGATTTCTGTCGTATCTTACTCGTTATTTGGTGGAATATGTGATTCATTTTTTACATAAGTCCCTCTTATAGTCCCCAAAACAAGAAATGCACTGATTGTTATATACTTTTGTACACCCGTGGGGAGTCGAACCCCAATCGATGGAACCGGAATCCATTATTCTATCCATTGAACTACGGGTGCATCTCATCTTATGCGCGACAAAAATACAACATATCTGTTTTCTTTCCTAACGATTCCTCTAAAATTTACAAGAAAAGGCAAATATCTCTCATTATATACACTATCAAAAATAGCACGCATTTAAAATAATGCAAAGCATAATGACAATATTTCAAAGAAAAAAGTTGCATATTTACAAAATATATCTAACTTTGCCAACGAATAAGAAAATAAAAAAGGACGAAATATATGAGTTATCTGATAAAACCAAACGGTTATAAACCTTTGCTTGACATGAAGCAAACAGAACTGGGGATCAAGCAAATTAAAGAGTTTTTCCAACAAAACTTATCATCGGAATTACGCTTACGTCGCGTAACAGCCCCTCTTTTCGTCTTGAAAGGAATGGGTATCAACGATGATTTGAGCGGAACAGAGCGTCCGGTTTCTTTCCCGATAAAAGACTTACACGAGCAGGAAGCTGAGGTTGTGCACTCTCTGGCAAAATGGAAAAGAGTAACCCTCGCCGACTATCATATAGGTCCCGGATACGGTATCTATACCGATATGAACGCTATTCGAGCCGATGAGGAACTGGGAAATCTGCACTCGCTCTACGTGGACCAATGGGACTGGGAGCGCGTTATCACACCGGAACAACGGACCGTCGATTTTCTAAAAGAAATCGTAACCAGAATTTATGCCGCCATGCGCCGCACAGAATACATGATTTGTGAAATGTATCCACAAATATCCTCATTCCTTGCACACGACATACATTTTATCCATGCCGAAGATTTACTGCAAATGTATCCGGATAAAAGTGCCAAAGAAAGGGAAAACCTGATAACCGAACGTTATGGCAGCGTATTTATCATCGGCATCGGAGGGAAATTAAGCAACGGAAAACCTCACGATTTGCGGGCTCCCGACTATGACGATTACACAACTGTTGACCCCAAAACAGGACTTCCCGGATTGAACGGCGACCTGCTAATATGGAATCATGTACTGGGATGTGCCATAGAACTATCGTCTATGGGAATACGTGTGGACAAAGAAGCTATGCTAAAGCAGTTGGAACTTGCAGGAAAACAGGAACGGACAAAATTATATTTCCACCGCCGTTTACTGGAAGGGTCGCTTCCGCTCAGCATAGGAGGAGGTATCGGTCAATCGCGGCTCTGCATGCTTTACTTGAAAAAAGCACATATCGGAGAAATTCAAGCCAGCATATGGCCGGATGACATGCGAAAAGAATGCGCAAAAATAGGTATGCAGCTTATTTAAAAATGATGTATCTTTACACCAACAAAACACAAAATGCATGGATGTAAAGATAGAAGAAAGCTGGAAACGGGAATTAAGTTCTGAATTTGAAAAAGACTATTTTAAGAAGTTAACCGATTTCGTCCGAGAGGAATACCTCACAACTACGGTATATCCTCCCGGACGTCTTATATTTAATGCTTTCGACCTTTGCCCTTACGATAAAGTGAAAGTTGTCATTATCGGGCAAGATCCTTATCATGGAGCAGGACAAGCACATGGACTCTGCTTCTCCGTCAATGACGGAATTCCGCTTCCTCCTTCCCTGCAAAACATATTCAAAGAGATACATAATGACACAGGTAATCCCATCCCTCAAAGCGGAAATCTCACCCGATGGGCACAACAAGGAATACTTCTGCTAAATGCAACATTAACAGTCCGGGCACATCTGCCCGGCTCACACCAACGAAAAGGATGGGAAGAATTCACAGATGCAGTTATCCGCACGTTAGCGGAAAACAAGAAACACCTGGTTTTCATCTTATGGGGAACATATGCTCAAAAGAAAGGTGCTTTCATTGACCGAAAAAAACATCTGGTACTCACATCTGTACACCCATCCCCATTATCGGCCTACAACGGATTTTTCGGGAACAAACATTTTAGCCGTACAAACGAATACCTGACCCAGCACGGAGAAACGCCCATCATATGGTAAAACAGTTAATACCATGTAACTGTACTTCCCGAATTACTTCGCTTATCCCATTTCAATGCATCGGTCAACATACTTGAGTTTGCACGAATAGAAAAGTTATAAGAAGTAAACGGACCGAAAACCAACCCGCATGTCATCGTGAAACAATGTAAATCACGCGTAATATTTACTGTAGTCATAGACATTTCTTTATCCGTAAAGTCATAACCGGTAGTATAAGTCAAATTCCATCGGCTTCCGATTTTAACATTACCGGATACATTCAATGAGTGCGTCAAAGAATAAGGATAACGCATTGTTTTTATATTGATATCCTTTGAGCGGTCTTCACGTATGCTGTAGCTATAACTCAAGCTCAATGTCCAAGGCATATTAAATGCCAAATAACCATCGGGACTTATACGGGCATCTTCGGTCTTACGCAAATTGGCCGTATTGTTCGTCTCAGGCAAAACATCTTCTTCCTCTCCATCGTCCGCTTCCGTTTCATCCTTTTCATTTTTATTTTCGATCTTATTTTCATCACTCTTCCCGAAAAGTTTCTTAAAGGTATCGTTGTTCAATGAATAAGAAAAAGAGCCGCTGTACCCTTCAAAACGTCCGAAACGTCCATACGACCATTCAGTCCTGTCACCCTCGCGCACGTTACCATTCTCATCGAACTCATAGGCATAAGTCGCAAAACGGGCATTCATATTAAACGTATAGTCTTTCGTTAATTTGAATCGGGCGTTAATAGTCAAATCGCTCCAACGTTTCTGCGCCATATCATAAGATAGCGTTCCACTCAGCTGATCAATCAAACTGATTTTCTTATACCCGGTAGAATCTTTATCCGACTTCATTTTCATTTCCAGGTTATTATCAAGCGAAAATGATATATTTTGCGAGACCCCTCTTGTCGGAGTCCCATATGCCATCCCCTCATAAAGCGAATATTCCTCCATATGCACTTCACCGTCTGCGTCGGTATAAGTATATGTATCATAATATCCAAAACGCGATTTCCCGAAATCGGGCTTATAAGAATATGATACGGAAGGCGTAATCACGTGCCGGATCTGTATTTCTTTGCTTTTCATAAACAGCGGTTTATACATACCATACAATTTAGTATTCAAAGAAAGTGACAAATTATAATCGTAAACACGATGGAATCCCGAGACGGTATCCCGACGCACTGCACGAGTGTTTTCATCGTAACTCCTCCTGATCTGCTGCAAATACCAGCGCTCAGTATAATTAAACGATGGAACGATGTTGATATAATTAAACAGATTAAACGTAGCTTGAATAGGAATAGAATGACGCATTCCGTTACGCCATTGCTTCATCGGAGTCTTAAACAACAAATAATCTTTGGTACTTACGCTATTTGTCATCGATCCGGTATACTGGAATGATATTTTTTCATACCACCGCTCGTCGCCTGCCATTTTTTTCCGCTTAAACGGATAAACACGGTTCAAGGATATATTCAAATCCGGCAATGTCATATTCAATGACGAATCCTGTGTGTTCTGGGTAATATTGAATGTAGTTGAAATATTAAGTCCGATATTAGGGAAACTTCTTGAATAGCTGACACTTGATGCCTTCGTGTTTTGAGAATAACCGGACTGAATCGGATTGTATAACGTTCCCAAGTTAGAACGGTCATAACTGCTTGTTGCAAAATTCACACTGGCAGCGAACGAACTGTTCGGATTTGCTTTCGGGTCTTGACGATGGTTCCACTGTATCCGGAAATCCTTTGACACAGAATAATCGGGCATATTTTTATCACCGGTTTTCGTAACCAGATAACTGGCATTAAAATATCCGCTGAACTTATAACGCTTATTATAATTCGTAGCAGCTGAAAGTCCCCATGAACCTTTAGTATAAATCTCTCCCAACAGTTTTAAATCTACCTGATCGTTAATGGCAAAATAATATCCGCCGTCCCGCAAATAAAATCCTCTATTCATCTCATCGCCATAGGTAGGCATGATAAAACCGGAAGAATAGCTGCTGCTGAAAGGGAAAAAACCGAACGGTATTGCCAGTGGCAAAGGAACATCTTCTATGACCAACTGTGCCGGACCAAAAACCACGTCTTTTTTGGGTCTGACTTTCGCCATGGACAACTTCAAATAGAAGTGCGGATGTTCTGTATTATCGCAAGTGGTATACTTTCCATGACGCATAAAAATCTCATCATTTGCACCTTTTTTTGCTTCCGCACTCGTTACATATCCGTCGCCCTGCTGCGTAACAATCTCGTTGATAAAACCTTTCTTCGATTTAAAATTGTAACGCATCGTTTTCGACTCATACGGTGTTCCGCCATCTTTAAATATTGGTATCCCCTGTTCCACCCCTGTTGTATCGGGAACACCCTGCGCAAAGACCGTACTGCTATCCATATTCATGGAAATCCGTTCGGCGGTAAGTTCTATATTCTGATAATTAACCTTTCCGTCACCATATAAACGAGCAAAACCATCTTTGGTAAAAACAATAGAATCGGCTGCTTCATACACCACAGGAGCATCCAAAGGTTGTTTTTTAGGGACGGAATCTACCATTAAAGAATCCGTACCAAGAGAATCAACCGCCACCGAATCTGTACGTAGTTCCCTCTCATTCCTCTGCGCTCTTTTCCCTCTTATCCGTTGCGCATCGGCATAAAAAGCGGAAAAAAGTCCAAAAAGGAATAATGAAATGATTATATATATCGTTTTTTTAAATGAGGTCATTACTCGTATTTTACGCAATACGTTGCAAAAGTAAACATTATCCGTCAAACTTTAGATAACGATTCTGTTTTTAATGTATTTTTTCAACTACAGGAACAGTTCACACCAACGGTCAAAACGCATGCCTCCCTCTTCTCCATAACGAACCACACTCTTTCTTGCCTTTTCTATACTCTTTTCCACATTCAGTTTCGTCTTTGAAAAAAACTTATCAGCAAAACAGATGATCTGTTCCTCTAAACTCAATGGCAGCATTTCACGATGCGGCAAGGGCAACTGCTGATTGATGATATCACTTAATGATATTCCGGCACCGGTATGTCTTTCACAGACCAGGGCATGGCGCAAAAATCCCTCATTTCTAACCAATTCCGCACCCAGATAGCCATGACAAATATACGGGAAGGTACCATAACAATCAATTGCATCCGCATCGGTTTTAAATATTCCAATATCATGCAGCATAGCTGCCTCTGCAATAAACTGTTCGTCAAGATGCAACTCAGGGTGATTACGGGCCATAGCCAATGCTTTATCTGTCACCGAACGGCTATGCACAAGCAATATATGTTTCAAATTATTTTCTTCCGGATAATATTTATCTATCAAAACCAACGGATTCATAAATTCCTAATTTTTGCGTATATTTGTATTTCACAAAACTACAAAAAATATGCGGTTTACATACAGACAATTCATTTTATTCGGCATTTTATGCTTGATTTCGAGTGTTTACCCAACAAAATCTTCGGCCGGAATTCTGACAGGGGCAGAACAGTTTGAGCGTTTCCTGCCTATCCTAAAGGGGAAAAGAGTCGGACTTGTCGTCAACCAGACATCACTGTCGAACGGAGTATTTCTTCCCGATTCACTGTCTTCATTAAAAATAAACCAGACATGCATCTTCACACCTGAGCACGGATTACGAGGTACAGCAGATGCCGGAGAAACTGTATCAGACGGCACCGACCCGAAAACCGGAATCAAGGTCATATCACTATATGGGAAAAACAAGAAACCGCTGCCAAAACAGTTAAACGACATCGACATCATCATATTCGACATACAGGATGTCGGCGCACGTTTTTATACTTACATAAGTACACTTTACTATGTAATGCAGGCATGTGCCGAACAGGATAAAGAAATTATCATACTTGACCGCCCTAACCCATGCGATTATGTCGACGGTCCCGTCCTAAAACCCGCATATAAAAGTTTTGTCGGGATGCTACCCATCCCGGTATTACACGGTTGCACCATCGGGGAGCTGGCACTAATGATAAACGGAGAAGGATGGCTGGGGAACGGACTTAAATGCCGCATGAAAGTAATAACTGTAAAAGGATGGGCGCACAAACAAGCATATTCGCTTCCTGTCAAACCATCGCCCAATCTGCCAAACGATCAATCCGTCGCATTATATGCCTCACTTTGTCCGTTTGAAGGAACTGACATAAGCGTAGGAAGAGGAACGGAATATCCTTTTCAAATTATTGGAAGTCCTAAAATTAAAAATACAGCATTCCGCTTCACCCCACGCGCCCTGAAAGGCTCTGACATGAATCCGCTACATAAAAATCAGGAATGCTATGGAAAAGATTTACGGCAAGCACAAAATCCGAACGGATTTTCACTAAAATACATCATCGAAGTTTATCGCTATTACAAAAAAACAGCCCGAAATCCCGAAGCTGAATTCTTCACCCGACCGAAATGGTTTGACTTACTAATGGGAACAGATCAAGTACGGAAAGAAATTATACAAGGAAAAACAGAAACAGAAATACGGGCAGGATGGCAGAAAGACTTGGAGCACTATAAAAAAATAAGGGAAAAATATCTGCTCTATCGGGAACTTTAAATGGAAAAGCCCCGCTGTTTATAAAAAACGACGGGGCTTTTTATCCGAAAAATAATATCAGGTCTGAATCATTTATTGTATGATGCCTTCACAAACGGAGCATTCAACAAATAATCAATGCTGGCTTTTACACTTTCCTCAACCGGCATGCTGTATCCTTCAATTTCAGCTACAAGGTCCTGCACTCCGGCAGTTTCTGCATTGTTGAAAATCGCATCAAAACCAACCATTCCGCTTTGTCCGATTTCCTTATCATCTTTGATATGGAGCACCTTAAAGCGTCCGGGATATTTTTTGAAATAATCTACCGGACTCTTTCCTGCACGAACTACCCAATATACATCCATTTCGAAAAAGACGAGTGCAGGGTCAGTGTGTTCCAACATATAATCGTACATAACAACCTGGTCTTCAATTTTTCCAAATTCATATGCATGGTTATGATAACCGAATCCCATACCGTTTTCCTTACAGCGTTTCCCTATTTCGTTATAATATTTACAGTAAGTCTCCAAATCTTTCACTGTCTTAGGAGTACTCATTGCCGGTACAACAATGTATTTCATTCCTGCAGCTTTATGGTCGGCAATACATTTATCCCACCATTTCAAAGACTCTGATAAGTCACCCGAAGCAAGTTCTTTATCGCTCAATCCGTGTCCGGTATGTGAAGAAATGACTTTCATTCCGGTAGCTTCAACGTCTTTCTTGAAGTCTTCCGGAGTTCTTCCATAGAACTTTCCATCATTATAATTAGCAGTTTCTACACCCGTATACCCCATTTTTGCTAATTTGTTCAGGATATCAGTATATTCCGGGCTCACATTTCCGTCCTTATTACAATTATTTAAAATATCTCTAACCGAATACAATTGAACGGCAACCTCCTTCTTTACAGGAGTTTGCTCTGTCGTTTTTGTAGCAGTACAACCGGTCATCACAGCCAATACTGCAAGCATTCCTAAATAAAACCGAGTTCTCATAATGATTATAATTAAAAAAAACTGTTCCCTGCTGAATTAATTCATCCAACCAGAAACAGCTTTTCAAAAAACAATAAGTTATTTTAGTATGGAATTAATCCAAAATTTTCACACGAATGTTACGGAACCAAACATCATTTCCGTGATCTTGGAAACCAATAAAACCAGCATGTTCTGCACCTCCGCAGTTATTCAGCAATTCAAATGCCAACGGCCATTTTTCTTCGCTGAATTTGCTTGCCTGCAACATGTCAGTCCATTGTTGAGTCCACAAATGATATTCAAGAACATTCACGTCATTTTGTCCATGAACAACAGTTCCTTGATAAACCATAATCTTAGCCTTGTTCCATTCTCCAAACGGTTTTGCATTCTGCGGTTTAGCAGGAATCATATCATATAAAGACGCAGCCTGACGATTGTTATCCTTTCCTAATTTAGCATCCGGATGATTTTCGTTATCCAAAACCTGGAATTCCGGAGCTGAAATATAAATCGGTTCCAAACGTTCGTTTCCATCTTTATCTTTAGATGTTACTTCTTGTGCTAAATAAAGAATACCTGAATTACCACCTTTAGAGATTTTCCATTCCAGTTGTAACTCGAAGTTTTTGAACTTATGCGCAAAAATCAGATCGCCACCGTCACCGTCTTGTGCTTCGCCGCCACCGGATCCATTAAATTTAATGCAACCATCTTCAATGACCCATTTAGAAGGAACACGATCTTTGCCGTAACCACGCCATCCGTTAAATGTCTTACCATCAAAGATTGTAATAAATCCTTCTTCATCAACCGGCAAAGTTAAAGTTTCAGTTTCAGGAGCTTTCAAAGACTTGGAATAAGTCAAAGTTGTAGTTGTTGCGGCCGATTTACTTTCCTCACCGGTCTGTTCAGCTGCTTTTTTATTGCCGCTTCCACAAGAAACAATACTTCCTGCCAATAAACAATAAGCTAAAGTGTAAAATACTTTTTTCATTTCTATCTCAATTTATTAAACTATATCCTATGAAATAATTATTTCGGCATATCAGGCAACTTCCATCCTTCACGATAATTATGCTTAATAAGTTCTTCTGCAAACTTCTTAGCATTGATAGGATCTGTCCATGTCTTGTTGAACGACGGGTGTCCATCATGAATCGTAAATCCGTCTTTTACACAGATCTTGATTTCTTCGTTATCGCCAATGTTAGTGAAACGCATATTTTCACCGTCCCATTCCAAAGTACGGTTCAATGCTTGCAAGCGAATCGCAAGAACACCCATTACAACCATTTCGTTGAACGGACCTGCTTCGAAGAAATTTGATTTCGTCTGAACGCGAGATGACGGATTTTCCTTACACGCACGTACCCAATCCATTTCATGAGAAGTCTTTACACGACGGCAAACTTTCGGAGCATTAGGCTTACGTCCTGACAACAAGAACGGTTGTTCTCCATAGCAACCACAAATTAATGTATCTTTAGTTCCATGGAAAATAGTCAAACCACCGCCAGGTCCCATCAATTGTTTATTCTGCGGGAAACCTTTCGGACGGTCAGGCATCATACCACCATCGTACCAATGTACTTCAACTTCAGGCATTGCAACTTTCGGCATATTTTCACGAGCCGGGAATATCATCTTTACATGTTGAGCTTGGGGTGCACATGCATCAAGCAAAAGAGTAGAAGAACCTTCAACTTTTGTCGGATATCCCAACTTCAATGCTTTAAATGGTTGGTGCATAATATGGCAAGCCATATCACCTAATGCGCCTGTACCATAATCCCACCATCCACGCCAATTCCAAGGATGATAAAGTGCATTATAAGGATTATACTCAGCCGGTCCCGTAAACAAATCCCAATCCAAAGTTTTCGGAATACGGTCTGCTTTTTCAGGAGCATTCAATCCTTGCGGCCAAATCGGGCGGTCAGTTGCACATTCCACCTTTGTCACTTCACCAATTTCACCGTTCCAAATCCATTCACATACTAAATCGGTGCCCTCACCAGATGATCCTTGATTACCCATTTGGGTACAAACTCCGGTAGATGCTGCCAACTTAGTCAATAAACGAGATTCATAAACAGAGTGAGTCAACGGTTTCTGACAGTAAACATGCTTACCTAGTGTCATTGCTTCCGCCGTAATGATAGCATGTGTATGGTCCGCAGTTGCAACAATTACAGCATCAATTGATTTAGCCATTTCATCGTACATCTTGCGATAATCCCAATAATGCTTAGCATTAGGATGTTCATCGAATACACCTTTTGCATATTTCCAGTCAACATCGCAAAGAGCTACGATATTTTCTGAACCTTTTACTGCATTGATATTAGCATGTCCCATACCACCAATACCAACGGCTGCAATGTTTAACTTGTCAGACGGAGCAATATGTCCGTGACTTTTACCTAAAATAGAACTCGGAGCTATTGTTATTCCAGCCAATGCTGCCGCCCCTGTCTTGAGAAAATCTCTTCTTGAAAAGTTTGACATGATTTTAAATTTAAGTTTTACGAATTAATTATTATTGTTTAATAACCCATATCCATTTTTCATTGTTCTTCTCCGCTCTCGAATTTCTTCAAGAGTTTCCAAATTCCCAATTGCCGGCAAGTCGTGCATTCTAGCATCATCAAGGAATCTCCATGCATATTCTGAAGCGATTGCCGAATCTCTCATCAAGGGAAGTTTAGGAGAACGTACCCCGCTTTCTATACCATCTGCAAAAAGTTCGCATAACCTATCTATATTCTTCCCTCCATAAGGTCTTTCTATACGAAGCGTTTGATTTACGCCATGTAAGTCAACCACTGCCGTCTTAAAATCATGAGTCATGCGAACTATTCCTTTTGTCCCTATAATGTCTATGTAAGAATTATGCGTCTGTTCTTTCGATAATTGCCCATAAACAAATCCTTGAGTAATGTCAAAAACAACTCCGCTCTGAAATGTTCCATGACATTGTAGCCACCAAGGGTCTTTATAGCTCCACATTCTGAGTGCCTGTGCATGCCATGTTTTATATTCACAACCGGCATACCACCTCGCAATGTCTACATAATGCATTCCACAATCATGAAAAGACGGTCCTTCATATTCATGTCCTTCACCGGGAGCTAATCCGGGAGTCATATGACAAACCCGAATTATTGCCAACTCACCAATCTCACCTTGTTCAATGAACTCTTTAATTTGGTTATGATACCACGAGTTGCGAAGATATAAATTTACTGTAGAAAAACAAAGAGAATTCTCAGTTATTTTTACAACTTCCCATTCTTTTTCTATTGAATCGGCTATCGGTTTCTCTGAAATAATATGTTTTCCATAATAAACCGCTTTTTCTATTTGCTCTTTTCTAAAATTAGCCAAGGTAAAAAGGCCAACAACCTGCACACTCTTATCTTCAAATATAACCTGCTCATTGTCTACTATTTGAGACTCAGGAGATAAGATTTTAGCACGTTCCCGCGTTTTAGGATTCGTATCGCAAATATACGCAATCTCCCATCTTCCGCTTTTTTGCATCTCCTCCAAGTAGAATTTTCCCATTCTACCCAGACCTATCAACCCTACTTTTATCTTAGTATTTCCCATATAATTTGACTTTACAGATTTCTCCTTCCGTATCTATTCTTACTCCACCTCTTTTTCTTCAGGCTTCACAAGGAATGCACTAATTTCCCATAAAATATATATCGGAATAAAGACGGAAAACAATGTAAACGGATCCGCCGACGGAGTAATCAAAGCCGCCACAATTAGCAATACAACAATCGCATGTCGACGATATTTCCCAAAAAACGTCCGATTCAATATTCCGAGCTTTGACAGTAACATAGCCAATAACGGCAACTCAAAGATGATTCCCATCATAAAAATCATCATTAAAAAGTAGTTCATATATGAATCAAGAGAGAGCTGATTCGTAATAATTCCACTCAATTCATACGTATACAAAAAACGAAGCGTCAATGGGAACACGATGGAATAGCCCACTATACAACCAATAAAGAACATGATTGTTCCAAAAAAGAATGCCCATCTGATTCCTTTTCTTTCATTATCATACAAGGCCGGACAAATAAATCGCCAAATCTCAAAAATAAGATATGGAAATGTTAACAAGAAAGCAGCCCAAAAAGACAATGACATATGAATAAAGAACTGAGAAGCCAAATGAATATTGATGACCGATACATTGAAAGTACTGCCACCCATATCCGGAATCAATGATGTCAACGAGTTTAATTTTTCCAGCCACCTATAGAAAAAGAAATCTTCCCTACACGGAGCCATTATTACATTGTCAAATAAATAAGGTATAAAAGCAAACCCCAACAACATAAAAACAGCCAAGGCGATAATTATCCTCATCAGCATCCATCTCAGCGCCTCGAGATGATCCCAAAAAGACATTTCTGCTTTCGCTTCGCTCATACTTTTTAAAGCTGATTATTTTTTTTCTCTTCGCTTACGTCTACGTCTTTTTCTATATCCTTTTCTATACCGTTGATTCCTTCCTTAAAGCTTCTGACACCCTTACCTATGCCACGCATCAATTCGGGAATTTTCTTTCCTCCAAAAAGTAACAGGATTACTAATACAATAACTATAATCTCGGGAGTACCGATTCCAAATAAAAATGTATTCATGTGTATTTGTTTTTAAGTAAATAATTTTTCAGGTATGGTTAAATTAAAATTCTATCTGCCTATGCGTTCGGTTATATACATCAAAATCCGGATTCGCTATTGCAAAGATAAAATACATCACTTTTTATTTCGTTTATAAATGTATTTATGTAGAACGCCAACATTACTATTTCGCTGTTTTACAGGATATTGCAGAATATCGCATTAAATAATATGTAGATCAAATAAAATGGGAGAGCAGACTTATACAACATTATTTCGGCCTTTATAAAGCAATTATTAGTCTCTTTCAGACAGTTGATGCACCTCTCCTATATGCATAACCCTTTGTTCAAAGCTTTCTTTGTCCACAATCGCTTTATTCCTCATCTTCGTCCTATAATTATAAATAGTACTCATAGAACAACGAAGGAAGCTTGCTATTTTACCTGTATCGGTAATTCCCAAACGCAACAGAGCATATATACGTAACTCTGTATTAAATAAATTTCCTTGACGCAAGGTTACTTTCTCTCCATCCATCAACAAAGCATTAAAATCGGGAACAAAAGTCGGATATAAACTAAGAAAAATGCTGTCAAAATGCCCATACAAAACATTAAGTTCTGAGTCCACCGTAGCCGTAGATTTCAAGCTTTTTATCAGTTCCTCATAATGCTTGTTAATCGCCAATTTATACAATGTGCGTTGATAATTCTCCATTTTTCCAATATAATCGGAACACATATTAAAGAACTGGGCGATGTACTGCTCCTTTATATGGTTCACTTCTACCAATTGAGTGTTTTTCTCATTCAACAGTTCATTGACATTATGCAATGTTTCATTCAACTTTTGGAACTTGACATTACTGTCCGATAATTCTTCTTTTATTCTGGAAATTTTCTTCCACTGCAAATAAATATAGATAACAAGCAGAACCAAAAAGCCGGAAAACACACAAATCATAATAAAATAATTCATCAAATCCGATTTTACTTTCGCTTCCTTCGCCTGATAATTCGCACTGATTATAGAATAGAACTTATACATCCGAGCCACACGGAATGAAATACCGGAAGCAATCGCATCGTCAATTGCCGATTGTGTAAACTTAAACGCATTCCCCAAATCGTTTTCCTTATAAGCAATCTCGGCCAAGTTCTGCATGGACGCGTTCTCTCTGGTCGCATTTTGAAGGTCCGATATCGCAGAGAGAATAAAATATTTTTTTTCTTCCATCGCATTCCCTCTTGCTTGATTCAGGCTTGCCAAAGCATGAGTTACAATTGCATAATCAGGACTCCCGAGATTTGTCGTCATCAACAAATCCCCAAGAATTTTCTCTGTTTTCGAATTATCGACTCCGAAATAACGACTCGCCATCCGGCTTTTATAATCAAATGATGCCGTATCAAGCACCGACAACAAAGAATCCTCATACAGTCTATACTGAGTCGTGTACTGATCTCGAGAAACTGATGCCGCATAATATTCAAAAAAGCGGCAATATGCATTATAATATTCAGGGAGCAATCTCTTTGGCAAGGCCTGCGAATTTATTTCTTTCAGAATATTTTCTGCTTCTCTATACATTCCGCACATCGAATACAGCAGCGTCAGTCGCAATTCCGACTCATACTCCCAATACGAAACATTACGGGAAAGCGCAATCTGAAGATTACGGTTTACATAATAAAGTGCGGAATCTATATTGAATTTCTTATATTCCGAATAGAGGGCCGAATGTATTTCATACTTCCGAACCGATGAGATATCATGCTCATCCAGCATTTTTTTTATCTGTTCAATCCGCTTTTCCTTCTCAACGACATATTCTTGCTTATGTGACAACACGAAATCTAACGAATCTGTCAAGTCTTTTAACGTATTATCCGCATAAACAACCAACACCCAATTAGAAATCAGGCACAACAAACAACATTTTAAAAAGGAAATTTTCATTCGTCCGATGAGAAAAATCACATATTAATATATTTTCTTCAAAGATAAACATATTTTTTAATTCATCCAAATTTACCCTGTCCAGCCGAATTATAAGTAAAAAAGGCCGCATCCTTTATAGGGAAAGGCGCTGAAAACATTTTCAATTACTCGAATTATTTCTCTTAAAATTCAGCGAGAAACAATACCATAAATTATATTTTTAGCTAACTTTGTTGCAGACAAATCTTTTTTACTCTATGAAGCTTTTAGAACTAATAAAAAAACGCTATTCCGTACGCGACTTCCTCCCTACACCTATTGAACAAGAGAAATTAGCATATCTCATGGAATGTGTACGTATGGCTCCATCGGCTGTAAACCTACAGCCTTGGCTGTTCTCTATTATCACCGATAAAAAGCGATTGACAGCATTACATAATGTTTATCAGAAGGACTGGATAAAAAGTGCGCCTTGCATCATCGCCGCCTGTGTGAACCACGATGTTTCATGGCACAGAAAATCAGACAACAAAGATCACGGCGACATTGATGTAGCCATTGCCGTAGAACATTTGTGTCTGGCTGCCGCAGAACAGGACATAGGAAGTTGCTGGGTATGCAACTTTGATGTCAAGACATGCAAAGAGATACTGCAACTCCCTCCACAAATAGAACCCGTCGTTCTTATTCCGCTCGGTTATCCGTCCGACTACACAATTCCGGAAAAGAAACGGAAGAACATAAATGAAATTATACTATGACAATGCGTTGTTCCCTTAAGCGCAGATTAGTTAATTATACGTTTCAGGATTTTTTATCTTAACGTCCTCTTTCAACACAAACAACATTACATAAAATTCATATAAAGACATGGAAAACATCGGTTTAGGATTAATGCTCATGGTAGTAGGAATGGCAACAGTCTTTGTCATCCTCCTTATTATTATCTGGCTAAGCCAGTATCTTATTTCATTGGTAAACAAGATTGCTCCAGAAGAAGAACCTAAAAAACGGTCAGTTTCATCCGGAAGTTCTACCGATGAAGGTTCTATGGATGCAATCAAAACGGCCGTCAATATACTGACAGCCGGGAAAGGTCAGGTAATCAAAATAGAGAAAATACATTAATCGAACAGGAAATACACTTAATCTATCATGGAAAAGAAGAAAAAAATAAAATTCAGTTTGGTCTTCCGCGACATGTGGCAAAGTGCAGGAAAATACGTTCCTCGCGTAGACCAATTAGTAAAAATAGCTCCGGCTATTATAGAAATGGGATGTTTTTCCCGAGTTGAAACCAATGGAGGAGGCTTTGAACAAGTAAATTTGTTGTTCGGAGAAAATCCAAACAAGGCAGTACGCGAATGGACAAAACCCTTTCATGAAGCCGGGATCCAGACACATATGTTAGACCGCGCACTAAACGGCCTGCGCATGAGCCCCGTCCCCGCAGATGTGCGCAAGCTATTCTACAAAGTAAAAAAAGCACAAGGAACAGACATTACCCGAACATTCTGCGGCTTAAACGATGTACGCAACATTATACCGTCTATAAGTTATGCCCACGATGCCGGAATGATTTCCCAATGCAGCCTTTGCATTACCCATTCCCCTATCCACACAGTGGAATACTATTTATCGGTAGCGAAACAACTGATCGAGGCCGACTGTGACGAAATCTGCATTAAAGACATGGCAGGAATCGGACGTCCTGTCTTTTTAGGAAAATTGGTTGCCGGTATCAAACAGATAAAAGACATTACGATACAGTATCATTCCCACGCAGGACCCGGATTCAACATGGCTTCCATACTCGAAGTCTGCAAAGCCGGATGTGATTATATAGATGTAGGCATGGAACCGCTTTCATGGGGAACCGGGCATGCCGATGTAATAAGTGTACAGGCTATGCTGAAAGATGCAGGATTTGACGTACCGGAAATCAACATGCAAGCCTACATGAAAGTACGCTCCATGATACAAGAATTCATGGACGACTTCTTAGGACTATACATCAGTCCGAGAAACAGACTGATGAATTCCTTACTTATCAGACCGGGACTTCCGGGCGGGATGATGGGCAGTTTAATGGCCGATTTGGGAACAAATCTGGAATCCATCAACAAATACAAAGCAAAACGCAACCTGCCTTTCCTCACACAAGACGAATTATTAATCAAACTCTTCGATGAAGTTGCATACGTTTGGCCGCGCGTAGGTTATCCTTGCCTCGTCACTCCATTCAGCCAATATGTGAAAAATTTAGCAATGATGAACGTCATTCAGATGGAAAAAGGAAAAGAACGCTGGGGAATGATTGCCGATGACATCTGGGATATGATATTAGGAAAGGCAGGAGCCCTTCCGGGAGAATTAGCACCTGAAATCATCGAGAAAGCAGAACGGGAAGGACGTAAGTTCTTCAAAGGCAATCCTCAAGACAATTACCCTGACCAATTGGAGAAATATCGCCAAATGATGTGGGAAAAGAAATGGGATACGGGAGAAGACGATGAAGAATTATTCGAATATGCCATGCATCCCGCTCAATACGAAGCATATAAGAGCGGAAAAGCAAAAGCCGATTTCTTAGAAGATGTAAAGAAACGCCGCGAAGCAAAAGAGAAGGAACATCTGGCTAATGAACCAACCAAAGTATTGACCGTCGATGTAAACGGACAGGCTTATCGCGTCACTGTCGCATTCGGAAACGTAAATCCGTCAACACTTGCCGCCACACAAGAAAACACCTCTCACGGAAATCCTCCTGTACCACAAGCCGGAGAAGGTAAAGAAGTCTTGTCGCCGCTTGAAGGAAAATTCTTCCTTACTAAGAATGCACAAGAAACACCGGTAAAAGTAGGAGACAGAATTAAAAAAGGAGATATCATCGCTTACATTGAAGCAATGAAAACTTATAATGCAATACGTGCCGACTTCGACGGTACAATTGCCGCTATTTGCTTCAATCAGGGAGATGCTGTTTCCGAAGATGACGTTTTAATGAAGATACTATAATGGAAGAAATTTTTGAAAAATTATACGACATGACCGCCTTCAGCAATATTATTGCTGACCCACGGTTCCTAATAATGTATGCCATCGCCTTCATCTTGCTTTATCTGGGAATAAAGAAACAATACGAACCGCTGCTGCTTGTTCCGATAGCATTCGGCGTACTTTTAGCTAATTTTCCCGGAGGAGAAATGGGCGTAACACAGGCCGATGAAAATGGCTTCGTCATGATCAATGGAGTCATGAAAAATGTTTGGGAAATGCCCTTGCATGAAATTGCTCATGAAATGGGATTAATGAACTTTATCTATTATATGCTCATCAAGACCGGATTCCTCCCTCCTATTATTTTCATGGGAGTCGGTGCTTTAACTGATTTCGGCCCAATGCTGAGAAATCTGCGGCTTTCCATTTTTGGTGCCGCAGCCCAATTAGGTATATTTGCCGTATTACTGATCGCCATATTAATGGGTTTCACTCCGAAAGAAGCTGCATCTTTAGGTATAATCGGAGGAGCTGACGGACCAACCGCCATCTTTACCACAATAAAATTAGCTCCACATCTGTTAGGACCTATTGCAATCGCCGCATATTCCTATATGGCTTTGGTTCCTGTCATCATCCCGTTGGTCGTAAAAATATGGTGTACCAAGAAAGAGTTATCCATCAACATGAAGGAACAAGAAAAAATGTACCCTTCAAAAACGGAAATCAAGAACCTGCGCGTACTGAAAATCATTTTCCCTATAGCTGTTACTACTATTGTTGCGCTATTTGTTCCTACTGCTGTTCCGCTGATAGGAATGCTTATGTTTGGTAATCTCGTAAAAGAAATAGGAAGTAATACATCAAGATTATTCGATGCAGCTTCAAACAGCATCATGAATGCTGCAACCATCTTTTTAGGCATATCTGTAGGAGCAACAATGACAACTGAAGCTTTCTTGAATTGGACGACTATCGGTATCGTTATCGGAGGATTCCTTGCTTTCGCCCTTTCCATTTCCGGAGGCATTCTTTTCGTGAAGGTTGTCAACTTGTTTACGAAAAAGAAAATTAATCCGCTCATCGGAGCAACAGGACTTAGCGCTGTACCGATGGCAAGCCGTGTAGCAAATGAAATCGCATTAAAATACGATCAAAAGAATCATGTATTACAATATTGCATGGCCAGTAATATTTCCGGCGTCATCGGTTCTGCCGTTGCCGCAGGTGTTTTAATTTCATTTCTAAGCTAGAGGAAAGAAAAAAGACACTCAACACGCAATTAAAGGAGCAAAAAAGAACAGAGTCTTTAGGAAGATTACCCCAAAGACTCTGTTCTTTTTATTAAATCTAAAATATAATTATTTATTTATCTCCGCAGATAGCAGCTACACCCGGAAGAACTTTTCCTTCGATTGCTTCAAGCAATGCGCCACCTCCTGTTGAAATATAAGAGACCTGATCAGCCATTCCGAATTTATTAATGCAAGCAACGGAATCACCACCTCCTATCAAAGAGAAAGCTCCTTCTTTTGTTGCTTCAGCAATGGCCTCAGCAATCACCTTTGAACCTCCCGTGAAATTGTCCATTTCAAAGACTCCGGCCGGACCATTCCAGAGGATTGTTTTGGCACCTTTAATAGCTGCTTTAAAAGCTTCACGCGTCTTCGGACCAGCATCCATTCCCATCCATCCGTCAGGAATATTCATATTATCACAAACTTGTGTATTGGCATCATTAGCAAAATTATCTGCTGCGATACAATCTGTGCCCAATACTAAATTCACACCTTTGGCCTTTGCCTTTGCCATAATATCAAGCGCCAGTTGCAGTTTGTCATCCTCAACCAATGAATTGCCGATTTTTCCGCCTTGAGCTTTTGCGAAAGTAAATGCCATTCCTCCGCAAAGAATAAGATTATCAACCTTATCCATCAGATTCTCTATAATGCCAATCTTTGTAGAAACTTTCGAGCCTCCCATAATTGCAGTAAAAGGACGTTTGATGTCTTTCAGCACATTATCGACTGCTTTTACTTCTTTCTCCATCAAATAACCTAACATTTTGTGATCGGCATCGAAATAATCAGCAATAACAGCTGTAGAGGCATGCTTGCGATGTGCTGTTCCAAAAGCATCCATTACATAACAATCTGCATAAGAAGCCAGCACCTTTGCAAATTCTTTCTGGCGGGCTTTCATTTCTTTCTTAGCATCTTCGTATGCAGGATCTTCTTTCTCAATGCCCACAGGTTTGCCTTCCTCTTCCGGGTAGAAACGTAAATTTTCCAACAACAATACCTCACCCGCTTTCAAATCTGCAGCCATATTTTCTGCTTTCGCACAATCCGGAGCAAATTTTACCGGTACGCCCAATGCAGCCGATACTGCATCAACAATCTGGCTCAATGAATATTTTGCATTCACTTTACCTTTGGGTTTCCCCATGTGCGACATAATAATCAATGCTCCTCCGTCAGCCAAAACTTTCTTTAAGGTAGGAAGCGCGCCACGTATACGGGTGTCATCCGTAATTTTACCGTTTTCATCCAATGGAACATTGAAATCTACACGAACAATTGCCTTTTTCCCGGCAAAGTTGAATTTGTCAATTGTCATCATAATGTTTTGAATTTTATATTTAAATCTGTCTTTTTCCTGTCTCAACGATGCAGCGCAAAGTTAAGAAAAAAATCAAACAGCTATACAAGCGACATTATTATTTTCTCCATACCTATTATTAAATTATAATAAACATCTCGGTCTTTCACTCAAATGTTCCCGTCATTTTTCTAAAAACATCGCAATCTTTTCATCCCAAAATCTCGTATCTTTGCAAAATCATTCGTCACATCTAACACAATAGATATGTATACAAATAAAGAGATATGGAATATAACTTATCCCATATTCTTGGGACTTTTGGCTCAAAACGTAATTAATGTAACAGATACGGCTTTTTTAGGACATCTAAACGAAATCGCATTAGGCGCTTCCGCTATGGGCGGATTACTGTATATCTGCGTATATACAATTGCCTTCGGCTTCAGCGTCGGATCGCAAATTCTGATTGCCCGAAGAAACGGAGAAAGGAACTTTCATGCCATCGGGCCTATTATGTGGCAAGGAAGCGCATTTAGCTTCGCTATGGCCCTACTTCTTCTACTCATAATGTATGCAGGTGCAAAGCCACTCATCCGTTTATTAATTACATCCGACTCTATTTTCGAAGCTACTTACGAATTCTTCAGCTGGAGAATATGGGGATTTTTGTTTGCATTCATCAACGTCATGTTCCGCGCCTTTTACATTGGCATAACCAAAACAAAGGTTCTCACCATAAATGCCATCACAATGGCTGCTGTAAACGTGTTCTTGGACTACGCAATGATATTCGGGAAATGCGGATTTCCTGAGCTCGGCATACGCGGAGCAGCATTGGCCTCTGTCATCGCAGAAGCATCTTCTCTTTTATTTTTCACCATCTTCACATACTATAAAATCGACAGGAAAAAGTATGGATTGAATAAGTTCGGAAGATTCGACGTCAAGATGGTCGGACGCATCCTTCACATCTCCAACTTCACAATGATACAATATTTCCTATCAATGGCCATCTGGTTTGTCTTTTTCATGGCAATAGAAAGATTAGGAGAGCGCCAATTAGCCATTGCAAATATTGTCCGCAGCGTATATGTCGTGTTGTTCATTCCGGTACAATCGCTTGCAACTACTGCCAATACCCTTGTCAGTAACCTGATCGGCTCCGGAGGCACATCAAAAGTCTTGCAACTGCTCAACAAGATGGCCCGGATTTCATTTATCATCATGCTTGCATGTGTCATGCTTTGCCTGCTTTTCCCACATACAATCCTTGCAGTCTATACCAATGACATGGCATTATTACAAGACTCTGTATCCGCTCTTTATGTCATCTGCATAGCAATGCTGCTTGCCTCTGTTGCCAATATTTACTTCAATGGCATATCCGGCACAGGGAATACACAGGCAGCTCTTGTCTTGGAGATCAGCACTCAGCTATTCTACACACTTTACATCATCACCATAGGAATGCTACTTCAGGCTCCCGTAGACGTCTGCTTTACCACAGAAATTATCTATTACATCCTGATGTTCACATTCAGCTTTATCTATTTGAAAAAAGCGAAATGGCAGAACAAAAAGATTTGATGAATGCATTTTTTTTGGTATTTTTGCAGCCCACTGTAATAAAATCTCATTAAGATAAACTAAATATATGTTCGACAATTTAAGTGAAAGACTGGAACGGTCGTTTAAAATATTGAAAGGTGAAGGGAAAATCACCGAAATCAATGTGGCCGAAACCCTAAAGGATGTCCGCCGGGCATTATTAGATGCCGACGTCAACTACAAAGTTGCCAAGAATTTTACAGATACCGTTAAAGAAAAAGCTCTGGGACAAAACGTTTTGACCGCCGTAAAACCCGGTCAATTAATGGTAAAGATTGTACATGACGAACTGGCAGAGCTGATGGGTGGAGATACGGCTGAACTTGAACTTAAAAATCGCCCTGCAGTCATTTTAATGTCAGGTCTGCAAGGTTCCGGTAAGACCACATTCTCCGGCAAATTAGCCCGCATGCTTAAAAACAAAAGGAACCGCAAGCCCTTATTGGTTGCCTGCGATGTTTATCGTCCTGCAGCCATAGAACAGCTGAAAGTTCTAGGACAGCAAATTGAAGTTCCTGTGTACAGTGAACCGGAAAGCAAAGACCCTGTACAAATAGCATTGAATGCCATCCAAGAAGCAAAGGCCAAAGGATATGACCTGATTATCGTTGATACAGCCGGCCGGTTGGCTATCGACGAGGAAATGATGAATGAAATCGAATCAATAAAAAAGGCCATATCCCCTGACGAGACTTTATTTGTCGTGGACTCCATGACGGGACAGGACGCCGTAAATACCGCACGTGAATTTAACGAGCGACTGGATTTCAGCGGAGTTATCCTGACCAAGCTCGACGGAGATACACGTGGAGGTGCAGCTCTTTCTATCCGCACGGTGGTGAACAAGCCCATCAAATTTATCGGAACCGGCGAAAAACTGGATGCTATTGACCAGTTCCATCCAAGCCGAATGGCCGATCGTATCTTGGGAATGGGAGATATTGTCTCATTGGTTGAACGCGCCCAAGAACAATACGATGAAGAAGAAGCCAAACGCCTACAAAAGAAAATCCAGAAGAACCAATTCGATTTCAACGATTTCCTCACCCAAATTCATCAAATAAAGAAAATGGGGAACCTGAAAGAACTGGCATCCATGATTCCGGGCGTAGGCAAAATGATTAAAGACATCGACATCGATGACAATGCATTTAAAAGCATAGAAGCAATCATCTACTCAATGACTCCGGAAGAACGCACCCACCCGGAAATATTAAACGGAACACGGCGCACAAGAATTGCCAAAGGAAGCGGAACTTCTATCCAAGAAGTAAACCGGCTATTGAAACAATTTGACTCTACGCGTAAGATGATGAAATCTATAACCGGCAATAAAATGGCCGGCGTCATGCAAAGAATAAAAAGAAAATAACTGTGTTTCATAAAAAGGGAACGATATGCACATCGTTCCCTTTTTACATTCTATGCAAAACCCCGCATTCCTCAATCCGTACATTCAGACTTATTCCTCAAACTCACCCAACGTGTTCAAATGAAAAAACTCATCATATTCGATTTAGACGGGACTTTACTCAACACAATCGCCGACCTTGCCGCTGCCACAAACCAAGCTCTAAGCTATTACGGATACCCTGAACATCCGGAAGATGCCTATCGTTTTTTTGTAGGAAACGGAATCAATAAATTGTTCGAACGAGCATTGCCCCAAGACGAACGTTCGGAAAACAATATTTCTAAAATACGTTCCCGCTTTATCCCGTATTATAATGAGCATAATGCCGATTTAAGCCGGCCATATCCCGGCATTACTGCAATGCTTGAGAAACTGCAAAACGCAGAAAAGCTATTGGCTGTCGCTTCCAACAAATATCAGGAAGCTACCACAAGACTGATACATTTGTACTTTCCCAAAATCCATTTCGAAAAAATTCTCGGCCAACGGGAAAACATACCTCCCAAACCAGATCCGCAAATTTTATTTGAAATAATGAACGACACTAAGACAAAAAAAGAAAACACCTTATACATCGGTGATTCTTGCGTAGATATGCAGACCGGCATAAACGCAGGCGTTACCACATGCGGCGTCAGCTGGGGATTCAGACCACGAACAGAACTCGAATCTTATAAACCGGAATTAATTGCAGACCGGCCGGAAGATATTTTAAAATACTTAGACATTCCATACAAATAACGCCTGACTTTTTCCCAAAAGGCAAGGATATTCTCATTAAAAGATACCGCACTTTTTTTCATCACCCGACCATTGTTTAGATTTATTAACTAATTCATCTGCAGGAAAACACATTGTCTTTTATTTCTATGATGAATGCATTAAAAAATCTATTAAAACAAAATCTCATGAAAGTTGAAAAAATTTCTCGCTTGGCGAATATCTTTTTAATCACACTATCCCTTGTTTTTACATTACCATCATGTTCCGACGATGATGAGAGCTTCTATTATTCATACTTTTATCCCAGCGCAGTCGTCACGATAAAGAATACAGCTGACAATACTTGCTTCTTCCAGCTGGATGATAAAACGACGCTGTTCCCCGTAAACATCAAGAAGTCGCTCTATACAAAACCGGAAGTCAGGGCACTCGTCAATTATGAAGAATCCGAAGAACCCAGCGGGATATATGACCAGTCCGTATATGTAAACTGGATAGATACGATTTTAACCAAACCGATAGCTCCCAATTTAGGAGAAGAAAACCTTTCTACTTACGGAAACGATCCGGTAGAGATAGTAAAAGACTGGGTAACCATCGTAGAAGACGGCTATCTGACATTACTCTTTGAAACGGTATGGGGAAACAACGATACGTATCATCTTGTAAACCTTGTCTCAACAGAAAATCCGGACAACCCCTATGAATTACGTTTTTGCCATAATGCCAATGGCGACACACAAGGAAAACCGGGACAAGGATTGGTCGCATTCGACCTTAACTCTCTTCCCGATACAAACGGAAAGACCGTAAAACTAAAATTAATATGGCAATCATTCAGCGGAGAAAAATCCACAGAATTTGATTATTGTACCCGTCAAACAACTGTCACAACCTCATCGGAGATGAAATCCGTAAAAAACATTCTCCCGATCAAATAACCGGCACAAGCCATCCCAACAGTAGTTCTCATATAAAAAAGGAAGGCGCCAAAAGGATTATACCTTCGGCGCCTTTCACATTTTAATATATTTACTTCTCTGTAGCGGGAACCGGGATTGAACCGGTGACCTCATGATTATGAATCATGCGCTCTAACCAGCTGAGCTATCCCGCCATCTCCATAAAAACCGCCGGGCGTGGAAGCCACCCAACGGCTAAAAATCATAACTTGTAGCGGGAACCGGGATTGAACCGGTGACCTCATGATTATGAATCATGCGCTCTAACCAGCTGAGCTATCCCGCCATCTTTTATCTGATTAGCGGGTGCAAAGGTAAATTTTCTTTTTGACATATACAAAAAATCCCGCCGTTTTTCCTCAACATTTTTGTAATAAACATATCAAGACAACGCCATGTTTAATGTAAGACATTACGGGAAAATCATAGCTCTACCGAAGAAAATACCAAGAAAGAAAAACATTTCAAAAATATATGCCGGATTATAATGACAGAAACAAAAAAAATACTTTAATTTGCCAATGAGAGTCAACAACCAAAACAATAATCACTATGAAAAAGAAAATACGCATAGAGTATTTATTGAAGCCCTCTTCCGGAGGCATACTTTGGAATGTAATCAGCACCCCATCGGGACTTCAAAGATGGTTTGCAGACAGTGTTACACAATCTGACAAGATATTCACATTCAAATGGGGAAAACAAGAAACAAGAAATGCAGAAATCATCAATTTCCGAAACGATTCTTTTGTCCGTTTTCATTGGACAGACGATAATCCCAGAAACTATTTTGAGATGAAAATACAGTATAATGAGTTAACCAATGACCTATTGCTTGAAATAACCGATTTCGCAGATCCGGGAGAAGAAGAAGACACAATCAGTCTCTGGAATTCACAGATAGAAAATTTGCGGCGAGTATGTGGCGTATAAATCTTTAAAAAGATACAAAAGATAGCTTCCGTTCTCTGTTTTTATGCTATTTTTGCACTTCGATAACGAGAGAAAAAGCATGACCTTACGCATAAAGAAACTGGATATATTCGTATTGAAGAGTTTTCTACTGCTCTTTGCCGGAACATTCTTTATCTGTCTTTTTATCTTCATGATGCAGTTCCTTTGGAGATATGTAGACGAACTTGTAGGGAAAGGATTGGAAATAAAGGTTCTGGCACAGTTCTTTTTTTACTCAGGACTCACCCTCATCCCGCTATCACTTCCACTGGCAATTCTGCTTGCAGCCCTTATGACATTCGGTAATTTCGGTGAGCGCTACGAGCTACTGGCCATGAAAGCTGCAGGAATTCCCCTGATACGAATCATGTACCCTGTCATCTTTTTCTGCATCTTCTTGGGAGCAACCTCTTTCTTTTTCCAAAACATCATTGGTCCGAAAGCCCAGAAACAATTATGGACACTACTGGTTTCCATGAAACAAAAATCACCGGAAGTAGACATTCCTGAAGGCGTTTTTTACAGCGATATAGAAGGATATAATATTTATGTAAAGGAAAAAGACCGTGAAACCGGACTACTAAAAGATGTTCTCATCTATAATTTCTCCGACGGATTCGAAAACGCACACATCATTTGGGCAAACGAAGGAAAACTTGAATTGACTGAAGACAAGAAATATTTATACCTCCATTTGTATAATGGCGAACAATTTGAGAACTTAAAATCGCAATCTACCATCTCACGCAACGTCCCTTATCGTAGAGAAAGCTTTAAAGAGAAGCACTCGCTCATAGAGTTTGATTCGGAATTCAACATGGTAGACGGAGATTTTCTGGACCGTCGTTCAGACATTAAAAACATGAAAGAGATATCGGAAGCCGTTGACTCACTTGTATTACATGCAGACAGTGCAGGACGATCCATGTATAAAGACATAAAACGAACCACTTATCCCACCGTTGTACTCTCGGCTTCAGACTCAATAAAGGCCAAGAAAGCACACCTATCTGTCGTCAATACCGATAGTATATATCAATCAATGACATCTTCCGAAAAATTAAAGTTATTGACGGCAGCCGTTACGCGTGCAAACTCTCTACACACAGACTGGGGAATCCGCAGTTTTATCACACGAAGCACCGACGAAAATATACGCAATCATTTATCCGACTGGCATAAAAAGATTACGCTCTCACTGGCCTGTATCATCTTCTTCTTTATTGGAGCGCCCTTAGGAGCCATCATCCGAAAAGGGGGATTGGGTATGCCCGTAGTAACATCTGTCCTGATATTCGTAATCTATTACATCATTGATTCGGGAGCAACCCGCGTAGCACGAAGCGGAGAAATGAATATTATTCTTGGCACATGGGTCAGTACAATTGTACTTACTCCGATAGGAATCTTTTTCACCTATAAATCGAACAAAGATTCTGTCGTATTCAACATCGATGTGTATCTGTCTTTCTTCCAAAAGCTGCTTGGAATACGCCAGGAAAGGCATCTATTCAAAAAGGAGGTTATCATCCATACGCCCCAATACAAAGATATATCAGCCGAAATAGACCAGATAAACGGAATATGCAAAGAATATCTTAACACCCACCGTTTGGCAAAACTGCCCAACTATTTTAAGATATTTACCAACTGTAAACATGACGATGTCATAGCAGATCTCAACAAAAAACTTGAAGCTGTCATAGAAGAACTTTCCAATACCCAAGACCTCATTTTACTGAGTTTTTTAAACAAATTTCCGTTCCTATCAACCAAAGCGCACAAAAGTTTATTCAGTAATCGCTATCTGAATATCCTTTCAGGCCTGTTTGTACCGGCAGGACTGCTTATCTATCTTAATATATGGAGGTATCGGTTACGGTTAGACAAAGATTTAAAGACGATAATCAAAACCAATAACGACATACAAGAACGTATTAAAAATTATATTTCATAAGGACATGTACTATGGACAAAATCAAATTAAACACAATTGAAGAAGCTATCGAAGATTTCCGAAAAGGAGAATTCGTAATCGTTGTCGATGATGAAGACCGCGAAAATGAAGGAGATTTGATTATTGCCGCCGAATTAATTACTCCGGAGAAAGTTAATTTCATGCTAAAACATGCCAGAGGTGTTCTCTGTGCACCTATAACTCTTGCCCGATGTCAGGAGTTGGACTTACCGCACCAAGTCGTAAGTAACACTTCTGTATTAGGGACTCCGTTTACTGTCACCATCGACAAACTGGAAGGATGCACTACCGGAGTGTCTGCTTCCGACCGTGCAGCTACAATACGCGCGCTTGCAGATCCGACATCCACTCCCGAAACATTCGGCAGACCGGGACATATCAATCCGCTATACGCGCAGGATAAAGGAGTCTTAAAACGTGCCGGACATACAGAAGCTACAATAGATTTGGCCCGATTGGCCGGATTGTATCCCGCCGGAGCACTCATGGAAATAATGAATGAAGACGGGACAATGGCACGCCTCCCCGACTTATATAAATTTGCCCAGGAATTTAATTTGAAACTTATCTCCATTGCCGACCTCATTGCTTACCGTCTGAAAGAAGAATCACTGGTACAAAAAGGTGTGGAAGTGGACATGCCGACAGAATACGGTCATTTCCGCCTGATTCCTTTCCGCCAGAAAAGCAACGGATTAGAGCACATTGCCCTTATAAAAGGAACGTTCAATCCTGACGAATCAATACTGGTACGCGTGCATTCATCCTGCGCAACCGGTGATATTTTCGCGTCAAAACGCTGCGATTGCGGCGAACAACTACACAAAGCCATGCAAATGATAGAAAAAGAAGGCAAAGGTGCCATTATCTATTTAAACCAAGAAGGCAGAGGCATCGGGCTGATGGAAAAAATGAAAGCTTATAAACTTCAGGAAGAAGGACTGGATACCGTTGATGCCAACATCTGTTTAGGGCATCAGGCCGATGAAAGAGATTATGGTGTAGGTGCGCAAATCTTGCGGGAAATAGGCATACATAAAATGCGTTTGCTCACAAACAATCCTGTAAAACGTGTCGGATTAGAAGCTTACGGAATTGAAATTATCGAAAACATTCCCATTGAAATTACACCCAACCCTTATAATGAACGCTATCTTCAAACCAAAAAAGAACGTATGGGCCACACATTGCATTTTACAAAATAATGCATGAAAGTTGATAAAAAATCCCGTTCTTTACTCAAAAAGATTAGGACATAACGAATAAAACAACACAACAAATTTTAATTATAACACAATGAACAACTTGTCAGATCGTTTAAATAGCCTGTCACCATCCGCGACTTTGGCTATGTCACAAAAGAGCAGTGAATTAAAAGCTCAGGGTATCGACATCATTAACTTAAGTGTAGGAGAACCGGACTTCAATACTCCTGACCACATTAAAGAAGCTGCAAAGAAAGCAATTGACGAGAATTACTCACGTTACTCTCCGGTAGCCGGTTACCCGGCTCTGCGGAATGCCATTGTAACAAAACTAAAAAATGAAAACGGACTGGAATACTCTGCTGCACAAATCAGTTGTGCAAATGGAGCAAAACAATCAGTCTGCAATACCATTTTAGCCATCATCAATAAAGGCGATGAAGTGATTGTTCCGGCTCCCTACTGGGTAAGCTATCCGGAAATGGTCAAACTTGCCGAAGGAACCCCGGTCATCGTCCGCGCCGGCATTGATCAGGATTTCAAAATAACTCCGTCTCAATTAGAAAAGGCAATCACGCCTAAGACACGTGCCCTGATTCTTTGCTCACCATCAAACCCAACCGGTTCTGTCTACACCAAAGAAGAACTGGCCGGTTTGGCTGAGGTTCTGGCAAAACACGAACGAGTAATCGTCATTGCCGATGAGATATACGAACACATCAATTACATTGGTGAACACCAAAGTATCGCACAATTCAACAACATAAAAGACCGTGTCGTTATTATAAACGGCGTCTCCAAAGCTTATGCAATGACAGGATGGCGTATAGGCTTCATCGCCGGTCCGGAATGGATTGTAAAAGGTGTAAACAAATTGCAAGGACAATATACTTCAGGTCCCTGCTCTGTTTCCCAAAAAGCTGCCGAAGCTGCCTATACCGGTCCACAACAACCCGTAGAGGAAATGCGGAAGGCATTTGAGCGTCGTCGCGATCTGATTGTAAAACTGGCTAAAGAAATTCCGGGTTTCGAAGTAAATGTACCTCAAGGTGCATTCTACCTTTTCCCGAAGTGCGACTCTTTCTTCGGGAAAAAAGACGGAGACCGGAGTATAAACAATGCAGATGACCTTGCCATGTACTTACTCGAAATAGGACACGTTGCTTGTGTAGGAGGAACATCTTTCGGAGCTCCCGAATGCATTCGTATGAGCTATGCAACCTCCGATGAAAACATTGTAGAAGCAATGCGCCGTATCAAAGAGACATTAGCCCGCCTGAAATAATCATCTGCCTGATATCTTACGGAAAAAGAAATATCAGAAAACTAAAAAAAATAATAGGCTGCCTTTCTATGGAAAGGCAGCCTATATTCATTTGTCATACGATGACTGTTCGCTTATCCCAAATGAATTGCTTCAGAAGGACACACGTCTGCACATGTTCCACATTCAGTACACATCTCAGGGTTGATAGAATATTTGTCACCTTCTGAAATTGCTCCTACCGGACATTCGTCAATACATGTACCGCATGCGATACAATCATCACTAATTACGTAAGCCATTGTAATAAAAAGTTAAGTTATTATTAGTACTAATTTGTTGTTGCAAAGTTATACATTTTAGCATAGGTTGTAACATGGACTTTACAATATTCACAATATTTATACTAAATCTAAATTGCTTCATTCTGATATCATCGCACGATAAATTGCTTGTTGAATACGTGTTCTGATATCTAACCGCATCAAAGCTGTACGCCCATAAACTTGCGGATAAATACGATTACTCAAAAACACATACACCAATTTATTATCGGGGTCCGC
Source organism: uncultured Bacteroides sp. (assembly GCA_949285025.1). Taxonomy (GTDB): domain Bacteria; phylum Bacteroidota; class Bacteroidia; order Bacteroidales; family Bacteroidaceae; genus Phocaeicola. The sequence continues at coordinate 236,528 of CASDXG010000096.1, read as the reverse complement.
CCAAGCACAAGTTCCCGTAAATCCTGTATGCCCGAAGACTGAGGCCGGCGTTTCCTCTGCACACGGACTATTCTCCGGATTAACAGCATCCGGCTTATCAAAGCCCAAACCTCGCCGACTATTCTCTGACTTCATTTCAAGAAATAAATCACAGGTAGCCCGACTCAAATAACGGCGATCTCCGTAAACACCCCGATTCAGCAACATCTGAAATATCGTTGCAACTTCATGAGCAGTAGAAAAAAGTCCGGCATTCCCCGACACCCCGCCAAGAAAAGCCGCAGCCTCATCATGAACGAAACCCTGCAAAGGTCCCCCACGCAAAAAGTCATCTTTCACTGTAGGTACAATTCTTCTTTTCCTCACGCGCTTTAACGGATTGTACATCGTGTACTGCAATCCCATAGGACGATAGTACACACTATCCAAATAAACGTCCATTCCCACCTTTGTTACCGATTCGACCATTTCCTTCAATAACATAAAGTTTAAACAACTATACCGATAGTTGCGGCTTTTCAACGGCGTTTCTGCTATCTGTTTCAATACATTATCCTTAAATTCTTTCCGAATAAACAATCCGTCAGACACCTGCAACGGATAATCCGGCGAGGGCGTTTCCGATATCCATTCCGGTTTATATGAGAAATTTGTACAGATATAAAGACTACTTCCTACTCTTATCCGATGGTTACTATCCCGACGTTTCGAATAGAATCCGCCCTTACATGTTTTCTTATCAATCGTTTCTTCATAAAAAGGAAGATAAGAAGGCAATCCGGACTCGTGAAACAACAATTCCTGTATTGTAATATTTGCCTTATCAGTTCCGCGCATTGCCGGGACATAGCGCCCGATCCGGTCAGTCAGCCCTATCTTTCCCTCATCATAAAGTTTCATCACGGCCAGCAATGTCCCGGTAACCTTACTCAACGAAGCTAAATCATACATATCATTTTCTTTCACTTTGTCTGTCCCTTCGTATGTATGATTGCCAAAACATTTATTATAGATTGGATAACCTTCTTTCATTATCAATATATGACAACCGGGATAAGCTCCGCGGTCGATACCTTCTTCTGCAATAGAATCTATGCAAGAAAGTTTCGATGAATCCATACCGAAATCCTCAGGCCTATAATCGCGCGGAGAATTAGGATCCAACGTTATTCCGGTTCCGGCAGGCCATTCCTTTCCAACAGGCACAGACAATCGTCCATCTATACGAACTTTCCCGGTAATGCCTGCAGCCACATGATGCTGAATATAATCGGCATCGGAATGTGCCAACACAACTGCCGATACTTTTCTTAACGTCGAAGTCATTTTTTCAAGCCAGGAACCGGGACCGAAGCACACAAGGACTAACGGCTTATCTGCTGCCAAGCGGTCAATTAAAGGAATAAAACGAGTGTAATTTTTCTCATGCAAAGCAACAATTACCTGCTGAGCCGGCCGTATGCGCTTTTCCAAACTCTGCAAAGAATCCGCATCTGCCCGCATCCACGTAACCGCCGTCGCCCGCTTCAAACCTTGATAGAACGGTGCAGCCTCTGTCAAAGATGAAGATATGCTGAGCAAAACAGTCCCGGAAAGTGACATATCTAACGGAAGCATGTCTGCAGAATCTTTTACAAGAGTCACCGCAGCCCTTTCCAGATGCCTCAATAAGCGGTCTGTCTCCAATGTATGAATCCGTTTTCTCAACCCGGCCGTGTCCGTCGGCACCCGGCGAGACAACCCCAATGCATATTTATATGTCAACACCTTCCGGCATTTCTCCGTAATAACACTTTCCGAAAGCTTCCCGCTTTTCACCGCAGCTACAACTCCGGCAATCTCACGCTTTAGATTACGCGGGGCGAGCAACAAATCATTTCCCGCAATCAAAGCCTGAGCACATAAATCCGGATTCTTGGAAATCCCCTTCATTTCCAAAGCATCGGTAAAGACAAGTCCGGAAAAGTTCAGCTCCTTTTTCAATAAACGTCCCGTTATTTCCGAAGAAATCGAAGCAGGTTTTTCCCCAAACAACGGGACGCTTAAATGACCTGTCATGATTCCTCCGACTCCCGATGCTATAGCTTCTTTAAACGGAACTAATTCCACACTATCCAACCTCGCCCTATCAAACGGCAAAACCGGCATGGCTTTATGGGAATCCGTCTCTGTATCTCCATGTCCGGGAAAATGTTTGCACACAGCCAATACACCGCCATCTTCCAGTCCCCGCGAATATGCCACAACTTTTTCAGCTACCGTCTGAGGAGAGCTGCCGAAAGAACGTGTATTAATTACCGGATTTCTCGGATTATTATCAACATCGGCAACCGGAGCAAAGTTTATCTGTACGCCAATCTGACGCAATTCCCTTGCAACTTCTTTCCCATAACTATAAATAAGCGAGTCGTTATCGATACATCCCAATACCCTGTTACGGGGGAAATCAGGCGTATTCTTCAAACGCATAGCCAGCCCCCATTCCCCGTCAAATGCAATAAACAACGGAACGTTTGCTAATTCTTGTGCCCATTCCGTCAGTTCCACTTGCTTCTCCAATGAGCCTCCTGAAAACAGAAGTCCTCCAACTTCATAATCCTCGACAGCCTTCTTTATATTCTCTTTATTCCATTGTGCTGTAACAGGTGCTACCGTATGAATAAACAATTGTCCTATCTTCTGCTTCAACGACATCTGCGACAATTGCTCTTCTACCCATTTCTTACATGCAACAGTATCTTCTACTTGCTGCAAAATACGAACATTTTGGGAAAAAGCCTGCCACGATATCCCCAAACAACAGAGAATAATCCCTATCATCCGCTTACGCTGCATGAATTTATTTCTCATTTTTGTTTCTATCTTTTGTATCTAAATGAACAATCCCGCCCAAAATTAGCTAAAAAAGCAATCTGGCACAATTTTATCCGCTATAAATATTCACCACAAACATTTGGCCATCTAAAAAAAATTAGCTTACTTTGCACCGCTTTCGCGCAATCGCTGTCAAAGAAGAGTTACTTGATATGTTGCGTTGTAACGATAAACAATTTAATTTTAAAAGGAACAATGGATTTAATTAAAATTGCAGAAGAAGCATTTGCTACCGGGAAAGAGCATCCTTCATTTAAAGCGGGTGACACCGTAACCGTAGCATATCGTATCGTTGAAGGTAACAAGGAACGCGTTCAGCTGTATCGCGGTGTTGTTATCAAAATCAGTGGTCATGGGAACAAACGTCGTTTTACTGTACGTAAGATGTCAGGAACCGTAGGAGTTGAACGCATATTCCCGATCGAATCTCCGGCTATAGACAGCATTACCGTAAATAAAATCGGTAAAGTACGTCGCGCTAAACTGTATTACCTGCGTGCTCTTACAGGAAAGAAAGCCAGAATCCAGGAGAAAAAGACAAACGGATAATCTCAAGATTCAATTATCCTATACACGAAAGCCGGTTATCAATGATAACCGGCTTTCGTGTATTTATAAACATTCCCAAAAGATTTGTATTGAAACGTCAGAACTGAAAAATTGCTGTAAGCACTAAACGATGATTTCCAACGGCATGTGTATTCGCCACACGCGCTTTCGATGTAAGCTCACCATACCATGCATTACAGAAAGAGTACTCTGCTCCAAACTTCCAATTCGGCAAATTATAGGTAAGTTCGGCCGTTCCTGTAAACAATTGATCCAGACTCGTACCTGTCCCCAAAACGCCAATCACATCCTTACTTGCCCCTAAATTCTTTAAATATCCAAAGAATAGAGCCGGACGCCACTTCTTCCCATAAGCAATATTCACCCATGTAGAAGACACGCGCAACGGCGTATACTCTTGCTCACCCGTATGTTCGGCTACAGACGTAATTGCATATCCCCCAACGGTACTGGTCTGTGTCAAGTTGGAGCCTAATACAGTCTTTGCAGAAAACAAGACGTTTTCCCGGTTATATTTCACATGCATTTCTCCCGACACTGAGGTTATCCGTTCATCTACCTTATGCACATACTGATTTCCCTGCGTATCTTCATTAAGCGACTCGGTACGCGGCACAATAGATGAGACGTGAATCCCGGCACCCGCCAACCATCCGTTTTGCTTATAATTACCTCCTACATAAAATTCCGGCACACTACTGTTCTTAATAAAGCGCTGATTCTTCTGAGTAGTGATACTTCCCGGCACATTCGATGAAGGCCCTACCGAAAGATACTGCGATTGCCATACGGCTGCCGCCGTAAGGATAAAACGACTGGCCGTATAACGATAACGCACCTGTGGCGCTCTACTGAACGGCTGATAGGGAGCCCCCATATTCAGATTCAGTATCTCCGGAGCCACATCACCATACAAGGGATGCCAAGTCTGCCCAACCAACAAGGCAGACTTTCCCCAATCTAAATTAAAGTAGACGTGCCGGATACGGAAAAGCGAATACGTTGTTCCCGAACCCCTGAAATCAACCTCTACTTTTGCCGATGTCTTTGCTTTCCCCAATTTAGGGCCTTGCACATCAAGCCCCAGACGTGTATATAAAGTATAGAAACCGCTATTGGAAGAAGCATTCAAGTCATTCCCACAGTCGTCGGGTTCTTCATCCAAAGGATACATATAAAACAGTCCGTCAACCGTCTCTGAATTCGTACGACTATTGTAAAAGACATCTGCACGTACCTGCCCATAAAAATGATAAGAAAAGTTTTTCTTTTGAGAAAAAACCGGATGCAACGATAGCGCCATCAGCGCAAACAACCATAAATTCCTCTTCATGTCAGTTTTTACTCCCGCATCATAAATCTTCATAAACGACAGCCGTTCCCGAAGCCACAACCATCAACATGTTGCCTTCACGCACAGTTTCATAGTCTAAATCTACACCAATGACCGCATTTGCTCCCATTTCTGCGGCCTGACTTGCCATCTCATCAAGCGCAGTATTTTTCGCTTCCCGCAAGACTTCTTCATAAGAATTTGAACGTCCGCCCACAATATCACGGATACCGGCAAAAAAATCTCGAAAAACATTTGCACCGATAATTGCCTCACCGGAAACAATACCGGCATAACGTATAATACGTTTTCCCTCAATAACAGATGTAGTTGTTAATAACATAGCTAAATATAAATATAAAAATATAACCTTTCTGACTAAACATTTCTACTTCCTAATTCATTTGCACGGTTCCGGCAGTTTTTACAGTACCACACAACAAACCATATTACCGCAAATAACACACACGCCATACCTAATATATAAGATATGGTGGCAGACAATCCGAGTCCTTCTGGGGCTATCAATATATAAGTCGAACAAACACTTGTCATAAACAGTGCCGGAATCAAAGCAATCCAAAAGTTCTTTTTAGCCCGAACAAGATATATAGTAACCGCCCACAACGTGAAAACCGACAAGGTTTGATTGCACCAAGCGAAATAACGCCAGATAATTTTAAATCCGTCCACGTCCTTAAAACTATATAACAAAACGCCTATCGTACACAAGAAAATGGGAAGACTTATCAATAGTCTCTTATAAATACTGTGCTGCTCTATGCGGAAAAAGTCCGCAATAATAAGACGCGCGGAACGCAATGCCGTATCACCACTCGTAATAGGTGCAGCCACAATTCCCAAGACTGCCAATATACCACCGAATGTACCTAACCATTCTTTCGAGATTTCCGTAGCGACTTTCGCTCCCGAATAGGCTATTCCGGTTGCTTCATCCACGACCCCATGCTCATGGAAAAAGTAAGTAGCCACAGCAGCCCATATTAATGCCACAATTCCTTCAGTAACCATTGCTCCATAAAATACCGGACGGCAATATTTTTCATTCGTTATGCAGCGAGCCATCAGGGGAGATTGCGTGGCATGAAAACCGCTAATCGCACCGCAAGCTATCGACACAAACATCATCGGAAAGATAGGATTCGTTTCATACTTCGTACCGAATCCTTCCCAAATTTCCGGCAAATCAGGACTTTTCACATAAAGCATCACCACTATCCCTATGGCCATAAACAGCAATGCCGCAGCAAAAATAGGATAAATACGCCCGATTATCTTGTCGATGGGAAGCATGGTTGCCAACACATAATACAGAAAAATCACCACCATCCAGAAATATATATCAAAATATTCCGGCGTCATTCCTGCCAACAGTTCCGCCGGTCCGGATACAAAAACGGCACCAACCAAAATCATCAACAATACGGTAAAGACACAAGACACTCTTTTCGTGCGCGGTCCTAAATAACGTCCTATCATCTCCGTCAAACTCTCTCCCGAATGCCGTATGGACAAAGTCCCCGAAAGAAAATCATGTACTGCTCCGGCAAATATCGTCCCGAAGACAATCCATAAGTACGATGCCGTCCCAAACTGCGCGCCCATAATCGCTCCGAAGATGGGACCTAACCCGGCAATATTCAGAAATTGAATCATAAAGACTTTCCATGTTGGCAAAGGAATGAAATCTACTCCATCGGTCATCGCCAGTGCCGGTGTCTTCCGCTTCGGGTCTGGAGAAAAAATACGGTTCATATAACTTCCATAAGTCCAATACCCGACAAGCAACAATAATAAAGCTATCGAAAAAGTTACCACAATTTTATTTTTTTGTTTAATCGGGCAAAAATACGAAATATCGCGATTAGTCTCTATCTTTGCAAAATAATTTTTCATTTATATGCACAAACATATCCTTTCCATATTTCTCTTTCTTACATTCTTTATTGCCGGATACGCGCAACCCAAGCATGAAATACGTGCAACATGGCTGACAACTCTCGGAGGATTAGACTGGCCTACCCAAAGAGCCACGACTCCTGCCGGTATAGAAGCCCAGAAACGTGAACTTTGCTCAATACTGGACAAACTGAAAGAAGCGAACTTCAACACTATATTATTCCAGACCCGGTTAAGAGGAGACGTAATCTATCCTTCAAAATTCGAGCCCTTCACTGAATCGCTTAGCGGAGTTCCGGGTAAATCGCCCGGATACGACCCCTTACGATTCGCCATCGACGAGTGCCATAAACGCGGTCTTGAGCTCCACGCATGGATAGTAACAATTCCATTAGGCAGCAACCGCCAAATAAAACGATTAGGGAAAAATGCCGTTACAAAAAGGCATCCCCAAATATGCAAGCAATACAACGGACAATGGTATTTAGATCCAGCAAATCCTGAGACGGACCGTTATCTTGCGTCCATCGTAAAAGAAATTGTAATGCAATACGATGTTGATGGCATTCACCTTGATTATATTCGCTACCCGGAGAGAATAAATGAAAGCTTCGACCGCAGTTCGTTCAAAAAACAGAAAAGAGAACAGGACTTAAAGCAATGGAGAAGAAACAACATCACGCGCATTGTTCGCCGACTTTACACCGAAGTAAAAAGCATAAAGCCTTGGGTCAAGGTCAGCAGTTCTCCCATCGGGAAATACAAAGACATGCCTCGTTACAGCACCAAACGTTGGAATGCTTATGAAACGGCCTGCCAAGACGCACAAAAATGGCTGGAAGAAGGCATACAAGATGCCTTATTTCCCATGATTTATTTTAAAGGCAATCAATTTTTCCCATTCGCCCTCAATTGGGAAGAAAACAAAAACGGACGGTGGATAATACCGGGATTAGGCCTTTATTTCCTGCATCCGGAAGAACAAGACTGGGACATTGATGAAATTCTCCGACAGATCTCCTTTTCCCGTAAAATAAAAACCGACGGACAAGCCTTCTTCAGGAACAGTTTTCTCATGGATGACACAAAAGGAGTTCTCGGACAATTAAAAAATTTCATTTATCCTTATCCGGCAGCAATTCCTCCGATGAACCGTCTCGACACAATTCCCCCCTCAATTCCTGTACTCATTTCCACTGAAAGAGAAAAACTGCAAACAAAAATCCAATGGAAACCGTCTACAGACAATAGCCCGACCACCATATTTTATCGTGTCTATGCTTCCGATACATATCCGGTAGACATAGAAAACAGTTCTAACATCGTAGAAGCACATTACGAAGATACCATATATACACACCGGGCTTCTTCTTCATTCACCGACAAGCTTTATTGGACAATAACGGCAGTAGACCGGTATGGAAACGAAAGTTTGCCCACACCTGTAAACAAACCGGCCGACGATGACCTCCCCGTTCTGCAAACTTTACCTCCGGTTCCTTCCCGACATAAGTTGGTCATTACCGACGCCACAGGAAGCGATTTACTAAAAAGCCCGAAAGCTTCTCCACAAATCCCCGAAAGCTTCGGCAAAGGATTCTTCCGTGTTTTTATAGAAAGCCCCGATGGAATCCGACAACCTGTAGGTATCATTATACGGTAGCATTATCACGCATCCGATATAGGATGTAAACGAAATATTCATTACATTTGCAAATAAAAAAGAAATCAAATTATTCATTCACTTCTCATGAGCAATCAACGATATATGCAACGCGGCGTATCGGCATCAAAAGAAGATGTACATAACGCCATAAAAAACATTGATAAAGGAATTTTCCCCAATGCATTTTGCAAAATTATCCCCGACATTTTAGGCGGAGATCCTGAATATTGCAACATCATGCATGCAGACGGAGCAGGAACCAAATCGTCGTTGGCATACATGTATTGGAAAGAAACAGGCGACCTTTCCGTTTGGAAAGGCATTGCACAGGATGCTTTAATCATGAATATCGACGACCTGCTTTGCGTAGGCGCCGTAGATAATATTCTTGTATCGTCAACAATAGGACGCAACAAACTGTTGATTCCCGGAGAAGTGATTTCGGCTATCATAAACGGAACAGACGAATTACTGGCAGAGCTTCGGAATATGGGCATAGGAGTTTATGCAACAGGTGGTGAAACTGCCGATGTCGGCGACCTTGTTCGCACAATTATTGTAGACAGTACAGTGACATGCCGCATGAAACGCTCCGACGTAATAGATAATGCAAACATTCGTCCGGGAGACGTAATTGTGGGATTGGCTTCTTTCGGACAAGCTACTTATGAGAAAGAATACAACGGAGGAATGGGAAGTAACGGACTGACCAGTGCACGTCACGATGTGTTTGCCAAATATCTCGCAGAAAAATATCCGGAAAGTTATGACAAATCGGTTCCGGAAGAGCTGGTATACAGCGGAAAACTCAAGCTTACCGATAGCGTTGAAGGCTCACCCGTCAATGCAGGGAAGCTTGTCCTCTCCCCCACACGTACTTATGCTCCGGTAGTGAAAAAACTATTGGATACATTACGTCCGCAGATACACGGAATGGTTCACTGCTCCGGAGGAGCACAAACAAAGGTACTGCACTTTGTAAACGATAAGTGCCGTGTAATAAAAGATAACCTGTTCCCGGTTCCGCCTTTATTTAAAACCATCAAAGAACAGAGCGGAACAGAATGGGAAGAAATGTATAAAGTGTTCAACATGGGCCATCGTCTGGAAGTATACCTCGCACCGGAACACGCAGAAGAAGTAATTGCCGTCAGTAAATCATTCAACATCGACGCACGCATTATCGGCCGCATTGAAGCATGCGACCATAAAGAATTAATCATTCGCAGCGAATTCGGTGAATTCAAATACTAAAGTCCTTTTAAAATCTCCGCATGGCAGAAAACAATACATTACTGGAAAAATTAAACAACTTAGTAATACGTTTCGACGAAGTTTCCACCTTGATTAGCGACCCGACGGTTATTTCCGACCAAAAGCGCTACATCAGACTCACCAAAGAATACAAAGAACTGGGAGACATCGTGCAGGCACGTAAAGAATATGTGCAATGCCTGAGCAACTTGAAGGAAGCCCGGTTGATGATGAATGAGAACGATCCGGAAATGAAAGAGATTGCCCGTGAGGAAGTTTCCCGGTGCGAAACTCGCATTCCCGAGATAGAAGAAAAAATCAAACTGTTGCTCGTACCTTCCGACCCTCAGGATGACCGGAACGCAATTCTGGAAATCCGCGGAGGAACAGGAGGAGACGAGGCGGCAATCTTCGCAGGCGACCTGTTTCGCATGTATTCCCGGTACTGCAATTTGAAAGGATGGAAACTGGAAGTCTCCAGTTATAACGAAGGAGCCGGCGGAGGCTTCAAAGAAATTATCTGTTCCGTTACGGGAGAAAAGGTATATGGAACGCTGAAATACGAATCGGGCGTACACAGAGTTCAGCGGGTTCCCGTAACAGAAACACAGGGACGCATCCATACTTCAGCCGCTTCTGTTGCCGTTTTGCCGGAAGCCGAGCCATTCGACGTAGAAATTAATGAAGGAGAAATTAAATGGGATACGTTCCGAAGCGGAGGAGCCGGAGGACAAAACGTAAACAAAGTGGAATCGGGAGTGCGCCTTCGCTACAATTGGAAGAATCCCAATACCGGAATCGTAGAGGAAATCCTCATAGAATGCACTGAAACCCGAGACCAACCAAAGAACAAAGAACGGGCACTTGCGCGTTTACGGACATTCATATACGACAAAGAGCACCAAAAATACATCGATGATATCGCATCAAGACGCAAAACAATGGTCAGCACCGGCGACCGTTCCGCCAAGATACGTACCTATAATTATCCGCAAGGACGCGTAACCGATCACCGCATCAACTATACCATGTACAATCTTCCTGCCTTTATGGACGGGAACATACAGGATTGTATAGACCACCTCATCGTGGCAGAAAATGCCGAGCGCTTAAAGGAAAGTGAATTTTAAACGAGATATTTTTACCAAATCTTTCTACGCCATGACAACCGTAAAACGACAAATCACTTCTTTCCTCTGCAATCTCAAGGAAATACTCCGCAAATGCATTGTACGTTTCCCTACGACTGTGGCATTTTCCATTGCGCTCACAATCTACTTTTGTTACTTAATCCCCGAAAAAGGGACACAACAAGACGAACATTTTCTGGTAATCTTAGGATACTATCTATCCGTAGGAACATGCCTTTCATTAAGTCTTCATTTGTGGTCGGAAGAAGTAAGAAGTAAAAAAACAAGAATCATCGTACAATGCATATCGCATTTGCTGTTGGTAGCCGATGCCATCTTTTTATATAATGCGTGCGATACAAAAAACATCGAACTTGCCATTGCACATGGAGCAGCTTTATTGGGCATTGTGCTTTCCATATTCTTTCTCTCATTTTTCCGCGATAAGGATGATATTCCGATATGGAATTTCACACAAAGCGTCATATACAGTGCCTCACTTTCACTCACAGTCGGAGGAATCATGTGCGGAGGAATTTGCCTCTTGATCCTTTCTCTCCACAAACTTTTCGAAATACCGGTCAGTCACACATGCTATCTTTACGTTCTCGTATTATGTCTTGTATTGCTTTCCATGCTGCTGTTTCTCGGTTTGCTGCCGCAAGGAAGAGCAAAACATAACCATACCATTCATGCCACGAACTTTCAAAACGGCGTAATCCGCTATCTGTTTCTTCCGCTCACCGGAGGATATTTATTCGTTCTTTACGTCTATTTGTTCCGTATCCTGCTTGCTTGGGAGTTGCCCAACGGCTGGGTTTCATGGCCGGTCGTTATCCTCATGCTCTTTTGCCTCGTTATAGAATACGGACTTTATCCGTCCCGCATGCAAAACTCCCTGAAATGGAAAGAACAAACCGTACGCTGGCTCCCCATTTTGATTCTGCCCCTACTCCTGCTGATGAGCATCGGCATCATACGCCGTTTCAACGATTACGGCATCACAATAAATCGTTTATACCTGGCTACGCTGAATCTGTGGTTTTATTTCGTATGCATCGGACTATTCAAAGGAAGAGCCAAACGCATAAGTTGGATTCCCATTTCATTCTCCGCCGTATTCTTACTGACATCAGTCCTGCCTGTCAACTATGCAAGCATTACACGCACCACGCTACGCAACGAGATAAAGAAAGAACTGGAACGAAGCGGTTTGGAAAAACTTCCTCTATCGGAAGAGGTGTACGATGCGTGGTTAAAATCATTTCCCGCTTATGAGGCTGCGCAAATAAACGATAAAATCAAATATTTACACGATTGGTTCGATGAGGGAAGCATCAACGACTTGGTGGATGCCAGCATAGATTTCTATAAATTCAGTATAGATACGATAACCGCCGAATCGGAATATCTCGGCTATAACCGGCCTTATAACATCACAACAACGGTACCCAAAGGGTTCCGATATTGCACCCGTATCCGTGCTGTTCAGGAAGTTTCACAAACAGATACATTACGCATCGCTCTGAACTTTGCAAACGATACGGTATGCATTCCGCTTGAAATGCTACGTACGTTAGATAAAAACGACAGCATTGTCTCGCCGCCATTAAAGACACGCACCGACAATGTGTTCGTCATGTCCGGATGTGATTTTTACAAATACGCGTATGCAGATACAAACGGAAGAGTAAGCATCACGATAGAAGGTGAACTTTATCACAACGAAATACAAACAATTAACAAATAAAACCTATGAACAAGCAAGAATTATTTGAAAACATCAAGAAAAAATCGTCTTTCCTCTGCGTAGGACTGGATACCGACATAAAAAAGATTCCGGAACATCTGCTAAAAGAAACAGACCCTGTTTTTGCTTTCAACAAGGCCATTATCGATGCTACCGCCCCTTTCTGTATTGCATACAAGCCGAATCTTGCTTTTTATGAAAGCATGGGTGTAAAAGGCTGGATTGCTTTTGAGAAAACCGTAGAATATATCAAAAAGAATTATCCCGACCAGTTCATCATAGCCGATGCAAAGCGCGGAGATATCGGCAATACTTCGGCCATGTATGCCCGCACATTTTTCGAAGAACTCAGCATAGACGCTGTTACCGTAGCACCATATATGGGGGAAGACAGCGTGACTCCTTTCCTGACATACGAAGGGAAATGGGTTATCTTACTGGCATTGACATCTAATAAAGGTTCACACGACTTCCAACTGACAACGGATGAAAGCGGAGAACGCCTCTTCGAGAAAGTATTACGCAAATCGCAAGAATGGGCAAACGATACGAATATGATGTATGTAGTAGGCGCCACACAAGGCCGCATGTTTGAAGATATCCGTAAGATTGCGCCCAAACATTTCCTGCTGGTTCCCGGCATCGGCGCACAAGGCGGCTCCCTTGAGGAAGTCTGCCGATACGGAATGACTGACGAATGCGGACTGATAGTCAACTCAAGCCGTGCTATTATTTATGCCGACAAAACCGAGAAATTTGCAGAAAAAGCCGGCGAAGAAGCGCAAAAAGTACAGCAACAAATGAGCGAAATCCTGAAACGAATTTTATAAACATATCGACCTTTAAAAAACACCGTTCCCATATCATTCAATGCGGGAGCGGTGTTTTTTATTACCATATACGCACTCTTTTCCCTCTCTTCAGAGGTCAAAATGAGAAATAATTGCCTTTTTAGACGGATATATAAAAAAAATATACGTAATTTGCATAATTAAAGAATTTCTCATTCCGAGAAGACAGAAAAAACAGTTCACAGAAAAAGAAAAAATAAAAAGAATATAAGGTTATGGAGTTTTCAGCCAAACAAATAGCAGAATATGTAAAAGGAACAATATGCGGAGATGAAAATGTGAAAGTCCATACGTTTGCGACAATAGAAAACGGCGTTCCCGGAGCAATTTCTTTTCTATCAAATCCTAAATATACACATTATATATATGATACTCAGGCGTCGATAGTGCTTGTCAATAAAGATTTCGAACCGGAAAGAGCGGTAAGACCTACTCTGATTAAAGTAGAGAACGCATATGAATGCTTGGCAAAACTCATGACATTATACGAAGCAAGCAAAACGAAGAAAACAGGAATCGACCCGTTAGCCTCGGTTGCGCCAAGCGCTAAAATAGGGGAAAATGTATATATCGCCCCGTTCGCATGCATAGAAGATGGAGCTGAAATCGGAGACAACGCCTATATCCATCCACACGTAACCGTAGGAAGCCATGCTAAAGTAGGAAACAATACCACACTTTATCCCCACGTTACAATCTATCACGACTGTCGTATAGGCAACAACTGCATACTTCACGGCGGATGCGTCATCGGAGCTGACGGCTTCGGATTCGCTCCCTCACCTGAAGGATTCGAAAAAATACCACAAATAGGTATCGTCATCATTGAAGACAACGTAGAAATAGGAGCAAATACCTGCGTAGACCGCTCCACAATGGCAGCAACAATCATACGTAAAGGGGCCAAACTTGACAACTTAATTCAAATTGCACACAACGTAGAAATAGGAAGCAATACAGTAATCGCCTCGCAAACCGGAATCGCCGGCTCTACAAAAATCGGCGAATGGTGTCAATTCGCAGGACAAGTCGGCGTGGCAGGACACATCGAAGTTGGCGATCACGTCACAATAGGAGCCCAATCAGGAATACCGGGAAACACAAAATCCGGACAAACTTTAATGGGTTATCCGGCCATAGAGCCGAAACAATTCGCCCGGTCATCGGTTATTTTCAAAAAACTTCCCGATATGTACAGCGAACTTGAACGCCTGAAAAAGGAGATAGAAACACTAAAACAACAATTAAATAAATAATCCCATGCTGAAACAACAGACATTAAAAGGCAGTTTTTCACTGAATGGGAAGGGGCTTCACACGGGAATAAAGCTCACCGTCACATTCAATCCCGCCCCGGAACATCACGGGTATAAAATACAAAGAATTGATTTAGACAATCAGCCCATCATCGATGCTGTTGCAGAAAACGTAATCGATACAACCAGAGGAACGGTTCTCGCCAAGAACGGAGTAAAGATAAGTACTGTAGAACATGCAATGGCTGCTCTTTATGCGGCAGGTATAGACAACTGCCTGATCCAAGTAAACGGTCCGGAACTTCCCATTCTAGACGGAAGTGCAAAAGTATATGTAGACTGCATCCAGCGCGTAGGAATAGAAGAACAAAACGCACCGAAAGATTTTTATATCATCAAATCGAAAATAGAGTTTCGAGATGAGACTTCCGGTTCTTCTATCGTTGTACTGCCCGATGACAACTTTTGCATCAACACGTTAATATCTTACGATTCGAAGATACTGACAAATCAATACGCTTCACTCGAAGATATGAGTAATTTCCCCACAGAAATAGCATCGGCACGTACTTTTGTTTTTGTACGGGAAATAGAACCTTTACTTAATGCCGGCCTGATAAAAGGAGGAGATCTTGATAATGCCATCGTCATTTACGAGAAGCAAATGACACAAGAGAACTTCGATAAACTGGCAGATGTTATGGGCGTTCCACATATGGACGCAAGTCAGTTGGGATACATTAACCATATCCCTCTTGTATGGCCTAACGAGCCGGCACGCCATAAACTGCTTGATATTATCGGTGATTTGGCGTTAATCGGTAAACCCATCAAGGGGCGCATCATTGCTACACGTCCGGGACATACCATAAACAATAAATTTGCCCGCCAGATACGTAAGGAAATCCGCTTGCATGAAATACAAGCTCCCAGCTACAATTGTAACGAAACCCCGATAATGGATGTAAATCGCATCCGCGAATTACTGCCACACCGCTACCCGTTCCAACTGGTAGACAAAGTAATTGCCATCGGGGCCAATCACATTGTGGGCTTGAAAAATGTAACAGCCAATGAACCATTCTTCCAAGGACACTTCCCTCAGGAACCTGTCATGCCGGGAGTCTTACAGATAGAAGCAATGGCTCAAGTGGGAGGATTATTGGTATTAAATTCCGTTGATGAGCCGGAGAAATACTCAACATACTTTCTAAAAATAGACAACGTGAAATTCCGGCAAAAAGTTGTTCCCGGAGATACGTTAATATTCCGAGTTGAACTGATGGCTCCAATCCGTCGCGGAATCTCAACCATGAAAGGATATGTTTTCGTTGGCGAAAAGATTGTCTGTGAAGCTGAGTTTATGGCACAAATTATAAAGAATCAAGAACCACAAAGATAAAGAATTTACACATGATAAGTCCATTAGCTTATATCCACCCGGATGCAAAAATCGGTGAAAACGTAGAGATTGCCCCTTTTGTCTTTATCGACAAAAATGTAGAAATAGGTAATAACAATGTCATAATGCCCAACGTAAATATTCTCTACGGCTCCCGTATAGGCGATAACAACCGCATATTTCCGGGTGCTGTCATCGGAGCAATTCCGCAAGACTTAAAATTCAAAGGGGAAGAGACAACAGCAGAAATAGGCAATAACAATACAATCCGAGAGAATGTTACCATAAATCGTGGAACAGCTGCAAAAGGAAAAACTGCCGTAGGAAACAATAACCTCTTAATGGAAAGCGTACACGTAGGGCACGATACACTAATAGGAAATAACTGCATCATAGGGAACTCTACAAAAATGGGGGGTGAGGTCATTGTTGACGATTACGCAATCGTCAGTGCAAATGTATTAATGCACCAATTCTGCCATGTAGGGGGATATGGAATGATTCAAGGCGGATGCCGATTCAGTAAGGATATTCCTCCATACATCATTGCCGGACGTGAACCCATCGCCTACACCGGTATCAACATTGTCGGCCTGCGCAGAAAAGAATTCTCAAACGAACGGATAGAAAATATCCATAATGCCTATCGCATTATATACAACAGCGGGAAAAATGTGACAGACGCTTTACAACAAATACGGGAAGAAATTCCTTTGACCGACGACATTAACTACATCATTTCTTTCATCGAAAATTCTCAACGAGGCATTATACGGTAACAAAGTTTTTTATAACTTTACCACATTAATGAATAATTAAAGAGAAAATATCATGATATATAAATTCAGAATTATATCCGATGAGGTTGATGATTTCCTGAGAGAAATCAAAATCGATGCAGAATCTTCTTTTTATGACCTGCATGAAGCCATATTGAACTCGACGGACTACAAGGACGACCAAATGACATCTTTCTTCATTTGCGACGATGATTGGGAGAAAGAAACCGAAATCACCCTTGAAGATATGGGGAACACAAGTTCGGAAGAAGACATTTATGTGATGAAAGACACTAAACTAAATGAACTTCTGGAGGAGGAAAAACAAAAAATGATTTATGTATTCGACCCACTTTCCGAGCGCGTGTTTTTTATCGAACTGTCAGAAATCATTACCGGGAAGACTCTTGATAAAGCAGTCTGTTCTCTTAAAAGAGGAAATGCACCTGAACAAACCATCGATTTTGACCAGCAAATGAACACGAATGCCGCACTTGATCTGGATGAAAATTTCTATGGCGACCAAGAATTCGACATGGAAGATTTTGATACAGAAGGCTTCGATATCAGCGAAAACGGCAACCCTTACGACGACGACAAATACTAAGTCACATAATACACCGGAAACGGATTGTACAAAACATGCGGACTATACGACATAAAATCGCGAGCCACATCTCAGTACAATCCGTTTTTTATTCCAATCGAACATCATCGGCAAATGAACAAACCTACATTAATTGTTTTAATCGGCCCAACCGGGGTAGGGAAAACAGAGCTAAGCATCTCACTCGCCCGACATTATCATTCACCCATTATCTCGGCCGACTCACGACAACTCTATGCCGATTTGAAAATAGGAACTGCAGCACCAACAGAGGAACAACTGAAACAGGTTTCGCATTTCTTCATAGGCACATTAAAACTCACCGATTATTACAGTGCCGCACAATATGAAATAGAGGCCGTCAAAAAGATAGAACAACTGTTCCAAAAGCACAAGGTTCTGGTACTAACGGGAGGTTCCATGATGTATATCGATGCAGTGTGCAAAGGAATCGATGACATTCCGACTGTGGACAAAGACACACGTGAAATGATGATGGAGAAATATCGCACACAAGGACTCGAAGAACTATGCAGGGAATTAAAACTATTAGACCCTGCATACTATCGCATTGTCGACCTGAAAAACCCGAAACGCGTAATTCATGCGCTTGAGATTTGCTACATGACAGGACAGACCTACACCTCTTTCCGGAAAAACACATCAAAAAAGCGCGATTTCAATATCCTAAAAATCGGTCTGACGCGCCCAAGAGAGGAATTATATGCACGAATCAATAACCGCGTAGACCAAATGATGAAAGATGGTCTGCTGGAAGAAGTCAGGAGAGTTTATCCATATCGCAAGCTAAATTCACTGAACACGGTAGGATATAAAGAATTATTCAATTACCTCGACGGAACATGGGAACTGCCGTTCGCTGTTGAGAAGATAAAACAAAACTCACGCATCTATTCCCGCAAACAGCTCACATGGTTTAAACGCGACACGGAAATCGCTTGGTTCCATCCGTCACATCAACATGAAATTCAAGAATATATCAATACCCAAATAACTGAAAACGCCGGAAACTTTTCATAAAGATATCACCATGAAATAAAAAAACAACTATAAATTTCCACGAAAAGACACGCAAACTATTATAAAAAGACAAGCCCCATGCAGGAAAGACAACACGACAGAGCACGTTATTTCCGCGAACTGGCAACAACAAGCCGGAAATATTTCATCCCGTACATTGAGAAATTCAAACCGCTGCATCCCGGATTGGAAGTACTCGAGATAGGGTGCGGAGATGGAGGAAACCTGTTGCCTTTCTCTGAAGCCGGATGCAATACCACAGGAGTCGACATGGCTGAGGGAAGAATCAAGGACGCAATACGTTTCTTTCATGAGGCCAAAGCTAAAGGAACATTTATTGCTTCCGATATATTCAGGCTGAAGGAATGGGAACACCGGTTCGACATTGTTCTCTGTCACGACGTATTGGAACATATACACGACAAAGAAAATTTCATGAAGGGACTGCGCCGATATATCACAGATAACGGCATCGTTTTTATGTCATTCCCGGCATGGCAAATGCCCTTCGGCGGTCACCAGCAAATCTGTCAGAACAGGCTTCTGTCTCACCTGCCTTTCATCCACCTGCTTCCCCGCAGCATCTATCGGTTCCTGCTGCGCAAGGGAGGAGAGAAAGCCAACTGCATAGATGAACTTTTAGACATAAAAACAACACGGATTACCATTGAGCATTTCGAACGTCTCTGCGCCCGAACCAATTTATCCATAATTGACCGTCAACTGTACTTCATCAATCCGCATTATGAAACGAAATTCGGTCTGAAACCTCGCAAACTTTCCCCTATCATCGGGCGTATTCCCGGTATACGCAATGCATTCACCACCTCGTGCTTCTACATTCTCGCAAACAAAAGCCTATAAACGGGAAAACTTTTTCTTCCCTTTAACCATAGCCTCCCAAAGAATACTTATGGGATAACGTTGGGGAATTCCTTTAACAACAGCTTTGGCAAGATTCTCCCGACGGGCGGCCTCAAAAGAAGAACGGCTTGCCTTAAAGGCTTTCCGCGCCCGACATACGGCAATACTGCCTGCAAAATCTCCCCGCAAGAACCAAGCTACAGCAGCAAGATAATCCAGCATTTTTCTCACACGCATAACATGCTTCAGGTCTTCTTCCGGCAGATTCTTGTACAACATCAGCAGGTTATTCCTAAAATTAAGAAACGTTTTTCGGGGATTTTCTTTTTTCAAAGTCGCGGCACCGACATGAAATACGACACTTCCCGGTAAACAAACCAACCGATAACCGCGACTCCGCAAACGCCAGCACAAATCTATTTCTTCCATGTGGGCAAAGAAACGTCCGTCAAATCCGCCTACCGTCCGGAATATGTCCAAACGGATAAACAAGGCAGCCCCCGACACCCAGAAAACAGGAATAGGCGAATCATACTGACCATCGTCTTTTTCCAAGAACTGGAAAATACGTCCCCTGCAAAAGGGATAACCGTACCAGTCGATAAAACCGCCGGCAGCTCCAGCATACTCAAAGCGTTCCTTATCGTAAAAGCTCAGGATTTTAGGCTGGCATGCCGCAACTTCCGGATGCCAATCCATATAATCCGCCAACATATCGAGCCATCCGGAAGTAACCTCCACGTCGCTATTCAACAACACGGCATATTCCGCATCAATTTGACTCAAGGCTTTATTATATCCCTCAGCAAATCCGTAATTTTTATCCAGCCTGATCAGGTGAACCTCAGGGAAATTTGCTTCGACTATCTGACAGGAATCATCGGTGGAAGCATTGTCTGCCACGCAAATCTCCACATCTTCACCCCGCGAATAATTCAAGACCGAAGGAAGAAATTGCCGAAGCATCTCTCCGCCATTCCAATTCAATATGACAACAGAGACTTTCTTCATAACAAAACGGCTTTAAGGGCTGTCCGGTCTTCATTGAAATCTTCCAGACGTACACGGATAATCCGATTGTCGAGCCGGTCATCATGCGCCACCTCCACCCGTATGTAATTATCGGTAAATCCGTGCATCGGGACTCCGGATTTAGCTTTCTCCATTAAAACCTTCACCTCCTTACCAAGATAACCGGCATAAAAAGCATGCAGTTTCTCATCCGAAAGTTCCAGCAACCGCCGGCTCCTTTCATGCTTTTCTTCGGGAGAAATTTTGTAATTTATTTTCAACGCCTGAGTACCCGGACGCTCCGAATAGCTGAATACATGCAATTGGGTAACATCAACCCTCTTCAGAAATTGAAAGGTCTGCTCGAAATACTCCGGAGTCTCACCCCGCATACCGACGATTACATCGACACCTATAAAGGCATGCGGCATTGTTTTCTTAATCATTTCTATCTTCGATGCAAACAAACCTGCATCGTATCTGCGACGCATCAGGCGCAACACCTCATCACAGCCCGACTGCAAAGGAATATGAAAATGCGGCATAAATCGCTCGGATTGGGACACGAATTCAATAATCTCGTTGCTCAACAAATCGGGTTCAATGGAAGAAATCCGATAACGCTCGATGCCTTCCACTCTGTCCAACGCCTTTATCAAATCGAAAAACGACTCTCCTGTCGTCTTTCCAAAGTCGCCTATGTTCACACCGGTCAGGACAATCTCCTTCCCTCCTTCCCTTGCAACACCACGTGCCTGCTCAACCAAGTCGGCAATCGCTCCGTTCCTGCTCCGGCCGCGTGCAAAAGGAATTGTACAATATGAGCAGAAATAATCGCATCCGTCCTGAACTTTCAGGAAATAACGGGTACGGTCTCCCCTCGAACATGAAGGAGAAAATGTCCGGATATTCCTGAAGTCGGAAACAACGCTCTGACCTTTTCCCTGCTTATCCAAGCAGTTTAAATAAGTGATAAGGCTGCCTTTCTGTTCGGCTCCCAATACAAGATCCACTCCTTCGATATCGGCAACAGACTCGGGCTTGAGCTGTGCATAACAACCCGTCACCACGATAAAAGCATCCGGGTGTTGTTTTGCCAGACGACGGATAGCTTGCCGGCACTTTTTATCTGCCACATCCGTTACGGAACAAGTATTGATGATGCAAAGATCGGCCTTCTCCCCTTTACGCACCGTACGCACACCAAGTTCTTTCAGCTCTCTCCCTATGGATGAGGTCTCGGCAAAGTTCAATTTACACCCCAGTGTATAATAAACGGCTTTCTTATCCTGAAAAACAGTTGTATCAGTCATTCTTCCTTTTTTATGTTTTAAGAGAACAAAATTACGCATTATTCTTGACAAGAAAAAAAAGAATGCCATCCGAAAACCGGATGACATTCTTCCTTTATATCGAATTGAAGTACTGTTACATGTTCGGAGTATACCCGTAAGGCAAACTTCCGACAAAGAAAGATCTTGCCTTAAATACAGGCGGAGTATAAGGAATCTCTACACCATCTCCGAAACGAGATGCATCACCCGGCTCCATAATACGCAGGTCAATTAAAGGAGGAACCACGTCGTTATCCGGAACAGTCAGGACTCCGTCGTCTTTATCATCAAGGCCTCCATCGCTCCATCTCGGAGCACATCCCCATGGGTTACGCATAGCACACAATGCTCCTTCCACAGCCGAGTGCATAAACGTATAAGCATGTCCGTTAACCGTCCGATATTCACCAATTTGTACACCACCTTCTCTGAAGCCTCCGACAATCAATTTCCCTTCTCTCAGACAGGTCCTTACCACACGTGCCAATTCATCATTCGTCAGTTTAAAAGGATCAAAAGCAAAACTGCTACCGGTTCCGGTGAATAAAGGAGCAACATGTTCCGTAGCGATACCGCCCACATGCTGACGTGTATTATAAATGCAATCGTACTTCATAATGGCTTTTTCAAGAACGGTTGCCCATGTTGCCACATAGTTTTTCCCGGAACAACAAGCCAAGATTTGAGATCCGCGGCTCGTTTCCAGCATAAATCGAGAAGAAACCGTAACTTTTATCGGCTCTCCCTTCGGATCATACATTGATACGGTATAAGTGTTATCGCCATTATCTCTAATCAGTGATTTTACGAATTCCGGATAGACATAAGCCATCGAGCCGAAAACTGCCAACATACAGCAATCGCCAATGGCATGCTGATTTACATCTGCCGGTACGGGATCACCGAAAGGATACAAGTTTACGGAAACAGAGCCATAATAATATTTTCCGTCATCAAGGTCTTTTTGAGATACTCCAGTACGGCTCAAAGGAGGATCATTCGCAGCATCAGCCAACCACTCAATATCATCCGGAGTCGTTACGTGGGCATTCTCTGCCCATTTTCCCATCGGAGTTACATCGGAATCGCTTTGTCCTGTAGCTTTATCCATCAAATCATCTATATTATCTACCGTCGGAACGCCACCTTTCATGCACCATTCTGCGATATACGTGGAAGTGCCTCCGTTATTCTCATTGATAGTCAGACGATAATATTTATATCCTACTCCATTTTCAAACTCATATTCTTTCGTTTGCATACGGCCGGAGAACGACTGATTGGTCTGCTTATCGAGCACTTCCCATTTCTTCTGGTCAGTAGACCCTGACAAAGTCCATGACTTCGGGTCGCATTCTGCTCCGTTATTCGAAGAAGTCAATGAATAATACCCCATTGCAAGGGTTTTACTGCCGTTCCAAGTGACATAAAACGTATTATGCCCGGTAGCATAACATGTCGAAGCATCATTATCCAAAAGCTTAGCTATTTCCATCCCGGACGGCGCATCCGTATACTGGGCTGTAATCATTCCGCCCGAAGGCATGTTAACATTATCCTCGCCTATCTGCGCAAAAGGTGACGCATTTCCTCCGGGAGGTTCATCTCCTCCTTCCTCATCGTCCGAACAGCCGGCCAACAGGAACGAAGAACAAAACAACATAAACGAAAAATTTCTCAGATACCTCTTCAAAGAAATGCCACCGTAAGGACATCTCCCCAAAACAGATTGTTTGTTTTCGTGTTCCATTTTCTCAAATGTTTTTAAGGGTTACAAATTAATTTTACTGAGATTTCTTGCTTTTTCAGCAAGATATCAGTTGCAAAGAAAGTAAATTTAAAATAAAAAAAACAAACTTTTTTTCTCGTTTTTTCAATGAATTATAGAAAAAAAATCCTACCTGATGTATGTCAGACAGGATTTTCTAAAAATTATGTCAAATATTTTTTAAGCTTCTTCTGCGGCAACTTCAAAAGGAATTTCCACAGAAACCTCCTTATGCAGTTTTACTACAGCCACATAATTGCCAACTTCTTTAACATTATCTTTAACAACGATTTTCTTACGGTCGATATTATGACCCAACTTTGCCAATTCATCGGCAATTTGAATGTTAGTCACAGAACCGTAAATCGTTCCCGTTGCACTGGCTTTTGTAACAATCTTCAAAGAAACATCTTTCAAAGATTCTGCCACTGCTTCCGCATCTTTTTTAATCTTTTCCAGTTTATGAGCACGCTGTCTCAAATCTTCAGCCAACATTTTCTTTGCTGCCGGCGAAGCAATTACAGCCTTACCTGTCGGAATAAGATAGTTACGACCATAACCTGACTTTACGGTTACAATATCATCTTTGTAGCCCAAGTTAACTACGTCTTCTTTCAAAATAATTTCCATATTCTTACTCCTCCTTCGTTTTATTTCATCATATCTGTTACATAGGGCAATAAAGCCAAATGACGTGCTCTTTTAACAGCTTGCGCTACACGACGTTGATACTTCAAAGAAGTACCTGTAATGCGTCTCGGAAGGATTTTACCCTGTTCATTCAGGAATTTCTTCAAGAATTCGGGATCCTTATAATCGATATACTTGATTCCGTTTTTCTTAAAACGGCAATATTTTTTCTTTTTAACGTCGACTGAAGGCGGAGTTAAATATCTAATTTCTGATTGTTGCTGTGCCATAATTAATTTTCCTCCTTTTTAGATGATTTTAAACTTCTTCTCTTTGCTGCATATTCAATGGCATATTTATCCAATTTGAATGTCAAGAAACGGATAACACGTTCGTCACGACGGAAGTTCACTTCGAGCTTCTCTATCACCGTCGGTGCAGCTTTAAATTCAATCAGTTGGTAAAAACCGGTAGACTTTTTCTGGATGGGATAAGCCAATTTCTTCAATCCCCAGTTTTCTTCATTAATGATCTCCGCTCCTTCCCCTGTGAGGATAGCTTTAAATTTCTCTACCGCTTCCTTCATCTGAGCATCAGACAAAACGGGAGTCAAAATGAAAACGGTTTCGTATTGATTCATACTTGTTCGTTAATTAAAGAATTAATATTATTTTTTTATGCGGGGCAAAGGTAGTACTTTTTCTTTAAACCACAAACATTTACGCAAGTATTTTCATAAAACGTCTCCGTCTTTTCCGGAGAACAGGCCGCCGTACATTACAAAACGCCGGCTTGTTTCACACAAATCCGCGCAAAAGTCCGCTAAAGCAAAACGGCATGTCAAGAAAATCAAACAGGAAGGCCGGCATATATCGCCCATAAGGGAAGAGACGTTCAAAAGGCAAAAACGTTTCACACCCCATTCCTTTGAAAAATATTTGAATAACAATCTTTATTTTTTCTCAAAATAATTTTCCCGATACAGGATTTATGCTTTAATTTGTAATCAGGAAATGAATAAACCATAAAATAAAAATATACATGAAAAGCTTATTAAAAAACTTAGGAGTGTTATTGGTTGTCATCGGTGCTCTCATATTAATCATCAGTTTCGCGACAGGCAATGTGAACGACAATACCTTGTTAGGGACTTCACTTGCCTTAATTGTCATCGGAGTGATAGCCTATATAGTAATCAACAAACGCATTACCGAATGATTTCAATGAAATCCTTACCCATAAAAAAGCCTGAATCTTAAGATTCAGGCTTTTTTATTTTCCACATCATCAATCCCTGTCCGGAGTAATAAGCTTATATCCTTTTCCATGAATATTGATAATTTCTACTGAATCGTCATCTTTCAGATGTTTACGCAATTTAGTAATATAAACATCCATACTGCGTGCATTGAAATAATTATCATCGATCCATATCGTCTTCAAAGCGAAATCACGTTGCAATATTTCATTAGCATGCGCACATAACAAGCCCAGCAATTCCGATTCTTTGGTAGTCAGTTTCGTATGTTTATCGCCGATAGACAGAATCTGTTTCTGTGTATCGAACGTAAACCGCCCGATCTTATACATATTGCTCTCCTTCGTGCGTTTGCCGCGTACCCGACGCAGAATGGCCTCTATACGGAATGTCAATTCTTCCATACTGAACGGTTTTGTAATATAATCGTCCGCTCCGATTTTAAAGCCCTCAAGAATATCTTCTTTCAACGTCTTGGCTGTAAGGAAAATAATAGGAATTTCGGCATTAGCCTGACGAATTTCCTGCGCCAAAGTGAATCCGTCTTTCTTAGGCATCATCACGTCTAACACACACAAATCGTATTTATTCTTCAAAAAAGCCTTGTACCCGGCTTCTCCGTCCGGACAAAGTTCAGCAGAATAGCCCTTCGCCTGCAGGTACTCTCTCAAAAGCATGCCAAGATTCTCATCATCTTCGCACAACAAAATTTGCAATTTCTCATCCATATCACTCGTCTTTAAATAAAGGTAATACAATAATAAACTTAGTTCCGACATTTACTTCGCTCTCTGCGCGAATAGTTCCTTTATGGTCGGTTATAATCTTTTTCACATAAGCCAGTCCTAAACCGAAGCCTTTAACGTTATGTAAATTCCCGGTATGGACACGATAGAACTTCTCGAATATCTTCTTCAGGTCTTCTTTCTTTATTCCTATTCCGTTATCTTCAATAGAAATATGCAACTTCCCGCTTTCGTTCCACGTACGCACTTTCAAATGAATATCCGTATCGGGCTTTTTATATTTCATGGCATTGTCGAGCAAATTGAAGATAACGTTCGTAAAATGCATTTCATCAACGTAAACAAACGGATCTTCCGCATCGAGAGCTACATCCAATGCCCCATGACTGTTTTCTACTTTCAAGCGGAAAGTGTTTGTAACCCCGAGAATCAGTTCGTTCGCATCTATCTCCTTTTTCTTTAACGTGGAGCTCTGTCGCTCGAACATTGACATCTGAAGGACCTTCTCGACCTGAAACCGTAAACGTTTGGTCTCGTCGTTTATCACACCCGATATGTGCTTGAACATTGCAGGAGACTTACCTATTGCCGGGTCGCTCAGCATCTGTGCGGCAAGAGAAATTGTCGATATCGGAGTTTTAAACTCGTGAGTCATATTATTGATGAAATCGTTTTTAATCTCTGTCAGTTTCTTTTGACGGAAAATTATATAAATCGTGAAGATAAACGTAACCAACAATACCAAAGTAAATATAATGGATGGTATCATAAAACGGACAGAACTGAAAATATAACTGTTGATTGTAGGGAAAAAGACATTCACGAAACCCATCTTAGCCGGAGAGTCTTTTTCAAAAAGCAACCGGGAATAAACTTTTTCTCCATCGTAAACGTAATCGGAGCAGCGGTATATTTCCACATTATTACGGTCTGTAACCGAAAAATGATAAGGTATATCTATCCCGTTGTTCCGCAATTCTGTTTTCAGGAAATGGTTCAACTGATTAAAGTTCACCCGTTCTTTCAACGGCTTGTCACTGGTGGTATACAGCATATTATACACCACTTCGTCAAGCAACGCCCGCTGATAGATGTAACGTTCCTTCCACTTTTCAGACAACGCTTTTGACGTCTGCGGAATATCTTTCCCTGTCCGGATTATTGCTTTCGGAACACTTGACGGACGATTCGATATCGTTTTCAGCTCAAACGACGAGAACTGTGTGGTACTATTCGCCCCATTCACGGTAGAAAGGCTGTGTCTCACCACACTCTCTACGCTCACACTTGACTGACCTTTGTTTTGTATTGATTGCGAAAGCTGGGCCGCGCGTTCGGCCATCTTTATGTCTTTTTCCAGATACTTCTTCGTTTCCTGCAATTCCAGGTTATGCACTGCCTGTGCAAGGCTACGTTCTACATTTTCCTCGAACTGTCCCTTGCGCATCTTGACCATTTCTTCTATATAACTGACCTGCAAATAAAGCAGACTAAGGAAAGAAAGAGCCATTATCAAGCCTAATATCCAAATAGTAGATTTTTTCATACAGGCAAAATTAATTGCAGCTCACGTACAAAATTCACTGCTTAACATGTTTTAATCTCGGATTTTCCAATATTAACACTAAAGCGTGTCAATAAATATCCTACAGACATCAAGACAGCTTCACCCCTTACGGTGATATGCAAATTTAAATATAATTTTAATTAAATGCAAGCGTTTTATTAAAACATCTGCACAAAAAGAAAAAAGAGCCGCCATTTTTCACAAAAGGACGGCCTCTTTCATCAAAAAAACCATGAAAATTATTTTCATGCTTCACCTTGTTCCTGCTCTTCAAACTCTTTTATCAGTTTATTCTGTACGTCTGTCGGCACCAGTTCATAGCTTGCAAATTTCATGATGAACGAAGCTCTTCCTCCGGTCAACGAACTCAATGCCGTAGAATAATTCGACATTTCCTTCAAAGGAACTTTTGCTGCCAGTTTTTCATACCCTTTCTCACTGTTCATGCCCATAATCATTCCCCGACGTCCCTGCATATCGCTCATCACATCTCCCAATTTGTCGCTCGGTACAAAGACTTCTACATCATATATCGGCTCCAGGATTTTCGGACCTGCATTTTTAAATGCCTCACTGAATGCGTTTCTTCCGGCCAGCATGAAAGAGATTTCATTTGAATCCACCGGGTGCATCTTCCCGTCGTACACGATAACACGCACATCGCGCGCATACGAACCGGTTAAAGGACCTTGTTCCATTCGGCTCATAATTCCTTTCAATATGGCAGGCATGAAGCGGGTATCGATAGCTCCTCCCACAACACTGTTCACAAATACAAGTTTGCCTCCCCATTCCAAGTCGATGGTTTCCGTACTCTTCACATTTATTTTAAATTCCTGCCCGTTAAACTTATAAACCTCTGGCGCAGGCATGCCGTCATAGTACGGTTCAACAATCAGATGTACCTCGCCAAACTGGCCGGCACCTCCCGACTGTTTCTTATGGCGATAATCGGCTCTTGCCGCTTTTGTAATGGTCTCCCGATAAGGAATTTTCGGCTCTTCAAACACGATTGGCAATTTTTCATTGTTTTCCAAGCGCCACTTTAATGTACGCAAATGGAATTCACCTTGCCCATGAACCAGAATTTGCCGCAATTCTTTCGACTGCTCTACCACCCAAGTCGGGTCTTCTTCACGCATTCTGTTCAGAACGGCCATCATCTTTTCCGTATCAGCCTCGTTTACCGGCCGAATTGCTCTCGTATATTTAGAGTTAGGATATTTAATGAAATTGAAGCGGTTATCGCAATCTTTTCCATTCAGTGTATTTCCGGTCTTTACATCTTTCAGCTTTACCGTGCAGCCGATGTCTCCGGCACGCAGTTCGTCTACCTTCTCTCTATTGGCGCCGGCACAGACAAACAATTGCGCCATGCGTTCTTTCGAGCCTCGGTCTGCATTGGTAAGATCGTCGCCTTCATGCACCACACCGCTCATGACCTTGAAATATTGTACATCGCCTATATGCGGCTCAATGGCCGTCTTGAAGAAATAAAGCGATACGGGAGCATTCGGATCGGGCGGCACAGGTACTCCCCGTGTATTACGGACAGGAAGCATTTCATCGACAAACGGCACGACATTTCCCAAAAACTCCATCAGACGGCGCACGCCCATGTCTTTGCCGGCGCAGACGCAGAATACAGGAAACATTCCTCTTGCTGCCAATCCCTTGCGGATTCCTTCACGCATCTCATCTTCCGTGAGCGACTCCGACTCAAAGAATTTCTCCATCAGCGTCTCATCGTGCTCGGCAGCAGCCTCGACCAATGTCTTATGCCATGCCTGCGCCTTTTCCATCTCTTCCGCAGGAATCTCTTCTATGACGGGAGCTCCGCCTTCCGGTCCCCACGAATATTTTTTCATCAAAAGTACATCTATCAACGAATGAAAGTCCGGACCTGTAGAAAGCGGGTATTGCACCGGAACGACCTTCGAACCGTAATTTTCCTTTAATTGCTCGAGCACGTGATCATAATCGCACTTTTCGCTGTCAAGCTGGTTAACTAAAAAAATAACCGGCTTGCCGAGTTTCTCCGTATAACGGAAATGATTCTGCGTCCCGACCTCAGGACCGTACTGTCCGTTCAGCAAAAGGATGGCAGTATCCGTAACATTCAAAGCCGTAATGGCCGCACCCACAAAATCGTCACTTCCCGGACAGTCGATAATATTCAGTTTCTTTCCGTTCCATTCCACGTGATAAACAGTTGAGAAAACCGAATAGCCGTATTCCTGCTCTACGGGAAAATAATCGCTCACCGTGTTTTTGGCAGTAATTCTGCCGCGACGTTTTATAATACCACTCTCATAGAGCAGCGCTTCTGTGAGGGTGGTTTTTCCTGAGCCGTCATTACCAAGCAGGGCAATGTTCTTGATTTCATTCGTTTGATATACTTTCATGATATTTCAAAGATTTAGTTAATAAACAAAGGATATGCGTTTCATATCTCATTAGTGAGGCGCAAATTAAAAAATTATCTTTAAAAAATCAAGCCCGCACACTCTGTTACAGAATTATGTTATACAGCATGTTTTCAAAAAAAGAATAAAACTTTTAGAGTGATACGACCCGATGTATCCGGGAAAAGCCGGTTTTATTTTCTTGAAAACTCCGGCTTGTTTCCGGTAAAAAGCCGAAATGTTTTCAGTCTATCAACGACTTGATTTTCTCAAGATAATCTTCCGTGTACTGATGAGTGTATAAATCGGGCACGAAGATATGGCTTACATGTCTGTCTGGATGAACCACGAAGTAATACGGTTTGCAGTAATATTCCGGTTCCCAGTCCATAATGGAGTCTGAGACGTTTACCCAATCGGCAGCTACTTTCCGACCTCTGTTGTTGGCACGCGAAGGCATTGTCTCAAGCAAAACAATGTGTTCCTTAACTCCGGCCAAATGCTTCAACAGCAATAAATATTGCTGATCCACACACGCCTCACACTGGGTTTCCGCCACACGCAGCACAAGTCTTGGGGAATCTTTCCCTACAATCCGGTGCAGCAATGCAGAATCTTTTATGATTTCCGACAAACGGAAATCTTTCAGCCCGGCATTGATTTCTTCATTTTTCAGGAGTACCGAGTCCTGATAACTTATATTTTCATGAGAAACAACGGAATGATTTTTCCAGAACAAACCGGCGGTAAAAAGCACTCCTGCCGCCAGCACTATCAGATATACCTTATTGTTTTTCTGCATAATCTTTCATTTTTACTTCTACCAGTACATAATCGTCTTCCTGAAAGGCATGCTTCCGGCGGTACGGCTCATAATCTTTTACCAAAGACTTAACGGCATCCGACTCCAATTCTTCCGCATTCTCCTGCAGATAGTCCAGATTTTTCACACTGCACATTACATAGAAAGAATTGCCGCAGCTGCACAACGGGTTTTGAAAAACGCCGTATTCTCCTAAAGCACCCGAGTAAATCATATTGCATTCTCCTGTATTCTTATTGTAAAGGGCATAACATTGACTTCCTTTTCTAAAGAATGAAAAGGTTACATATCCGTCCGATTCCTGTACATATTCCAAGCCCCATGCCAAATCGTTCGTAATCATCGCATCAAACAGCGCCACAATATTATCCTCTTTAAAGTCGGCTTCATGTTCTTTAAAGAAGGATTCCGATATAGTATGTTTGCCGTAATCAATGGTATAACGGCAATAAACCGAATCGGGTGTGAAAGAATAGATGTGATTGTCCCACATATGATTCCATAAAAGATGCTCATCGTACACCACGAAAGGAAATAAGTTCGAAGACAGACTATTAGAGGAATGCCATTCCGGAAGACGGACAAACGAGCGCCTTATCTCCCCGTTTTTGTTTCTGAACAGGAAAGCATCATTACAAGAATCAACAGGAGCGATATACTTCCGATACAGCAAAAAGAGGGAATCGTTCATACAAAGTACATCATCAGTCTCCCTTATCCGGTCTTTTTTACCAAGAAAATTCCCATAAACATCGTAAGCCATAAGTTTGGCGCCCATATTATCGTCAATCCAGATTACTGAATCATTCGCTATACTAAAGGAACGGATGTTGGCATAGTCCTCCGGCCCTTCGCCCCAATCATCTATCCGTGCCAGCAGTTCTCCGCTGCGGGAGAACACAAAGACGGCGCGCTCCGGTTTCGAATAAATATAGACATGCTTGGCCGTAACCCGCATCTGCGAATCGGGGACGAGCAAAGTGCTGTCCAAATCCAACGGGACAACGGAAAACCGCTCGATGGAATTTACGAAGTTTTCCCTTTGGGACATTTCATTATCAAAAGACACATGAATCGTATTCCCGCCTTTTTCCGGCATATTACCGAAATCACCTTTACAAGAGCATACGATGCTTGCTGCTGCAAGCAGATAAAAAATATGTTTCATATCAATAGACTTTTAAAATTATTCTAAACATTGCATATATTAATAAGGAAATTCTTCAACGTAAATACAGAAAAACGACGTTACAATGCCTTCGTAAATTGACGGGAATACAATTCACCTCTCTGTGCTCTGCGCAAAGATTTTCGGTTACTTCTGTTTTTCTTTTTCAAGTTGTGTTTCATAAAAAGGATAAATTGTTACCGCAATATTATGTATTCTGTTTTAAAAATCCAAACAAAAGATAATATATTTTATCAAGCATATCGGCATTTTCTTATTAAAAACATCCCGACGTTCTTTCAAAAATAACGGAACATTTTCCATGCGAAATCGAAACGTTTCCACCCGAAAGCCGTATCTTTGCAACAAAATCGTTCCCGATATGGCCGGAATTTATCTTCACATCCCTTTTTGCAAACGGCGATGCATCTATTGCGACTTCTTTTCATCCACACAAAGCGAAAAGAAAACAGCCTACATTTCCGCTCTCTGCCGGGAAATACAGCAACGGAAAAACTATCTGAATGATGAAGAAATTCAGACCGTTTACTTCGGAGGAGGAACGCCTTCGCAACTGAATGCCGAAGATTTCGAGAAAATATTTCAAACGCTGTATGCTAACTTCTGCATAAAAGACGGTGCCGAAATCACGATAGAGGCCAATCCGGATGACCTGAACCCGGCATATATTTCCATGCTCCGCTCTTTTCCTTTCAACCGACTGAGCATGGGTATCCAGACATTTAACGAAAAAAGGCTGCAATTCTTACAGCGCCGCCACACGGCACAACAGGCTGTAGATGCCTTCAAGAATTGTCGCCGTGCCGGATTCGACAATATCAGTATCGACCTGATATACGGGCTTCCGGAAGAAACGGCGAAAGACTGGGAGTATGATCTGCGTCAGGCACTTGCCCTGCGCCCCGAACATATTTCTGCCTATCACCTGATTTATGAAGAAAACACTTCGCTTTGGAAATTAAAAGAGAAGCACGCTGTAGAGGAAACCGATGAGGAATTGAGTCTTACGTTCTTTTCCATGCTCATCCGCACGCTCAAATCACAAGGATACCGACACTACGAAATATCCAATTTCTGCCTTCCCGGCTATCACTCCCGCCATAACTCCGGATATTGGGACGAAAGTCTTTACTTGGGATGCGGCGCCTCCGCCCATTCCTACAACGGCACGTCCAGACAATGGAACATCGCTTCTTTAGAAAAATACATAGCGGGTATGGAACAGGAAACACCCGAATATGAAATAGAAGAACTCAATCTTTATACACGATATAACGATTTCGTCATCACCACACTCCGCACCTCGCGGGGAATGCCGCTGGATAGACTGAGAGAGGAATTCGGAGAACCGCTCCGTTCGTACTGCCTGCGCATGGCAAAGCCTTACGTGAATGAGCACAAACTGGAAATAAAAGACGGTTTCCTCCGCCTTACGGGAAGCGGAATCTTCGTTTCCGACGGCATCATGAGCGACATGCTTTGGGTAGAGGACTGAAACAAGAACACAAAAAAACTCCCGCACATGATTTTCATCACATGCGGGAGTACGGAATTTCTTCGGGATGAACGCCTTATTGTTCGTCACCCATAGCTTTCATATATTCTTTCCAAAGATCGTCGATATTGTATTGTTCACCCATCACTTTCTTGATAGCGCCATCGAAAGACCAAGGAATTACTTCCAAAGCCGTGCGGTTGAACTTACGCAAGAAATCGGGGTCTTTTGCTTTTTCATTCTTCAACCAAACCAAGAAGAAACCGCAGTGACGGTAACCGTCCATGTAATTTCCGCCTTTCGGACGGTCGTTCGGACCGAAATAACCGTTATCTACGCGCACAGCATCGGCCATACCTTCGATAAACGCCCAGTTCGTCTTGTTCGTTCCGTAAGTTCCGATACCTTGCGGTTCGAGTTGGAATGCGTGAGTAAGCTCATGCAGCAATACACCCGTCGTTTCATAATGCAATTTTGTCGTATCGTTGTTCACAAAAGAATTCTCAATATGTCTCGTACTATAGAAAATGCTCACGAAACCATTGCCGCCGCCTTTTGCAGAGATACCTTTGATATCCTCCAAAGTATAGTGTATCTGGTTGCAATGGGGAATACTGTCTTCGGGAGAGAAGTAAAGCGTATTCAAAACGATGCGGGCTTTTTCTTCGATATATGACTTCGGATCGGTAATGATTGCGTGATAAATTTTAGAACCTTCCGTATCGGGAGCTTTATCCTCGAAGATAATTTCACCTACATTATAAGTATTCCATGCAGGATTGATTGACTTCGCCTCTGTTACTTCTGCCGCAGCCGCAGCCTCTTTTTTGTTTTGATTTCCGGCGCATGATGTCATCATTCCGCCTGCCAATGCTATGCTCAGGAAAGAAGCAAGCACATAAACATTCTTTTTCATCTTTGTGTTATTTAATTTTTAGTTGTTAATGAATAAGGTTTCGTCTCGATATCTTGCCCACGTTTTTTGTTCGGATTGCTGTCCATAACAAATTCCAGCA
This sequence comes from uncultured Bacteroides sp., assembly GCA_949285025.1. GTDB lineage: Bacteria > Bacteroidota > Bacteroidia > Bacteroidales > Bacteroidaceae > Phocaeicola. The sequence goes on along the minus strand of CASDXG010000096.1, from coordinate 201,989 downwards.
CACCGCCTTTCAGGATATCTCCGTGAGTAATATACATTTTATCGTATGTCTTTCCGTTTAATTTCACAGATTTCACGTAACGGTTTTTATCGCTGACCTTCGGTGCTTTTATCTCAAAGGTCTTGCCGTTGGGCAAAGTCAGCTTCATATACGGAACATAAGGTGCGCCCAATACATACTGATCTGTTCCGGGACATACCGGATAGAATCCCATTGCTGTAAACAAATACCACGCCGACATCTGCCCGCAGTCATCATTTCCGCTCAATCCGTTGATGTTGTTCCGATACATGCGGTTCATGATTTCACGCACCCAATACTGCGTCTTCCACGGTTGTCCCGTCCATACATACAAATAAGGGATGTGATGACTCGGCTCATTCCCGTGAACATAACCGCCCAACAGGCATTCTTCCGTAATATCTTCGTTATGTTCGTAATATTTTTCGGGAAGATGCATATTAAACAACTCGTCCAGACGCTCGATAAACTTCTGCTCGCCTCCCATGCACTGAATCAAGCCGAACACATCGTGCGGCACATGGAATGAGAAGTTCAATGAGTTTCCTTCAATGAATCCCTCTCCGCTGGTCTGGAGCGGGTCAAAATTTTTCTTAAACGAGCCGTCGGTATATTTCGGACGAACCAGTCCGAGCTCTGAATCGAATACATTCCGATAGTTCAACGCGCGTTTCTTAAATTCATCGGCCACGTCTTTTCTACCTAAATATTCGGCCACACGGTAAACGGTAAAGTCATCAAATGCATATTCCAACGTGGTCGATGCGGCAGTTCCGCACTTATCGAAAGGCACATAGCCCAGACGCATGTAATCGCTCATGCCTTCCATCCATTTTGACGTTCCCGTTGTTTCCATTGCCTGTAAAGCAGCATCGGCATTCACAGCCGCCCCTTTTATCACAGCATCTCCCAATACAGGGGCAGCATGATAACCGGTCATGCACCAACCTTCGTTGCCCATCAGACTCCACATCGGCAACAGACTCAACGGACTCTGCTCCCAATGTTTCACCATCGACTGCACCATATCGGCATTCTGATTGTTCTTCATCAGATTAAGGAAAGGATGTTCTGCACGATAAGTATCCCACAATGAGAAAATCGTATAGTTATTGAAACCGTCGGCCTGATGTATGCTCTGGTCTGAACCGCGATATTTCCCGTCCACATCCATATAAACAGACGGATTAATCAGGGTATGATAATACGAAGTATAAATCATCGCCAATTGATCGGGGGTTCCTTCTACCTGAATATTCTCCAGCTCTTTCTCCCATGTTGCAGAAGCCTCACGACGGATATCCTCGAAGCTCTTATCTCCGGCCTCCGCCATCAGATTTTTTATGGCACCCTCTGTGCTGACTCCCGACAATGCAACTTTCACTACAAGCTCTTTCGTCTCGGGTAAATCAAAGTCAAAATAGCCGACCAATTTGCGTCCTGCCATATCAGGGAAGTTGCGGTTTAAATTAAACTTACGCCAGAAACCGTTATACAATACCTTTTCCCTGTCCTGATAACCGTAGTTTTTAATCGGTTCCGACAAAGAAATTGCAAAATACGTATAGTTTGTACGCGCCCAACCGTTCGTTATGCGATAGCCTGTAATAAGACGTTCATTCTCCACACGCATAGTAGCCCATAAAGTTTTCCCGTCGTAATTATAAATACCATGTATCAGGTCTAATAAAATACGTCCGTTCTTCTCCGGGAAAGTATACTTATGCACACCGACACGCTGTGTCGCTGTCAGCTGGGCCTTGATACGATAGTCGTCCAACATCACTTCATAATATCCGGGAACCGACTTCTCCGTATCATGAGAATAGCGTGAGCGATAACCGCTGTCGGGATTATCTGCCGTACCGGGATTCAGCTTTAACTCACCCGTTACGGGCATAATAAGAATATCGCCTAAGTCGGAATGTCCGGTTCCGCTAAGATGTGTGTGACTGAATCCTACGATTGTTTTGTCACGATACTGATATCCGGCACAGTATTCATAGACTTTTCCGACATAACGTCCATCGATGTTCTGAGGAATGGTGTCGGTATCCGGACTTAACTGCACGATTCCAAAAGGAACACATGCTCCGGGAAATGTATGTCCCATGCCATTTGTTCCGATCATCGGATTTACGTAAGAGGATACTTGTTGCTGTGCATTCGCTGCCAAACAAGCAACTCCCAGTACAATTGAAAGAAAGATTTTTTTCATACGATAATAGTTTTTCAGAAAACGGCAAAAGCGTTTCAAAATAAAGAAACGCTTATACCTTATATTTATTTTAGATTATTTTGTCAACTGGATTACAACATTCATTATTTCTTTTCCCAACATGTCGGCAGCCTCTTGAGTCTCAGCTTCCGAATAAACCCTGATAATCGGTTCTGTATTGCTTTTCCGCAAATGAACCCATTGAGACGGAAAATCTATTTTCACACCATCAATATCCGTTATTTTTTCATCTTTATACCGCTCCTTCAGCTTCTCCAGAATCGCATCAACGTTTGTTCCTTCCGTAAGTTCTATGCGATTCTTTGCCATGAAGTAATTCGGATAGCCGGTACGTAACTCACTTACGGTCTTTTTTTCGTGAGCAAGATGACTAAGGAACAAAGCAATACCGACCAAAGCATCGCGCCCGTAATGTAATTCAGGATAAATAACCCCGCCATTCCCCTCGCCGCCAATCACGGCATGCGTACGCTTCATCATCTCTACAACATTGACTTCTCCCACTGCAGAGGCATTATATTCCATCCCATAACGTCGGGTTACATCACTTAAAGCACGTGTGGAACTTAAATTTGATACGGTATTTCCTGGCGTATGCTTCAATATATAATCGGCAACAGTTACTAATGTGTATTCCTCACCGTACATCTTTCCGTCCTCGCATATAACAGCTAATCGGTCAACATCCGGGTCTACTACAAAAGCGACATCGTTCTTTCCCCCAGCCATAAAGCGCATAATATCGATAAGATTCCGTTCCAATGGTTCAGGATTGTGCTGAAAATCGCCGCTTGGTTCGCAATAAAGTTTATCGACATGCCTTACTCCCAATTGCTCCAACAAAAGAGGCAGAACAATACCTCCCACAGAATTCACACAATCGATTGCAACATGTAAATCAGCCTTACGGATAGCTTCCACATCGACTAAGGGCAAAGCCAATATGCGGTCTATATGTTTTTGCGCAAATGAATCGTCTTCCGTATATTTTCCCAACTTGTCAATATCGGAAAAAACAAATGTTTCAGACTCGGCAATGGAAAGTAATTCTTTTCCATCCTCAGCATTCAGGAATTCGCCTTGTTCATTCAACAATTTCAAGGCATTCCACTGCTTCGGATTATGACTTGCCGTAAGAATAATGCCTCCGCATGCACCCGACAAGACCACAGCCATTTCTGTTGTTGGTGTAGAGGCAAGTCCTATATTTACGACATCAAATCCCATTCCCAACAAAGTGCCGCAAACAAGATCTTTCACCATTCCACCGGAGATACGAGCATCCCGTCCTACAATTATCCGGTTCTTCCCTCCGGTTCCCCGACGACGTATCAACTCTGCATAAGCAGCTGTGAATTTAACAATATCGATCGGAGTCAACCCCTCTCCCGGTACGCCTCCGATGGTACCACGAATTCCGGAAATAGACTTTATCAACGTCATAAAAGAATACTTTATCGCATGTTATAAGTTAACTCATAAAAACACGGATAAACATAGCGGGAAGCATTGGTCGTTCCTTGATCATGAGGAACAATCAACTTCACTCTTGCCACATCCGATGAAGACTGTGTACGGGTAGGCCGTAAATACCGCAAAGGAACAAGCCATCCGGAAGGAACGGCCGTGCTCTGATAAGAAGTATACATCAGGGAATATTGGTAACGCCCAAAGGTTGCTGAATAAGCCCCGTCAGCAATGGTAACCATAAGTTCTTCCGGATTCGTCTGCAAAGACGGATAACCGTTCATCCGCATATTTGCCACAAGCGTATCGCCCAAATGGAACATCTCGGAACGTTCCTGCAGGGCAATCTCCATGAAACGGGTTAGAATGGTATAATTCCCGTCCTCAAGGACTTCTGTTCCTTGCCCTATCTGATCAATATGCATATAAATGCCGCTTTCATCCAACAAGACATATTCATTTTCTTCTGTAATGGAATCCCGCTCAAACTCGCTTTGAGAAATCACACTTATATTGTTACGGGTAATATAAGCATTAATTGCATCTTCTTCCTCTTCACGCATTTCCGCATAAGTTTTGCTGTCATCACAACTCTGCAAACCGCACATTACCGATACAACAAGGAGTAAATAATAACTTATAGTTTTCATTCTTTCATTATTTTCCGGAGCAAAAGTAATAAAACATCCGATTCATCTACACTATTTTCACGTATATTATAACTAATTTTTCAACAGCAAATCCTCATATTTTACCAAAGCCATCTTAAATTTCTCTACGGCATCCTCCATTGTTCCATAGAATTCTCCGCCGGAAGCATTCAAATGTCCTCCTCCATTAAAGAATTCTGTTGCGACTTTATTGCAAGGGAATGCCCCCACAGAACGTAATGAGACTTTAATCATGCCCTTTTCCGCATCCTCACGCAAGAAGACAGAAAAACAAATCCCTTTCATCTGCAATGGCATATTTACAAAACCTTCCGTATCTCCCTTTACATATTGAAATTTTTTCTGCTCGGCATCTGTCAACGAGATCAGCGCGGAACGAAACTGAGGATACACGATCATTTTCTCATAAAGCACATATCCCATCAAACGCAAACGCCCTTCCGAATACGTATTAAATACTTTCCTATAAATTTCATCCTTATCAATGCCTTTGGATAACAGCTCTCCTATGATAAAATAAATCTCCCGGTTATTGGAATTATACGTAAATCCTCCGGTATCCGTCATCATGCCGGTATAAATACATTCAGCCGTTTCACGGGAAATATCCTCGAAACATCCCAAACAACATATCAGCCGGAATACCAATTCCGATGTCGAAGATATTTCAGGATGGGATATTGTTACCCGACAAAACGGTTCCGGGTCAAGATGATGGTCTATCATTACCTTGCGCCCTTCCGATTTTTCCACAGCATCGCCCATCGCGTCTATACGGGAAAGTGCATTAAAGTCAAGACAAAAAATGACATCTGCCAAAGAAATCAGTTCATCGGCAAACTCAGAATACCTGTCATACCGGATCACATCTTTCGCTCCAGGCATCCAACGCAGGAAATCGGGAAAAGCATTCGGCATAATCACATGTACAGTTTTCCCCTGTCTTTCCAAAAAATGCTTCAATCCCAGCGATGATCCCAATGCATCTCCATCCGGAGACACATGGCTAACAATCACGATTCTGTCTGCACGTGCTATATATTTTTCAACCTTATCTATATCGGCCTGACGTATAAGTTTCGATAACATAATTCTTGTTTTTTGAAACGCAAATTTACAAATTATTTTTTATTCACAACGTCACAATATAAGAACCGTTTTCCGGTATTTCCACATACGGGATATTCCGATCTTCACACTGCTGTTTCAACAGCGATTTATAAGCCTCACTCAAAGAAGCGTCAAGCACAACCTGTTTCATCAGAAACAATGTTTCAAGCATGTCAACGGAGCCTTTAAATCCGCGCGTAATATACACATAATCTAATGCCAACGGATTATCTGCAGACTTATCGCACCAACTTTCATTATTCATCAAACCAATATATAAGCCATGTACCTGCATTATCCCTGTTTCTGAAGTTTGTTCTGTAACAGTTTTCCCTTCAGATACGTAAACCGATGAGGAAGAAAAATGCAATTGGCTTGGCGGTGGATTTACCTTCCCGCGAACAAAATCGGCAACCAACACATTCATTGCCAGCAAAAGAGCAATCATTTTCTTTGGCGAACGCCGTATCAGGAACCAATAGGCCATCAAAATCACAAACAATGTCAGTGCAGACTGAAAAAAAGAAAAATATACCGATGTCAGATATGAGCCGGACAAATGTCTGACCCATTCCATCGTCTTATTCATCAACTCGGCAGAAAAAGCCGGAATCTGCACAAAGAACGAGACAAATGATGACGGAATTCCACAACAGTCCAGGCACAAAGCGACCAATGTTCCCCCTAATACACAGACTGATAATGGACTGACAACAAGATTTGCCAGCAAGAAATAAGTAGGGAATGTCCCGAAATAGTAAAGGACAAACGGAAGCGTTCCCAATTGCGCCGAAACAGACAAAGCCATAGCCGAGTAGATGTAACGCCCAACAACATTACGGACGGGAACTAACCTGGTCAATAAAGGAAGAAACAATACAATGGAAGCCACAGCCACAAAAGACAACTGAAAACTAACATCGAACAGAAGTGTGGGATTAAACATCAACATCAGAAACGCCGCCAGTGTCAATGCATAAAAAACAGGGAAGCGATTGTCTAAAAACAACGAGGCAATCACATAAAAAGAAAACATGGTTACCGCACGGACTACGGACGGACTTAATCCCGTCATCAGGGAAAATCCCCAAAGTAATGCCATCACGCAGAAAACAATAATATATTTTCCTCCTTTAATCAACCGCAATGGGAACAACAACCAAGTCAATATAACCGACAAGATACCTATATGAAGTCCCGACAAGGCCAGCACATGACTTGTGCCTGCTGCATTATAATTGGTTTTAAGTTCCTCAGTCAATCCGGTTTTATCCCCGACAGTCAATGCAGATATTACTGCCAAGACATCCTCTTTCAAGCCCCATCCTGCATAAACAGCCACAATCTTCTCACGAACATTCAATGCCTGTTGACGGAACGTCAGGCGGTTTCCTCCGGAAAGCCGAATCCAATTATCTCTAAAAGCCAAAGCGGTTCCGCTTATTCCCTGCCGTTCGATATATTTTCCATAGTCAAATCCGGGAAAAGAATAAGACGACGCTGAAGACTTTACCCGGCCAACAAAACAAATACTGCCGCCGCATGTCAAATCCGGACGCAATGAATCCGGCATCCAATACAAGTAAATTTTCCTGTTTACAGGTTTCCAGTCATTTGTCTCCGCATTTTTTACCGAACAAATTTCCACAAGAGAGCGCCTGGTCTTTTCCTTGTACTGTGGAAAATCTTCCACAATCCCCGTATAACAACATTCACCCTCCGGCCAGTCATACCGCACCTTATCACGGTTTATCATAAACAAAACACAACCTAATAAAGCAAAACTTATGCATGAGACAAAGCCGAACAACATACGGAAACGGAAGCCATTCACAAAATACAAAAGCAACATGCCAACAACACCGGCAATCAACGCGCAAAAGCAGGGGGTCAAAAGAGAAGAATCCGGCAGGAACCTGTCTGATAAAAAAATTCCGACTGCCAAAGAAATCGTCAGCCGGAATAAAGGATACGATGTAAAACCATGCAGAAAATTCACAAGGTCATCTCAAATTCTTCAATTGTCTTATCATATCTATCATATCGGGAGCATGAAAAACGGCATTCCCGGCAACCAGAACATCTGCTCCTTCTTTAGCAAGCATTGCACCCGTTTCCAGATTTACTCCGCCGTCCACCTCTATCAATGCACGGGAACCGGAACGAAGAATCAATTCTTTCAGTTCACGCACCTTATTTAATGTTTGAGGGATGAACTTCTGTCCTCCAAAACCCGGATTGACACTCATCAACAATACCATATCTACATCGGAAATAATATCGGTCAACAACGATACAGGCGTAGCCGGATTAAGCGTAACACCCGCTTTCATTCCCGATTCTTTGATTTGTTGTACCACACGATGCAGGTGAGGACACGCTTCATAATGCACGTTCATCATCATTGAGCCCAAATCTTTTACTTCACGGATGAACTTTTCCGGCTGAACAATCATCAAGTGTACATCCAAAGGTTTGGCAGAAAGTTCTGCAACATACTTCAGCACCGGGAAACCAAAAGAGATGTTCGGGACGAAAACCCCATCCATAATATCAATATGCAACCAATCTGCCTCACTCTCGTTTACACGTTCCAAGTCAGATTTCAAGTCTCCGAAATTGGCAGACAATAAAGAAGGAGAGATTATCAACTTATTCATTTTCCTGTTTTTCGTTATATTCCTGAACAAAGATAGTATTATTTGTCTTAAATCATCCTATCTGCCCAACATAAATCGCAAGCCAAGTTGAAGATTAAATTGAAACGGATGTTCCTTCCGGATGGTTTCCACTTCGCTTTTATCATCGAAATAATAAGCGATTCCCGGTTCAATATAAAGACCAATACGGCGAACAAAATCGACCTGCGCTCCGACAGAAGCCAACAAAGACCATTGTATCTCAGGAATATCCAACGAGACATTTCCGACTTCATAACCTAAGTTCCCATCGGCATACACTACTTCCTGCACTGCAGACACGCATTTTTCCGCCATACCACCAGCTGAAGCATAAACACGGAACAGACGATTTTTCCAGATGTTCCGATGTACCTTCAAAGGAATCCCTACATAATGCAATTTTTGCTCTTCCTCTATATAGGCATCTCCGCCGGCATGCAATTCAGATGACAACAATGTATAGTTCAAACCTGTTTCAAAAGCCCAGTTGTCATCCATATTCCATTTCAAAGAGACTCCTACCGTAACCGGCATTTTGTGCCGGATATCTGTACATACACTACGCCCCCGATTATTCAGCAATACACGCCCTAATGCCGATTCATTGGCGGCAGATACGGCCTCTGCCGAAGCATCGGGGAAATGTATTAATCTTGAATCCAAACGGGTAATTCCACCCAACGTATTTGTTGAGCTATAAAATGTATTTCCCGAAACTAATCCAATCTCCCATTGACGAGCACCTTTTATCTGTTTCTTCTGATAGTGCCGTCCGTCCCTCTGCGCCGAATTCTCTCCCGAATATAAACGTCTTTCCCGCTTTGCCGCAAATTGCTCCTCATATTCTTTTTCCTCTTTATTTGAAGTTTCATGATTTTCTTCTTTGCTTTCAATATCCTGTTCTTCCAAATTCTCCGGATTTTCCAAATGTACCACCGCATATTCAGGGGAAACGACTCCCAATGCGTGATCCAGAACATCTTTCTTCATCTCCGGCAAAGAAGCATCTGTCATTAAATCATCTGTAATTTGCGGAAAATATACACCTTTTTCATCGCCCAACGGAGCCGAAAGAGCATCCTCTGAAACCGATTGTAACTCTGAAACATTCCTTTCCGGCAAGACAAACAAAAGCCCCACAGTCAACGATGATGCCACCAATACCAACACCGCAGCTGCAACACTCCAACGCCGCCACAGCGGAATTACTTTCCGATGCCCAAGCTCTTCCTCCAGATGTCCCCACAATCCGTCGGGAAGAGGCTCGGAATAATTCTCCATCCGGCTACGAATATTTTTAATCCACTCTTCTTCGTTCTTCATTACGATGCGTTCTTTCTATATTCTGTTATTTTCTTCATCAATAATACTCTGGCACGATAAAACTGAGAAGACGATGTATGTTCCGTTATACCAAGTAATTCGGCTATTTCCTTATGACTTTTCTCCTCAAAAACATATAGGTTAAATACCGTACGATACCCGTCGGGAAGCTCTTCTATCAGTTTCATCAACACCGATTGCGGTATATCATTCACGTTTTCATCAGTATCTTCTATCACATCCGATACCTCATCCACCGGCACTTCCTGCCGGATCTTCATATTCCGTTTCCTTAAATAGCCAAGCGCTTCATTGACCATTACCTTCGACAACCAGGCTTTCAAGGAGCCTTGTCCCTGATATGAAAATTGACCGATAGCTTGAAATATGTGCAAAAAGCCGTCATGCAGGATATCTTCTGCCGTATCTTTATCGCCGGAATAACGAAGACATATGGCCATCAACTGCCCGCCATAACGCTCATAAAGCAGTCGCATCGCATTTCTGTCTGCCTGCTTACACAACAACGCCAACTCTTCATCCGTCATATCCGCCTTTCTGTCCGCTTTTTGTTTATAGAATGAAATGAAAACAAATATACTGCATCGGACTAAAAACATTTTTATATTAATACTCTTTAACCGATACAAATGCAGTACATCGTATTATTCTCATTTAAATAACGTAACAATTCGTCAAAAATATGCCTATGTTTTTCTTCAAACGCCTGCAGCTTTTTATAAATATCCCGCTTCTATGTATCGCCCTATCTGCATGTAGCGATGAGAACGAACCCATTGTATACTACACAACGCTGGGTACAGTGGAAGAAACAAGCGGAAGGAATATTATCGTCTCCGACTCTTACGGAACTCTAATACCCGAAAACGGGGATTTCTTAACGGCAAAAAATGCCGACTCCATCGGACAACGCGTATTGGCCGGCATACAATTTCTCAAGGGAAATCCCCCGAAAGAGACTTCCGAAAACACGGATGTGCGCATAGTGGAACTCTATAAGATATTGACAAAAGCGGCAGACGACTTAAGAGCGAAGCCTGAAAGTGCCGATATTTTCGGAGAAGATCCCATCAAAATCACTTCATATAATATAGGGAACAGGCATTTAACCATTGAATTTATCGTCTGGAGATATGACGAATCCATACCGCATCGCATCAGTTTGGTACGAACCGACGAAAACGATTCCGACAAAAATTATATCCGACTGGAATTTCGCCACAACAATAACGGAGACTTGCCCCGAACGCCTTACTCAAGTATCGTATCTTTTCCATTGAAAAGTATTGAAGGATTTGAATCTCCGGAATGTAAAGGAATCGTCATTTCATACAATGATGCCGGGATACAACAAACAACACTCCGAATAGATAAAGAGAACAATGCAACAACATACATAAAAAACCAAGACCGTCTTACATCAAGAACGTCCTTTTGATTTTTTCATAACAGCAAAAATTCCGGACCTTAAAAGACAACTCTTTCAACAGTCCGGAATTTTATCTGTATTTCCCGCTACTCTTGTTCCAAACAAGACAGTATCTACCTTACAAAAGCTCCCTCTGCATGACGATAACCCTGAAGAAAATCTTTCACAAGCATACGTTTCTTCCCGGCCAATTGCAACGACAAGACATTCAGAAATCCGCCTACTGATGCGATGCGGAAATATGTTTTCCTATCAGTAATCACCGTACCCGGAGCATAATTATGAGGGGTAAACATTTTTTCTGCTTCAAAAATCTTCAACATAGAAGGCGTATTTTCATCCTGACACAATTCCGTCCAGGCTGCAGGATAAGGAGAAAGTCCGCGAATAAAATCGTAAACAGCTTTAACTCCCGCCGTCCAATCAATGCGACACGTCTCTTTAAATATCTTTGGAGCAGGACGGAGTTCTCCTTCTACCGGCAAACTTTCCTGCGGAATTGTAGTCACTTTTCCGGAAAGAATCGCATCTACAGTCTTCACAACAAGGTCACCGCCAACTCTCATCAGGCGATTATAAACCATTTCCACATTATCCGTATCGGCTATCGGCACATGAACCTGATCAATTATTTCCCCCGTATCAATCTCTTGTTTCAGAAAAAATGTGGTAACTCCCGTCTCCTTATCGCCGTTTATCACCGCCCAATTTATCGGAGCGGCTCCACGATATTGCGGCAACAAAGAAGCATGCAGATTAAAAGTTCCCATTGGCGGCATGCCCCAAACGACTTCAGGCAGCATACGAAACGCCACCACAATCTGCAGATCTGCTTTCAGGGCACGTAAATCTTCCAGAAACTTTTCATCTTTCAATCGTTCGGGCTGCAAGACCTTCAGCCCTTTCGACACGGCATATTCCTTTACAGGACTCGATTGAAGCACACTCCCGTGACGTCCCATCGGCTTATCCGGCATCGTAATTACGCCAACAACCTGATAACCTCCCTCGACTAATCGCCGTAAGCTTTCCACAGCAAACTCGGGAGTCCCCATATACACGATTCTCAAATCCTTTTTATCCATATATAAATTACTATTCAGCCGACAAATCAACCAATACTTGACGATAAGTATTCAGCATCTTCGACTTTGATACAAACCCTATATATTTATTATCCTCATCGACAACCGGAAGATTCCACGCCCCCGTTTCATCAAACTTAGCCATTACCTGCTCCATTGAATCCGTTTTAATAATGCGGGATTTAGGAGTATTCATGAAACGTTCCACAAAAAAACGATGATAAAGTTCCTGACGGAACATAATATTCCGGATATCATCTACTGCTACAATTCCCAACAAACGCCCTTGCCCGTCAACGACAGGAAATAGATTTCTGCTCGACTTCGATATTGTTTTTACCATCTCTCCCAAATCCATATCGGGACGAACAGTCAAAAAGTCGGTTTCTACCACACTGTCTATATTCATTAAGGTGAGAACAGCCTTGTCTTTGTGGTGAGTAAGCAATTCCCCCTTTTTAGCCAAACGCATAGAATAAATGCTATGCGGCTCGAATACAATAATAGTCAAATATGCCATTACGGACACAATCATAAGAGGAAGAAACAATCCATATCCGCCCGTAAGTTCTGCAATCAAAAACACTCCCGTCAGCGGTGCATGCATAACTCCCGACATCAACCCCGCCATTCCCATCAAAGCAAAATTCTTTTCCGGTATGAAAACATTCCCGATATGAAGTTCATTACATACCACAGAAAACACAAATCCGGCAATACAACCTAAGAACAAACTGGGCGCAAAAATACCACCGCATCCGCCTCCTCCATTTGTCGCACTGGAAGCAAAGACCTTAAACAATATGATTAAAATAAGATAAGGTACCAATAAATTGCTGTTCCCATAAAATAAAGAATTATTCATTACCGTATCCCATTCGGCATCTGATGTACCGTTCAGCAACAAACTTATCGTATCATAACCTTCCCCATAAAGAGGAGGGAATAAAAAGATCAAGGTACTCAACATTGAACCGCCTATAAGAAATTTCACATACGGGTTACTATACCGCCGAAAGATATTCTCAATCCAGTTCATCGAACGGGTAAAATACCATGCAATAAGCCCGCAAAAAATTCCTAATGCTATGGCATAAGGGATACGTTCAAGTTCGAAAGGATAGTCAAGATGGAATTGAAACATTGCCTCCGTCCCGGTCAATATGTATGAAACCGAAGCTGCCGTCACACTCGTAATGAGCAATGGCAACAAATATGCCATAGTCAAATCAATCATCAAAACTTCCAAAGTAAATACAAGTCCGGCTATCGGGGCTTTAAAGATACCGGAAACCGCACCGGCAGCTCCACATCCAACCAACAACATAAGGGTTTTATGATCTAAACGAAACAGGCTGCCCAGATTGGAACCTATAGCAGAACCGGTCAGAACAATCGGAGCCTCCGCTCCTACCGACCCTCCACATCCAATCGTTATGGCTGAAGCAAAAATAGAAGACCACATGTTATGCTTCTTTATACGACTTTGTTTACGTGATATGGCATACAGAATTTTTGTAACACCATGACTAATATCATCGCGAACAATCTTTCGAATAAACAAACTTGTCAAAAAGATGCCCACAACCGGATACACCAAATACAACCAGTTCGCTCCGGTTGAATCAAAATTTTCGGTGAGAAATGCTTTGATATATTCCACCAAATATTTCAGTATATAAGCAGCTAGAGCTGTAAATATACCCACCAAAAAACTTAACATCAGTACAAACTGTTTGTCTTTTATATGTCTTTCCCGCCAAACGATGAAGCGCGAAAGCAATCCGCACTTATCTCCATTCGTATTCATTCACAATCTTTTTATTCCCTAATTATTTTAACTTCTCCGCCTTTCCCCAACTTTAATATGCTGGAAGGCTTTGGATGTCCTGTCTCGTCCCGACGATAATCTACAATATAATCTACCTTCTGCTTTATATCTTCGCTTATCTCACTAAAGACTGCCGGTGCCGGTTGACCACTGACATTGGCCGATGTGGAAACAATGGCCTTACGAAAACGGAAACACAACTGTTTAGAAAAAGATTCATCCGTAACACGGATACCCACGCTGCCATCGTCTGCCAATAAATTCGATGCCAAATTCCGCGCTCCATCATAAATAATGGTCAATGGTCTGGTAGAAAACTCTATCAAATCCCACGCCACTTCCGGAACCTCTTTGACATAAAAATCTATTTTTACAGGAGAATCAACCAAGACCAACATCGCTTTGCTGTCTGCCCGATGCTTTATTTCATAAACTTTTTTCACGGCTTCCTCATTCGTCGCATCGCATCCAATTCCCCACACGGTATCGGTCGGATACAAAATTACGCCTCCTCTCTGCAACACTTCACAGGCTTTTTTTACTTCATCAATCATCATTTCTCCCAAATTTTAGGATTCGGACAAAAATACAAATGTTTTGTGAGTACACAAAAAAGTTTCATTACTTTTGCAGTAAAAGGAAATCTTATGAGTAAACTGCGTAAAATTATCCATATCGACATGGATGCTTTTTATGCTTCCGTAGAACAACGCGACAATCCGACCCTAAAAGGGAAACCAATTGCCGTCGGACATGCAGACAAACGCGGAGTCGTTGCAGCAGCAAGTTATGAAGCGCGTAAATACGGAGTACGTTCTGCCATGCCGTCAATACGGGCAAAAAAATTATGCCCCGAACTGATTTTTATCGAAGGACGCATGGATGTTTATAAAAAGATCTCAGCGCAGATTTACGAAATATTCCACGACTACACAGACTTAATAGAACCTCTTTCCTTAGACGAGGCCTTTCTTGATGTTACAGAAAACAAAAAAAATATAGAACTTGCCGTTAATATCGCCAAAGAAATAAAATCACGCATCCGGAACGAACTTCATTTAATTGCATCTGCCGGAGTATCCTATAACAAGTTTCTTGCAAAAATCGCATCAGATTTCCGCAAGCCTGACGGACTCTGTACCATACACCCCGACCAAGCATATCAATTCATAACCACCCTTCCCATCGAATCTTTTTGGGGCATTGGGTCTGTCACTGCAAAAAAAATGCATTCTTTAGGCATATACAATGGGGGAAGCCTACGTAATTGTTCACGCGAAATGCTGATAAGACAGTTTGGAAAAGCAGGAAATATGTACTACGATTTTGCAAGGGGAATCGACAACCGCATTGTCGAACCGGCACGCATCCGAAAATCCATCGGATGCGAACACACTCTGGAAAAAGATGTTTCCCTTAAATCTTCAGTCATTATCGAACTTTATCATGTCGCATGCGAACTTACCGAACGGTTAAAAAAGAAAAACTTTCAAGGGCATACGCTCACAATAAAAGTAAAATTTCATGACTTCACTCAAATAACCCGCAGCATAAGCAGTAACAAACAGCTGAAAACACTAAATGATATCCTTCCACTGGCGAAACAACTATTAAAGGACATCGACTACAACCAACATCCCATCCGCCTTTTAGGCCTTGCCATATCCAACCCAAAAGAAGAAATCGCTTTAATCCCTGAATCAAAATGGATACAACTTAAATTAGATTTTCAAGACTGAATATAGATAATTTGTTTTAATATTCCTTAAACAAACGACATCTTATTAAAATATTATTCGTAACTTTGTAACTCAAATTGCGTTATAGGAAATGAGACAATTAAAGATTACCAAAAGTATCACGAATCGTGAGAGTGCTTCTTTAGACAAATATTTACAAGAAATCGGGCGGGAAGACCTGATTACAGTGGATGAAGAGGTAGAACTCGCACAACGTATCCGTAAAGGCGACCGCGCAGCTTTAGAGAAACTTACGCGTGCAAACTTACGTTTTGTTGTTTCTGTTGCTAAACAATACCAGAATCAAGGATTAAGCCTTCCCGACTTAATAAATGAAGGTAACTTAGGCTTGATTAAAGCCGCAGAAAAATTTGATGAAACTCGTGGATTCAAATTCATCAGTTACGCCGTTTGGTGGATTCGTCAATCGATTCTTCAAGCATTGGCCGAGCAATCAAGAATTGTTCGTTTACCCTTGAATCAGGTAGGATCGCTGAATAAAATTAGCAAAGCTTTCTCGAAATTTGAACAAGAAAATGAGCGTCGCCCATCATCTGAAGAACTGGCAGATGAATTAGATATCCCCGTTGATAAGATATCAGACACGTTAAAAGTTTCAGGAAGACACATATCAGTTGATGCACCTTTCGTAGAAGGAGAAGACAATAGCCTCTTGGATGTTCTCGTAAACGACGACTCCCCTATGGCAGATCGTTCTTTAGTCAATGAATCTCTTTCGAAAGAAATTGACAGAGCTCTCTCAACCTTAACGGAAAGAGAAAAGGACATTATCCAAATGTTCTTCGGTATCAACACACAAGAGATGACATTAGAAGAAATAGGAGACAAGTTCGGTCTTACACGGGAAAGGGTACGTCAGATTAAAGAAAAGGCGATAAGACGACTCAGACAAAACTCCCGAAGCAAACTACTAAAGTCTTATTTAGGATAAAACAACACCTTAAATACAAAAAAAAGAAAAGAGATACAGATAAGATTTTCCGCTTGTTTCTGTATCTCTTTTCTTTTTAAAACGATGTTTTTCTTTGTTAATTAGCAATGACTTCTTTCTTATTTTCCTTTTAATGTTTACTTTTGCCACATTATACAATTAATCATTTAGACATGCGATACCTAAAATTAGTCTGCTTACTACTCGGAGTCATTCTCGTATTACCGGCTCTAAGCAAAAAACCTAAAACGCCAAAAGGTTTATATATTGCCGGAATGGCTGCATCATTCACCGATTCTTTAGTATTCTTTACCGATATCCAGTATGTCGACAGTGCCACCCTTTACAACAAATATTTATTATCCGGACGAGCACAATACAGCAATCAACTAAAATATTTCTTAGAGGATACAGGAAATGGGAAAGACCGCACCTGCCTGGTTTATTTCAGCAAAAAGAAAAAAAGTCTTCAAAAACAAATGAATAAAATTCGGCAAAAATATCAAAAGAACAAGAACATCGTAATAAAAGATGTCGATTCTACATTTAAATTTAAAAAAGCCGAAGTATATTAATCCTTATGAAACGAATCTTATCATACATCCTTTTCATAGTAATTCTGGCTTCATGCTCAAATGAAATACCTGAGCGTGAATACGCACAACGGAGCAACCGGACCATTTTAGCTTATCTTATCGCAAACAATAAGTCAGAAACCGATCTGGACAATTACTTGAAAGAGAATATAACATGGATGTATACCGGATTGGCAAATATGAAAGATTCGTGTACATTACTTATTTATTACAGACCATCGCAAAACGATTCATTCTTTAATGAACCGACAATCATGCGCTATGAAACTGACGGATATGGCAATATTAACGGACGAAAAGCCGTGAATAACGGCTATAACTTGAATAACATCTTGCAAGAAGCTGAAATCGTACGTACTTATCCTGATGTAAACCATACGGCAACCGATCCGGAGATCATGCAAACCGTGTTAAATGACATGCGCATATTGTCTACTACAACCCAATTCGGCATCATTTTCGGCTCGCATGCCTCAAGTTGGTTACCGGCCCAACAAATACAAACCTTTGCATTCGGCGATGATAATGCACAATCCATCGACATCCCCGACATGGCAAATGCCATCAAACAAGCTTTTCCTTATGGAAAGATAGACTTTATTTTATTTGATGCCTGCATGATGGGAACAGCCGAAGTCTGTTACGAACTTCGCAATGTAACGAATTACTGCATTGCCTCCGTGATGGAAACATCGGTCTTTGGCTTCCCCTATCACCTCTTCATGTCCGAACTTTATGAAGAAAATCCCGACTTCCAAAAAATTTGCGATGACTTCATTTCTTTCTATAGAGAGCAAAGATTATGGGGCACTTGTGCGGCTTTCGACTGTTCAAAGATGGAAAGATTTGCATTAAATGTAAAACAAGTATTGGCGGCATATAAAGATATTCTTCCTACATTTGATTTTTACAACGACAAGGTGCAGCAATATGGTGCAGGATCTTACCGCTATTTCTCACTGGATCTCGGCGACTTCTTTAAAGAGCTGAACGGTGGAATCATCCCCTCCACGATTCAAGATGCAATTGATGAAACAGTTATTGCAAAAAGTTGTCTGAGCGGAAGACAATATGCATTCAACGATGTTGTAATTGAAGGAAACCGCTTCTGTGGAATCGGCATGTACGATCCGTTCTACAACGAAAACTTATCATGGAACTATTACTACGCCAATTCCATTGCCTGGTATTATGCTGCCGGATGGAACGACATTCTATCCGCAGAATAACTTGACTTATTATCCAAAAGAACATTATCTTCACATAAAAAGAACACGCTTTTTCTTTATGACAAAAAGAGAATAAAAAAGCACCGATGTAATTTCTTTAAAAAATTTGCGCGCAAAAGAATTGTTATATACCTTTGCATCAAATGAAAGACGCATGAAATGTCATAATTTATAGAATCAAGAACAAAGAAGACGAATGTAATTACTTTCATCGGCTTACGACATTAGGCCGAAGAGGGAGTATTATGTCGTGTTCTTTGACTTATTGAACACTCTTTGACTAAGGAATAATATTTTTATAAGTCAAAGAGAATTTCTTCGTATCACCCCATCATTCATTTTTCTAACATTAATCTATTTCATCAGAAAAGACTTCTTTCTGGTGCGTTTTTCTACATCCTTTCCCGTAACAAACACATTCGGGAATATTATTTTTCCAAAACTTCTAAAATTTTATAGTTATGACAGAAAAAACACAAAACAATCTTGATAAAGAAACAGACCTGTTCGACAAACAACTTGATGCATTTATCCAGAGCTGTTCTGACGACACTTATCAATCAGAACACCTTGATACAGAAGAGAAAAACGGCAAAACATTCCCGTTCATCCCGTTCATCAAGGAAGGATTCGAATATATGATACCGGCCTATTCTGCCTCTTCCTATACCTTCCAAACGGCTAAGTTCCTATTATATGGAAAAGATCTTATGCAAACAACTGAAAAAGGGAAAAACTTCGTCTGCCTTTCCGGTGTCATATCTCCCGACTATCTTGAATTAGAAAACCTATCATCGGTGGCAGACGACAGCGATAATAAAGACATCTATGTATTCCTTTACAAAAAGAAGCGTAAAAAAGCCATGTACAAATGGAGAGAAACGCCCTACGACAACGATGTATATTTCGACTTTCCCTCAGAACTCAGGCAATTACCGGCGGGAGAATATTTCCTATTAATCACGAATATCGTTCCTCCCGAAAACGACATAAGATTCGAAAAATCAGGAAATCACACGATATTCTCTTTCCGGATTCTTCCAAACGGGAGCAAACTTTCGCACCCGCAAATACAGAATATTCATATACATTACCCCATGAAAAACAAGATACAAACCTCCGGTATTGTAACTATAACCTCGACATTTACCAAAAAGCCGGGAAAATGGGATGAATTCCGCCTCCGTTGCTACAATCAATCATTATTTCTGATGGGGGAAAGCCTGTTCACCGCCTCTCCCGAATTTCCCGGACAGCGGAACATAAAAATCCCAATTTCATCTCCGTTCATCTGGATGCCTGGAAAATATTGCTGCATTGTAGAACACAATAACGAACCGTTCTACAAGATAGATTTTCAATTATCCTCCAACACAGAAGAATACGGACAAGGGAACATCATTCCCCAAAACTCATCTGAATACCTCATGGCCAAACATCTTGAAAACGATGAAACTTACAAACTCTCATGGACTATATTAAGGAAAATCACCGGACATGAATCAGTAAAACGCAAGGCCTTAGAATATTACCGTTACACGATTTTCAACCGTCTTCGCAAAAAAGCAAACATCACGGAAATCCATCGCAACATGAATTTCATCTGCGAAACGGAAGGAGCAGAGGCAGATCCCCATCTTTTGAAATGTTTTGCAAACATCGCTTGCGGATTTTCTAATTTCACATCCGTCGATGCAGAAACATTAACCGAGCCAAAGAATGCAGTCGACCCGTATGAAGATACAACCGAGCTGTTATCCGACATTAAAGATAACGTAATCTGCTTGAACCACATCCGCTCCTTAATATCGGAAAACGGGAATGTCATACTCTCACGTTTCAAAAAGAAACTGCAGACAAGCAACAATTGGGCGCTGTTCATCACCGGAACCCAATCGGAAATCAATTTGCTTTTTGAAAGGTTTCCGGATATAGCATCCTTTTTCCCGCCTGCCAACCGCATAAAATTAAGCCACCTGAACTCAGCAGATGCCATACATTACATGCAACGAATGCTGAAAGCACAAGGTTTGTTCCTCTCACCCGAAGCCGAAACTTTCCTCGTTTCAAAACTCATCGCACAGAAAAGCAACGGAGATAATTACAGATGGGATAAAAAACGCCTCGAAGAATTTATAAACGATGGAATCATTCCGCTATTCCAAAGGCGTATTTTCCGGGAAAACATCTCGGCAAACAAATTAAATGCCGAAGAACTTTCATCTATAAAGCCGGAAGATATCGACATAAAGTTCTTCCAGACATCCGAATCCTGCTGTGAAGAAAGTATGAAAGAACTCAACAGTATGACAGGCCTGTCGAACATCAAACAAACCATAAGCAGCATGATCAACCAAATAAAATTCAACGCTGTCAGAAATCAGATGGGGCTGTCACATAAAATCATGGGAAGCCACCACATGATTTTTACCGGCAATCCGGGTACAGGAAAAACAACGGTAGCAAAAATGCTCGGAAAGATTTTCCATGCTTTGGGATTGTTATCGAAAGGAGACGTCATTGTTACGGAAAGAAGCCGGATAGTAGGCCGATTTATCGGTGAGACAGAAAGAAACATGCAAGCTATTCTGACACAGGCTCAAGGGAACATCTTATTTATAGATGAAGCCTATACTTTATGCGATTCAGCCGATGACCGAAAAGATTACGGCCATCGAGTGATTGAATCTCTGCTGACTGTCCTGTCACAGAAAGAGCCGGATATGATCATCATATTAGCCGGATATGAGACCGAAATGATGCGTCTGTTAGAAAGCAACACCGGGCTGAAAGGACGTTTTCCGTATACTTTCCGGTTCAACGACTATACAGCCGATGAACTGATGCAAATTGCATATACGTGCCTCCGCAAAGAAAATTATGAACTGACCGAAGCGGCCGGAAAACATCTCCTCAATATCCTAAAAGAAAAGCTGAGGAAGAAAGACAAAAACTTCAGCAATGCCCGATGGATAGAACAGTATATTCACAACGGAATAATTCCGGCTATGGCTGACCGTGTTATAGAATCCGGTCAAAAAACAAGTCCCGAATCATATCGTCTTATCGAACAATCCGATGTAGAAACTGCGTATCAACAGTTTCATACCGAAATATCCGATACTGCACACAAGCATGCTCCTATCGGATTCCGCAGATGAGAAAAGAGGCTGTCTCAAAATAGACTTGAGATGGCCTCTTTTTTTATTCCATGTCGTCTGCATAAAACAATTAGATTTCCTTATGGCAGACCAAAGTTGTCTTCAAACATAAAAGCCATCTCCGGTATATTTCTTTTTCTCACAGTTCAAAGTATATCGTTTCCATGACGATATATTTCAATAAAAATGGGAATCATAACTCATCTAAAATCAATTTATTTGCATCATCTACCACCGAGTTTTCCAAAGAAGCAAGATAAATCTGCGTAGTCCTTTCCGAATCATGCCCCATTCCTTCGCTGATTACAGCTATAGGAATGTTCTTATTCTCCGCAATGCTCGCCCAAGAATGGCGCGAAACATACATTGTCAGCGGAAACGGGAACTGAAGTATTCCGGCAATCTCTTTCAACTTCCTATTAACCAAATGCATCGTATTTAAATATTGCACCCGTTCATCCCGATTATCATCTGTTATGATTGGCAATAAATACTTCGTTCCGTTACACGGATATTTCTTTAAAATCTCATCCATACACGTTTCCCATTTCACAACCAACCGTTGTCCGGTTTTACGCCTTTTATAAACAACCGAACCATTCCTCAAGGCATTTTTTTCAAGATATGCCATATCAACAAACGACATACCGCGCATGTAAAAGCTAAACAAGAACATGTCTTTTGCAAATTCCTGAGATGATGACAAAGAAGATAATTCGCGTATTTTCCGGATTTCATCAATGGATATGGCTCTTTTTACCGTCTTATCGACACCGGTATACACATATTTAAACGGATATCGTTGCACGGCCAGTCCCTGCTCTACCATTCTATTATAGACTGCGCGGAGAATCCGCATATAAAAAGAGGACGTGTTTTTCGTAAGCCCGCTACGCTTTAAATACACTTCATAGTCTCTCATCAATTCAGAATCGAATTCCCAAAGAGGAATATCCTTATTCTCCCGGAATTTCCGAATGCTCTTCAACGCCGAAAGATAAGTCTCTCCGGTACGTTCCTGCCCGGCTTTCCGTAAAGACACAATTGTTTCTTCCATGAAATGAAAGAATGATTTCCTACCCGACTTCCGTCTATTCCCGACAACCGTATCGGTATATCCCTGATACTTCACTTTAATTTGTTTCATAACTCGATAAACCTTAATTTAAATCCATAAAGTAATCTAATATAGACCGTAATGTTGCATCCGACTGACACATTGCTTTTCTCATGAAAATCGTGTATTTTTGCAAAAATGTCCAAAATCTGACCGGACAATGCCGAATAATACCACACATTAATATTGATTTTATGATTATTAACCCTCACCTCAAACTCTATTGCATGCTGTTCTTCGGAGCAACAATTGCAGGATGTTCTCAAAAACCGATAGTTAAGGCTGATTACGAAATTGTTCCTATTCCCCAAACGACGGTTGCAAACAGCGAAAATCCGTTTATCATAACAGATGGTACAACGATTGTCTATCCGGAAAATAACACCAAGATGCAGAACAATGCCGAGTTTCTTGCATCATACATAAAGGAACAGACCGGACTGAATCTGAAAACGAAAGCCGGAACTCCCCAAGACGGAGCAATCTGCCTGACACTAAATTTGCAAAACAACAACCCGGAAGCATACAAACTGAAAAGCGATGACAAACGAATTACAATCGCAGGAGTATCAGAAGCCGGCGTATTTTACGGGATTCAGACGCTGAGAAAATCGGTAGGCATTGCCGAAAACTCTCGGATAGAATTTCCGGCTATAGAGATAGACGATGCGCCACGTTTCTCATACAGAGGCATGCACCTTGACATTGCCCGCCACTTCTTTACCATCAATGAAGTAAAAACCTATATAGACATGCTGGCACTTCACAACATCAACCGGTTCCATTGGCATCTTAGCGATGATCAAGGCTGGCGCATCGAGATAAAAAAATACCCAAAGCTCACAAGCATCGGGTCCAGACGTGCGGAAACAGTTGTAGGGATGTGGAATTCCGGAGTTTACGACGGCACCCCATATGGAGGATTTTATACTCAGGAAGAAGCGAAAGAGATTGTAAATTACGCAGCAGAACGCTACATTACCGTAATACCGGAAATCGATTTGCCGGGACACATGCAGGCAGCAATCACTGCTTATCCCGAATTAGGATGTACCGGAGGCCCCTATGAAGTATGGGAAACATGGGGAGTATCCGATCTGGTTTTATGCGCCGGAACCGACTCGACCTTGCAATTTATAAAAGATGTATTGGCCGAAATCATTGAAATATTCCCGTCGGAATACATACACATCGGCGGCGATGAATGTCCGAAAACGGAATGGGAGAAATGTCCGAAGTGTCAGGCCAGAATAAAAGCCTTAGGCTTGAAGACAGACAGCAAGCATACCAAAGAACAAAGGCTGCAAAGTTTTATCATCAACACGGCCGAACAATTTGTAAACAGTAAAGGCAGAAAAATCATCGGATGGACAGAAATCATGGAAGGCGGCCTGTCTCCCAACGCAACGCTGATGTCGTGGA
This sequence comes from uncultured Bacteroides sp., assembly GCA_949285025.1. Taxonomy (GTDB): domain Bacteria; phylum Bacteroidota; class Bacteroidia; order Bacteroidales; family Bacteroidaceae; genus Phocaeicola. The sequence goes on along the minus strand of CASDXG010000096.1, from coordinate 177,895 downwards.
TAGGTGAAAGCGGCGGCATCGAAGCGGCACGTCTGCATCATGACGTAATCATGACTCCTATGGACTATATGTATTTCAACTTCTACCAGGCAAAAGACACGGAAAAAGAACCTCTTGCAATAGGCGGTTATGTCCCGATGGAGAAGGTATATAACTTCAATCCTGTACCCGATGTACTGAATGAAGAAGAAAAAACATACATAAAGGGCGTGCAAGCCAATCTATGGACCGAGTATATTCAGACCTTCCCGCTGATACAATATATGGCACTTCCGCGCATGGCTGCACTGTCGGAAGTGCAGTGGTGCGACCCGTCACGGAAAAATTACGAAGACTTTCTGAACCGTCTTCCCCGTCTGACTGCCATTTATAAGCATTTAGGATGGACATACGCCAAGCATGTATTGCCGGAAGAAGCCGCTGCGGAACCTGACAGTGTGCGAAAAGCCTTGAGATGACATAAAAAAACATCAAGATTCATAAAGCAAAACGCTTCGGAGTTTGTGTTCAAACTCCGAAGCGTTTCTGTAAAATAACAGGATGTCATACCATCCGTCAACTCATTTCTTCTTAAAACTCACTCGTAAAATGAAATTTAATATGCTTAAAGTCCATCTGAGCCATCTGAAGCACATAACCGCTGTCGGCTAAGAAAACATCACGGCCATCACGGTCTTTTGCCATATATTGGAACTTCCGTTTCTTGAAAGCTTCCAATTCATCAACATCATCGCTTTCAATCCAGCATGCCTTATACAGGTTAACCGGTTCCCAACGACACTTTGCATTATACTCATTTTCCAGACGGTATTGAATAACTTCGAACTGCAATTGTCCCACAGTTCCGATTATCTTCCGCCCATTAAACTGATTGACAAACAACTGAGCCACGCCCTCGTCCATCAATTGATCAATTCCTTTGTTCAATTGTTTTGTTTTCATCGGGTCGGCGTTCTCTATATATTTGAACATTTCCGGAGAGAAACTGGGCAACCCCTTGAAATGAAGATTCTCTCCTTCAGTCAATGTATCGCCGATTTTAAAGGTTCCGTTATCGGGGAGACCGATAATATCGCCTGCCCACGCCTCATCAACCGTAGTTTTACGCTGCGCCATAAACTGGGTAGGCGAAGAAAAACGCATGGTTTTATTATGACGGACATGCAGATAAGGCATGTTCCGAACGAATTTTCCCGAACAGACTTTACAAAAAGCCACGCAAGAACGGTGATTCGGGTCGATATTCGCCGTAATCTTAAACACGAATCCGGTGAACTTCGGCTCGCACGGATCAACCACACGTTCTTCGGCTTGTACCGGACGGGGGCTGGGAGCTATTTCAACAAAACAGTCCAACAATTCCTGAACGCCGAAATTATTCAGCGCAGACCCGAAGAATACCGGGGCTAAATGCCCTTGCAGATAATTATCGACATTGAATTCCGGATATACACCTTCTATCAACTCCAAATCAGAACGTAACTTATCGGCCAACGCAGAACCTATATGTTTATCCAATTCCTCCGTATGAATATCAACAGAAACCTTTTCCGTTACCACTTGTTTCGACGGTTGAAACAAATTTAAGTTCTGCTCATATATATTATAAACACCTTTAAAACGTGCCCCTTGATCGATAGGCCATGACAAAGGCCGCACCGAAATGTGAAGCTCCTCCTCCAATTCATCGAGCAAATCGAACGGATCTTTTCCTTCACGGTCCATCTTGTTCACAACGATAATTACCGGCGTATTACGCATCCGACAGACATCCATCAACTTACGCGTCTGCGTTTCCACACCTTTTGCCCCGTCTATTACGATAATAACGCTATCGACAGCTGTCAAAGTTCGGTACGTGTCTTCAGCAAAATCCTGGTGTCCCGGAGTATCAAGTATATTGATCTTATAGTCATGATAATCGAATTCCATCACAGAAGTCGTTACCGAAATTCCACGTTGCTTCTCAATATCCATCCAGTCGGACGTTGCCGTTTTTTTGATTTTATTCGACTTCACGGCTCCTGCAACCTGAATCTGACCGCCAAAGAGCAATAATTTTTCCGTCAACGAGGTCTTTCCCGCATCAGGATGAGCGATAATTGCAAATGTTCGTCTTCTTTCTATTTCAGCATTCATCATATCGTTCCTCAAGATTCTTTCTTTATTTTTTCAATACATTCTTTCAAACTATCTTCCCAATAAGGGATTTCAATTCCGTAAGTCTCTTTTATCTTTGTTTTATCAAGCACGGAATAATGCGGGCGAATTGCTTTTGTAGGATATTCATCCGTGTGAAGCGGACTTACAAAACAGGTATCAATTCCGGCCAACCGATGAATTGCTTTGGTAAAATCATACCATGAACAAACTCCTTCATCACTAAAATGATAAATACCAGCCACAATGCCTTTCTCTATTGCCGCAAAAACAGCAACAGCTAAATCGCGGGCATAAGTCGGTGATCCCACCTGATCGAACACAACACCTAACGAATCTTTTTCCTGCCCGAGCCGAATCATTGTCTTCACAAAGTTATTCCCAAACGAAGAATACAGCCATGCCGTACGGATAATCATAGCCTTCGATGCATATTGCATCACCGCTTTCTCTCCGGCCAACTTCGTGGTACCATAAACCGAAACCGGACAAACCGGAGCCAATTCGGTATAAGGGACATAAGATCTCCCGTCAAATACATAGTCGGTTGAGATATGAATCAAGCTTCCTCCCCGTGTCTCTATGGCCTTAGCCAAATAACCCGGAGCCAAATGATTTATTTTATCACACAAATCACGGTTATCCTCGGCTTTGTCTACCGCCGTATAAGCAGCACAATTCACAATTAAATCGATTTTATTTCCCGTTACATAACTAATGACAGCCTGTTCATCGCAAATATCAAGCTCTGTAACATCCGTAAAGAAATAAGTATATGCCGGATGTTCTTCTGAAATCCTCCGGATTTCATTTCCTAATTGTCCGTTTGAACCGGTAACCAATATATTCATCATACGCCTTATTTACCACATGAATCAATCTAAATCCAATTTTCCCTGCGCGTCTTTCTGATAATATTCCGATAACATTGAGAGAAAATCCCCTATTGTTTTTATGGCTTTTTGCGTTTCCTCGCTCACCTTTTTCTTCTGCAACCTCAACATCCATACGCCATACATTGCATCAAAACAAGTTTCCAATTCAGGAATCTCCTTATCGGACCCTTTGGAACGAAGCTCAACAATAAAGGGTAAGACCTTATAATAAGCAGCAGTATAATAAGGGAATTTGGGTGAACGAAGCAGACGAAGATGCAAATCGGTAAGCCACACTACGATATTTTTATTAATCTGCAGATGGCCTTTCTCACAAACATTTTCTTGCTGCATCATCGCAATCAAATCGCTATACCACTGTTCCAACTCGCTTTTCTGCTCGTCTGAGATCGGATACGGGTCGATAATCATCTTACGGATTTCCGCCAAATCAAAATGATTTGCCCGAATCAAATCCTCAACCTGCCACATATACAGCAAATACTCCGCAATATTCTCTTGTTTTAGCTGCCGAGATATATACATAATTATGAAATTGATTTCCCGGTAATTGAAAATATAACTCCTACAATCGAAGCCACAATCACCACACTTCCTATAATACGATTAAGTAACCAAATACCACGCACATTGAAACGCGTGCGAACCTTATTTATAAAATACGTAATGCCGAACCACCAACATAACGCTCCTAATACAATCGCCGCATAACCCACTAACTGAAAACCGATAGGACTTCCCGGCATCACAAACGAGAATCTTGCAAAAAGTCCGATAAACAGGAATATAATCAACGGGTTGGACAAAGTCAGAAAAAAGGCCGTCACAAAATTATGCAAGTATGTCCCACGCGTCGCAGATGTAGGTCTTAAGGACTTTACCGGATTGCTTCTGAACGTATAAATGCCAAAAATCAACAACATAATACTTCCCACAAACTGAAGGAACAAATGATGTTTCAAAATCAAATCGTCCATGAAACTCATTCCATACCCGGTTATCAGCGCATAACAGATATCGCTTAACGAAGCGCCCAAGCCTGTCACAAAACCGAACCACCGTCCTTTATTCAAAGTCCTTTGGATACAAAGCACACCAACGGGACCTAATGGCGCTGACACAACAACACCTACGATGAAGCCCTTCACCAATAAATCGAGTATCGTTACTTGTTCTATCCAATTCATGGTGCAAAGATGACACTTTTTTATGAAAGTATCGATAAATTCATTCTGTTTTTTCTTTCATACAAACGGGGTTTTGTATACCTTTGCAAGGTATTTTCTTAATTATACGACATATCATTCTATATAAACAATACAAGTGCTATGATTCTATTTTTCAGAACACCTACCAATAGCGTGATTGCAACAAAATGCAACCAGCCGCTTAATGCAGATGATATACGGAAATTATGCTGGCTGTACAGCGAAGCGTCTGTTGAAAATGAAGAAAACCTGAAAGGTTATTTTATCGGTCCTCGTCGTGAAATGATTACTCCTTGGAGTACAAATGCCGTAGAAATCACCCAAAACATGGGCTTGAATGGCATTAAACGTATCGAAGAATACTTCCCTGTAGAAGACGAAAATGCCGACTACGACCCTATGCTGCAACGGATGTATAACGGATTGGGACAAGACATCTTCAATGTAAACATCCAACCGCAACCCATTCTTTATATCGAAGACTTAGAGAATTATAACGAAAAAGAAGGTTTAGCACTATCGAAAGAAGAAATAGATTACCTCAAAAAAGTAGAGAATGACTTGGGAAGGAAGCTGACAGATTCTGAGGTCTTCGGCTTTGCGCAAATCAATTCCGAACATTGCCGCCATAAAATTTTCGGGGGAACATTCATCATCGATGGAAAAGAAATGGAATCTTCCCTGTTCCAAATGATAAAAAAGACCACACAGGAAAATCCAAACAAAATAATCTCTGCATACAAAGACAATGTAGCTTTTGCAGAAGGTCCCGTTGTGGAACAATTCGCACCGAAAAATCATGCCACATCCGACTATTTCATTATAAAAGACATCAAAACCGTTATCTCATTGAAAGCCGAGACTCACAATTTCCCAACGACAGTCGAGCCGTTCAACGGTGCATCAACAGGAACAGGAGGTGAGATTCGTGATCGTATGGGAGGCGGAAAAGGCTCTTGGCCTATCGCGGGAACTGCTGTATACATGACGGCTTATCCGCGCACGGAAGAAGGACGCGAGTGGGAAAACATACTCCCGGTTCGTAAATGGTTATACCAGACTCCGGAACAAATATTGATTAAAGCATCAAACGGAGCCTCCGACTTTGGAAACAAATTCGGTCAACCTTTAATCTGCGGTTCGGTTCTTACTTTCGAACATCAGGAAAACAATGAAAAATACGCCTACGACAAAGTCATCATGCTGGCCGGAGGTGTTGGATATGGAACGCAACGCGACTGTTTGAAAGGCGAGCCGGAAAAAGGGAATGAAATAGTTGTTTTAGGAGGAGATAACTACCGCATCGGATTAGGAGGCGGGTCGGTTTCTTCTGTAGAAACAGGACGTTATTCTTCAGGTATTGAGTTGAATGCCGTACAACGCGCCAATGCCGAAATGCAAAAGCGGGCATACAATGTAGTTCGCGCCTTATGCGAAGAAGACGAGAACCCGATTGTTTCAATTCATGATCACGGTTCTGCCGGACATGTCAACTGCTTATCTGAATTGGTTGAAGACTGCGGTGGATTAATTCACATGGATAAATTACCGATAGGAGACGAGACGTTGTCTGCAAAAGAAATCATCGCCAACGAATCTCAAGAGCGAATGGGATTACTGATTAACGATAAAGCAATCGAGCACGTCCGTAAAATTGCAGAACGCGAACGGGCACCAATGTATATTGTCGGAGAAACAACCGGTGATCACCGTTTTGCTTTTGAACAGGCCGACGGCGTACGTCCGTTCGATCTTGCTGTTGATCAAATGTTCGGTTCTTCACCTAAAACCTACATGATCGACAAAACAGTCGAGCGTCATTATGAAAATGTATCTTATGACCCGACAAAATTAAATGAATACGTAAACAGAGTCTTACAACTTGAATCTGTTGCCTGCAAAGATTGGCTTACAAATAAAGTAGACCGTTCGGTTACTGGTAAAATCGCCCGCCAGCAATGTCAAGGTGAATTACAATTACCTTTAAGCGATTGCGGTGTAGTAGCTCTCGACTATCGCGGAGAAAAAGGAATTGCCACATCAATAGGTCATGCACCACAAGCCGCATTGGCCGACCCTGCGGCCGGGTCTGTTTTATCTGTATCTGAAGCTTTAACAAACATAATCTGGGCGCCTCTTGCCGATGGAATGGACAGCATTTCGTTATCAGCAAACTGGATGTGGCCTTGCCGCTCGCAGGAAGGAGAAGATGCACGCCTCTATACTGCAGTAAAAGCATTATCAGATTTTTGTTGTGCTCTGCAAATCAATGTGCCGACAGGTAAGGACTCTCTGTCTATGACACAGAAATATCCCAACGGAGAGAAAATCATCAGTCCGGGAACTGTTATCGTTTCTGCAGGCAGCGAAGTGTCGGATATTAAAAAAGTTGTTTCACCAGTTATGGTAAACAACCCTAAAACGACATTCTATCATATTGATTTCAGTTTCGACAAACTCCGTCTTGGCGGCTCAGCATTCGCACAATCACTAAATAAAATCGGTGATGATGTCCCTACCGTACAGAATCCCGAATACTTCCGCGACGCATTCCTCGCAATCCAGGAACTCATTCATAAGAACTTGATCTTGGCAGGTCATGATATATCTGCCGGGGGACTAATCACGACTTTATTGGAAATGTGCTTTGCCAATACGGAAGGCGGTATGGAAATCAACCTTGACAAATTTCACGAAGATGATATTATAAAAATATTATTTGCAGAGAATCCGGGTATTGTAATACAGGTTGCCGATAAACATAAGAAAGAAGTCAAAGAAATTCTAGAAGAAGCCGGAATCAGTTTTATTAAACTTGGTACTCCGACTGACGAAAGACATATCTTAGTATCTAAGGATGAAGCAACTTACCAATTCGGGATCGACTATCTGCGCGACGTATGGTATTCAACCTCCTATCTGCTCGATCGGAAACAAAGCATGAACGGATGCGCACAGAAGCGTTTCGAAAACTATAAAAAACAACCTGTCGAACTGGTATTCGATAAATCATTTACAGGAAAATTCTCCCAATTCAGAATTGATCCTAACCGCCGTACCCCCAGTGGCATAAAAGCAGCTATTATCCGCGAAAAAGGGACAAATGGAGAACGAGAAATGGCTTATATGCTTTATTTGGCGGGATTCGACGTAAAGGATGTTACCATGACCGACCTCATAAGCGGAAGGGAAACCTTAGAAGATATCAATATGGTGGTATATTGTGGAGGTTTCTCTAATTCCGATGTCTTAGGTTCGGCAAAAGGATGGGCCGGAAGTTTCCTATTCAATCCGAAAGCAAAAGCAGCTTTAGATAACTTCTATGCAAGAAAAGATACCCTTTCATTAGGAGTATGTAACGGTTGCCAGCTGATGATGGAACTGGGACTTATCACTCCGGAAGACCCAAAACAAGGGAAGATGCTGCATAATGATTCACACAAATTCGAATCGGCATTCTTAGGTGTAACCGTTCCTATGAACAGAAGTATAATGTTCGGTTCATTAAGCGGCTCAAAGTTGGGTATATGGGTTGCGCACGGAGAAGGTAAATTCTCATTGCCTTACCCCGAAGACCACTACAATGTTGTATTGAAATATTCCTATGATGAATATCCCGGAAACCCAAATGGGTCTGATTACAGCGTGGCCGGCATCGCATCACAAGACGGACGTCATATCGCAATGATGCCGCATTTAGAAAGAGCTTGCTTCCCATGGAACAATGCATATTACCTTGCAGAACGTATTGATTCCGATCAAATCACACCATGGATGGAAGCTTTTGTCAATGCACGCAAATGGATTGAGAGTCACACATAACGACATCCATACCAAAATGATTCGACGTTTTTCTGAAAAGCAATTATTGCTTTTCAGAAAAACGTCGAATCATTTTTACCGAAAAATACGGTCATTATCATTGGCCGGTCAAAACCGATAAATCTTTCTCCTCACCAACTACCCATAAAATATCCTTCTCTTGCAACGGCTTATTTACGTCAGGCGAACGTAATACCGTGTCGTCCATAGCGCCTATTCCTACGACCAGGCAATGGAAATGATTACGTATTCCGCATTCCTTTATTGTTTTTCCTACAAAAGAAGAGCCCTCCCGCAGAATAATCTGCTTCAAAACCATTTCATGCTTCTCAAAATTATCATCGATGCAGGCTTTATCAACAATCTTCATCTGCTCGGAAAAATCATTCAACTGCACGTCTGTTCCTATCACCTGAACTGTATCTTCGGGGAAAACACAAGCATCTCCTCCAGGTATATTCACACGATGATGCCCTCTGATTATTGATACGACATGTACTCCAAAACGCTTTCCGAAATCCAATTCACGCAAAGTCTTTCCTCCCCATGCCGAATCGGAAGATATTTTATAATCAGCCAAATGTAAATCTCTGTCAAGCAATTGTCCAGCATAAGCAGGTTTCTTCCCTCCCAGATATTCTTCCTGCATATCTTTTGAACGCAAGTTCTGCACAAATGTCCGCTCCAATTCGATAGAACGCTTTTTCAAGAACCGGGAAAAAACCATACTTACAACCAACAAAATAGCAATACCCACAAGCAAGGCAGCTGAAGTTTGAAACAAATGCCCGATAATATACATTACAAAAACAATCGCCACCACCACCCGAAACAACACTAAAGCCACCAAAGGAGCATGATTAAAACGACTATCTGCCCACAAGGTCCGGAATTCTAATGAATGGTTCTTTTTCATAATCAGAGCACGCAAAAATGGAGATATGACGGCAAGTGTAACAATAACTCCTGCAAATCGTCCCCAAAAGCCGCCAAACAATGTATCAAGGACAGGCAATATAAACTGAAAGCAGACCAATATGCCGGCAATCGACAACACTAAATAAATCAACATCACCCGAATTACCGATGTAATCAGCTTCTTCCAATTATTTTCCGGGCTCACTGTCTGCACTGCCGCTGCATAATGTTCAAGCCTGTTATGCCAACGAACAGGCAAAATGCGGTCGACCCAATTGTACGCAGGAACCGACAGACGAATCATATACGGCGTAAGAAAAGTGGTTATTACCGAAACTGCCACCACTATGGGATAAAGGAATTCGCTGGTAACATGCAAGCTTACGCCTAAAGATGCAATGATAAAAGCAAACTCTCCTATCTGTGTCAGACTGAAACCACACTGCATTGATGTTTTCAATGACTGCCCGGATAACAACACTCCTCCTGTTCCAAAAATAACCTGCCCTAAAAGAATGGCCACTACAATCACGACAATCGGTACAATGTATTCTGCAATCATGGCAAAATCAACCATCATTCCCACAGAAACAAAAAAGATTGCCCCAAACAAATCTTTCACCGGAGACACCAAATTGCCGATATGTTCCGACTCTACAGTCTCGGCCAATATAGAGCCCATTATAAAGGCCCCAAATGCAGGAGAGAAACCAACTTTCGCAGCCAACACGACCATTCCGAAACAAAACGCCAATGCTACAATCAAAAGGGTCTCATCACTCATCAGTTTACGAATACGTTTCAATAATAACGGTACGAGGAATATCCCGACAACAAACCACAGAATAAGGAAAAAGACAAGTTTCATAATACTGTTCACCAGTTCTCCGCCCTCAAAATTCTTGCTTACAGTCAATGTAGAAAGCACAACCATAAGCACTATCGCCAATATATCCTCCAAAATAAGAATGCTCAAGACCAATCCCGTAAACCGTTGTTTCTGCAAGCCTAAGTCATCAAACGCTTTATAAATAATCGTTGTTGATGACATGGCAAGCATTCCTCCTAAGAACAGGCAGTCCATCTGTTTCCAACCGAACAGATTCCCCACAAACACTCCTACCGCTATCATGCATAAAATAATAATACATGCTGCCATAACAGCAGAACCTCCTGCCTTCATCAACTTCTTAAAACTGAATTCAAGCCCTAAGGCAAACAATAAAAAGATTACACCTATATCCGACCAGACCTGTATGTTGGCAGCATCAGAGACCGATGGAATAAGCCCAAAATGCGGGCCTGCCAGAAAACCGGCCACGATATATCCCAAAACCAACGGTTGCTTTAATTTCTTAAACAGAAGTGTCATAACACCGGCACACATAAGAATAAGGGCCAAGTCACTGATGAGCGGAGCTAAATGAGCCATGTTTTTTTATTTTTAATGCAATGCAAAATTACAAATTACTTGCCTAATTAGAATTACCGGCCGAGAAATAAAAAAATGGGCCCATAAAAATGATTCATTTTTCCCTATCTTTGCATAAGGATATCAATAAATCTTTAACTAAAGAACATTACCATGCACAATCTTCTGTTTCGATTTTTCCTACTGAGCGGGGTTATTCTGAGCACCCTTTCTGCACTAAGCCAAACAAATGAACATTACATAGATGTAACCGGAACGGCTGAAGTAGAAATCATTCCGGATAAAATTCATTACATCGTGGAAATAAAAGAATATTTTAAGGAAGAGTTCTATGCCCATGCAAAGCCGGAAGAATATCGCACAAAAGTATCTCTTTCAGAGATAGAACAAGAATTCAAACAAGCTTTAACGAAAGCTGGCATCCCGAGAAGTGCAATACGTACTCAAGAAATAGGAAACTTCTGGCGAGAACAAGGGAAAGATTTCCTCATATCAAAACAGTTTGACATTACACTGACAAGCTTCGAGCAGATAAATCAAATCGTCGATAATATTGACACGCGAGGAATCAATAACATGCACATCGGCCTTCTAGAAAACAAAGATTTACAGCGTTATAAAAAAGAGGGACAGATAAATGCACTAAAGGCGGCAAAAAAGAAGGCCGAATATCTGGTTGAAGCCACCGGAAATAAACTGGGGAATATTATCCATATCATTGAAAACGATACCGATAGTCCGTCTTTCTCACTCAGTCCTCAGAGCAATATCAGACTTTCCGACACATATTCTTTCAATGAATACCGCACGATAAAAAAACATTTCTCGGTGCGCGTCCGATTTGAAATTGTAGAAAAATAAAAATACACCGGGAAAAAGGAACTCCCCCGCAGGAATCTACATATAAAATGATTTAATTTCTACGAGGGAGTCTCTGCATTTATTTTCTGAAAGGCGGCTTTACAACTTTCGCTTTAAGTCGGCGTCCCCGGTTATCCAAACAGATTTCTGTACCGGGAGAGGCATAAGCCGTTTCAACATATCCCAATCCGATACCGATTTTCCGCATAGGCGACATGGTACCCGATGTAACTTTCCCTATCGTATTCCCGTTCCCATCGGTCAAGGCATAACCGGCTCTTGGTATTCCACGATCAACCATTTCAAAACCCACCAGTTTACGTGTCACGCCCTCTGCCTTTTGCCTTTCAAAAATCTCTCTGCTGATGAAATTTTTCCCGTCAACAAATTTCGTTATCCAGCCCAGCCCTGCTTCGATAGGCGAAGTCGTATCGTCTATATCGTTTCCATATAAACAAAATCCCATTTCCAAACGCAACGTATCGCGTGCCCCCAATCCTACCGGTTTGATACCGAATTCTTTTCCTGCATCAAACAACGCATTCCAGACCACTAAAGCGTTTTCCGGAGAAAAATACAATTCAAATCCTCCGGCACCCGTATAACCGGTATTAGATATGACCATGTCTTTTATACCGGCCAGTTCTCCTTTACAGAAACAATAGTAAGGAATCGAAGACAAATCGAGAGTTGTCAGTTTCTGCAATACGTTGATTGCATCCGGTCCCTGTACAGCCAATTGGGCAATGCCATCGGAAATGTTCTCAAGTTCTGCCATCATCGGATTATGACTACAGCACCATTCCCAATCTTTCTCTATATTGGCCGCATTTACCACCAGCATATATTCTCCGTCCGGGAAAGCATATACAAGCAAATCATCCACGATTCCTCCCATTTCATTAGGGAAACAAGTATACTGCACCTTTCCCGGTACCAGACGGGAAGCGTCGTTCGATGTAACATATTGAATAAAATCCAAAGCCTTTTCGCCTTTCACCCAAAATTCTCCCATGTGAGAGACATCGAAAACGCCGACAGAGTGACAAACCGTTTGATGTTCATCAATGATTCCAGTGTACTCAATGGGCATATCATACCCTGCGAATTCATGCATTTTCGCTCCTAAAGAGCGATGAATGCCTGTAAATGGAGTTGTCTTCATAAAGCATTTTTAATAAGGATAAACTATAAATTTATTTTTTCTGCCTCTGAAACAACCGGAAAAATCAATATCTTCCGGCAGTCAGACGAGCAATCTCTACAATAACCTTCACCGCCTTTTCCATCGATTGTATCGGAACGAACTCATATCGTCCATGAAAATTCAATCCGCCGGCAAAGATATTAGGACAAGGCAGACCTTTAAACGACAATTGGGCCCCGTCTGTTCCTCCGCGTATTGCCCGTACTTTCGGCTCTACTCCGGCCTCTTTCATGGCAGCAAACGCAATATCGATGATGTGCATCAGCGGTTCTACCTGTTCACGCATATTATAATATTGGTCCTTCACTTCGACCTTTACCGTACCGTCTCCGTATTTATGATTTAAAACCGAAGCACATTTCACAATAAATGATTTCCGTGATTCAAATTTCTCCCGGTCATGATCACGAATAATATAAGACAAATCCGTCTGTTCCACCTCTCCATTCATACCGATTAAATGATAAAATCCTTCGTATCCTTCGGTATTTTCTGGAGTCTCTTCTGCAGGAAGCAACGAAATAAACTCATTTGCCACACGCATGGAATTGACCATCTTATTTTTCGCATAACCGGGATGCACATTACGTCCGCTTATTTTCACCTTAGCAGATGCGGCATTGAAGTTCTCAAATTCCAATTCGCCTACTTCGCCTCCGTCCATCGTATATGCCCACTTACAGCCGAACTTTTCCACATCAAACTTATGGGCTCCCAAGCCGATTTCCTCATCGGGATTAAAACCTATGCGGATTTTCCCGTGTTCAATCTCAGGATGTTCTTTCAGGTAGGCAACAGCAGAAATGATTTCCGCAATTCCCGCCTTATCATCTGCGCCCAATAATGTGCGACCGTCAGTAACAATCAAATCTTCTCCTACGTGGTCTGACAACTCGGGAAATTGTCGGGGAGAAAGAACAATGTTTTCTTCCGCACAAAGAACAATATCCCCTCCATCATAAGACGATACGATACGGGGGTTCACATCCGTTCCGCTCATGTCAGGACTGGTATCCATGTGAGCAATAAACCCGATGGTCGGAATATCCCGCCCGGTATTTGCCGGAAGAGTAGCAAACAAATATCCATTCTCATCCAACGAAATTTCATCCAGGCCAAGCGATTCCAATTCCGATTTCAAGTATTGTGCAAATACCATCTGCTTATCTGTGCTGGGAGTTTTTCCTGTCGTCTCATCAGACTGTGTATCAAAACTCACATATTTCAAAAAACGTTCTACTACTTTCATAACTATTTATTCTTTCGTTTCGGTGAGGTAAAATTAAATATAAACGCACGTTTAACCAAACAGATTATCTTTTTTTAGGAATAAGCCCACAATGTTCTCACGCAAAGCCCGAAATCTTTCTACCTAAAAAAGGCGGTCTCCAATACAGATATTCGCTATCTTTGCAAACAAGAAACGGAAGACAATAAATGGACTATTGCAACGAATTGAACGAAAGCCAGCGGGAAGCAGTGTTATATAATGACGGACCTTCGCTTGTAATTGCAGGAGCCGGCTCCGGAAAAACACGTGTACTCACCTATAAAATCGCATATTTACTGGAAAACGGTTACCAGCCATCGTCTATTTTAGCCCTGACTTTTACCAATAAGGCAGCACGGGAAATGAAAGAACGCATCGCCATGCAAGTCGGCGAGGAACGCGCACGCTACCTGTGGATGGGCACATTTCATTCCATTTTCCTGCGGATATTGCGCAAAGAAACCGATAAAATCGGTTTTTCCTCGAATTTCACAATCTACGACACGAGCGACTCCAAAAGCCTCATCAAGGATATTATCAAAAGTATGGGGTTGGACGATAAAACATATAAACCGGGAACCATACAAAACCGAATCAGCAATGCCAAAAACCAACTGATATTCCCGGATGCATACGCCAACGACCCTGAGATGTATATGAGCGATTCCGCTGCTAAAGTTCCCGAAACAAGAAATATTTATTCCTGTTATGTGGAACGGTGCCGCCAAAACAATGTCATGGATTTTGATGACATTCTTACTTACACATACCGGCTGTTCAACGAACATCCGGATGTACTTGAGAAATATGCCGGACATTTCGATTTCGTTTTAGTCGACGAATATCAGGATACAAACCATGCCCAGCATGCCATCGTGCGACAACTTACGGAAAAGAAAAGAAAAATCTGCGTAGTAGGCGACGATGCGCAAAGCATTTATTCCTTTCGCGGTGCAAACATCGACAACATTCTTACGTTTACGAAACTCTATCCCGAAGCCCGTTTGTTTAAATTGGAAGAGAATTACCGCTCCACGCAGACCATTGTGAATGCGGCAAACAGCCTCATAGAAAAGAATCGTTACAGGATAAAGAAAACAGTATTCTCTAATCAAGCTAAGGGAGAACCGATTCCGGTTTATGCAGCTTACAGCGATACAGAGGAAGGAGATATCGTAGCCAATAAGATTCTCCGCATGCATACGACGGGAAATTACGGATACAATGATTTCGCCATCCTGTACCGAACAAACGCACAAAGCCGTATATTCGAGGAGTCATTACGCAGACGCAATATCCTCTACCGCATTTACGGAGGCTTGTCTTTTTACCAGCGCAAAGAGATAAAAGATGCAATCGCCTATTTCCGTCTGACAAACAATCCGCACGATGAGGAAGCTTTAAAGAGAGTCATCAACTACCCGACACGGGGTATCGGAAAAACGACACTTGAAAAAATTGCCGATGCGGCTGCTAATTCAGGCGTCAGTTTATGGACAGTACTGGAGAATCCTTACAGGTATGGTTTATCTTTCAACCGGGGAACGACTGCGAAACTGCAAAATTTTCGCGAGCTTATTATCGGGTTTATCAAAGAATTGCCTCATAAAAATGCTTATGAGCTGGGTAATATCATTATAAAGAATTCCGGGATCGGCGGAGAAATTTATCAGGACCGCACACCTGAAGGCTTAAGCCAACAGGAAAACATCGAAGAATTACTTAACGGAATGAACGACTTCTGCCTAAACCGTCAGGAAGAAGGAGATGAACGTATCTCATTAAACGACTATTTATCAGAAGTCTCACTTCTAACAGATCAAGATAACAATGATGATGAGACGCCCAAAGTCACACTCATGACCGTACACTCCGCTAAAGGACTTGAGTTTAAAAACATCTTCGTAGTGGGAATGGAAGAAGGATTATTCCCCAGTACAATGACCGGAGACTCGTATAAAGCCATCGAAGAAGAACGGCGTTTGTTTTATGTCGCCATCACACGTGCAAAGGAACATTGCTTTCTGTCGTATGCAAAAAACCGATTCCGATACGGGAAAACGGAGTTCAGTGCACCAAGCCGCTTCCTGAAAGACATAGACACCTGCTATCTGAATCTGCCGCAAGAGGAGATTCTCTCGCAAAGGATTAAGGAAAATGCATCCCGCTTTAATAGAGATGCCCACTTCGGATTTGAAGAAAACAGCCGAAGCAATTACCGGACTCAATCACACGAATACGGTTTCAGTTCCGAAAACAACAATATACCCGACATCCCTTCCCGATTCGTGAAGCCCATGTCAATGCGGAATCTGAAGAAAATTACCCCGTCGTCTATGGAAGAAAACGGCCGTCTTTCAACGCAAGCATCGGCAGGTTTTGACCAAATTGTCTCGGGACAGACCATCGAACACGAGCGTTTCGGCATCGGAGAAGTTATAAAAATCGAGGGAATGGGCAGCAACAAAAAAGCCACCGTCCGTTTCCGCAATGCCGGAGAGAAACAACTTTTATTAAAATTCGCACGCTTTAAAATAATCAACTAACCACAGACCATTTATGATTGATCCCAACAAAGTGCCATCTCCTTGCTATGTGATGGAAGAAGAACTGCTAAGAAAAAATCTTACCCTGATAAAGAATGTAGCCGAAAATGCCGGCGTAGAAATCATTCTAGCGTTTAAAGCATTCGCCATGTGGAAATCTTTCCCCATATTCCGCGAATACATTGACTACACCACCGCCAGTTCGGAATATGAGGCACGCTTGGCATTCGAAGAATTCGGGAGCAAAGCACATGCCTATTCTCCGGCTTATACTGAAGAAAATTTCCCCGCCTTTTTAAAATATTGCAGCCACATTTCTTTCAACTCAATGTCGCAGTTCAACCGCTTCTACCCGATTGTCTTGAAAAACGAGGAGCATATTTCATGCGGGATACGCATAAATCCGGAATACTCCGAAGTGGGAACCGAACTATACAATCCCTGTGCACCGGGAACACGCTTTGGCGTTACAGCCGAAACCCTGCCCGACCGGCTGCCTGAAGGTATCGAAGGTTTTCATTGCCACTGCCATTGCGAATCGAGTTCTTTCGAACTGGAACGCACATTGCAACACATTGAAGAAAAATTCGCCCGATGGTTTCCGCAAATAAAATGGCTCAATTTGGGAGGGGGACACCTGATGACCCGCAAGGATTACGATACAAATCACCTGGTCCATCTCCTGAAAGGACTCAGAATGCGCCATCCGCACCTGCACATCATCCTTGAGCCCGGCTCGGCTTTTACTTGGCAAACGGGAACATTGGTTGCATCGGTTGTCGATATTGTTGAGAATCACGGTATACGCACGGCCATATTGGACGTAAGCTTTACCTGCCACATGCCCGACTGCTTAGAGATGCCTTATCAACCTCAAGTACGGGGAGCGGAAAGTCTTCCGGCAGATACCGTTAAGAAAACTTCACCCGACATGCATATTTACCGGTTGGGAGGAAACAGTTGCCTGAGCGGCGATTACATGAGAAGCTGGAAGTTTGACCATGAACTTCGCATCGGAGAACGTATCATATTCGAAGATATGATTCATTATACAATGGTAAAAACCAATATGTTCAACGGCATTCACCATCCGTCGATAGCTCTTTTACATTCAGACAATTCGTTGGAGGTTTTCAGGACATTCGGCTATACGGATTATAGAGACCGGATGTGTTAAGACTTTACCGGCAGGGAAAGGCTATTTCATCCAGCCTTTCCCTTTCAGACGTATCAAAAAAATCATACCACGAAAGCATAATTCGATACACATCGCCAGCCATACTCCTTTCAATCCCATTACAGGAGCAAGTACTGATGCCAGGCTTAGACGAACAGCCCATATACTGAAAAAATTCATAAGGCAGGGAATTACCGTATTTCCCGCACCGACAAATACGCCATACGCGACAATTGCCGCCGCAAACATCGGTTCGGCAAACGCCTCTATCCGCAGTGCCATTACACCCAAAGCTACAACTTCCTTATCGGGCGTCATCGTCCCGATAATAAGAGGTGCACCAATATACATGACAATTCCCATTATCCCCATAATAATCATGCCTGAGAACACCGTGATATATGCAAACCGACGTGTCAAATCTTTCCGTCCTGCTCCGAAACTTTGCCCGACCAATGTCGTAGCAGCATCCGCTATTCCATAACCCGGCATGTAACATAAGCTCTCGGCTGTAATGGCAAATGAATTGGCTGCTATCGACAAAATACCGAGAGGAGCGACAATAACTGTTGTCATAATCTGCGCCCCGCAGATAACAGCATGCTCTATTCCCATAGGCAGACCGATACGAATGGCATGTTTCAACGTTGTGCGTGTCGGTTTAAAACGTCCGCGTTCTTCCGTGAGCAGCAATTCTTTTGAACGGGTACAAAGGAACCATAACATAATCGCTGCAGAGCACAATTCGGCAAGCCCTGTACCTAACGCAGCTCCTTCCACACCCCATCCAGCACCCGGTATCCAAAAAACAGTCCCCATGCACTGTATTTCCCGAGAAGGGAATATCAGGAAAAAATTAAATATCACGTCAAGCACACACATCAATACGCTTAACATACTGGGGATACGTACATTGCCGCTGCAACGCAACATGCTCCCTGCTAAAATATACAACTGTAATACAGGGAGGAATGACGCATAAATCAGAAAATACATCGAAGCGTCATGCTGAATCGAAACATCTCCACCCAACCATACCGGCAGGTTTCCGCTTATCGACATCCCAAGCATCCCCCATAAGACTCCAAATGTTGTCACAGCAATTAACGCCTGTCGGAGGATTGAACGTGCTTTCTGTAAATCACCGGCACCGATGGCATGTGCCACCTGTACTGAAAAACCGGTAGCAGCTGCAGTACATGAGCCCCCAAACAACCAAGTCGTTGTCGACACCAATCCGATGGAAGCAGAGGCCTCCGCACCCAAACTTCCCACCATTGCCGCATCAATGTACTGCATGACTATGGAAGAAAGCTGAGCCATAATGCCGGGTATGCTCAGTTTCAAGGTAAGACTCAGCTGCTGTTTCAGCGTCATCGGTTCTCCTTTACGTATAAGTAACAGAAGGTCATTCGATTTCATTTTCCACTTTTATTTCATTGTAAAATGTCAGATTCTCTTATGTTATTTCCAGTTGACGAAATAATCTGAGCCTCAAATGCCATATAAACAAGAATCTTTCACTTTTGGCCGTGCAAAATTAAAACAATAAAAAGAAATTATAAACAGAATGATTACGGATAATTACAGCATAGACGAAACGTGCAGATTCAATAAACATGAATCTGCACGCCCTCAAAATGTTCGTTTTACTCTTCTAACAGGTTTGGAAAAAGAGTTATATCTATTCGCTTATACGGTCAAAATGCCAAAATGAATCTCGCCTCTACCCTATCGTTTGCTTTTCCATCATAATCAATCGCTCCATCAACGAACCATACGCCATAGGCGCGTGAACTTCTCAGATCCGGTGATATCGGCAAATCCAGCAAATATTCAGAACTTGACCATCCGAAATTACTAAAATCCTGTGCGTAATTTTCGCCTAATTTAGCAAATTGCATTCTTATCAAATCGCAGATTTCCGTATTATAATCATCCCACCAAACATCCGAGACCTCACCCGTAGTCATCAATGACAATTCCTTGGCAGAGGGAACAAACCAATCGCTACTGTTCGCAGGAGCCGGAACATTCTTACGATATTCCACCACCTTCGCTACCGGATTTACCAGACTTCCCGCGTGTGCATCATTAAATAATTCAATCCCTTTCGTATTGTTATACCCTAAAATCTTATTTATAACATCTTCTACCTCGTAATCTGTCTGACAAGAAACGATACCCTTATTCTGACACTCCTCATCATTCTTAATCCAATCACCTACAGATTCTCCTTCCTGTTCGGAATCGTAATCAAAATTATCCTGCCATGCAATATTCTGCTCGCCGAACAACGAAACGACCAATCCATGCGTACAGCCCGAATGTTCGGCTCTCAACACGGCATCATCAACGGTCGCATCACCAAGCCAGTATACGACTCCGATACATTGTTCCTTCTGATATTCTGTCAGTTCCGCATCTTTTGACACAAAACCGCCGTTACTCATATAGAAATCGCCTATCTGCAGGGTATGGGTAATCGTTCTGCTCTGCTCTTTATCCACGATATACCTCAGATAATGTCCCGATGCAATACTGTTAAGTTCACTGTTCACAAAAGTATATGTCTGCGTACCGAGCTCTCCAGAGTAGCTTACACTACAAGTTTCCGTCCATGCTATATCCGGATTGAACAGGCATCTATACGATCCATCGCTCATAGAATAAGGAGAAAATCCGGTAAAAGCAACACCGGGTACATCGCCTTTCCATGTATAATCCGCATCTGTCGACAAAGAGTAATTCACTGTCGGCAGTTGCACTACAAGTAAAGACATCCGATGTCCCATTGTAAATTCAACCCTTCTTACGCCATTCCCGGCTGTAACGACGGAGCCTTCACCGGTCATTAAATCCCCCTTCGTATAACTATCCGCCTGTAACGGATCAAATTCCCGGATATATTCAGAAAGAAACGTCTCGGCGTTTTCTGCAGACAATGCCAATGTTTCCGATGAAATATTAGCGTCATACGGATAATATGCAAAATAATTCGCGTTATCCCCCTCATCATACAGCGTGCCTTGCCACTGTCCGTCTGTATAAGTCATACAAACATTTTCAGCAAGAAGTTCGCCATTTAGTACAACATACACGCCTATTTTATCACCTTCCGTAAAGGTAGTAACAAAATTTTCGTTCTCCAACGCACGGCCTTTCGCATCCGTTGAAGAATCAAATCCGTTATCTATTAACTGAACTGCCAAAGTTTTGCCTCCCGGCATCTCATCATTCCCGACAAACGAGTCGTCCTCGTTTGAACATCCTGTCCACATTACAGTAAAAAGAGTCAGACAAAAAAGATATATACAGCACCGCATGCTGTCGTTCATATATTGTTTCATAAATATTATTCTTAAAGTTTTATTAATTCAATTCTGTTGAGACTTCCTGATCTGTTCCTTCCCATGCTCCGCTTTGCTCTAATTTTCCAACAAGCCCTTCTTTTGTCACACTCACATTATAAACATAATATTTCCCGGAAACGAGAAGTCCATCACCCTCATCCGGGAGATAATAATAGGTTTTTCCATTTAAATCCACCTGCACAAACTCTTTTCCGCTCACATCTTGCGGGGAAAGATAGGCTGTATACACCTTTTCTGTCTCGTCTGTCACGTAAGGACTTACTACAGTCCCGCCATTGACTCCCTCTAAATCAACCAGCAAGATCTCTGCCCCATCGATATTCTGTATCTGCTCACTGGGGTTTAATTTAATTGTCACTTTCGCCACTCTATGACTAAAAGACAACATATTATCCCCCCCGAAAGCGACTCTCACTCCCACGCCCGTAGCCAAAAAGTCACTCTTCCGAAAATTATCCTCTGATTTTTGGTCACTCTCTACCTGTATATTCACCGGTTGTGTTTCACTATAAGGAAACCATGCGGAAACTCTTTTCGTTTCATTAGAAGATTTCCAATAAAACGGGTCGGAAGCAGACAATGCATTTCCGTCACTACTAACGGTATATTTCTTCACTTCCGAATCGATCTGTACTGCAATTTCATCTCCTGCACTCCACACAAAACTACCATCAAACGATGGATCTGACACGGTAAAATCAGACGTTCTTGAGACAAAAGTCACAGGATATTCCCCTTCAGGCAATAAGGTACTGTCTTCCTCCGGAGAGAAATCATCGCCACACGAATAACAGCAAAGAGATATCGCTGATAAATACAGTAGATATCTGAATTGAAGAAAACTCTTTTTTTTCATTTCAATCATTAAATTTTTAATAATAAATCAAGTCAGTTTATAAAAATATTTGTGTTGTATTTTTACAAAGATAAGGACATGATAGCAAAAAAAATCTTTTTTTTATTTACTTTTTCTTGTTTTCTTTTAAATATTTCATTTCTTCATTTATTATATTTCAAATGTGTTACAATCTGTATCGGCAGGACTTTCCAAAAGTAAGTCCGTAACATACAATTCTTTCATATTCGCTTTTATTCAAGTATTTTGATTACTTTTGCCGCAGAAATCAGTTTTACGAAAAAAACGCCTAACCATACCTCCTGTCTTATGAGAAAATTATTTTTTCTTACATTGGCCTGTCTGTTTGCAATAAACGGATTTTCCCTGACGCTCAATCCTTATGCAGCAGAATCTTCATCCAATGATTCAATCTCCCAACAGAGAAAACTTACAAAGAAAGAACTGCGAAAACAACGTTTGGCAAAAAGAAATTTACACTATAACATACTCGGTGGCCCAAGCTACAGCCCGGACTTCGGTCTATTAGTCGGAGGAAGTGCTTTGATGACATTCCGAATGAATCCTAAAGACACGACCATGCGCCGTTCCGTCCTTCCCGCAGCACTGGCATTTATGTTCAACGGAGGACTGAACATCATGGTAAAGCCTCAACTGTTTTTCAAGAACGACCGCTTCCGAATATTCGGTCAGTTCTCCTACAAGAATACACAAGAAAATTTTTATGGCATAGGCTATTCAACCAATAAACATTACGAACGGAGCGACTCTACAAGCCGTTATCAATACAGCGGCATACAAATCAACCCGTGGTTCCTGTTCCGTATAGAAGATACCGACTGGTTTATCGGGCCACAAATCGACCTTAATTATGATGAAATGAAAGATCCGGCCAAATACCTTGTAGAAGAACCTTCATATAAGGCAGCCGGTGGTACAGCCGACGGGTATAAAAACTTCAGTTCCGGCATAGGTATTTTAGTAACATACGACAGTCGTGACTTGCCTGCCAATCCGTACAAAGGCCTATATCTCGATTTTCGAGGAATGTTGTACCAGAAATTTTTAGGAGGCGACAATAACTTCTACCGCTTCGAAATAGATTACAGACAATATAAAACAGTAGGTTTAAGAAAAGTATTGGCGTGGACTGTCCAGACAAAAAACGTTTTCGGCGATATCCCATTGAATAAATATGTATTAAGCGGCACGCCATTTGATTTAAGAGGATACTATATGGGACAATACAGGGATAAGTCCTCGCATGTCATGCTTGCCGAATATCGACAAATGTTTAATACCGATCAGGCAAACTGGTTTAAAAAAGCGATTCATCATTTGGGTTTTGTGGCATGGGGAGGTTGCGGATTCATGGGAGGAAATCCCGGAAAAATCGAAGGGGTGCTTCCCAATTGCGGACTTGGACTACGCATAGAAGTGCAACCAAGAATGAATGTGCGGTTGGATTTCGGCCGCAATTTCATCAACAAACAGAATCTTTTTTATTTCAATATGACGGAAGCTTTCTAAAAAACGCGGAAAGATTTCATAAGAAACGTCTCGGCTTTTTCAAGGAAAAGCCGAGACGTTTCTTGCTTTACGGCAGAAAATCCCGATTAATTTACTGCCATATTCCTATGCAGAATATCTCAATCTTCCATCAATTTACGGTAACGCACCCGTTTGGGTTCCACATTCCCCATACGCTTCATCTTATTCTCTTCATATTCCGTATAAGAGCCTTCGAAGAAGAAGACTTCGCTGTTTCCCTCGAAAGCAAGTATATGTGTGCAGATGCGATCCAAGAACCAACGGTCATGACTGATAACAACCGCACAACCGGCGAAATCGTCCAAACCATCTTCCAGTGCCCGAAGCGTATTAACATCGATATCATTCGTCGGTTCATCCAGCAACAAGACATTCCCTTCCTGCTTTAAAGCCATTGCAAGATGCAAACGATTCCGTTCTCCTCCGGAAAGCATTCCGCAAAGTTTCTCCTGATCGGAACCGGCAAAATTAAACCGACTTAAATACGCCCTTGCATTCACATCGCGATTCCCCATCCGGATCAGATCATTTCCTCCGCTTATCACTTGATAAACCGTCTTATTCGGGTCGATATCTTTATGCTGCTGATCGACATAAGATATCTTTACCGTCTCTCCTACTTCGAACTCTCCTTTATCAGGAGTCTCAAGTCCCATAATCAAACGAAACAACGTTGTTTTTCCTGCTCCGTTAGGTCCTATTACACCAACGATACCATTTGGAGGAAGCATGAAATTCAAATCATCGAAAAGCAACTTATCGCCATAGGCTTTAGCCACATGCTTTGCTTCGATTACCTTATTCCCTAAACGAGGACCATTCGGAATAAAGATTTCAAGTTTCTCCTCTTTTTCTTTAACATCCTCGTTCAACAACTTATCATAAGAGTTCAAACGCGCCTTACCTTTGGCATGTCTCGCCTTAGGAGCCATACGAACCCATTCCAATTCCCGCTCCAAAGTTCTGCGGCGTTTACTTGCCGTTTTCTCTTCCATCTCCATCCTTCTGGCTTTTTGCTCTAACCAACCGGAATAATTTCCTTTCCATGGGATGCCCTCCCCGCGGTCAAGTTCAAGAATCCATCCTGCTACATGATCAAGGAAATAACGGTCATGCGTCACAGCTATCACAGTTCCCTCATACTGTTGCAGGTGCTGTTCCAACCAATCAATACTCTCTGCATCCAAATGGTTCGTCGGTTCATCGAGCAACAATATATCCGGTTTCTGCAAAAGCAGTCGGCAAAGTGCCACACGCCTGCGCTCTCCTCCGGAAAGATACTTTACCGATTGGTTCTCATCGGGACAGCGCAATGCATCCATTGCCCTTTCCAATTTACTATCCAGATTCCACGCATCGGTAGAATCAATAATATCCTGCAACTCAGCCTGGCGGGTAAACAGGGCATCCATCTTGTCAGGATTCTCATAATATTCAGGCAAACCGAACTTATTATTAATCTCCTCATATTCTTTCAAAGCGTCAACTACAGGCTGGACGCCCTCCATAACCACTTCTTTAACCGTTTTCGTATCATCAAGATAAGGCTCCTGTGCCAAATAGCCGACGGAATATTCTGAAGAAAAGACTACATTCCCTTGATAATCTTTGTCTAATCCGGCTATAATCTTCAATAAAGTTGATTTACCGGCTCCGTTTAAACCGATAATACCAATCTTTGCTCCATAAAAAAAGGATAGGTAGATGTCTTTTAAAACCTGCTTATTATTTTGGAAGGATTTACTTACTCCCACCATAGAAAAAATAATCTTTTTATCGTCTGCCATATTCTTTTATATTTAAGATGTATATTTTCTCGTAAAATATGAATGCGTAAATAATACATAAAGGAAAAGACCGGCTCCACAAATGCCCAAAGCCAGTTGATATGCAAAAGACAAATCTGATAAATATTCACACCATACGCACCCAATACCTAAAATTAATCCGGATTCCCACAGCAATTGATACGTGTGATATCCCGTTCCCCGCTCACAATGCGAGGACAATAAAATCATCATTTGCAACATACATGCCAAAGATGCCGCCGTTCCGAAGCCTATCAATACAGCACTTCCATACAAAAAGATCTTGCCCTCACCGCAAAACAGCATCATTATCCCCGTCCCTGCAAGCAATTGCCCAATCACAACCGCTAAACGCGATACCCGAGAAAAAACCGGCAAACGAGAGAAGAATAAATAACACAAGAATCCTACGCCCGCAAAAATATAAAAGGAAGCATCGGATACAGCGACAAAAACAATACCTGATGTAACAGCCACTGCCATCATATTAACGCCCGGCAGCAATGTTTTCGGCAAAATAAAACGGTCCAGTGAAAACAAGGGTAAGCCTAAAGGAGCACGAAAGCAAACATTTATCATCAGGACAGCCGGTATTAACACAAAACATAATGCAGATGAGACATAAACCCACTGCGCAAAAGAGAACGATATTCCGCCCCAATATCCAACGGTAAAACCGGCCAACATTCCTATGACACCAAAACAAGTGAATACCCTGTTCGCAATATTCCGCTTGACACTTGGAGTCGTATCGATAGCAAGCGTAGCCCCCGAAGCCATCAAAGCAGTAGCAAATGCACCACCTTGTAATAAACGTAAAATAAACAGTCCGGTATTTTCCGTCACATGCAACCAGGCTAAAGACAACAAAGCATACAACAGAATGCTATACAAAAGAACATTCCTTCGCCTAAATCTGTCGACAAGGTAACTATTCAATGCTCCCGGAAGAAACATCCCCACAATAAAAGCAAGTAAGGTTACCCCGATGGAGTTTCCGCCATACGGCATCCCTCCCGACATACAATGCCCTAAAACAGAAAACTGTAAAAAGACAGAGGCATGAAATAATGCATTTACGACAAGCAGAATGATAAAATCTTTATGCCACAGTGTTGCGTTTTCTTCCTTAAAAGCAACCGGATTATTCATAGCAAAAATTGCAAAAATAATTAATATTGTTCCGTTTCATTAGGGAAGTCGGCGCGTTTTACATCATCAACATAACGCGCCACTGCTTCAGTCATGACCGAATATAAATCCGCATAACGCCGTAAGAACTTTGGAGCAAATCCTTGCGTCATCCCCAACATATCGGCCACCACTAACACTTGTCCGTCTACTCCGCCACCGGCGCCGATTCCTATTACCGGGATTGTAAGTTCGTTTGCCACCCGCGCTGCCAGTTCCGCCGGTATCTTTTCCAGAGTCAAGCTAAAACAACCCGCCTCCTCCAGCAAATGTGCATCGCGTATAAGTTTCTCGGCTTCCGCGTTTTCTTTTGCACGGACCGCATAAGTTCCATATTGATTAATAGATTGAGGCATTAAGCCTAAATGCCCCATTACCGGAATACCTGCCCCGACAATACGACGTACCGTCTCTATTATTTCTTCGCCACCCTCCAGTTTCAAGGCATCAGCTCCCGTCTCTTTCATTATCCGGACCGCATTCCGCACTCCGTCAGAAGCATCCGTCTGATATGAACCGAAAGGCATGTCTATCACAACAAGAGCATGTTTAACAGCATTAACTACCGATTTTCCATAAACAATCATCTCGTCTACTGTAATCGGTAAAGTCGTTGCATTACCGATCATCACATTCGATGCAGAATCTCCTACGAGAATCGCGTCTACCCCCGCCCCGTCTACAATACGGGCTATTGTATAATCGTATGATGTCAACATGGAGATTTTTTCTCCTTTCGCTTTCATTTCGCCAAAATGACGTATTGTCACCTTTCGCGTATTATCTGATATATATCCTGCCATTTCCTTAATCTTTAATTTTTGAATCAGTCTTTATTACACAATTTATCATGCAAATGTACAAACTTTATGCGGAAGCAGGAGAAATCCTGCCGAAAGAAAATACGAAAGAGCCGTTTCCTTTCAGGAAAACACCCGGAACATTTCTATCGTATGTGCTTTCTTTTTTTAAAAGATATGCAACCTTTTCCGGGAAGGATATCAAGATTCTCACGCTATACCTGCAGCATCCGCTCAAAACTCATCTGTGTAAAATCGTCAATAACAAGTAATGCCTTGTCGTGTATCGCCTCGCGCGAATTCGTTGTTGCCAATCCGATGACTTTTGCCCCCGAAACATTTCCTGCCTCCAATCCATGAAACGAATCTTCAAATACATACGTATGATTCGGTTCTACACCAAAGATCTTCATTCCCAACAAAAAACAATCGGGCGCCGGTTTAGAACGGGGGAACATTTCCGATGTAAGAATTCGGTCGACCAATCCCTTCAATTCAGGATGAGCGTTATATACATTCACCATTTTCTGCTCGTTCGAGCTGGTGACAATTGCAATCTTTACATTGTTTCGCCGCAAATCGTGCATAAAATCAACAACTCCGGGAATATACTCATACGCCATATTCTGCTCCAGATATTTCAATTGTTCCTCTATAACCCGCTGTTCATTTTCCATTCCTTCAAAATAATGCCGGAAAATCTGTATCAACGTTTGTCCTTTTATACGAAGACCGAAGTTTGGAATCTGAGGTAAATACCGTGCGCCTATCTCATCCCAGAACATGGTATACTGCGTTTCTGTATCCATCACCACACCATCGAAATCGAAAAGTGCCGCTATATTCATTCCTGAAGTTTCCATTTTTCATTTAGTTTGATTTAACGGCACAAATTTCCGAAATATTAAATCATCTTCCTAACTTTGCGGCCGAAAAAGTAAACAACGAAGTTCTATGAAAGAAAATGACCCGCATATTTTAGGGAATGCCCCCATCGGCAAGCTACTGCTTCAATACTCTATACCGGCAATTATCGGTATGACACTGACTTCTCTTTACAACATTATAGACAGTATTTTCATCGGTCACGGCGTTGGAGCATTGGCTATTTCAGGACTTGCCATCACCTTCCCCTTGATGAATCTGCTCATTGCATTCTGCACGCTCGTAGGTGTAGGAGGAGCAACGATTTCTTCCATCCGGTTGGGCCAAAAAGATGAAAAAGGAGCTGAGGACATTTTAGGGAACGTCACTATACTATGTATCGTAAACGCCGTAATATATGGAGGAATCGCTTTTATTTTTCTGGATGACATTTTATATTTCTTCGGAGCCAGTCCCGATACATTA
Organism: uncultured Bacteroides sp.; assembly: GCA_949285025.1. GTDB lineage: Bacteria > Bacteroidota > Bacteroidia > Bacteroidales > Bacteroidaceae > Phocaeicola. The sequence continues at coordinate 149,468 of CASDXG010000096.1, read as the reverse complement.
CCCTATGCACGCGATTTTATGCAGGTCATTTTATTGGGCAGTCCGATTTCCTATGTCATGATCGGACTGAACAACATTATGCGGGCTACCGGATACCCACGCAAAGCCATGCTGTCATCCATACTGACAGTCGGCTGCAATGTCGTATTTGCTCCCATTTGTATCTTCGTATTCGAATGGGGTATTCGCGGTGCGGCTCTTTCCACTATCGCGTCTCAATTCATCGGAATGATTTGGGTACTCCACCATTTCAACAGCCCCCAAAGCTACATACGTTTCAAACATCGCAGTTTCCGATTACAGAAAAAAATTGTAAACAACATTTTCAGTATCGGGATGTCTCCTTTTGTCATGAATGTATGTGCCTGTTGTATTGTCATCTTCATCAACAACCGCCTGCAAAATTATGGCGGCGACTTGTCCATCGGAGCATTCGGTATTTTAAACCGTCTGCAGATGCTGTTTGTCATGATTGTCATGGGTATCACTCAAGGAATGCAGCCTGTCATCGGATATAATTACGGAGCCCGACAATACGACAGGGTAAAACACACACTACGATTAGGCATTACATCCGGTTTTTTAATAACTAGTATCGGATGTCTCTGTTTCGAATTATTCCCTGAACTGTTTGTCGGAATGTTTACAACGAATCATGAGCTTACAGAACAATCGACTTTGGCTTTACAAATCGGCGTCATGATGTTCCCACTTGTAGGGCCACAAATCGTCATAACCCAATTTTTTCAATCAATCGGGAAAGCATTTATGTCGATTTTCCTCTCGCTTACACGACAATTACTGTTCCTTTTGCCCGGTCTGGCATTATTCCCCCCGCTGTATGGCGTGAAAGGTGTATGGATAAGCATGCCCTTTTCCGATGCCTTAGCCCTAATCCTTGCTGTTATCATGCTGTTAAGACACATAAAGCGAATGAAGATTCATTCCTTACAACAACGTATCAGCTAAAAAGCAACAGGACATTAAGCACGGAAACCGTAATAGCAATCGCATAAAGGACAACCGAGCCCCAACGAGAATTTACATAAATCCCCATCACTCTCCGTGACGAGGTCAAACCAACCTGCAAAAAAACGGTGAAAGGCAATTGCATGCTAAGAAGCATTTGAGAAAGAATCAATCCCTGAAAAGGGTTCTCTATGAAGAAAATCAAAAGCAAAGCTGCTCCTAAGGACAATAATATACCCACGCGCGAATGGATATCCTTTACATGATATGACTCACCAAATATTCCTGCAAAAATAGAACCGGCTGCCATTCCGCTGGTAACAGTGGAAGCAATACCGGCCATAAATAAAGCTATGGCAAAAATTGTTCCGGCCTGATTACCCAACAAAGGTCCCAGCAAAGACTCTGCCTGCTGCAATTCTTCTACGGGTAAACCATGTGTAAAAAAAGTGGATGCCGCCAGCAATATCATAGCACTATTGATAGCCCATCCTACCCCCATCGAGAAAAGCGTGTCAAAAAACTCATATTTCAACAGCTTCCGTATAGATGTTTCGCTCCCTTTATTATATTCCCGACTCTGAACAACTTCAGAATGAAGAAAAAGATTATGCGGCATCACGACTGCGCCCAACACACTCATTACTACCAACATGCTACCTTCCGGCAGATCGGGCACTACCCACGACCTCGCCGCCAAAGGCCAATCAACGTCTACAAGAAACAATTCGTAAAGAAAAGACAACCCGATAAAAGAAACAAAAGTGATAATTCCACGCTCTACCCGTTTATATGAATTGGTAAAAAGCAGTATCACTACCAGCATAACCACCAATACAGCTCCCCACGTTACCGGTATTCCAAACAACATTTCCAAAGCAATGGCGCCTCCCAATATTTCGGCAAGAGAAGTAGAAACGGAAGCCAGAACAGCAGTTCCTAAAACAGGCCGCGCAATCCACTTAGGCACATAACGGGTTGCAGCTTCACTCAGACAAAGACCGGTTGCAATACCCAAATGCGCAACGTTGTGCTGAAGTATAATCAACATAACAGTAGAAAGCGTAACAACCCACAATAATGTATAACCGAATTCAGAACCTGCTGCAAAATTTGAAGCCCAATTTCCCGGATCAATAAATCCGACCGTCACCAGCAAACCCGGCCCGATATATTTAAAGAAATCCAATCCACCCAAATATCTTTTATGGTCTTTCCTCCGTAATTCTTTAATCAGATTCCGCATGGCATTTTATTTATAACGATTCAAAATTAAGAATACCTCTTTTCTTTTACAAATCTTCCGGCAAGTTTTCGTAATTTTGCCGCGTTCTTTTCAAATAAATATCCCGTTATTATGTGGTTGATATTAGCTTTTTGCTCGGCAGCCTTGCTGGGCTTTTATGATGTATTCAAGAAAAAATCGCTGGCCGGAAACGCCGTTCTCCCTGTATTAGGACTGAACACATTGTTCTCAAGCCTGATTTTCTTGCCTTTTATTGTAGTATCTTATCTCAAACCATCGCTATTGGAATCCACCATTTTTTTCGTTCCCAAAGGAGGATGGGAGGTACATAAATACATCATCTTAAAATCATGCATTGTACTTTCCTCATGGGCTTTAGGGTATTTCGGCATGAAAAATCTTCCATTGACCATTGTGGGCCCCATCAATGCGACCCGTCCTGTAATGACTTTAGTGGGAGCTTTGCTTATATTCGGGGAACGGTTAAACTTATATCAATGGTTAGGTGTCCTGATGGCTGTAATCTCGTTTTTCATGCTAAGCCGTTCCGGTAAAAAAGAAGGCATTGATTTCAGCCATAACAAATGGATTGCCTTTACGGTAGCAGCTGCAGCTTTAGGAGCAGCCAGCGGCTTATACGACAAATACCTGATGGGGCAATTCAACAATATGATTGTACAGGCTTGGTACAACATTTACCAATTATTCATGATGGGAGGCATCATCCTGATATTGTGGTGGCCAAAACGTAAAAGTACTCCCTTCCGATGGGACTGGTGTATCATCGGAATTTCATTATTTTTATCGGCAGCCGATTTTGTTTATTTCTATGCTTTAAGTTTAGACGGTGCCATGATCTCCATCATTTCCATGATACGCAGAGGAAGTGTCATCGTATCATTCTTGTTCGGAGCAATGCTTTTCCATGAGAAGAACCTCAAAAGCAAAGCTATCGATCTCGTCCTTGTACTCATCGGAATGATTTTCCTATATTTAGGAAGCCAATAGACTAAAAAAACAATGAAAAAAAGCGATTATACAGAGCCAACAGACTTATTCGGATTTCAAAATCTCTATAGTATTCCTCAAGATGATGCATACGATTTTTCAGAACTGTTCACACGCTTATCGCAATCGGAATTCCGAATGCGTTTCCATCTGAGCGGGAAAAACAAAGAATACATACGCATTAAAAGCATTCCCACGATACGGCATCATGCCAAAGATTTCGTTGCCCGACGGCTTTCACCGGCCGTCATCCCGAATGACGGCAAACAAACTCCCATGCATGGGCATCCTGTGTTTGTGGCTCAACACGCTACCGGCTGCTGTTGTCGTAAATGTTTAATGAAGTGGCACCACATACCTCCCGGCCGGGAACTTACAATCAAGGAGCAACAATACATAATTGCCGTGCTGATGGAATGGATAAAACGAGAATTGAAAACAGATATTGATATACAGGAAACGGCTACTCTGCCATAATGACAAAGTAGCCGTCCCGCCTTAAAATCGCCAGTCTATCCGCTCGTTAAAACTGATATCGTATATAATCATTCGCCTTGCGACAGGTCTACCGCATAATTTGCACGTTTCCCGGATGGATAAATACCCGTCATAAACAAGACCTGTTCCGGCGACTGTGAAGCAGCCTTCATCGCGTCTTCCAAATCTTGAACCGTTTTCATCTGTTTATTGTTGGTCTTCAATATAATGAAACCTTTGCGTATACCAGCCTCAGCCATACGTCCGTCTTTAACACCTGTCACCTGTACTCCATAACCCAAATTCAATTGTTTCTTAAGATCATCGGGTACTTCACGGAAAGCAGCACCCAAGATTTCCATATCAGCATTCTTCACAATCTTGGTAGTTCCCTGTACATTTTTCAATATGATTCTGATTTCTTTTTCATCTTTATCGCGCCATATCTTCAATTTTATTTCATCGCCCGGACGGTGCCTTGCCAATATACCTTGCAACTCGGCCATTGTCTTCACTTTATCCCCGTCAATTTCTTTGATGACATCGTTAGGTTCCAATTTTCCGGCAGCAGAGCCATCATCCAACACGTTCACGACTTGCACACCTTCATTGGTTCCAAGTTCTTTTTGTTCTTTTCTTATTTCATCCGGATAGGCCTCATTTCCCATATCACGTCCTTCTATACCAAGTACAGCACGCTGAACCGCCCCATACTGTTTAATGTCTGTCACGACCTTCGTCATTATGCTTGTAGGAATAGCAAAGCCATAACCGGAATAAGCTCCTGTAGGAGAATAAAGCATTGCATTAATCCCGACCAACTCTCCTGCAGCGTTCACTAACGCTCCGCCACTGTTCCCTTGATTAATTGCCGCATCAGTCTGTATAAAAGATTCCACTCCGTTAGCTCCAAGCCCACGAGCTTTCGCACTAACAATTCCGGCTGTTACCGTAGAACCTAAGTTAAACGGATTACCAACAGCCAAAACCCATTCCCCAACTTTCAAGCGATCGGAATCACCCACCTTAATAGCCGGGAAATCATCTCCTTCTATTTTCACCAAAGCAAGGTCGGTCGTAGCATCTGTTCCGATAACGCGTCCTTTCATTTCACGGCCGTCATGCAACTTAACAGAGATTTCATCTGCTCCATCAATTACATGATTATTCGTCACAATATAGCCATCTTTGGAAATAATTACGCCGGAACCGAATCCTCGTTGCTCCGGTGTTTGAATCTGTCTCTGCCCGGTATCCCCGTTAAAGAAGAAATCAAAAAAATCCGGTCGTGTCTGGATTGTTCTAACTTTGCTGCGCTGAATTGACATAATATGCACAACAGAATTCAAAGAACTCTCTGCTGCCTGAGTAAGGTCTACCAGTTGAGTTTCGTGCATCCCCAAAGCAACCATCCTTGAATCAGCGTTCGTTTGAAATTCTTTATAAAAAGAGAGTTCGTTATCGGTTCCTGTTTTTTGAGTCAGAGTATACGCGGTAACGCCTGCTACACCTGCACTAATAGCAACAACCGCCGTGGTTCCTATTACATACTTAATTACTTTTTTCATACACTTACAGTATTTAATTGTTAATTTTCTCTTTTGTTTAACATTTCATTTGCTAAAGTAGAACAAAAAACATACGATTGTACTTACTGTCATATCTTTTTTCTCTCTTTTAACACTGCAGAAGTATGCATTAACCGCCCTTAACGAGGGTATCTGACAAATTTACATTCATTATCTATCCACTCCACAAATTTTCTTTTCTCCCGGACAATATTGATATAGATTCCGTTTATTTCCGTACCTTTGCAGACAGAAGCAGTTGATCGGTCTGTCGCTTGTATCTTAATACAAGAGGAAAGTCCGGGCAACAAAGAGCATCCTACTTCCTAACAGAAAGCTATTCGCAAGAGTAGAGCCATGCAGAAGAAAATAACCGCCTCGTTGTATTTCTCAACAAGGTAAGGGTGAGAAGGTAGAGTAAGAGCCTACCAGCCGTGTAGTGATATGCGGGCTGTGCACCTTAGGAGTTGTAAGGTCATGTAAACCGACGCCAATGAGAGTTGCTCGCTCCATGTCGGAGGGTGGACCGCTAAAGCTTATTGGTGACAATAAGCGTAGATAAATGACAGACACCTTAAAATAGAAAAGGAACAGAACCCGGCTTATAGATCAACTGCTTTTATTTCTTTTCTTTGAAAACTTTAGCGACCATGAGCAAGATTACACTAAAAAGATGGAAACATTTCCTGACAGATGAAATATGGAAAATCACAGATAATGAATTAACTCCTGTCAAACAACAGATATACCGCTATATTAAGATTATTTATTTATCAGTATATCAATTTATAAACGACCGTATTTCCATCCGTTCCGCAGCGTTAACCTACAGTTCTCTACTATCTATCATTCCCATTCTTGCCATTTTATTTGCAATAGCACGGGGATTCGGTCTTGACATGTTCATTGAAAACCAACTCAGAAACGGCATGAACGATAAGCAAGCTGAACTAATTATCACATGGATAAATTCCTACCTACAACACGCACGCAGCGGAATTTTTGTCGGAATCGGACTAATCATGTTGCTTTGGACCGTTTTAATATTAACAGACAACATCGAACGAAGCTTCAACGCAATTTGGCAAGTTAAACGCTCAAGAAGTGTATTCCGAAAAATCACCGATTATTTTTCCATGATACTGTTGCTCCCTTTGCTAATTGTCATCAGTAGCGGACTCAGTATTTTCATGATGACTTATATAAAAGAATTGGAAAAATTTCTTATTCTCGCTCCAATTATAAAATTTTTCATTCAATTAGTTCCTTATGCCTTAACATGGGCCATGTTTGTTTGCCTCTTCATTTTTATCCCCAACACCAAAGTGAAATTAAGATATGCACTAATACCCGGTATCCTTTCCGGAAGTGCTTTCCAATTTTTCCAATACATCTACATCAACGGACAGATATGGATATCAAGCTACAATGCCATATATGGAAGCTTTGCTGCCATACCCATGTTTTTGCTGTGGGCACAAATTTCATGGACAATCTGCCTGTTCGGAGCAGAAATGTGCTATATCAGCCAGAATCTTGAGTCCTTCAGTTTCGAAAAAGAAACGAACAATATCAGTCGGAGATACCATGATTTCTTCTGCACAATTATATTATCGGCCATTTGCAAGCAATTCGCACAAGGGAATCCCCCTTATACAGCAACTGAAATCAGCAGAACATACAGAATTCCCATCCGCCTGACCCAAAATATACTATACGAACTTCAAGACACGAACTTGGTTTATGAGATATCATATGACGATAAAGAAAAAGATCCCTGCTTTCTTCCGGGCATCGACATTAACCAATTGACTGTAGGAATGCTCCTTGAGAAGTTAGAGAAAAAAGGGGCTGAAGAGTTCAAAATAGACGGAACTCTATTCAAAAAGGCATGGGAAAATGTAATAACGGCACGCGAAAAGTACATCTATCAAAACAATAAAGTTCTTCTTAAGGACCTTTAATTCTAAAATTCAGAAAGCACCATCATTCGACTTAAATACTTTCCTATGATATCAAACTCGATATTGACTATACTTCCGACCCCGATCGTATGGAAATTTGTATGCTCGTAAGTATAAGGAATAACAGCCACTTGAAATGTATTCTGCGTAGGATTACAAACAGTTAAACTGACACCGTTTACTGTTACCGAGCCTTTATCGACAGTAAAATAACCACGTCTCGCCATTTCCTTATCAAAATCATATTCAAAAGTATAATACCAACTGCCATCAGCATCAGAAACATTCACACATTTTGCCGTTTGATCTACATGACCCTGCACAATGTGTCCGTCCAAACGTCCGTTCATCATCAAACTGCGTTCTACATTAATTTTATCACCGGGCCTCAACAATCCGATATTGGAACGCTCTATTGTTTCCTTCATTGCCGTAACAGTATAAGTGTCATCCTCTATTTTTACAACAGTAAGACATACTCCATTATGTGATACACTCTGATCTATCTTCAATTCGTCTACAAAAGAACATCTCAAAGTAAGGTGCAAATTCTCTTGATCTTTTACAACTTTCAGCAATTCTGCCGATTCTTCCACTATCCCAGAAAACATAATCTACAATAAATTATATACGTTCTTTATTCTAAAAAATTCTATTCCCTTTTCATTTTCTCTCCATCTTTGGAATCGGCTTACTCCACACCACTACATTCTCCGAATCAACAACCGATATAATTCCGCCGGCGTATGCATCAATATAGCTATTACCTTTTATCAACATATCCTCGGCCATATGAATGGCTTTGTCTTCACTCTTTATAGAAAAGCCTTTACTATCGGAAGAAATGCCATCCGAAAAATTAATATCATACGTTTTCATCTTTACCTATACAATATAAAATAACGCTGCGAATATATACAAATTTTATATATACAAGAACTTTTGCAACTGAAAAGCCGATGAAACAATCGTACACAACTCAGATTTCACAAGAATATGAACAACCGGAACCAGTCAAATATGATGGCTTTTGCACTAAAATACAAAGATTATATGATTAAAACCTAAAAACGGTCTGAGAATTTAACGGCACGAAACAAGAATTCAACAACGGAGCATTCATACACATGCCCTTCTTAGATTATAAATGATTGATGGAATTAATCACGGTTTTCAAGGAAGAGCGGAAAACGAGACTCGAACTCGCGACCCTAACCTTGGCAAGGTTATGCTCTACCAACTGAGCTATTTCCGCAAAACAAATAAGATTAGTGAAGGAAATGAGACTCGAACTCACACGACAAAACTGTCACTACCCCCTCAAAGTAGCGCGTCTACCAATTCCGCCATTCCTCCATCATCTAAACAATGAAAAGATTGTGCCCAGAACAGGACTCGAACCTGCATGCCTTTCGACACACGCACCTGAAACGTGCGCGTCTACCATTCCGCCACCTGGGCCTAAAATACAAACACATTTGTATAAATGGAGCGGAAAACGAGACTCGAACTCGCGACCCTAACCTTGGCAAGGTTATGCTCTACCAACTGAGCTATTTCCGCAAAAGCAATAATTGAAAGACGCTTTTCTTTATAATTGCGAGTGCAAAGGTAACTCTTTTTTTGAAGAAAGCAAGCATTCATTTATTTTTTTTGCAGAAAATACGTATTTAAATCGTCGAATCAACGTAATACAAACATAAGGACATTTTAATGTATATATAATAAGGTATTGCATAAAAGGACGAAAAAAAAATTATTACCCATTCCCTTGCAAATACAAAAAATATCCGTACCTTTGCCACGCCTTTAAAGGAAAGCCTTACTTATAACAAGGTATGGAGAGGTGGCAGAGTGGTCGATTGCGGCGGTCTTGAAAACCGTTGAGCTGCGAGGCTCCCGGGGTTCGAATCCCTGTCTCTCCGCAATAAACTTGAAAAAATCAAGAATTCACGAGATTCTACGCAAAACGCCCTATACGTTGTATGAGGGCGTTTTTTATTTTTAAGGCGCCCGATTAATGGTTAGCCATATATCCTTAAAACAAAACACACAGCTTAAACCACCAACATACATATATAAGAAAAACGATAATAGGAACAAAAGCAGGACAACCGGCTTCATCTTTCTACAGCCATTCCTCCTTTCCCTAAGCAAACAATACGCGGGATATGCCAAAAAAACGACAGCAATATCAGTTATCACCCCAGCTTATCCCATAACATCGCAATAAAAATCCAACATTTCATTTATTTCTTTCCGGGAAGCTGTCTGGTTTATACGGATATCTCCCACCCCGCCCAACAACGTAAAATTAATTGTTTCGCTCGTAAGATTCTTTTTATCGTGCTTCATCAATTCATACAACCGATCATAATCATTGCAAGCAAAATGCAACTTCCCATAATTCTCTTTAACAAACTGTACAGTCTGATAAAGCTTATCTTTGGGGAAACCTACTTTTACATAAGAAAAATACAATTCGCACACCATGCCCCATGCCACAGCATAACCATGCAATACCGGACGATTCTGAGCCAAAGCAAAACTTTCAAACGCATGCCCCATTGTATGCCCCAAGTTTAAAGCCTTACGAAGACCGTTCTCGAATGGATCAATCTCTACAATCTTTTCTTTCACCGAAATCGACTCCTGCACCAGTTCCTGCAATGCATTGTAATCAATGTTCTCCATGTCAAAACGTATCAACCGGGCCCAATGCGGCTCATCGCTGATAAGTCCGTGCTTCAACATTTCCGCATAGCCGGACAGGAAGTTAGAGTGATCCAACGATTTCAAGAATCCGCAATCTATCAACACGCTACAAGCCGGGGCAAAAGCACCGATCTCATTCTTCAAACCATTAAAATTTATTCCGGTTTTCCCCCCCACAGCAGCATCAACCATAGCAAGAAGTGTGGTAGGTATATTGATACACTTAATGCCGCGCTTAAATGTTGCTGCCGCAAATCCGCCCAAGTCGGTTACCATACCTCCGCCCAGATTAATCAATAACGAGTGTCGCGTTGCCTTTTTCCCGCTTAATTGCATCCAGACCTCCGACAGGACAGACAAGTTTTTATGTACATCTCCTGCACCTATGCTTATCGGCACAGCTTCCTTCAGGCAAGAAAACTCCTTCAGTATCGGGAAACAAAACCGTTCGGTGTTTTCATCCATCAAAACAAACAGCTTGTCATAAGAAAAACGCCCCAATGTCCGGAATAAATCATCGGCAAGTTTTCGGCAAATCACCACGTTCTGTTGACTCATAATTCGACATGTTTTGCCTGCAAAAATAGAAAAAAGTCAGAAAAAGTTAGAAAGTCAATTACAATTAATTATTTTTGCGCAAAATTATTCATGACATCAATTCTATGAAAGGACTATTGCCAACCCAATGTAAAACCATTGGTTACATACTGCTTATACTCGCCGTCTTCATCCCGGCATTACTATATATGTTCGGTATAATCGACAATACAAATTTGATTCTTATCAAGTTCTGTATGAAATTAACGATATGGATTTCGCTTTTTCTCATCTTCTTTTCAAAAGCCAAAGATGAATGTGAGCAAACAAAAGCCCTTCGGAACCTATCAGCTAAATGGAGTCTATACATCTGGATGGCGTATTACATCATAGCTTTAACCAAAGGTCTATTGGAAAACGACCTACAATCAGCCGACAATTCCTCACCTATCATATTCATGGTAATCAACGTTCTTTGCTTCGAATTCCTGCTTCAAAAAGATCGAATAGAGAGAAGTTTCAAAAGAAAATAAATTAAAAAAAAGTTATTGGATTAAACCTTTCAACATTTTCAGAATCAAACAGGCATTAAATTTCAAAGAAAATAATAGACAAATGAGAAAATGGGTTTTGGGGGTACTGTTCATCTTCTGCGGAGCATGCGTCTTTGCACAAAGCGGAAGCCGAAAAGGGAATATATCGGGTACCATAATCGACGAGACTGATAAGTCTCCTGTAATTCAGGCAGCAGTTCAAGTTCTTTCCTTACCGGATAGTTCTATGGTAGAAGGTAAAGCTACCGATTTGGATGGAAAGTTTACTATTCCGGTAAAACAAGGGAAATACGTGTTAAAGGTCTCATATTTGGGATATGTCACCCTGTTCAAACCATTCCAAATTACCGCTCAAAAACCGAAAATAGACTTTGGAAATTTGGCGTTGTCTTCGGATGCCATCTTATTACAAGAAGCAGTCATTACAGCACAAGCCCCCGAAGTGACAGCCTCTGAGGATACATTAATTTATAATAGCTCGGCTTATCGCGTACCGGAAGGCTCAGCTTTAGAAGAACTGGTAAAAAAATTACCGGGAGCCGAAGTGGACGATGAAGGAAACATCACCATCAATGGAAAAACCATCAAAAAAATCATGATAGACGGCAAGGAATTTTTTGCCGATGACCCGAATGTGGCCATGAAGAACCTGCCCGTAAATATCATAGAAAAAGTAAGGGCTTATGATAAAGAATCCGATATGGCACGTGTAACAGGCATTGCCGACGGTGAAGAGGAAACCGTACTTGACTTGAGTGTTAAGCCTGGTATGAATAAAGGATGGTTGGGAAATATAGACCTTGCAGGAGGGACAGAAGACCGATACAGCGGGAAAATGATGGCAAGCCGGTTTGTGGGAGAAAATCAGTTTACCGTCATCGGATCAATGAATAATGTGAACGACATGGGATTTCCCGGTGGCGGAGGCGGAGGACGCTGGGGAAGAAACAACGGACTTACAGCCCGTCGCACGGCCGGTTTCAACTTTGCCACTAAGAATGAATATCTGGAAACAGGAGGTAGCGTTAATTACAATTATACAAACGCCGATCGTGTTACAAGACAATCGTCCGAAACATTCGTTTCTACGGAGAACAGCTCTTTCCAAAACGCATTCAGCCGTGCACACAACCGCACGACCAACGTAAGAGCCGACTTCCGTTTGGAATGGACCCCCGACACTTTAACTACTTTAATATTCCGTCCACGCCTGACTTACGGAAAAACGAACAACACATCCGAATCAAATTCCTATACCTTCAATGAAGATCCGGGACATACCACCGATGAACTCTTGGGCACAGAAGATATTACCACGTTAGTTCCCGAAGAAAATATCATAAACACTATCGTGAGACGTTCGCTAAGCAAAGGCGATGACCTTACGGCAGGCGGTTCTTTAATGTTTAATCGGCGGCTCGGCAAACCGGGACGTAACATTACATTACGCGGAAACTACAATTATACAAACAGCGAAAGCGAACAGTTCTCTATGTCCACTACGGAATATTTCCAACTCACAGAAGCGGAAAGAGAAGATATTATCAACCGGTATATTTCCACGCCGACATCAAGCTATAATTATAGCCTGCGTTTCACATACAGTGAGCCGATCTTTAAAGGAGGATTTCTCCAATTCGGATATAACTTCCAGTATAACCGCTCTGAAAGCGACAACTCTACTTACAGCATGCCCGATAACTGGGTAATAGAAAACGGAGACGCAAGCGGAAATCCTGACGCCGTGCTGGATAAAGAAAACAGTAAAGATGCCAAATACGATTACTATAACCACCAGGTCGACCTGTCATTACGCTGGATTCGTAAAATGATGCAACTGAATGTGGGCGTATCTTTCCAACCACAGAAAACAAATTTGGAGTACCAAAAAGGGGATTACTATACAGACACGGTTCGCCACGTATTCAACTTTACCCCGACTTTGGATTTCCGATATAACTTCTCTAAAACAAATACCCTGCGCGTTACATACAGAGGAAGAAGTTCACAACCAAGTATGACCGACCTCTTACCGATAGAAGATACTTCCGACCCGTTGAATATCCGGCAAGGTAACCCGGGTTTGAAACCATCTTTCACCAATACTTTTACTGCTTTCTATAATATGTTCAATACAGAAACACAACGCGGGCTCATGGCTCACCTGAATTTCCAGAATCAGATGAATAATGTAAGCAACCGAAGAACATATAATGAACAGACCGGTGGATACATTACCCGCCCGGAAAACATCAACGGAAACTGGAATCTATTCGGAATGTTAGGAACCAATACAGCACTCCGTAACAAAAAATTCACAATCAACACCAATACGTTTGCAAATTACAACAATATGGTCAGCTATATCAGCAATAAAGCCGAGACTACCGACTCCGACAAAAACACAACCAAACAGCTTCGTCTGAATGAACGATTGAGAGGTACTTACCGAACAGACTGGTGGGAGTTCTCGCTGAATGGCTCACTTAGCTACATGCACTCGCGCAACAGTTATCAAGAACAGAATAATATGGATACATACGACTTCTCCTATGGAGCAAGTACCAATATCTACCTTCCGTGGAACATGTCAATTTCTACAGATATATCGCAGAATTCACGACGGGGATATACCGATAACAGCATGAATCGTGACGAACTAATCTGGAACGCACAAATATCTCAGAACTTCCTGAAAGGGAATGCTGCAACAGTAAGTATCCAATTCTACGACATATTAAAGAAACAAAGTAACATAAGTCGCTCCATCACGGCTGCAATGCGTAGCGATACAGAATATAATGCAATCTATAGTTACTGCATGGTACACTTCATCTATCGCTTAAATCTGTTCGGAGGGAAAGCCGGAAGAATGGAAGGCGGTCCTCACAGAGGCGGCGGAGGATTCGGACCCGGTCCGGGCGGACCACGCGGAATGCGCTTCTAATATAAGCGTAAAAAAACGAACACATGTCAGACGCAACACTAATAAGTCCTATACTCGCTACGATATTCAATATTGTTTATTTTGCGATTATCCTAATTACGATTTTTATCGTAATTATGGATAATCGCAATCCTGTAAAAACGATGGCATGGATTTTAGTACTTTTCTTCCTGCCTATTATCGGATTAATCTTTTATTTTTTCTTCGGACGCAGCACAAGAAGAGAACAATTAATCAGTAAAAAGGGATACGCCCGCCTAAATAAGCGTCCTATGGAAGAGTATCTCTCGCAAGAATCCTTAGAATTTTCCAAAGAAAATAACCGCTTGGCCGATTTCTTCAACAACGTCAACAAGGCTTTACCTTTCGGGGGAAATGAAATATCCATCCATACCGACGGGAAAAGCATGCTGTCAGATCTTTTACGGGAGATATCGCAGGCCCGTCATCATATCCACCTTCAGTTTTATATCTTCGAGAATGATGCAGCCGGACGCCTGCTGAGAGATGCGTTGATCGATAAATCTCGCGAAGGTGTCAAAGTGCGTTTGCTATATGACGACGTAGGCTGCTGGAAAGTAGACAATATGTTCTACGACCAAATGCTGTGCGAAGGCATCGAAGTACTGAGCTTTCTGAAAGTCCGCTTCCCGCGTTTTACCAGTAAGGTTAATTATAGGAACCACCGAAAAATAGTCATCATCGATGGACGTGTAGGCTTCATTGGCGGAATGAATATAGCAGAACGCTACTTTAACGGGTTCTCGTGGGGTATCTGGCGAGACACACACGTAAAAATACGGGGAAAAGCCGTATACGGACTGCAAACCTCTTTCCTTACCGACTGGTATGCCATTGATCGTACACTGATAACCGGAAGCGAATATTTTCCCATAATAAAAGACAAAGGCAATGTTACTGCTCAAATTGTAACTTCCGATCCGGTTGGACAATGGAGAGATATCATGCAAGGAATCATGATGGCTATCTGCACTTCACGGAAATATATTTATATACAAACCCCTTATTTCCTTCCGACAGAGGAAGTGATGACCGCACTTCAAACAGCCGCTTTAGCCGGCATAGACGTACGGATAATGATTCCGAAACGGGCAGATGCGCGACTTATCCATATTGGTACCCTTTCTTATTTAGATGAATTGATGGAAGCCGGCATAAAAGTTTTCTTTTACGAGAAAGGATTCTTACATTCCAAAATGCTTGTTTCCGATGATGAACTGTCCACAATCGGATCGACAAACATAGACTTTCGCAGTTTCGAGCATAACTTCGAAGCCAATGCTTTCTTTTATGACAGAAAAACGTCGCTGGATTTGAAAGAAATCTTCTTGAATGATTTAAAAAGCTGTACGCAGCTTTCACTGAAAACATGGCGGCAACGTCCTTGGAAAAATAGAATCATCGAATCGGTTGTTCGCCTTCTTGCTCCACTTCTCTAAAGAATGAAAAATTCACACTCCCATAAGAACGATGTTCCACAAAATGTAAATCTGTATCAAACGTTCTGTCTTTACCATGCTCAAGAACAAAAAGCCCGTTCGGTTTTAATAGCTTATACTCAAATATTTTCGACGGTATACTCTCCAATTCTTTTAGAGCATAAGGCGGATCCGCAAAAATAAAATCAAACGTTTCCCTGCACTTTCCTATATACCGGAATACATCCCCTTTCACAGGAAACCATTCATCTGCCTTTATCTCCGCCATTACTTTACGAATGAAGACATAATGCTGCATATCTCTTTCCACAGAAATCACTCTACCACATCCTCGCGAAAGCAATTCAAGACTAATACTCCCTGTCCCGGCAAACAGGTCAAGTGCAGTAACATTCTCATCAAAATCAATATAACCGGTAAGCACATTAAACAGATTTTCTTTCGCAAAATCTGTAGTAGGACGTGCCTTAAATGTAGAAGGAATATCAAATCTCCTTCCTTTATATATACCACTTATCACTCGCATGCAAGTAAAGATTGAATGTCAAACGGAAGTTCTTCTATTTCCCTGAGCTCAGGAGCAATAAATTCCGGTAACGAATTAACAATAAAAACACTACGAATATATTTTCTCAAAGCAGTTGCCAATTCTTCTCTCTCGTTTCTACAACCCGCCAAATTACAGTCATCTCTCTCCGCATCGAAACCGCATTGTTTCCAAACACCAAGCAAATAAAAGCAACGGTCTGAGACTGCATGGCAGATAAAAGAATTTACCAATAACAATTTCCCCTTATTAAAACAAAAAATATCGATATTCTCCGGATGCAGATTTGCATAAAGTTTACAATTGCTTCCCTCGTGTACCTTATTCTGAAGCAATTCCAATTGCGGACTAATCGCGGCCAGAAAACGGGCTTTCGGAAAGAATTCAGAAAGAAACACATGCGCCAGCTTATCAAGAGAAAAAAGAATTGCAATATTACTACCGTTCAGTACATTACACATCACTATTTCATTGTTACGTTTGGGGAATGTCTGATAAAAAACAAATTCAATATCATCATCATCAAACAGTTCTAACGGAACAGCTGTATAGCGCGGGGAATGAATTAACAGGTTAACCTGTTTATAAGATGCTTTCAACTCTTGCACATCATTCAGAAACAGCTTCACATTAGCAGCCATCGAACGCTGAGAATTGACAGGATAAACTTTATAAAAAGAATCATTCCGATGACCCGGATTATAAACGAAAAAAGAAAATCCATCCGCACTAAAACGGATGGATAAGGTATGCTGTTGAGAATTCGATGAATCGAATCTAACTGTACTATTCCCAATTTCCTGCATTATTGTTCGCTTGTTCTATATCTCCGACACGTAATCCACAATACCGTCCCAATTTGCTTTGAGTATCTTTCAAGTTAATCAATTCCTGTTTATTAAGTCCACTCAAATAAACATCATAAGCCACCTGAGCTTGAAACAAGTTCAATGGCGCTCCTGATTTCATCGTATCTCGACGTGCCTGCATTTCAAACTCCGCACCATTGCCATAAGGAACATAACGAAGAGAGTCGGGATTAAATCCTTTTTCAAAGATTGTATCCATAACTGCCACCCACATTGTATCACGACGAAAGTCTTTCAAGCCCTGTTTTTCCACCTCGTTCCAGTTTCCTGTCTTCTTCGCTTTATTAATCAACGCCACAGCTTTTTGTTCTGTCATACCATTCTCCAATTGGGTATCACTCAATGTTCCAACCTTCAAAATAAAAGGAAGTTTCGCTGTCTTAACGAAGTCTATCAAAGTGTCAAAGCTTGCCGTATAAGCACCGTCATGAACCAAACGATACTCCTGCTGCGCCTTACGGATATCGATTAAGCGAGCTTTTACCGCATTTTCTCTAACAGTTCTTTCCTTTCCGAAATTGATCGGGCCCATTACACTGCCATAACAAATGTATACTAAGGCAACAACACAAACGAATAATACAACATTAACAACAGTTTTCATGATAAATATGTTTTTTTTAGTTTATATTCGTATCACAAAAATAAGATAAATATACCAAACACTTCAAGCTTAGTAAACTTTTTTAATCTACATTTATGCTAAAAGATGAATTAACGCAACAAATTAAACGATTTTTTCTGTATAGACCAACTAAAGAACAAGAAATTGCAATGAATTTTTTCGCTGAATTCATCTGCACCCCACAGGAAAAAACTGTTTATATTTTAAAAGGATATGCAGGCACCGGAAAAACGACCCTTACCGGAGCTATGGTACAAATGCTTACTCAGTTGAAACAAAAATGTGTTTTACTGGCACCAACCGGACGGGCTGCAAAGGTTTTTACCCGCTATGCCGGAACACAGGCTTATACTATACATAAAAAGATATACCGTCAACGCTCCTTTTCCAACGAAACAGACAATTTCGTTTTAGACAAGAACTTACACCGACATACCTTATTCATTGTGGACGAGGCCTCGATGATTTCCAATGAAGGCCGGCATGGTATGACATTCGGAACAGGATATTTACTATATGACCTCATTCAATATGTATACAATGACTTGGGTTGCAAGCTCATGCTCATAGGCGATACGGCCCAACTTCTGCCTATCGGAGAAGAAGAAAGTCCGGCTCTTTCGGAAAGCGTATTGAGAACATACGGACTGGATGTTACAACGTGTACTTTAACGGAAGTCATCCGGCAGGAAACAGACTCCGGCATCTTATACAATGCTACTTTACTGAGGACACTGATTGCAAAAGCCGGCCATAACACATTCCCCGACATACGGATCGACGGGTTCCCGGATATAAAGATTTTACCGGGCAACGAATTACTTGAAACCGTTGGCGACAGTTTCAATAAAACAGGAGCAGATGAAACTATCATCATTTGCCGTTCCAACAAGCGTGCGAACATTTACAACAACGGAATAAGGAATGCCGTTCTTTTCAGGGAAGACGAACTGAATGCAGGTGACCGCTTAATGGTGGCGAAAAACAATTATTTCTGGGGAAATGACTACAAGGAACTGGAGTTCATTGCAAACGGAGACATCGTTGTCGTCCAACGGATCCGACGAATAAAAGAGTTATACGGTTTCCGTTTCGCCGAGACATTACTGACTTTCCCCGATTATAACGACTTGGAAATAGAAGCGACCCTACTGCTTGATACGCTTCATTCCGATGCTCCGGCTCTGACAAAAGAAGAAAACGACCGCCTGTTTTACGCTGTTTTAGAGGATTATGCAGATATACCGACAAAACGCGAGCGCATGAAAAAGATGAAAACCGACCCTTTTTATAACGCCTTACAGGTGAAATATGCCTATGCCGTAACCTGTCACAAAGCACAGGGCGGTCAATGGCGCCATGTATTTCTCGATCAGGGATACGTAACCCGAGAGATGTTATCGCCCGATTACTACCGCTGGCTCTATACTGCTTTCACCAGAGCTACGGAAAAACTGTATTTAATTAACTGGCCTAAGAAAGGAAACGATTACACGGATTAATACATCAATCTTCTAACACCAATAAATTCCCCACAGGAAAAATCTATACAATCTGCATTCATGGACATAGATACGGAGAAAGAAGATTAACCATATCATGCTTTAAATTACCATCATCGTCATAATTTCCGGAAACACGTATAATCAGTACATCCACATCGTCCAACGAAAATTTCACAGACAATGGGGCTGAATTCCGATCAATCTTCCCACTTTCAAAACACAACCGTCCATCGGCAAAAAATGTTACATTGACAGAAGGATCGGGCTTTGTTAATTTCTTTATCGCATCATCCATAGACAATACAGCCTCAAACGAGGAGAATTTTCTATCCAATTTAAAAGCCAGGACTGTATTTGCAGCCAAACCAAAACCTTTTACCTGATTTCCTTCAGCATCCATCAAGGGATGAGTCATAAAACTCTTGTCCATACGATATATCGGTTGAGGATATCCCACTCCGCGCTGTGCATCAAAAAGAAGTGATTCATCCAATAAAATACGCTTTTCATTCTTTTCCGTATAAGATTCTTCCGGAAGAATTTCTTTAAGCTTCACGGTTATTTTCACTGTTCCGTTAGCCGAAAAAGAGCAAGAAAAACCATTCTTTAAAGCGGAAGACGTGTATATCCCCTTTCTTTTCCCATCCAAATAAAGAGCATATTTACCATTCTTCAAATATGGGATGGAAATCGTACTCTGCTGAGTCTGCGAGGTCGCATTGACCGCAACGATTTCTCTTTCTTCTGAAACCGTCAACGATTTTACAGCAACCGTGCAATCGAACAATTGAATCTGACGATTACTTGAAGTATTTATACCGAAAGACAGATTCGTAATTCCTCGCGCCCAGTTGTCATAATTCGTACGTAAGTTCAAATCTCTCTGCTCCTGCACCCAAGCGGAAAGCCATCTGTCCTGAGGAAGTCTCAATGACTGCATTGACAAATACTTAGCGTAAGACTCGCCTGATACATACTTCGCCAGAATTCCCATTGACTCAATAAAGCACAAATCCTTTTCATGACATAAATTCGGGAAGCAATCATAATCCACACACCCTCGGGTTCCGACACAAGTCACGCCAAAAAGCGATTTACCATTAAGCTTCGTATCATTCATACATAACGTAGCAGCCATAACCCATGTCAAATCTTTTGCTATATCCAAAAAGCTTTCATCTTTACTTCTTTCGTATCGTCGAATCATCGCTTTTATAATCCATCCGCTGAAACAATGGAACGTATTAACACCCGGATGCAGAAAATTCATTTTATTCTCCTCCCGCCAATTCAAAGAAAGCCAATCCGTCAATTTATCTGCAAGCTCAAGATATCGTTTATCATTCGTTTCCGGATACAAAATCTCTTCGCAAACCACAGCACAATATCCTAAGCCTCCGGTTATAAACCAATCATCGCGATGGTCGGTCAACTGCCGGGTGTCCGGATTCCAACAAGGAGGGAAATAAAAATGCTCGGCATCCAATTTAACATCCACATCATGCTTCATCAGAGAAACAGCTTTTTTACGCAACTGCTCATCACCGGAAAGACGTGCAATTAAATAGATCTGCTCGGCAGCGCCCCAGTTACCTCCTTCCAACAAAGGGAAAGGATTCTTATAATCATTGCTGTAACACCATCGTGTATACCCGCCATCTCGCTTAACAAAATAGCCTTGATTAATGTCACTCCACATCGGTAATTTATCAAGGACATAAAAACCGAAATTCTTTTCCCAGTCTCTTTGCGTGGCAAATCCTTCATAACTCAACAATGCTGCCGTCTGGATTCCACATTCATGCCCGAAAGGATACGCAGACCTATGCCCGTTAGGATAATATTCTTCCATCATCCATCCATATCCGGGAATAAACGCTTCCGGAGAAGAAAGGCGTATCGGCATCTTCTCTACAGCCAATGTCGCATTATAACTCCTATCAAAACGCGAAATATCCACTTGGGAGTCTATTATATCAGAATAATATTTTTCAAAAACATCATGCACCCGTCCGCCTAAATTATAATCCCAAACCATTGCATATTCCTTTGGCTCATCTGCTCCGATTCGCAACTGCCAATAAGTATAAGACGACTGGCTCTGTGTAACGATTCCGCTCTTAAAGAACGTATTACTTCGCTGCTCTGTCCCTCTTCGAGGCTTCACCGGCCTTGTCTTGGCCTGCCAGACATATGATATATCCTCTTTCCCTAACATAGAATGACCAAAAACAAATGGACCGCTTCCATCTATAAAGACCTCTTTCCCTTCAGCATCACAGGCGGTCTCGCCTCTTGTTATCCATGTACCGTGAGGATTTTGCGAAGTCGCCGCTGAACGGTATGCACAAGTCAATGATGCCACTCCTTCTATGCTGACTTGCAATCTGGGTAATTTATCGGCTGCTTCAACAGTATAAACCACACTCGCACCCGGATGATTCTCTAATCCTGAAAAACGAATCTTTATCTTTGAAAGGTTATTTTCCAGAATCTCATAATTGGAAGCACGACCACTACTACGGAAAAAGCTTTCATTTTCGTTCAATGCCGAAACAATTTTTTCCGTCCCTGCTGAATGTGCGAGAAAAACCATTTCCCGTCTGTAGATGAAGAAAACGTGTATTTTGTTTCTCCCACCGACAAAATGAGTTCCTTTACACTTTCATCAAGATTTATCTTTTGAGCTGCATGCAGACTCATATTACAAAGAAACACACTAAACAAGACGAAAGATATAACAATGCGTCCTGTCTTTCGAACAAGAACATCACGACATTCTTGCTTAACCAACGAAACATTCTGAAAAAAAATCAAGCATATTTTCCCTATTTTCAATTTATTGCAAAGCTAAAAAAAAACACGCAAAAAAAATTTTTGCGTGTTTTTTTCAAAAGGATCTTTATCATAAGGCCTAAAATCCTGCCAATTCGATAATCTTATCTACGGCATTTACCAAACCTTCGGGATTCTTTCCTCCGGCTGTTGCGAAATGAGGTTGCCCGCCTCCGCCACCTTGAATCAGTCTGGCCGCCTCACGTACCAGTTTTCCTGCGTTCAAACCGCTTGCCACTATGTCATCACTCATCGTAACCGTAAGCAGCGGTTTATTTTCATACACGCTTCCGATTACAACAAACAAGTTTTGCGGAATCTGTCCTTTCAGCTGGAATGCGATATTCTTCACCGTTTCCGGAGGCACAGGAAGAACGGCTTTAATCACTTTCACTCCGCCTATTTCTTTGGCCGAACCCAGCAGTTTTTCTTTCACTTCCGCTTCCTTCTCCTTCATAAACTCATCAATTTGCTTCTTCAAACCGGCATTTTCATCGATATATTTCGTTATCGCAATTTTCAAATCGGGTGCATTGTTAAACAATGCCTTCAAATCGCTCATCGTATCTTGTATCGTATCGAGCAATTCCTCTACTTTTTCTCCCGTTATAGCTTCTATACGACGCACACCTGCCGCCACAGAACTTTCTGAAAGAATCTTTACCATACCTATCTTACCGGTAGCAGACACATGAGTACCGCCACAGAACTCAATAGAAGAACCAAACTGTACGACACGCACCTCATCGCCATATTTCTCGCCGAACAGCGCAATAGCACCAAGCTCCTTTGCTTTTTCTATCGGCATATTCCGATATTCCGTCAAAGGAATGTCCGCACGTATCTTCGCATTAACCAAATGTTCCACTTCACGAAGCTGTTCTGTTGTGACTTTCTGGAAGTGAGAGAAATCAAACCTCAAAGACTCGGGAGTAACCAACGAGCCTTTCTGCTCTACATGTTCCCCCAACACTTGGCGCAACGCCTCATCCAACAAGTGAGTACAAGAATGGTTTGCGGCACAAGCTGCACGTTTATCTGTATCGACACATGCCATCATCGGAGCATCAAGATGCTCGGGAAGTTCCTTAGCTATATGGATAGGTAAATTATTTTCTTTCTTCGTGTCAAGAATTTCTATCGTTTCAAACTCACTTACCAGTACACCTGTATCACCGACTTGCCCACCACTTTCTGCATAAAACGGAGTCTCACTCAACACTATCTGATAAAAAGCCTTACCCTTTTGTTTCACTTGTCGATAACGCAATATCGAAGTTTCACATTCGGTATAATCATATCCCACAAAAACGGTCTCACCCTCTTTCAACACGATCCAATCACCGGCCTCAACTGTTGCAGCATTGCGCGCCCGTTCTTTTTGCTTCTGCATTTCTATATCGAATCCTTTCACATCGGCAGTCATACCGTTTTCACGCAAAATCAGTTCAGTCAAGTCAAAAGGGAAACCAAAAGTGTCGTATAACGTAAATGCATCCACGCCGCTAATTTCCGTTTTTCCGGCAGCTTTCGCCTCAGCCATCGTCTTATCCAACAAACGGATTCCTGTCTCCAGCGTACGGAGAAAAGCTTCTTCTTCCTCTTTTATCACTCTCTCTATCAGATTCTGCTGTGCCTTCAATTCAGGATATGCCTCACCCATATTTGAAATCAGAACCGGAACAAGCTTAAACATAAAAGCATGTTTCTGCCCTAAGAAAGTGTAAGCATAGCGTACAGCACGACGAAGAATACGACGTATTACATAACCGGCTTTCGCATTCGACGGTAATTGCCCGTCTGTAATAGAAAAAGCAATCGTCCGGATATGATCGGCAACGACACGCATCGCCACATCCGTTTTCTCGTCTTTCCCATAAGTCACTCCTGCCAAATCCCCGATAACCTTAATTATCGGCTGAAAGACATCGGTATCATAATTCGAACGTTTCCCCTGTAAAGCCATACAAAGACGTTCAAAGCCCATACCCGTATCGATAACTTTGGCAGGAAGCGGCTCCAATGTACCATCAGCCTTTCGATTGTATTGCATGAAAACAAGATTCCATATTTCTATCACCTGCGGGTGGTCATGATTTACAAGCTCTCTTCCCGGCACCTTATTCCGTTCCTCTTCCGGACGCAAGTCAATATGTATTTCAGAACATGGGCCACATGGACCGGTATCTCCCATTTCCCAGAAGTTGTCATGCTTGTTGCCATTGCTAATATGATCCTTTGGCATAAACTGTTCCCAGTAAGAAGCGGCCTCATTGTCGCGTTCCAATCCGTCATCCTGACTCCCTTCAAATACAGTCGCATATAAGATTTTCGGATCAATCTTCAGCACGTCTACTAAAAATTCCCAAGCCCAACTTATCGCTTCTTTCTTAAAATAGTCGCCGAACGACCAGTTCCCTAACATTTCGAACATCGTATGATGATACGTATCGTGCCCCACTTCTTCCAAATCATTATGCTTTCCACTCACACGAAGACACTTCTGCGAGTCTGTCACACGCTTATATTTAGCAGAATGATTCCCCAAGATAATATCTTTAAACTGGTTCATCCCTGCATTTGTAAACATCAATGTAGGGTCATCTTTAATGACCATCGGCGCAGAAGGTACTATTTGGTGTCCCTTCGATTCAAAAAACTTCACAAACGAGTTGCGGATTTCATTTGCTGTCAACATAGTTGTTATATCACTCTTGTAGTTAATATTCCGAAATTCGATTTGCAAAGATAATCCGTTTTATTATTTTTGTCCACATATTTTATATAAAAACTTGAAAGTTATTGCCTTATTTTCCATAAAAAGCAACTGATCGGATGCGTAAAGTTTACTATATATACAACCCCAAGACCCGTACTTATGACAGAATTTACCCCACAATACGTCAACGGTTTACAAGTTATCTCAGGAGACTGTTTGTCGGCATGGGACTTGGTGCCGGCTGTTTTATCATTTTTCTATGGGCATTCGGCTCTCCGTCGGAAAAAGATCTCCGTACCGAAAATTCGCGTCTGCTTTCACAATACCATATCTTATCACACAGATTAGACGAAGCACTTACGGTTATGCAACGCCTGCAACAACGCGATGACAACCTGTATCGCTTCATCATGCAAGCCCCACCAATAGCAGATCAGCTTCGTTCCGCCAATTATGACGAGACCAACCGATACGAAGATTTACTCGACATGGCCAGTTCCAAACTGGTAATCAATACGACAAAGAAAATGGACTTGCTTTCCAGACAATTATATATACAGTCGAAATCATTCGATGAAGTGGTAAATCTATGCAAACAACATGACGAAATGCTGGCCTGCATCCCCGCCATTCAACCCGTATCCAACAAGGATCTAAAACAGACCGCTTCGGGGTACGGCACACGCATTGACCCAATTTACAAGACTAAAAAATTTCATGCGGGCATGGATTTTTCGGCAAACACCGGGACACCTGTATATACAACCGGTAACGGAACTGTTGTCTCGGCGAAGTGGGAGGGACTGTACGGCAATTGCATTACGATTGATCACGGGTTCGGATACGTCACTTTATATGCACATTTAAGTAAAATCAGGGTAAAGAAAGGACAAAAAGTAACTCGGGGAGAAATTATCGGAGACGTTGGCTCTACCGGAAAAAGCACAGGGCCTCACCTACATTACGAAGTGCATGTAAACGGACAAATCGTAAATCCGGTAAACTATTATTTCATGGATTTGAGTGCCGATGACTATGATAAGATGATACAACTGGCAACAAATCACGGGAAAGTGTACGACTGATTAATATCTAACGACATGGTTCTAAAGAAAGAAAAAGGGTTAAAACTTTACTATTCCATCAAAGAAGTCGCAGAAATGTTCGATGTGAATGAGTCTCTGTTAAGATATTGGGAGAAAGAATTCCCATTCATCACCCCCAAAAAGGTAGGAGGAAACATCAGACAATACAAGAACGAGGACATAGAAAACATTCGTTTGGTCTACCATCTGGTAAAAGAAAAGAAAATGACATTGGCCGGAGCCAAACAACTATTAAAACAAAATAAAGAGGCAACCGTAAATAAAGTTGAAATTATCAACCGACTGAAACAAATACGCGAGGAACTCTCCGCCATGCGTAAAGCCTTAGACTATATCACATAAGAATCTTTTTGGAAAAACGCGCCGGCTTTTTGGTCTGAAAGCCGGCGCGTTTTTTCAAAAAGATCAGTCAATTGCAAAAAATTTGCTTCGAGACAACATACAAGCTCCAATAACCCCTGCTTGAGTTTTCAGCCGCGAAAGAATTATTTCAGAATCACGACTCATCAAACTCAACGTGTGTTTACGAACAGTAGTTATTATTGGCTGCAGCAGAAAGTCACCGGCCCTCGACATATCTCCTCCCACAATCACCAGGTCAGGATTAAACAAATTGATAAAGCCTCCTATATGCAGTCCTAATTTCTGCCCGATCTCCTCTACGAGTTCTATTGCCAAGAGGTCCTCCTTTTCTATCGCATAAAAAATATCGTCAAGCGTAATTTCCTCTATCCCTTTCTTCGATAATACAACAGACATCTCTCCTGCTTTTAAACGCTCGATAAATTTCCGGAAAAGGGCCGAGCAGGAAATCTCAGTTTCCAGACATCCTCTTTTCCCGCAATGGCAAATAATCTGATTATCATACCCGTAATTATGACCGATTTCTCCGGAAAATCCCGACTTCCCTTTATATAGTTTTCCATCAATCATTATACCCATTCCTAAGCCCCAGCTTACATTTATGAACAGAATGTTCCGCGCACCTTTCATATCAGTCTTCATATACTCCCCATACAACATAGCGCGACTATCGTTATCCAACGAGACATTTATGCCCAACTGTTCCGACATTATATCAGCCAAAGGACGCTCCCCAAAATTATAGAACGTCGGACTATAGCCTAAATCCGGATTTACCCGGCCACAAAGCGAGACACCGACATTCAAAATCTTTTCCCTGTCAATCGAGGTCTGTTCTATAAAAGTCTGAATATAATCGCAAAATTCTTTTACCGACTCTAAAGTCTCTTTCCGTTGAAACGGAATCTCCATCTGCAACTTCAAAAGGCCTCCCTTAAAATTTATCAAACCGATATTCAATCCCGTCCGCTTCAAATCGGCACCGATAAAGTAACCCGAATCCGCATTTAACCCATACAGAATCGGATGCCTTCCTCCGCTTGTCTCAAGTTTTCCGCATTCATCGACAAATCCGTCCGCAAGCATTTCATCAACAAGCTTTGTCACCGTGGGAATACTTAAGTTAAGTTCTTTCGACATATCCGTTATCGTAGAATTCTCATTATATATAAGATGAGAAATAATCCCCCTTTTCATCAGAGAACTTTTCGCTCCTGCTTGAATCTCCTCCAACAATTTTTGTTTCATAACTTCGTGGAAAAAAAGACACCTTCAATTAATTAATAAATTTAAAAAGGCATCATAATTCTTACTTATAATTATTGTTTATAAATATAATTACAAATACCTTTGCATAAACATGATTTATGCCTGATATATTGTACAAATTTAGGAATTAAAATCAAAGAAAGATAAGAATCATCAAAATATTCTTCCAAAAAGGATAAAAACAAAAAATACATATAATATATGAGAACAAATCTAAGCTCGCAGATTTCTTTAAACAGAGTATCTACGAAATATTACAAACCAGAGAACACGATAGACCGTTCTGTACTTACCCGGTTTGAAAAAGTCCCGACCAATATTTACGAGACGATGGAAGAAGGAGTAAAATCCATCGCCAATGAAATCATTCAGAAAATACAAGAGAAACAACACGAAGGGACATTTTGTACAATTGCCGTAGGCACCGGAGCTTCACTCCGCCCTCTTTTTGCTGAATTGGTCCGCAAACACCAAGAAGAAAAGGTGAGTTTCCGCAATGTTGTCATCTTCAATCTATACGAATATTACCCCCTGGCCGAAATACATAAAAGCAGTTTCAACCAATTAAACGAATTCTTTCTGAAATATGTTGACATTGATCCGCAGAACACATTTACCATAAGCGGAACAATACCGCAAGAGTCCGTTGTAGAACACTGTCAATTATATGAGCGGCGTATTAAGACTTTCGGAGGAATCGACATCGCCATCATGGGTATCGGACGGGAAGGAAATATCGGGATGAACGAACCCGGTTCCACAGCTTCTTCGACTACCCGACTGATTCTTGTCGATGCGACATCACGATCTGAGGCTGCCCACAACTTAGGAATAGACAATCTTCCTCCATGTTCCATCACAATGGGAATAAGCACTATCATGAGTGCAAGAAAAATTTACCTTCTTGCATGGGGAGAAGAGAAAGCAGAAATCATAAAAAAAACCGTTGAGGATAAAATCAGCGATATGCTTCCTGCATCATACCTGCAAATGCACCAGAATGCGTCAGTATGCATTGATTTGCCGACCGCATCTTGTCTGACACGCATCCAAAGACCTTGGCTGGTAACAAACTGTGAATGGAATGACAAATTAATACGTAGTGCAATCGTATGGCTATGTCTGCTCACAAACAAGCCTATATTAAAACTAACCAATAAAGACTATAATGAAAACGGACTAAGCGAACTACTGGCTCTTTACGGTTCTGCTTACAATGTAAATATAAAAATATTCAACGACCTGCAGCACACAATTACCGGATGGCCGGGAGGCAAACCTAACGCCGATGACACATACCGCCCGGAACGTGCCAAACCTTTCCCCAAACGAGTAGTTGCATTTTCACCACATCCCGATGATGATGTAATCTCAATGGGAGGAACAATCAGACGATTGGTACAACAAGGCCATGAAGTACACGTTGCATATGAGACATCCGGCAATATTGCTGTGGGAGACGAGGAGGTTATTCGTTTCATGCATTTCATCAACGGTTTCAACCAATTATTCGATGATAACAAAAACGAAGTGATACGCAACAAATACACCGAAATCAAACAATTTCTTTTACAGAAAAAAGAAGGAGACATCGACACCAAAGACATTCTCACCATCAAGGGACTTATCAGACGGGGAGAAGCACGTACAGCCTGCACATACAACCGCATACCTTTGGAAAGATGCCATTTCCTGGATCTTCCATTCTATGAAACCGGACGAATAGACAAGAAACCTCTCAGCGAAGCCGATGTAAACATCGTCATAAAGCTGCTTCAAGAGATTAAGCCTCACCAGATATATATTGCAGGCGATCTCGCCGATCCACATGGAACACACCGGGTTTGTACAGACGCTGTACTGGCAGCCATTGATGAAGAAAAGAAAGCCGGAGCAGAATGGCTCAAAGATTGCCGAATATGGATGTATCGGGGAGCTTGGGCTGAATGGGAAATTGAAAACATTGAAATGGCCGTCCCATTAAGTCCTGAGGAACTTCGGGCAAAAAGGAACTCCATCCTGAAACACCAGTCGCAGATGGAAAGTGCACCATTCTTAGGCAATGATGAACGTTTGTTCTGGCAACGAAGCGAAGATCGCAACAGAGCAACAGCTTCTCTCTACGACAAATTGGGTCTGGCATGCTATGAAGCAATGGAAGCTTTCGTGGAATACAAACCGCTATAATTTCTTCTTATAAAAAAAGACGGAATGTTTTTGTCCTTTCCTCTGCATAAAAAGAGACAAACATTCCGTTCTTTTTCTTTTATTTCCGCCATCTCTTTCATAAAAAAGTCATTCATTCGACATCCGTACGTAACAAAAATCTTGTATCTTAGTAGCATTAAAATAAAATCAGTTCCTCTATTACGCAATGAAAATTTTACTTATCGTACAAGGAGAAGGCAGAGGGCACCTCACGCAAGCCATTTCCATGGAAAAACTTTTAAATGAAAACGGACACACCGTTGTAGAAGTTTTAGTAGGGAAAAGCGCATCCAGACGACTTCCCGGCTTTTTCACACGCTGTATACAAGCACCTATCAAACAATTTTTAAGTCCGAATTTCCTCCCCACACGGAAAAACAAGCAAATAAAACTAACACGCAGTTTCTTTTATAACCTGCTTAAAGTTCCCGAGTATATTGAAAGTATCCGGTACATCAATCAGCGGATCAAGAAAAGCAATGCCGATTTAGTCATCAATTTCTATGAACTGCTGACCGGTTTCACTTATTTTCTATATCATCCCCACACACCACAAATATGCATCGGCCACCAGTTTCTTTTCCTCCACAAAGATTTTGCAGAACTGCCCGTAAGCAAAACCGAACTGTTTTTCCTAAATATGTTCACTAGATTAACCTCGCTGAGAGCAGCAAAACGGCTGGCATTATCATTCGGATATAGAAATCCGGATCCGAAGAAAAAAATTATCGTAGTCCCGCCTTTGCTCAGGAATGAGGTTTTTGAACAGGAAACAACCCAAAACAATTATATACACGGATACATGTTAAACTCCGGCTTTGCTTCCGAAGTTCATCAATGGCACAAGAAACGGCCGGAAATTCCATTACGGTTCTTCTGGGACAGATGGAGCGAAAAGCCTGTGGAGAAAATCGATTCAACACTTTCTTTTTACCAGTTAGACGATACAGAATTTCTGCGCCAGATGGCCGGCTGCAAAGCTTATGCCAGCACAGCCGGATTCGAATCCATTTGTGAAGCCATGTATTTAGGGAAGCCTACACTAATGGTCCCATCGCACATCGAACAGGAATGCAATGCTTTTGATGCAATGCAAAACGGAGCCGGCATAATAGACAACGCATTCAACTTAGACCGCCTGCTAAAATTCGCAGAAGAATACCAGCCGAACACAGAATTCATTTACTGGGCCCGCTCTGCCGGACGAATTATTTTGAATGAAATTGAAAGTCTTGCTCCCCAGCAAGCCGGAGAACACATGTACATGGTAGAAGAATTTATTTAGAATTTTCTTCCGCCGGAATCGTAACAAGCACTTTGTCTATACGAGCTCCGTCCATATCTACGACCTCAAACATAAACCCGTTCCACCCGAGAGTTTCTCCGCTTACGGGTATATGCTGGAGTTGTTGCAGAATCAACCCTCCAAGTGTGTGGTATTCCATATCCTCGAAAAGTTCCTGACGGTTAAAGTAACATAGGAAATCGTATAGGGAACATTGTCCGTCCACCAGCCAACCTTCTTTATTAACCCGCTTGATAATGTCGGGTTCCTCACCCGGATCCTCCATAGTTCCAACAAGTCCTTCTAAAATATCTTTCAACGTAATGATTCCGATACAGGCTCCAAGTTCATCACAGACCAAAGCGCGGCTTATTTTCCGCTTTTTCATTTGCTCCAAAGCCTTATATACATTCATACTTTCGTGAAAATAAGTTGGCTCATGAATCCAAGCCTGCAAATCGAAATCCGGTTCATATAAATGGAGCACAAGGTTTTTCAATGAAACCACTCCTTTCACATGATCCAAGTCGCCATCGGCAACCGGATAAAAGTCATACAATTTTTCAGCAAGCGCCTGCTTTACCTCCCCTGCAGTCATAGTCATATCCAGCCAAACGATATCGTTCTTATGAGTCATGATGGAACCGACCTTTAAATCGCCAAGTAAAAAAACGCGTTGCATAATGTCTTGTTCCACCGGCTGCACCTCACCATCTTCCGCTCCTTCCTGTATAATTGATTTTATTTCTTCTTCTGTCACCTTACTTTCATTTTCCCCAATAGAGAACATGCTGAAGACAGCCGAAGAGCTCTTTGCCAATAACCACACAAAAGGAGAAGCCAATAAAGACAGGAAACGCATGGGACGTGCCATCACTTTTGCCACACTTTCAGCAATTCCCATGCCAATACGCTTAGGAACCAATTCCCCAAATATTATACTCAGATATGTTACAACAACGACTATGACACCTTGAGCCAACACAGAAGCATAACTCTTCGGGATTCCCCATGCCAACATCTGTTCTGTAAACCTGACGGCTATCTCATTACCCGAATAAATACCTGTAAGAATACCTATCAACGTTATCCCGATCTGTACTGTCGAGAGGAAGCGGTCGGGCTCATTGGCTAATGTCAAAGCCGCACCAGCTGCTTTATTACCTTTTTTCGCTTCAGTCGAAAGGCGCGACTTACGAGCCGAAATAAACGCAACTTCCGACATGGCAAAAACGCCGTTCAATAAAATCAAACCAACTATAATAAATATTTCATCCATATATTTATGCAATAATCATACAATCTTTACCATAAAAGAATGCCGCATTCAGAGAAAAACATCAAGAAATTATATCATAGATTTCCCCAAGTTCCTCGTCAGAGAATACCGTATTCTGCAGAGCTATCATATTGTCGGCCAGCTGTTGAACGGTACTTGCTCCTACAATGACCGAAGTAACACGCTCATCTCTCAATAACCAAGCTAATGCCATTTCCGCCAAAGTCTGTCCACGCCGGAAAGCAACATTATTCAAACATCTGATTTTCTGTAAAACATCAACGGTCA
Source organism: uncultured Bacteroides sp. (assembly GCA_949285025.1). Classification (GTDB taxonomy): domain Bacteria; phylum Bacteroidota; class Bacteroidia; order Bacteroidales; family Bacteroidaceae; genus Phocaeicola. The sequence continues at coordinate 117,125 of CASDXG010000096.1, read as the reverse complement.
AATCGTCTCGTTTAAGGAAGCCTCCACGCGCAATGCGGGAATCATCCGGTATACCATTTAAGTATCTATCGGTCAATAGTCCCTGAGCCAACGGTGAAAAAGCGATAAAACCGCTTCCGTTTTCTGCAGCCTGTTGCAATATACCTTCGGCCTCCGGCTCCCGGTTAAACATGTTGTATCGCCCCTGATAAAGCAGGCAAGGCACATCACGATCTTTTAAATAATGATATGCAAACGCCGCCGCTTCTGCCGGATATTTAGATATTCCGACATACAGAGATTTACCTTGCCGCACAATATCGACCAGAGTCTGCAACGTTTCCTCCAATGGAGTTATCGGGTCAAAACGATGAGTATAAAAGATATCGACATAATCCAGGTTCATCCTGCGCAAACTCTGGTTCAGACTTGCCATCAGATATTTACGTGACCCCCATTCTCCATAAGGTCCCGGCCACATATCATGGCCGGCTTTCGTGGAAATAAACAACTCGTCACGGTAAGGAGCCAATGATTTTTTCATTATCTGTCCGAAAGTTTCCTCTGCCGAACCGTATGACGGACCGTAATTATTTGCCAGATCTATATGAGTAATACCGTGATCGAATGCATAATGAATCTTTTTCTTACTCATGGACAATGTATCCACATCGCCGAAATTATGCCAAAGTCCTAATGAGATTTCAGGTAACAAAACGCCGCTTTTCCCTGCACGACGATATTTCATGCCACAGTCATAACGATTTTCTGAAGCAACATAAACAGGTTCTATCATAACAGAGGTACAGATTAAGTAATTCTGCCACAAACTTAATAAAAAATTCCATAATAACTCCAATAGATTATTCCGTATTTTCGCTATCTTTGTGCCACTTTACCAGAGAAAAGCTCATCATGGCACGGATTAAAATTACTGCCCCACAAAATTTTGAAGCAATCATACAACTACCCTCATCCAAAAGTATTTGTAACCGGGCGCTAATCATTAACGCATTAGCCGGAGGGACTTGCGTTCCTGAAAACTTATCCGACTGCGATGACACAAACGTGATGGTACAGGCACTACAAAACATGCCGGAAACAATCGACATCAAAGCTGCCGGAACAGCCATGCGTTTTCTTACAGCTTTCCTGTCAGTAGGTCAAGGGACGCACACCATTACAGGAACCGAACGCATGAAAGAACGACCTATCCGGTTACTGGTAGATGCATTACGCACGTTGGGCGCACAGATTGAATATATTGAAAAAGAAGGTTTCCCGCCTTTACGAATTACAGGCACGCAATTAACCGGCAATAATATATCTCTTCCCGGAAATGTCAGTTCCCAGTATATCTCAGCATTACTCATGATCAGTCCGATGCTGGAAAATGGATTATCCATCACATTACAAGGGAAAATCATCTCACGCCCTTATATCAATCTGACACTACAACTAATGAATCTATTCGGAGCAAGAGCACAATGGGGCGGAGAAAACCGCATCTCTGTAGCTCCACAAGCCTATAAGCCCCAACCCTTCTATGTGGAAAGCGACTGGAGCGCAGCCTCGTATTGGTATGAAATTACCGCACTTTCAGAATCGGCAACCATCTGTCTTCCCGGCTTGCTGAAAGAAAGTTTTCAAGGTGACGCACAGGTGGCCCGACTGTTTCACCACTTAGGCGTAGAGACAACATATACAACAGATTCAATCACCCTGAAAAAAAACGGAATTGCACAGAACAGATTTACATATGATTTCGTCAATCAGCCAGACTTGGCCCAAACCTTTGTCGTGACTTGTTGTATGAAAAACATTCCTTTCTGCTTTTCCGGCTTGCAAAGTCTGAAAATAAAAGAGACAGACCGTATCGCCGCCCTAATAGCTGAAATGAAAAAGTTAGGCTATATCCTGACTGAAAATAATAATTCTGTGCTCTCTTGGAACGGAGAACGTTGCCAACCTGACCCGCATCCGGTTATCGACACTTATGAGGATCACCGCATGGCTATGGCTTTTGCTCCCGCTGCCATCCGATTAGGAACTTTATCCATAAATAACCCACAGGTGGTTTCCAAATCATATCCTCACTATTGGAATGATTTAAAATCGGCCGGTTTCAATATAGAAAAAGAGGAAGAATAGGATGTGGATACTGATAATCATACTGATTGGCGTTATTCTTTTAGGACTGGTTTCCGGATATTTCTACAACCGGAATATAAAAAGAAGAATAGAAAACGGAGAATTAACCGAAACTCCTGACATTACCATACCCGACAGCGAGTGTTGTGGTCAACATGAAATATGCGAAAAAGAAAGTCTTCTGGCAGCCGTAAGCAAACAAATAGAATATTATGATGACGAAGAGCTCGACCGCTTTAAAGGACGTGCGTCCAATGAATACACAGAAGAAGAAGTAGAAGAGTTCCGGGAAATTCTGTACTCTATGAAAGAAGATGAGGTGGCCGGGTGGAGCCGCAGCCTTCAATTACGCAATGTAGAACTGCCCGACGAACTGAAAGATGAGTTATTTCTGATTGTAGGAGAACGAAGATTTAAATAATAAATGAACGATTTTTTTGAACTTTTCCATTTCGAATTTTTCCGGAATGCCTTGCTTGGCGGTTTTTTAGCAAGCGTTGCATGCGGTATTATCGGGACGTACATTGTAACACGCCGGCTGGTATTCATCAGCGGAGGCATTACCCATGCATCATTCGGGGGCATCGGCATCGGCCTATATACCGGGCTATCGCCTTTGCTTACAGCAGCAATATTCTCTGTATTGTCCGCTTTCGGTATAGAATGGTTAAGCAAACGCAATGACATGCGGGAAGATTCAGCGATCGCCGTTTTCTGGACTTTCGGAATGGCTGTCGGCATTATTTTCAGTTTCCTTGCACCGGGATTCACGCCCGACCTTTCCTCTTTCTTATTCGGCAATATTCTTACAATAACAACAACAGATATTTATCTTCTCACTGCGCTAAACATTGCTCTAATACTATTCTTCACATTATTTATCCGAACGATTGTAGCTATTGCATTTGACCGCGAATTCGCAAAATCACAACGCTTGCCGGTCACCTTGTTTGAATATATTCTGATGATGTCTGTTGCATTAACCATTGTGTCCTGCCTGCGAATGATAGGCATTGTATTAGCCATATCCCTACTCACGATACCGCAAATGACAGCAAACCTGTTCACATTTAGCTTTAAACGTATCATTCTTTTATCTATTCCAATAGGATATATCAGCTGTATCGGCGGACTGCTTCTGTCATATTTTCTACAAGTTCCTTCCGGAGCTTCTATCATTTTTATATCGATTCTGATTTATGCCACAGCCAAACTCTTTACCATTTACCGCATAAAAAAGGAAGGGAAACAATAAACCTGCAGAAAAAGCTACATAACATTACGGTAATATTACCAAAAGATACATAAATTAAGCGGAGTATTATCCGTTTTTTTCCGTGATAATACCCCGCATTTATTCTTCAGATTAGCAGCTTATCTCAATCTATATCTATTGCTTTATTTATACGATACAATAAAAGATCATAATACGACTTATCATCTCCCGAAGCCGATGCAGCCGCTTCTTCCAACATTTCTTTTGTACGCATCAACAAATCGAAATAATATGCCGCAATCTTCGTCTGATTGGCATGAACCGGTCTCACAGGAGAGAAAGCAGAAATCTCTTCTCCTGCCATCGCTTTCCCGGACAATTTCCTATTCGGGCGTTTCCCTTCACGCAATCCGGCTAAATACATATCTGCAGACATCCCTGTAAACGAATATGCACTTGCGGAGACACTGAAACTCCCGACAGGAGCTACTGCCGATGATGTCTGAATGATACTTGACAAAAATGCAGTCTGAAGTGTCTTTTCAAAGTCATCCGGCGAACGATGACTCAACGTTGGCTCCCAAACTGCGTTATACACATCGTCTAAGTATTGTGATGACGTATAAGCTTCTTCGGGGAATTTCTCCGTACAAACTTCCACAAAAGGCAAACGTTCAAAAATTCCATTGAATATCGAAAGGCGTATTTTATCGGCCCACTTATCGGATATTTCATATTCGGAAGCATGTTTATCTTCATCCACCCAACCGATTGTCTTGGCAAGTTCCAGTCCTTTATGCAAAGCCGCACGTTGTTTTTCCGCATCAACCATCACATAAGCCGGAATGACATCGTTTGCTCTAACATCATTTAAATAAATACCTCCGATATACGAAAAGATATTTTGGATACGCGTTTCCAACAATCCCAATAAAGCCGAGCGCACATATTGCCGAAGTGTAAAATCGGCATCTCCATTTGCATACCACGAATAATAATTATCATAGGCTGCACGAAGATTAGGAAGCGTATAATCAAGAGTCTTTAAGTGGTCATTACCTAAAGCTCCTCGCATCTCACGAGGATCGGAAGGGAAGCTTGGTTGAGAACAGATATAGGCATATTCCGGTTTTCCGCTGCATTCCCGTATCCATCCATCTAAAATTTCTTTTTCATCTGTCCACGACTTTACATCAATCGGTTTATATAAATATTTCGCAACCAGCTCATCATACGGTCCGGGAGTTGTATTCACCAAGCGCACACCGTTACGAACTTCTTCCGGTGTCGCTACGGAATTTAGTACAAGTTCCGTCATAATAGAAGGTGCAAGCCCATGTTCCCTCGTGAAAGAGACCGAGCGCAATGAATCTACCGGATAAGCAGAAACAGCACCCGGATTGGGGGTGAGTCCAAGACCAACCCCTACCGCCTGAGCAATTGCCGCCTGAATCATTTCTCCCTGCACGTCTTGCGGAAAGACTTCCGCACACACGCGGATCGACAGCTGCCGTTGCCGCAATACGATCGGAATATTGAACACTGATAAGGTTCGCATTCATCAAGATAGAAGCATTCAATATTTCCCCGGTACGAACATCCGTATGGAGAGAAACTTGTGCGGAGTTCATCCAAGAAGGTGCATAACGAATCGTTTGAACATCGAAACTTAATGCATTAAAGGCCGAGTCGTTTTCAGGAAACTTTGCTACGGATATTACATCCTTAAAACCTATCTTCTCAAACACTTTATTCCATGATTCCGCTCCCTTTTCAATATAAGGGAACCACTTTGAGGGAATCAGACTGTCAACATAAAACACTAACTTCTTCTTTGGAACAACGATTTCCCCACGACTGAATGCGACAGAATCAGATGGTTCTATACGCCAACGTTTCGCATAGCGCACATCTTTTACTTCTTCTCCCACACCGACGAAATCACTTTTCAACTGAGTCGTCATCCCCAACCGCGAATCTGCAATACGGGGACGCATCGGAGTCTCAGGGAGCAACCGCAAGATTTTATGGACGACAGCTGTCAAAGGTACATTTTCATACATAAATCCCATTCCCATCAGCGAATGATCTACAGAATAACATAACTCCTCACGTACAAAAATTTCTGCGTCAGATGCCGATATTCCAAGTATAGAAGACTTCTCGGACGACAACGTATGGGTACGGGTCACGAATCCGTAATACCCGTTTGCCGAGCTGGATGGAAAAGGTTTGGTATAAGAAGATCCGTCAAGAAAGAGACTTTTCATATCGACGACCAAAGCCGAGCTGTCGGGAGAACAGGCCAAAATCTTAAAACTCTTGAATATTCCGGGATTATGAGACTTGTCTAATGCTTTGGAAATATTCGCATTCCCGCTGGTATTGACAGGCTTGCTCAACAAAGGCATACGCGCAACAATGGTAGAATCTATCATTTCGAAACGTAAACGAACATCACGTCCGCCAAGCTGTCCCGGCACACCTTCTCCCGCATCGCTTGTATTTTCTATCACAGACGTGAGCAACATTTCACGGCCAAGCATATCAACCGGAAACTCCACATAGATTTTATCATTCACCTTATGCACGGTCATCAGTCCGTGAACGGTCTCCGTTTTCTTATCTTTAAACAGCTTCTGATAAGGAGTCAGCTCTTCTTTTTTTTCTGTTTTATTTTTCTTTTTGAATGGCCAAAAAGAAAATTTAGGCCAAGAAAAGGCTTCTATATTCTGAGGCATGCAACAAGTAAGAGCCACAAACAAGCAAGATATTGCAAAAAATCTGTTTTTCATATCTTTCCTTTATTTAAGAGCTTGATCGATTTTGTACAACATTAAACGGTAATGACGCTGTGTGTCTGCTGATCCCGTAGAAACAGCCGACGAAATTAAACTGCGTATTTTTTTAAGCTCACTATAATATACATGTTCCATCGGTTCCATCGGAGCACTTAATCTTACATCGTCATCAAAACCACGAACCTCTTTAACCGAAGCAAGAACCGCAGCTGCATTGTGAGAACATCCCATAAACTGACGTGGAATAAAGATACCTAAACGCTCTTTGAATGAATTTTCCAACCATTCCGGCATGCAGACTTCCGCATATATATCCGCAAATCCAGTACGGTTGGCGTTTTTTTCCACATCAGCCACCGAACCTTCTATCAATTTCGTCAGAAAGTTCATCTGCAAACGCATTTCTGCATCTGTCAGAGTCCTTCCGGAACGTGTTGGTTCCCACACCACCTGTTCTATGTCAGACAGATATTCTTTCTGGGTATAAGGCTTTGAAACTGCTTTGCCCGCGCTTAGTGCCACAGCATTGCAACGCGAAAGGACAGCATCAATTATCGCGTCTTCCATCTGCACAGATACCAAACTACGAATAGGCATTCCCTTCATCATGTCTTCTGCATCGAGCCATGACAGGTCCTTCAGTTCGTTCAACAAAAAATGCAGTGCTTTTTTCTGCTGTACACGAGGCACAACCTCATAACTTTTCCTTTGGTCACCTTCGTAATGTTCATTCAGATAAATACCTCCAATATCGGCAACAACAAAACTTAAGTAGCGTACATATGCATATACAATCTCATCATACATTGCCTGACGGAATTCAAAATCTTTATCTTTATCCGCCACCCACTCATTCATATGCTTCAGCAAATACTGCAAATTACGCCGGCCATATTCCGATGCCTTTACCGGATCATCGCCCAAGTCTTCTTCTACAGAACTCGGATCATAACGATGAGAGAATTGTTGTTTCCCGTAACGATATCTTACATCTCCTGATTTCTCCGTAATCCAACGGTCAAGAACCGGCACTTCTTCCTCCGCCGTCTTTGCCTCCAATATAGGCTTATAGAGCCATGAGATGGCATAATAATCATATACTCCCAACTCGGGCGGAGTAAGACGTACGCCTCTTTCCTTATCGCCCGGCTGTGCTATATAATTATTCCGGGCATAATCCATGATAGAATAAGTCGTCCCATACTTCTGTGTAAAGGCCGGATTACGTAAAGAATCTACCGGAATAGAAGAAGAATCTGCCATATTATGCATAAGAGAAAGTGTATGTCCCACTTCATGCGACAAGACATAAGCCACACAATCGCCCAACAAATCGTCACGCAGAGTCACATCCCGTACATCGGCATCAGCTTGTGCTGTCTGGAGGAAACGCCAATACTGCACAAGTTGTACGATATTATGATAAACAGTCACAGAAGCATTGATAATTTCACCGGAACGTGGATCAACCCACGACGGTCCCATTGCATTGGCTATTGTCGACGGAGCATAGCGAATGCAGGAATATTTTAAATTTTCCGGGTCAAAATCCGGATCGTTTTTCGGGAAATCTTTTGCAATAATGGCATTCTTAAACCCGATTTTTTCAAAGGCTTTCTGCCAGACTTCCACTCCTTTATGAATATATTTGTTCCAACTTAAAGGGAATGCATCATCGATATAGAACACAATAGGTTTCGTTGGCTCTACTAATTCGCCACGAAGATATGCAGCAGTATCCGAAGGCTCCAACCGCCAACGATGCGCCAAATGCAACGTACGGAGCCCGCGCCCTTCCGAAGCATACTTCATAGTCGAATGCTCGAATATGCCGATTCTGGGATCGGCATAACGGGGACGCATCGGCTGCTCCGGCAGTAAGATAAACGTACGATTCATCATGGCAGTAAAAGGCATGTCTTTCATCACTCCGCTGATGCTTATCTTATAAGTAAGCAAAGAACGGATACTTACATTATCCTCGAAAGCCTTGATACCGTCGATAAACGAGCTTTCCTTTTGGAAATCCTTACTGATATCAACTCCCGTTGCCTCAATCATTGAATAAGGCGAGAAAGGAGTAAGGTATTTTTCATCACCCAACAGATAATCTGTCATATCGAATACCACAGCAGAACTGTCATTATTATAAGCCTCAATCTCGAAAACCTTATCGATTGCCGGCATTGTACTGCTTTTCAAGCGCTTGGTTATTTGCGGATCATCCGAAGACGGAGCGACCTGCACCCGGCGCAATGTAATCGTAGAATCCCGTTGCACAAAACGGATGAGGAAGGGATCGCTTGACTTTTCTCCCACACTACCGAATTGATTGTCTGTTGTCTCTGCTATCGTAGAGCCCAGCAACAAATCACGATTCAGGTATTTTACGGGATATTCAAAATAGACTTTGTTATCAAACTTATGAAGCGTTATAAAACCTTTTTCCGTTGTAACCTTCTTATCCTTGAAGAGTTTATCGTATTTTGTCTCCTTCTTTTCTTCTTTTTTACTTGTTGTTTCAACAGAAACTTTCTTACTTTTTTTCCGAGCCTGCGCAGGGATTACCATCCCCCCGCACAAGATCAAAATGAGAAGTATATATATTTTTTTCATTACCCTATGTTCTTATATGAAAAATCAGAAAAACGATTCATTCCAACTCTCTTTCCATTTATACATAACCTGCACTATACGACCGAAGTCTTTATCATGATACAGCACAAAATCCTCGTCATTTCCGGAATCGCCCACCGTAAACGATTGCCCACGCATCACCGTACTGTCTATATAAGAACGGGTCCCATTCAAGATAAACACGTCACCGTTTTCCAGACCTACGATAATTCGGGTATTGTTATAGTATTCCGTATCGAAAGATGTGATGGGAGCCGGGAATGTTGCTGCCAGATTGCAACTTGTGCCATCGTAATAATACAATTCGTTTCCCTTGCTTATTAAAAGATAAGGCGGGAAATCGGCACTGTCATCATAACGGTAAATTGCAAAATGATTCGTACCATCTATAACCGATTTCAACACATCTGCACGAGTCTGAGCTATAAGTTCTGCCCCAATCGTACTTTGCTTTCCTCCATAATAATCGTAAACGACGAAACGCTGAAGGTAAAGAACTCCTTCCTTTTCAATAATGGCAGCATACTGCAATCCCCGCCAAGCGGCATCTCTATGGGCACCGACATAATGTACTGTATAGCCATCCATGTCATCCAATCGCGCCCAATCCGGATGTTCGGCGTATGTATTCTCATTGACCGATAAAGACATTACCTTATTGGCATACACACTTCCGTCCCAATTTATGTAATCGCCGATATGAAAATACTTATGGGAATTTTTATCGTAAAGCAAAAGTCCTCCATGTTCATCGAAGCGGCTGTACGCAATCATGCTTCCGTCTACCGTAACCATCCCTTCTTCATCGGAAGTCAACGGACGGTTTAAAAACTGACTCGAATTAAATAATAAATTACTATCTTTAATACGAGTGTAAATCTTCCCGTCCTTGCTCACCGCCAATGTAAGAACCTGCATATCAATAACGCCGGCAGGGACGAAATCGGCAGGAGGATTTCCCAGCCATAAATCCGATAAAACAGCTTCACGCGTCCAGTCACTGCCTGAAAGATCGACAGCACCTTGCCCGCCTTCCTGAGAAATCCATAGCCAGCTGGTATTATCTTCACCATCCCAACGGTTTGTCCAATGAGGATACATGGAAACCGGTTGGGAACCCATTGATTCCCCTCCGTTACCTACTCCGTAAAGATCGCGTGTAACCACCGGTTTCAGTTTTCCATCCTCCGTCTGATAACGCAAGAAAGAAAGCATGCTTTTCCCGTCTTTTTCAGAAAGAACTACCCAAGAATCGGTCGCAAAACTGGAGCTTACCGTGATCGTCTTTTCTCCAAAATAGGTTACTCCCGTTGTATTGTCAAGAACTGCCAGACGCAAATCCTTGTTTGTTCCCAGTATATTCACGTCCCAATCCAAATTTCTTTCGTTACCGATAAGCTGACCATCGAAAGTCCATGTGTAAGAAAGTTCGGATGTTTCCTGTCCCATCGCAAAAGTAAGTTCGGGAGTAACACTGAGTTTATCTCCGAGAGCATACGAATCATTTTCCGTATTAACAGATACTGTAATGTCATTCATTGCCATGTAATCGTAATTCCCTTTATCTTCATAACAGGAAGTAAATCCATAAAAGGAACAGGCAATCAAAATTATATTTTCTATTTTCATAATCATTCATTATTTAACTTACCGGAACAGTCATCGGAGTACCGTCCTCTTCTGTAAGATTATGTTCCGCAATATAATATTTAAACTTCAATGCCGCCTCACGTTTTTCAGCGGTACTCAGTGCTCCAAAATCGGCAATCTGCGTGCATTCATAGAATGCCTGATGTTTTTTAGCAGACCATTCCCCCAGGAACAGCTTTTCCGTATCGCTACCGCTCTCCCACCATAAAGGAGCACTCACCACATTATTGAATATAATATCGATTTGTCCGTACTGCTCCATCGTCCCGGCAAAATATTCATTCGGAACCAACCGCAAACGCAGACGAACGTTCTCCTTCAGATCATCGGTTTTTATTAACGTAACTACCAGCACATCATTTACAGCATTCGGAAGAAATTTCGTCTCAGCCGGCAAACGGTAATTTGCCGGATTGGCATTTTTTATCGTTTCCTCCGTGTCATCCACATCCACCACTTCCACTTTATAGGGAGTAGCTTCAGCAAACAATGTTCCGATTAGGCCCAGACCTACTTTTACTTCCAATTCGTCTTGTCCCGGATAATTATTGAAAGAGATAGAAATGTTCTCGATGGATTCACCTTTTTCATTCGGCAACAGTTGGGAAAAGTAAATGTATTGCCTGCCATGATAAGGTTTAATCTCATCTTCCGCACACGACCATAACGTGAGCGAAAGCACAGCTAATAAAATATATTTCTTCATCATACTCGACTAATTATTCATTAAACATCTTCATTTTCCGGTTTATCAAATACAAAAATCACGGCATCGTCTACCTCTGCGCCGTTATCTCCCGGGTTCCGGTTCAAACGTTTATACTGATAAAACATCTGCCCTTCAGCAGCAAACTCCGCGCGCATCTCTTTCAATAACGTTTCAATGTAATTATTAGCATTCACTCCTGCCGCCAAGTTAGAAGTAAGAATTCCTCTTTTTACGCGCACCTCATCAAGCATTTTTCCTGCATTTTCATAATCACCTTTATCAGCATAATACTCACTTGCGATATAATACATCTCACTCAAACGGATAATCGGCAACATATCATAACCATCATTCCGTTCATCAATATCATACTTCAACGAAGCGACACCGTAACTTAATTGTGAAGTCAACGAAGCGAAACGCCTGTCAGTCGATTCATTTCCAAACACACTTTCCGCATCCATCACCAATAAATTCTGGTTCCCTTTTGTAATATACGGCTTATAATCTTCCTGCAGAGTCTTATTAAAGAAGGACAAGATAATGCTGTTATAATCTTTTCGGTTCGTTGACAGATCTGTATATTCGGCAAAATCAAAACAAAACGCCCCATCCTCGTCGGTCACATCCATTACTTCTTTCGCTTCATTGTATGCCAACTCATATTCACCTTGCCAGCAATATACACGTGCAAGAAGAGCCGTAATTGCATAATAGTTCATGCGATATCCCCGATAAGCAAAGAATATGTCGTTTGCAAGATCGTCGCTCAAAAGACCTGATCCCAGCATTCTCATTTCCGTTTTCATCCAATGAATGTGTTCAGGAGTCTTATCGCATTCCGCCAGTTTCGCTTTTGCTTCTTTCAAATCACGGACAACTTTCTTCAAAATGCTGCTGTTGGTTTCATATAAAGGCGCTATTGTCGGATATGAATCAACGTAAGGAATATAAGATTTTCCGTCATCCTTTACAGGCGCAAACATGCGTAAAATTTCAAAATGCATGAAAGCGCGCAACGCCAAAGCCTCGCCCCATATCATATTTCGTTCAAATTCCCTTTCCGAAAACAATCCGGGATCTGCCTGACTTACATGCAGAATCAAGTTATTACAATTCGCAATATTACGGAATGTATTTGTCCAAATAGAAGAAATGATCGACTTCACATCGCTATCATCAAACTGATAATTTATCGCTTTATAATAAGCAAACGAGCTTTGCATCTCATACTTGTCGTAATATTGAGCAATTGCATCCATGAATCCCCAAGTTTGATTCCGCCCATACAAGCTTCCGTCTCCCAGATTAAGATAAATTCCATTCAATGCATTCCGGAAGCCTTCTCCACTTTCAAACAGCTGTTCTTCATTCACCTGATTGCTTGGAGCCACGTCAAGCCAATCATTACAACTTGTAAACGTGAGCATCGACGCCAAAAACAATATAAACGAATATATATTTTTCATTATTTCTTATGCTTAATACTTTATTATAAACTCATTTTAACAGATACGGCAAATGATCGGGAATACGGATAATCCAAACCACGTTCTGCCTTTACAGTAGAAGCACGAAAGATATCATTTCCTGAAAGTTCTAAACGCAGCATCCCAATCTTTGCCTTCTTCAGCATTTCTCTCTTAAAATCATAACCCAATGTAAGAGAATTAAAACTCAAAACATTGTAGTCTTGAATGAAACGACTTGTCGGTCGGGTTGTCGCTACAACACCATCCGTTTGCAACTTTCCATAAGGAGTACAATCACCGGGCTTCTGCCAACGTCCTGTCAAGACTCGGCGATCGACATTACTGCTCTCGATGTGTGCGTTTTCCACTTTACTAATCAACGTAGAATTATAGCGTTGTCCACCGCATTCATACATGAATGTTGAATATAAAGTAAACTGTTTCCAACGAAGGTTAACCCCAAACGTACCTTGCAACTTCGGCTCTTCATTACATATAACTACCTGATCGGCTGCATTCCAGTCGTAGGTGATTGTTCCATCCGGCCGCACAAAAACTTCCTTACCATCGGCAGGGTTAATTCCTAACGACTGCACTCCGAATATAGAAGTCAATGAGCCTCCTTCTACATATTGCAAATAAGTTTGTGCATACGACGCATCTCCTTTATTAAGAGCTGAGTTATAATTAGCATACTTCTCCTGCACGCGTTTGTTATAATCCTTCATACTATCGGAGATTTTTGTGATTTCATTTTTATTATGAGCCATGTTCGCAAACAAAGCCACCATCCAGTCTTTATTATTAAGAACAGTACTTCTTAACTGAATTTCCACACCCTTATTCATCACTTCTCCTATATTATCCTTATAAGTAGTAAAGCCGCTTGAACTGGGAAGCGTAACGCTATTTACCAAATCGACCGTTCTTTTCCTGTAATAAGAGAAATTCATTTGAAGCAATCCTTTAAACATATCGACATCAAGACCTAGATCCATATTATGGGTTTTCTCCCAACCTAAGCCACTATTTCCCAATCCCATCAAAGAAGCACCGATACCGGTCTTATACCAATTATCTGTAATAATGCTATAAATATTCTGAGCTTCATACGGAGAGAAATTGACTTTACCGGTAATACCATACGTTCCACGAATCTTAAAACGGTTCATCCAGTCGAATTGCCTCATAAAATCATAGTTATGCAAATTCAATCCAAGACCTCCTGAAAAGAAAGGAGCGAATCGTTGATCGGAACCGAATTCGGAGTTTCCATCAAATCGGACAGAGAAATCGGCCAGATAAATATCGTCATACGAATAGTTGAAAGTTCCCAAAGCTCCGAATAAACGGCTTTTGGTATCACTATTCGATGGAAGACCTGATATTTCATTTGCATATCCGGGAGAAGACAATGTTCCGGAAGGAAAGCCTTTATAACTTATACCGAAACTGTTCCCCGTACTTGAAGTGGCATTAATACCGACAAGAAAGTTCAGACTATTTTTCTTAATGGTACGGTTATAAGACAATGTCGCTGTAGCATCCCAACTCACACTGTTAGATGTTGCAACATTCAACTGCCCGGAAACTACGTTGTTTATTGAAAGACGGTCATCATTCTGCATCGAACGAGGATCTAAAAATGTACGTGAATCTGAATCAATTTTCGTAACGCTGAACTGTCCTTTCAGTAACCAATAATGATTTATATACCAAAGCACTTCCGTATTGTTTATCAACTCCCAAGATTTACTACGGTCAAAATTTCCCAAAGTAGCCTCATAAAGCGGATTCACATTCCCGGTGCCTCCATTCCACGGATACAGCGTTTCAAGATAATTGCCATATTCATCGGTGAACTCGTCGTAAGGCAACTGTGATGTATAATCCGAAAAACTCCCGTAAGGAGACTCTTCTGCATTAGTATAGGTGTAAGAAAAATAGTTACGCACCTGGAAAGACCCCAACCGATAAGACAATGATAAGCCACCGGCCATGCGGTCACGGAAAGAACCCTTCATGACCCCGTCACCGGAAGTATAAGACAAATCTGCTCCCCAGCGCAAATCATCTGTTCCACCATCCAAATATAAACTATGTTTATGATTAAATACTGTACGAAGAGGTTTCGATAACCAGTAAGTATCCACTCCGCGAACTACATTATTTAATTTCATATTATAGATCTTATCCAGCGAGCTTTGTGTTGCAAAGTCTTCATCCTCTCCGGCAGTAAACATCCCTGCAGCGACTTCTGTTTCCAGTTTCTCACGCGCATTCATCATGTTATAATCAGAAAGATCCGGGAATTCCAAAGTTCCCGTAAAGTTATAATTCACATTAATCTTTCCGTCTTTCGGAGTTACAGTTGTAATAATTACCACACCATTGGCTGCGCGAGAACCATACATTGCCGTAGCAGCCGCATCCTTCAATATTGTAATACTTGCAATACGATTAGGATCCATATCATAGAGCTTCTGGACACTAATCTCAAAGCCATCCATAATGAACGTAGGAAGATTCGGATTGTTTTGCAAATTCGAGCGGGAAAGACTTTCGGCATCCAATTCTGTTGTACCGATACCTGAGCGTCCGCGTATATACAATTCAGGAACATTATTCGGGTTCGACCCCATAAGATTATTTTCCGCGATACGGAAAGAAGGATCGAATGCCTGCAATGCACTTAAAACATTGGTTTTAGATACCGACTGCAACTCGTCTGCCGTTACAGTTACCGATGTTCCGGTAAAACTGTTTTTACTGATTTTCGCATAACCTGTCACCACAACCTCTTTTAATTCATTCGCATCATCCTCCATTGTAAACGTATGTGACTTGCTAAGATTCAGTTTCGACAAGTCAACATTGATGCTCTCCATCCCAATAAAAGAGATTCGAACTGTAATATTCTTCGAGGGGAGTCCCAAAGCAAAACCACCGTCCATTCCGGTTGTCATGCCGATATTTTTTCCTTCCCCTACTACCATTACATTCACTCCGGGAAGGGGATCTCCATTCCCGTCAACAACTGTTCCACGAAAGACCAAAGTTGAATCAGGCGGAAGCGCCCATGCTCCCAATATGCTTAATAGAAATAAGCATAACTATACGAACTTCTTTTTCATCATCAAATTACTAAAACTAATTTATATTCATATAACTCTATTATCCTTCTGAAATATCATAAAAACTCTCGCCTTTATATATCCCAAACATTTCTTTTCCCTCTGAACCTTTCACAAGGCTCTCGTATTTTTGCATTTTATGCACAAAAAATTACTTAATTTCACAACGAGCCGCAGAGATACATTATTTTGATATTTCCGTTAAATATTTCGCAAAAAAATTCATTATTCACATAAAAACATCTTTTTTTTGTATAGTTTTGCATGTGAAAAAGTCACAAAGATATCATGGAACTTAGAATCAACTCTCTCGACTGCATTCATGAAACAGCCCGACAGTTCATCGAGAACATGGGCGACAATACTGTTTTTGCATTCTATGGAAAAATGGGATCCGGCAAAACGACATTCATCAAAGCCGTATGCGAAGAATTAGGCGTAACGGATGTTATCAACTCTCCCACCTTCGCCATTGTCAACGAATACCGTTCCAGCAATAGTGGAGAACTGATATATCATTTCGACTTTTACCGCATCAAAAAGCTGGAAGAAGTCTATGATATGGGATATGAAGACTATTTCTACAGCGGAGCCCTTTGTTTCATCGAGTGGCCGGAGCTGATAGAGGAACTGCTTCCCGGAGATGCCGTAAAGGTTTCAATAGAAGAGACTGAAAACAATGTACGTTTAATCCGCATGGACAAAGTCTAAGTTATTATCCAAATGACGATACATTATATCATACAAACGATATTTGTTGCAGTAGGATTGCTATCCCTGCTCGCATCATTATTCGATTGGGACTGGTTTTTTACGACCCAAAACACACGTTTCATTGTCAACAAAGTAGGAAGAAAACGTGCCCGTATATGTTATGCCACATTAGGTTTTCTGATGATGGCTACGGGTATTTTCTTTTTTATCTTGTTACAAAAAGGAACATTCTGACACGTCTGTCGCAAAAGACGGTCATGTCTTACAGAAAACATCTTATTCTTTCTTATAAAAGATAAGGATTAACGGCACAAAGAAAGGGCATCGGTTACACATATCACCGACGCCCTTTCCTATATATTGGAATAAAAACATCTTATTTTAAAAGGTCATTCCACTTCTCCCAAAGAATTTCCATATTCCATTTCCCCCTGCACTACAAAGAAAACATCTTCAGGTTCATAAGGTCCCATGCCTTCTTTGTTTGCTTTTTTCACCACATAATCAACAATTTCGTCCTGATCTATATTAATATATCCCTCCTCATCGGGTTGCGCATCCAAGCAACCACTTGTTGTATAATACTCAACAATCAAATCGAATATATAGTATAGGTCATCGTCCGAAAACTTGCTTTTCAATTCTTGTGGCAGATAGTTCCTGATAAATTCTATCGTCTGCTTATCATCTTCTGCCTCCTGCAAGAAATCATCTTCCGCACTCATTACCACTTTTGTCTTTTAATTATTTCAACAAGGCTTCCACCTTTTCTTTCAGAACACTCTTTGTAGTCGCACCAACTTGTTTATCGACAACCTCACCATTCTTGATAAACAATACGGTAGGTATATTACGGATACCGAAACGTGCCGGAAGATCGGCATTTTCATCGACATCGCATTTACCGATATTCACTACATTTGCATATTCTTCTGCCAGTTCCTCGATAAACGGTGCGATTTGTCTGCATGGGCCACACCATGTTGCCCAAAAATCCAATACAACAGGTTTTCCTTCGTTGACTATTGTTTCAAAATTCTCATCTTTAATTTCCATCGCCATAACAGTATTCTTTTTTATTTATTACGCGACAAATATACTAATTAATTTTAAAGTCCAACAGGGGTTGACTTTTTAAATAGCCAACAAGTTCTTTTCCCACTGAAACTTTCACCGTACGTGACAATAAGTTTACATACATCTGTCCGTCTTCATCTCTAATTAAAAAATACAAATCCGACGTTCCCGGATGTTTTTTTACAATAGTAGACAGCTCCATCACCATATCATCTGTCACTGCAAGAAGCGGGGCAGTCACTGTGATTTTCTCAACCAACCGGTCTTTCACCTCCGGAAGCAATTCGATTGTATTGATTTTTACCTCCCATTTCTCTTCATTCCGCCTATCAGGCACGCATTTTCCTCTCATGAAAAGAAACATTCCTTCCGCAAAGAAGTTCTTTTTTTCCACCCAATCGCTCCCGAAAAATGCGAACTCAGCCACGCCTGAATAATCTTCAACTTTAGCAACTCCGTATGGATTCCCTCTCTTTGTATATCCCTCACGCACGTCGATTACAATCCCTCCCAATACCAGATCTTTATCATGCAACCCGGACAAATCAGATAAATCGCCCATATGTGTATTACATATGTTTTCCAAAATAACAGCATATTCATCCAACGGATGGGCAGATAAATAGATGCCAACCAATTCACGTTCCTTATTCAACCGTTCAAGGTCTCCCCATGCAGGAGCACAGATAATTTCCGGAGTCGCGACACTTACATTATAATCTTCACCAAACAAAGAGTTGGTTGCCACGTCTACGTCCGATTGATATTTACTTCCATAACGGACCAACACTTCAACAAAGCTCTCCTCTTTAGCGTTCTTTGCGAAGAAATCTTCTCTTTTTATGCCGGTAAAACTGTCAAAACAACCGGATAATGCCATATTTTCTATATTTTTCCGATTACAAGCCGACAGGTTTACTCTCTGGACAAAATCGAATATATCTTTAAACAGTCCATTCTTTCCGCGTTCTGTCAGGACACATTTCACGGCCGACTCTCCGACTCCCTTGATTGCACCGAGTCCAAACCGGATATCCCCTTTACGGTTTACAGAAAACTTCATGCTACTTTCATTGATGTCCGGGCATAATACCTGTACCCCCATAGCCTTACATTCATCCATCAATTTCGTAATTTCTGTAATATTCGAGATATTCCGGCTCATTGCCGCTGCCATATACTCCGCAGGATAGTTTGCTTTCAAGTAAGCTGTCTGATAAGCAACCCATGAATAACACGTTGCGTGAGATTTATTAAAAGCGTAAGAAGCAAACTTTTCCCAGTCTGCCCAAATTTTCTCCAGCACAACAGGATCATAACCGTTCTTCTTCCCTCCTTCAATAAACTTCGGTTTCATATGATCCAACTTGTCACGTAATTTTTTTCCCATAGCCTTTCGCAAGGCATCTGACTCTCCTCGCGTAAAATCCGCAAGTAAACGTGACAATAACATCACCTGTTCCTGATAAACCGTAATGCCGTAAGTATCCTTCAAATACTTCTCCATAATAGGAATATCGTATTCTATCGGCTTGCGTCCGTGCTTCCTGTCAATAAAATCCGGAATATAATCCATCGGGCCCGGACGATAAAGGGCGTTCATCGCTATCAAATCGGCAAAAGTTGTCGGGCAAAGCTCCCGTAAATATTTCTGCATCCCGGCCGACTCAAACTGAAAAGTTCCAATGGTACGCCCTTCGCTATATAACTTATATGTCGCCGGATCATCAATTGGAATCTCATCAATATTTAAAACAATCCCTTTGCTGTTTTTTATATTCTCAATCGCCTCTTTAATAATCGATAATGTCTTCAGACCAAGAAAGTCCATTTTTATCAGACCGGTATCCTCAATCACTGAACCTTCATACTGCGTTACCAACATTTTCTCTCCGGTTTCTTTATCATCGGCAGTACTTACCGGAACCCAGTCCGTAATATCATCGCGGCAGATTATCGTTCCACATGCATGCACACCCGTATTCCTGACATTACCTTCCAGCATCTTTGCATACTTTATCGTATCATGCAATACCGGATCAGAGGAAACTTCCGCTTCCTGCAATTCGGGAACATAAGCAATTGCATTCGGCAGATTCAGTTTTTTATCCGGAATTTTATCGGGAATCAACTTGCACAAGCGATCAGCTTCCGGCAATGGAAGTTTCTGCACACGAGCCACATCCTTAATAGCTAACTTGGTCGCCATCGTACCATAAGTGATAATATGCGCAACTTTCTCCTGTCCGTACTTTTCTGTAACCCAATTCAGCACCTTGCCTCTGCCGTCATCATCAAAATCCACATCAATATCCGGCAAGGAAATTCGGTCCGGATTCAAAAAACGCTCGAAAAGCAAATCATATTTTATGGGGTCAATTTGGGTAATTCCGAGACAATAAGCCACAGCAGAACCTGCAGCCGAGCCACGTCCCGGCCCGACAGAGACGTCCAACTTCTCGCGGGCTGCAGAAATAAAGTCCTGCACTATCAAGAAATATCCCGGAAAACCCATCGTTTTCATGATATACAATTCAAAATTCAAACGTTCTTTTATTTCATCCGTCAAGACATCTCCATAACGGCGCCGCGCCCCATCATAAGTCAGTTTAGATAAATAATCAGCTTCCAGTTTTATCCGGTACAGTTTATCATAGCCTCCCAACCGTTCTATTTTGGCATTTGCCGCAGCCTCATCCAATACAACATTCCCGTTTTCGTCTTGAGTAAACTCATCGAACAGGTCTTTCTCCGAATACTTCCTCCGGTATTCCGCTTCCGTTCCGAAATCTTCCGGTATAGAGAACGTCGGCATTATGGGAGCATGGTCTATAGAATAAAATTCTACCTTATCGCACACCTCAACCGTATTGGTCAAAGCTTCCGGTATATCGGCGAAAATTTCATTCATCTCCTCACGGGTCTTCATCCACTCTTGCTTGGTATAAAGCATCCGTTTCGGGTCATCCAAATCTTTTCCTGTGCTCAGACAAATCAACCGGTCGTGTGCTTCCGCGTTTTCTTCGTCAACAAAATGTACATCATTCGTACAAACCAACTTCACATCGTATTTTTTCGAAAGCTCTATCAGCTTGGCATTGACAATTTCCTGCAATTTATAGGTCTCATGATTAGCCCGTGCTACCGTAGCCTTATGCCTTTGCAATTCCAAATAGTAGTCGTCTCCCCAAATGTTTTTATACCAACGGATTGCTTCCTCAGCCTCTTCCATTTGTCCGGCCGTTATCCTACGCGGAACTTCTCCTCCCAAACAAGCGGAACATATAATCAATCCTTCGTGATATTTCTCAAGTTCCACCCTGTCTGTACGCGGACGCATATAAAATCCCTTCGTCCAGGCTTTGGAAACAAGCTTTATCAGATTATGATATCCCTTGAGGTTTTTTGCAAGCACAATGAGATGATATCCGCTTTGGTCGGCTTTTCCGTCTTTATCCGTCAGTCTCCGGTGCGCAACATACATTTCGCATCCGATAATCGGCTTGAACAATTTTTTTTTCGCTTCCGCGATTTGCTCATTACATGCGGTTATTTCAGACAAAACATCGGCATCTTTTTCTGCTTTCGACTCCAGCTCTGCAAGTTTCTTCTTCAAGTCTTTTATCAAAGCATTCGTTCCGCCATTCTTTTTATTTACATAATTAAAGAACTCTTTTATGCCGAACATATCACCATGATCGGTTACAGCTATCCCTTTCATACCGTCATTTATCGCTTTATCCACCAGACGGGGGATAGATGCCTGGCCATCTAAAATAGAATATTGGGTGTGAACATGTAAATGAACAAAATCCTGCATATTTTCTTCCTCTTCTTTTTCAAAAAACGTATCAAAGATATTGTTTTTTTTCGAAATATGATCAGCCCGACCGGAAAGCATTTATATCAGAACATTTTTATCCTCCGACAAACAAAGCACGGCATTCTAATCCGTTTTTATTTGCATGATTATCAAAATAAATATATTTTTGCGTGATATTTAAGTCTCTTTGGTCATGACCCAACTAAATAAAATAAAGAAATTAAAGAAAATACGCATACACAACGAGGGCAATCATATACTGATAATCAGTGCCGTTCTACTGATTTTAATTAATTCGGCATTGTTTTTCGGGCTGACATGTAAGATCCCTTTTTATATTATATGTGCCATAAGTATTGCACTTTTCCTATCTATCGTCAATTTTTTCCGTTGTCCCATCCGCCTGTTTAACGGAACAACGGAAAGAACAGTTGTCGCCCCGGCCGACGGGAAAATCGTAGTTATCGAGGAAGTTGAAGAGCACGAATACTTTCATGACAAACGACTGATGATTTCCATTTTCATGGGAATCACCAATGTCCATGCAAATTGGTACCCGGTAGAAGGAACGATCATGCACGTCGGCCACCAAAACGGACGGTTCAGAAAGGCATGGCTCCCGAAAGCAAGCACGGAAAACGAACGCTCTACAATTGTCATTGAAACGCCGGAAGGACACACCGTAATGGCAAGACAAATAGCAGGAGCCGTTGCACGCCGTATCGTAACCTACGCAGAAAAAGGAGAGGAATGCTATATTGACGAACACATGGGCTTTATCAAATTCGGTTCACGTGTAGATGTTTATCTTCCTGTCGGCTCGGAAGTTTGTGTAAAAATGGGGCAGAAAACCGTAGGAAACCAAACCGTTATTGCAAAACTAAACTAATGAAATTATCACTATGGCGAATATCATTACCCGATATATTCCCAACACCTTAACCTGCTGCAACCTGCTTTCAGGATGTATTGCGTGTCATATGGCATTTGAAAGCCAATATAAAGCTGCATTTCTGTTCATCATCATCGGAGCCATATTCGATTTCTTCGATGGAATGGCAGCACGTTTACTGCAGGTATCCTCACCGATAGGCAAAGAATTGGATTCGTTAGCCGATGACATTACCTTTGGATTGGCTCCGGCATCCATCGTCTTTTCTCTATTCAAAGAGGTGCATTACCCTGCTTCCTTAGAACCTGTAATGCATATCATGCCTTATACGGCTTTCCTGATTGCCATCTTTTCCGCATTACGATTGGCTAAATTCAATATTGACGAGCGACAGGTCAGCTCTTTTATCGGACTTCCGACTCCGGCCAATGCGCTTTTCTGGGCTTCTCTTACAGTTGGTTCATACGATTTTCTTACATCGGAGCAATTCAACGCCCTTTATCTTTTCATATTGGTCATCGTAATGTCATTGCTTCTGACAGCAGAAATCCCGATGTTCTCTCTCAAATTCAAAGACACATCTTGGGAGAATAATAAAAGGAGCTACTTGTTTCTTATTGTATGCATCCCCTTATTCCTGATTTTCGGACTAAGCGGATTTGCTGCAATTATCTTATGGTATATTCTGTTATCGCTTATCACCTGCAAACTTAAATAAAGACTTTAATGGTAGTTAAACTCATATTTGTAATTTTCTTTGTCGGCTTCTTTGTCATCTTTCTAGGATTAATTTTCTTCTTTAGAATCATCCGCTCGATATTCGGCGGGCCGGATCCGAAAAAAACGCGCCAGAAAACCACATCAAACAAGACGGGCTTTCACACAAAAGGTGCGGACGATTCGACCCAAAGCCCGCGACGAAAGAAACTGTTCGACCATACAGATGGCGAATATGTGGACTATGAAGACATAAAAGAAAAAAAGGAATAACAAGCTAAAAGACTTTCTTTCTGAACTGTCAACGCCGTTCCCGAAAAAAACTTCTCATAATTTCAGCACATTCATCTGCCAATATGCCTTGAGACACCACTGTTTTGGGATGCAACGACTGAGGGGCATAACGCAGATATCCCCGTTTCTCATCCGGTGCACCGAAAACAAGCCTGCCCGTTTGCGCCCAAGCTATCGCACCGGCACACATTACACATGGCTCAACTGTGACATAAAGCGTACAATCATTCAGATACTTTCCACCCAAAGCATTCGAAGCAGCCGTAATAGTCTGCATTTCGGCATGTGCAGTCACATCGTTCAATGTCTCCGTCAGATTATGCGCACGTGCAATGATACGGTCACGACAAACCACAACCGCGCCGACAGGAACTTCCCCTGCCCGCGCTGCGGCTTCTGCTTCAAGCAAAGCCTGCTTCATATAATACACATCATCCGCCATATTCTTTACCGTCGCATATCGTGTTCCTTGAATAAAGTAGGGTAATCTTCTTCCATCGTCTGATGAATAAAGGCCAGAATTGTCTCACGAAGCCAACGCGCCTTATTCGTTATCTGGTATCTTTTCAGATAACGATTCACAATCTGCATCTCTTCCTCACTCATCAGACATACCATCCGCTGCTTTCGCGGTGGTAACGAGGCCGGCACTTTTCTTCGTCTCTTTCCGTTATTCACCATAGATGGTACAAATTTAATCACTTAAACAATATATAAAAACAGAAAATATGTATTTTTGCAAAAAATAGAATATATGGCCTCGCATAACGAATTAGGCAGAATGGGTGAAGCGGCTGCTGCAATCTTCCTTGAAGAACACGGATACATCATCCGACATCGCGACTGGCGCTCAGGGAAACGCGACTTGGATATCGTTGCAGAAAAAGACGGAGAACTCATTATCATCGAGGTAAAAACCCGGACGGACAAGGAATTCGGGAATCCGGAAGATGCCGTAAGTCAAGGAAAAATCCGTCATATCATAGAATCGACTGACGAGTATCTGAAAAAATTTGAGCTCGATTTACCCGTCAGATTCGACATTATTTCCGTCATAGGGACATGTGCCCCTTTCGAAATCAAACATATCAAGGACGCTTTCCTTCCGCCAATCTGGTAAAATACAACAACAAAAGACAAAAGAACTTCACAATGAATAATGCCACTCTCATTCATATAGCAGAGACGGACTCAACCAATAATTATTTAACGTCACTTTGTGACAAAGAAAATATAAAAGAATTCACATGCGTATATGCAGACTTTCAAACATCCGGTCGCGGACAACGAGGGAACAGTTGGGAGTCGGAAACCAGGAAGAACCTGCTGTTCAGTTTTGTCGTATTCCCACACTTCTTAAATATACGCCATCAGTTTCTTCTGTCCGAAATAACAGCTTTGGCACTCTATGACACCCTTTCCGCCTACACCCCCGACATTTCCATAAAATGGCCGAACGATATCTACTGGAAAGACTGCAAACTTTGTGGAACGCTGATAGAAAACGACCTTACAGGCGAGCATATCAATCGTTCCATATCGGGGACAGGCATTAATCTGAACCAGACAGTTTTTACAAGCGACGCACCCAATCCGGTGTCTTTACAGCAAATTACCGGATCAACGTACGACCGGAAAATTATTTTAAGACAATTCATGAAACATCTTATTTCATACTATGAGCTGTTACGCAAAGGCAAAAACGAAGATATTTCCGCGAAATATAAAACACGGCTGTACCGCCGTAACGGCTTTTTCCCCTACAAAGACGCACAAGGAAGCTTTTATGCTCAAATAGACGATGTGGAATCTACAGGAAAACTTATTCTTACAGATGATCATCTGCACCGGCGAGAATATTTATTCAAAGAAGTAAAATTCGTCATCGACAAGCATCTTTTATAAATGCACCCATGAATCGAACAACAAAGAAGATACTCCACATCGCCGTTCCGTCCATTATTTCCAACATAACGGTTCCGCTTTTGGGATTGATAGATATTACAATTGTCGGACATTTAGGCACACCTTCCTACATAGGTGCCATTGCCATAGGAAGTATGCTGTTTAATATGATTTACTGGATATTCAGCTTTTTACGGATGGGCACAGGCGGCATGACATCACAAGCTTTAGGCCGACATGATTTGCCGGGTACAACCCGGTTGCTGCTGCGCTCTGTCCTCATAGGATTACTTCTTTCCCTGCTTCTGATTCTACTGCAAACGCCCCTGCGCTTAATATCATTTTATTTTATTGACGCTTCTCCTGAAGTGGAAAGTCTTGCGTCTCTTTACTTCCGGATCTGCATCTGGGGTGCACCGGCCATGCTTGGATTATATAGTTTCAACGGCTGGTTCATCGGAATGCAGAATTCCCGTTTCCCCATGTTCATCGCCATCGTACAAAACATTATAAACATTGCAGCCAGCATTACCTTTGTATTTCTCTGCAACATGAAAATAGAAGGAGTAGCTTTAGGCACATTAATAGCACAATATGCAGGCCTTTTCATGGCAATATTCCTTTGGAGACGCTATTACTGCAATTTACATAAATACCTCCATCGGAAACATTTATTCGAACGCCACGCCATGCTACAATTTTTCCAAGTAAACCGGGATATCTTTTTGCGCACGCTATGCCTGATATGTGTCACCGTTTTTTTTACGTCAACAAGTGCTTCATATGGAGATATCACATTAGCCGTGAATACACTACTGATGCAACTTTTCACTTTATTCTCTTATATCATGGATGGTTTCGCATATGCAGGCGAGGCTCTTACCGGCAAACTCATCGGTTCGCGGAATTTCCGGACATTACATGACACCATCTCCCGATTATTCTTCTGGGGCATTGCATTATCTCTTCTATTTACCCTTCTTTACGGAATGGGCGGCAGTGATTTTCTGTCACTGCTTACCAACAACGAAAGCGTAATCATTGCTTCCAGACAATACTTCTTTTGGGCATTGACAATCCCGCTCATAAGTTTTTCCGCCTTCTTGTTCGACGGGATATGCATCGGTTCTACAAAAACAGACATCATGCTTTATTCTATGACGGCTGCAACGGTCTGTTTCTTCCTCACCTACCTTTCCCTGCGCGACCTGCTGCAAAATCATGCTTTATGGCTGGCTTTCATCGTCTATTTAGGCATTCGCGGCATTATGCAAGCCTTATTTTTGCGGAAACATAAATTAATCCCTATTTTTGCATACAAACATTTTAAAACGACAAAGCTATGGTAAAATACAAACGTGTCCTGCTAAAGCTCAGCGGAGAGAGCCTGATGGGAGAAAAGAAATACGGAATTGACGAGAAACGCCTCAAAGAATATGCAGAACAAATCAAGGAGATCCATGAAATGGGCGTACAAATCGGTATCGTCATAGGCGGAGGTAATATCTTTCGCGGGTTAAGCGGCACAGGGAAAGGGTTCGATCGCGTCAAAGGAGACCAAATGGGTATGCTGGCCACCGTGATAAACAGTCTCGGATTAAGTTCTGCCCTCACTGCGACATGCGTAAAAAACCGCGTACTCACTGCCATCCGCATGGAACCTATCGGCGAGTTTTACACAAAATGGAAAGCTATCGAGGCAATGGAAAAAGGAGAAATCGTAATCATGTCGGCAGGAACAGGGAATCCTTTCTTCACCACAGACACCGGTTCTTCCCTTCGAGGGATAGAAATTGAAGCAGATGTCATGCTGAAAGGCACACGCGTTGACGGGATTTATACCGCCGATCCGGAAAAAGACCCCACAGCAATAAAATATAACGACATCACATACGATGAAGTATTGGCTCAGGGCCTAAAAGTAATGGACCTTACAGCTACCTGCATGTGCAAAGAAAACAACCTGCCTATCATCGTGTTTGACATGGACACTGTAGGAAATCTGAAAAAAGTAATTGCAGGAGAACCGATAGGAACGCTGGTACATAACTAAGATTATGTCTGCCTTACAGAACGAACGACATATCATCACGTTAAACTTTATCCTCAAATATCATGAAAAAAGCATTTCTTATTTTAACTCTCGGATTATGTTCCGCCGTATATGCACAGGCAAAGCAGCAAAAAGATGCCCATATTTTTGAGAAAAGTTCACTGCAAGTTTCTGAAAACAAAAGGTTCTTGCAATACAAAGACGGCACTCCTTTTTTCTATTTAGGCGATACAGCATGGGAAATCTTTCATCGCCTGAATAAGGAAGAAGCCGACTTTTACCTGCAAGACAGAGCAGATAAAGGGTTTACGGTTATACAAGCTGTTGCCATTGCCGAGTTCGACGGACATAAAGAGCCCAATGCCTACGGGCATTTGCCGTTGCTTGACTACAATCCTGCCACACCGGCTATTGTAGAAGGGGCGGATAATGATTACTGGGACCATGTAGATTATGTCATAGACAAAGCCAATCAACTGGGATTATATGTCGGACTTTTACCGACATGGGGACGTTATTGGCACGACAACATACCCGAAAACGGGAACAAACCCTTATTCAATGTGGAAAATGCAAAAGCATATGGACGATTTATCGGCAGCAGATATAAAGACAAACAAATCATCTGGATCCTCGGAGGAGACCGGAATGTAGAAAACAACCAGCAAAAAGAAATCATCAGAGCTATGGCTGAAGGTATAAGAGAGAGCTGTGGAAAGAACCAACTGATTACATTTCATCCATGCGGGAGTGCCGGTTCCTCACGATGGTTTCACAATGAAGACTGGTTGGATTTCAATATGCGCCAGAACGGACATACTACCGATTACACCGGAACATACAATGAGACATTGAAAGATTACGAATTGAATCCGATAAAACCTGTCATAGACGGAGAACCTTTATACGAGGATCATCCGATAAGTTTCAACGCTCCCAAGTTCGGACATTCCATTGCAGCAGATATAAGAAAAATGCTTTATTGGGATTTGTTCAACGGAGCTTTCGGACACACTTACGGAAATCATGCCATCTGGCAAATGTATGATCCCGACAAACCCCGTTCCCCCATCAACAATCCGCTGCTCCCATGGAAAGAAGCCCTCAACCAACCGGGAGCAGAACAAATGCTTTACGGACGATTATTAATAGAATCCCGTCCATTCTTTTCCCGCGTTCCGGCTAAAGACATTATCATTCCAGACAAAATAACGACACTCATACCGGGAGAAGGACGCTATCGGTTTGTAGCAACAAAAGATAAAAACGGTTCATACGCCATGATTTATGTCCCGGTATCCCGACCGTTTAAAGTAAACATGCAAGCAATAAAAGGGGAAAAAATAAAAGCATGGTGGTATAATCCGCGCAACGGAAAAGCAAAATTAATAGGAACATTTCCCAACAATCACAGCGAAAAAGAATTCACTCCACCCCATCTGGGGGAATTAATCGACTGGGTTTTGGTTTTAGATGACGCATCTTGCAAATATCCTAAACCGGGAAAACGCTACGTCAATCGAACAAAATAAACAAAAGCAATATTGCAAGTATTTAAAAAATACCTTACTTTTGTTCTATATTACTGTAAAACATCATAAAACAAACACTAAAAACAAAAAATATATGGCAGACTCAAAAACGATTCTACACGAAACAGAAGAAAAAATGGAGTTAGCTACGATGCATTTAGAGGACGAATTGGCACATATTCGCGCAGGGAAAGCTGATATTCGTCTGCTTGATGGCATTCGTGTGAACTCTTATGGAAGCATGGTTCCTATCAATAATGTCGCAGCAATCACCACGCCGGATGTAAGAAGCATTGCAATCAAGCCATGGGACAAAAGCATGTTCCGCATCATTGAAAAGGCGATTATTGACTCTGAACTTGGAATTATGCCCGAAAACAACGGAGAAGTCATCCGATTAGGCATTCCTCCTCTGACGGAAGAAAGACGTAAACAACTTGCAAAGCAATGCAAAGGAGAAGGAGAAACAGCTAAAATCAGCGTAAGAAACGCACGTCGCGATGCAATCGAGGCTCTGAAAAAAGCAGTAAAGGACGGCATGCCGGAAGATGAACAAAAAGATGCCGAAGGAAAAATCCAAAAGATTCATGACAAGTTCATCAAACAAATTGATGACATGTTAAGCGCCAAAGACAAAGAGATAATGACTGTATAAATCTTTTAAAAGAGAAAACAGAGCTGTTTTTGACGGCGAAAAGAACTATACACCTATTATCCTTTAGAACAATGACCTTATGTTTTGCCACAAGCATTGCTTTATTTCAAGCAAAACATAAGGTTCATTTTACCTCAATATCTCAGTTATCTTATTAAACGAAAAGCATAATCCTCATAACTTATATACGTTTTGAATAAAGGCTTAGTCATAAAAAGCACAGGAAGCTGGTATACTGTACGAACGGACAATGGGCAAGACATCGAATGCAAAATAAAAGGAAATTTCAGACTTAAAGACATTCGAAGTACAAATCCTATTGCTATAGGAGACCGTGTACAAATATCCTTAAACACAGACGGCACTGCGTTCATCACAGAAATAGAAGACCGTAGGAATTACATCATCCGCCGTGCTTCAAACTTATCAAAACAATCGCACATTATTGCTGCAAACCTCGACTTGTGCCTGCTGATCATCACAGTTAATTATCCTGAAACGTCAACAGTCTTTATCGACCGTTTTCTCGCTTCGGCTGAAGCTTACGGAATATCAACGCACTTGGTTTTCAACAAAACAGACCGATATTCTGAAGAAGAAAGGCATTATATGGAGAAATTAATCAAGCTCTATACACACATAGGTTACCCATGTCACCGCATATCTGCGATAAACAACGAAGGAGTAGACGAAATAAAAAAAATTCTTCCAGGCAAAATCACACTTTTTTCCGGGCACTCCGGAGTAGGAAAATCTACATTAATCAATGCGATTCTCCCCGAACAGCAATTAAGGACTCACGAAATTTCTGAATATCACAATAAAGGTATGCATACGACAACCTTTTCTGAAATGTATTTTGTGGAAGGAAACGGATATATTATTGATACACCCGGAATAAAAGGGTTCGGAACTATTGACATGAAAGACGAAGAAGTAGGACATTATTTCAAAGAAATCTTCAAATATTCCGCACAATGCAAATACAATAATTGCACTCACCGTCATGAGCCCGGATGTGCCGTTCGAAAAGCCGTAGAAAATCATTGCATAAGCGAATCACGATATACGTCATATCTCAATATTCTGGAAGATAAAAACGAAGGGAAATACCGCGCAGCATACTAAAAATGTCACCACATGAAAACAATCTGTCAATACATATTATTAGTCCTATTGATGTTTGCAGGCCAACAAACAATTCAAGGGCAACGGCCGTTTCTCCACAAAAACGAGGAAAAAGGCCTCAACACGATAAATCAAACGTCTGCAAAAGCCATAGTCCGTTTCTTGGCATCCGATGAACTTGAAGGACGCGAAGCCGGATGGAAAGGAGGAAAAATCGCAGGAAATTATATCGCATCTCTGCTCGCACAAATGGGATTAAAACCCGTTTTTGAAGACTATTTCCAACCATTCGAAGCCTATCGTGTAGAAAGACAAAAAAAAGGACGACTGGAAATCCACCCGGATTCTATTGCCAAAATCAGACAAGGCGTGCATCAACGATTTACAATGCGCAATATCCTCGCCAAAATCGAAGGAGAATCATCGGACGAAATTGTCATCATCGGTGCTCATTACGACCATCTCGGATATGACCCTATGCTGGGAAACGATCAAATATATAACGGGGCAGATGATAATGCCTCAGGCGTTTCTGCCGTATTACAAATAGCACGTGCATTCGTCAATTGTGGGACACGTCCAAAACGAACCGTCATTTTCGCATTTTGGGACGGAGAAGAAAAAGGATTACTCGGCTCACGCTATTTCACGCAAACCTTTGCTTCCATCGGGAAAGTGAAAGGTTATCTGAACTTCGACATGATAGGCCGGAACAACAATGAGGCGAAACCACGCCATGTCGTCTATTTTTACACTGCCGGAAAACCGGTTTTCGAGCAATGGCTGAAGAATGATATCCAACAATACAACCTGAAATTAGAACCTGACTACCGGGCATGGGACAAGCCTGTGGGCGGAAGCGACAACAGTTCATTCGCAAAATTAGATATTCCAATCATGTGGTATCATACAGATGGGCATCCGGATTATCACATGCCTGGTGACGAAACAGAAAAAATAAACTGGGATAAACTGACTGACATAACAAAGGCTTCGTTCTTAGGCCTATGGAAAATGGCAAATAAAAACTTTTAACCGCAAAAAAGACATCTACTTTAACATACTCTTTTCATCTAAAAACACATGGACAAACGAATCAAATGGGGAATTATTACGATTATAGGAGCCGGATTAGTCGGCTTAGGCATCTATTCTTTTACGCCCAAAGAGAATAAAGAATTAAATATTACTCAGCTCCCGAAGACCAATGAAAACAAGAAAGCGCTTAATGTAAACGCAAA
Source organism: uncultured Bacteroides sp. (assembly GCA_949285025.1). Classification (GTDB taxonomy): domain Bacteria; phylum Bacteroidota; class Bacteroidia; order Bacteroidales; family Bacteroidaceae; genus Phocaeicola. The sequence goes on along the minus strand of CASDXG010000096.1, from coordinate 85,345 downwards.
AATCATAAGGCCGCATCATTTAAGTAATGAAATCTTTGTCACAGGCGAACTCGTTCCTGATGAAGAAGTGGACTTATCTTTCGAATCATCCGGCAAGATTATTGATATATTTTTTACCGAAGGTTCATTCGTAAGTAAGAATCAGTTGCTTGCAAAAGTAAACGACAGTCAGTTACAAGCTCAGCTAAAACGTCTGAATGCCCAAATGCCTTTAGCCAGAGACCGCGTGTTCCGCCAAGACGCATTATTGCAACGGGATGCCGTAAGTAAAGAAGCCTATGAACAAGTAAAGACGGAATTGGAAACACTATACGCTGACATTGAAAACGTAAAAGCAAATATAGCCATGACAGAATTACGGGCTCCTTTCGATGGAATTCTCGGTCTGCGACAAGTAAGTGTAGGTGCTTACGCCTCTCCCACCACGGTCATTGCAAGACTGACAAAGGTCACACCATTAAAAGTGGAGTTTTATATTTCTGAGCGCTACGCCGACCAAGTAAAAAAAGGCACAAACCTGACGTTTACTCTCAGCGGGAAATTAGAAACTTTTAAAGCACAAGTATACGCAACAGAGTCCAGCATCGACAAAGAAACCCGCTCATTAAGAGTCAGAGCCATCTATCCAAACACAAACAGAGAACTGTTCCCCGGAAGATTCGTAAGCGTTCAGTTGAAACAAAAAGAGATAAACAATGCCATAGCAATTCCCTCCGAAGCAATTGTTCCGGAAATGGGGAAAAACAAAGTCTTCGTATACCGTTCCGGATTTGCTTATCCCGTCGATGTAGAGATTGGCATTCGAACTGAAGCAGAAGTACAGGTCTTAAAAGGATTATCCGCAGGAGACACCATTTTGACATCAGGAACTTTACAGTTACGTACCGGAATGCCGATCATTATCGATAACATAAACTGATACCGTCTTATGAACATTTCAGAACTAAGTATCCGCAGACCGGTATTAGCAACCGTATTAACAATCATAATCCTGCTGTTCGGTTTGATTGGTTATACCACGCTTGGTGTCCGAGAATACCCATCTGTTGACAATCCTATCATATCAGTTACATGCAGTTATTCGGGTGCCAATGCCGATGTTATCGAGAACCAGATAACAGAACCTTTGGAACAAAACATCAACGGTATTCCGGGAATACGTTCACTTTCCAGCGTCAGCCAACAAGGGCAATGCCGTATCACCGTAGAATTTGAGTTATCCGTTGATCTGGAAACTGCAGCCAATGACGTACGTGACAAGGTTTCCCGAGCCCAAAGATACCTACCCCGCGACTGTGACCCTCCAACAGTCTCAAAAGCCGATGCCGATGCCAGTCCGATTCTTATGGTTGCGATTCAAAGCAATACCCGTTCTTTACTCGAATTGAGCGAAATTGCCGATCTCACGGTAAAAGAGCAATTACAAACAATTTCGGATGTCAGCAGCGTGTCGATTTGGGGAGAAAAACGATATTCCATGCGTCTTTGGTTAGATCCAATTAAAATGGCCGGCTATGGAATCACGCCTGTTGACATAAAAACTGCCATTGATGCCGAAAATGTAGAACTTCCTTCCGGCAGCATCGAGGGGAATACTGTAGAACTTACCCTGCGTACAATGGGACAAATGCATTCAGCTGCCGAATTCAACAACGTTGTCATTAAAGAAGTCAACGGACAAATTATTCGCTTTAGCGACATTGGCTATGCAGAATTAGGCGCAGCAGACATAAAAAGTTATATGAAGATGAACGGAATTCCTATGGTTGGAGTTGTTGTTATCCCACAACCGGGCGCCAATCATATCGAAATAGCCGATGCCGTATATGAGCGTATGAAACAAATGGAAAAAGATCTTCCGGATGATGTTTCCTATACATACGGATTTGATAATACGAGGTTCATCCGAGCTTCCATCGCCGAAGTCGAAAGCACGGTCTATGAAGCTTTCTTCCTGGTCATTATTATCATCTTCCTTTTCCTGCGCGATTGGCGAGTAACACTGATTCCATGTATCGTCATTCCCGTATCGCTTATCGGAGCATTCTTCGTCATGTATGTTGCCGGATTCTCAATAAATGTGCTGACAATGCTGGCTGTCGTATTATCCGTCGGATTGGTTGTAGACGACGCCATCGTTATGACCGAGAACATTTATATACGAATAGAACGAGGTATGAACCCGTTTGATGCCGGATTAGAAGGGGCCAAAGAAATTTTCTTCGCAATAATCTCCACGACCATCACATTGGTGGCCGTATTCCTCCCCATTGTTTTTATGGAAGGAACAAGCGGCCGTCTGTTCCGGGAGTTCAGTTTTGTGGTAGCCGGTTCCGTTATCATATCTGCTTTTGCGGCTCTTACATTCACACCGATGCTTGCCACCAAGATGCTGAAAAAGCGGGAAAAACAAAACTGGTTCTATCGAAAGACCGAACCTTTCTTCGAAGGCATGAACCGTTTATACAGTCATTCACTCGAAGCATTCTTAAAAAGACGCTTATGGGCCATCCCCATTATCGTCATAACTCTCGGCCTCATCGGATACCTATGGGGAAATATTCCGGCGGAAATGGCCCCGTTGGAAGACCGATCACAAATAAATATCAATACAAAAGCTGCAGAAGGTGCCAGCTATGAATACATTCGCGATTATACAGAAGACATTAATATGCTGGTCGACTCGCTAATTCCTGATGCACAAGCCGTGACTGCCCGCGTATCCAGTGGAAGCGGAAATATTCAGATTACCCTAAAAAACATCAGAGAGCGCGATTATACACAGATGGAAATGGCTGAAAAACTCTCACAAGCAATAAAAACCAAGACAAAAGCCCGCGCCTTTGTACAACAACAATCTTCCTTTGGAGGACGAAAAAACAGTATGCCTATCCAGTATGTCCTGCAGGCAGTCAGCATCGACAAACTGGAAAAAATCCTACCTGAATTCCTAAATAAAGTGTATGATAACCCGACATTTCAAATGGCCGATGTCAATCTTAAATTCAGCAGTCCTGAAATGCGTGTAAACATCAACCGGGATAAATCCGGAAGTATGGGCGTAAGCATACGAGACATTGCAGAGACATTACAGTACGGATTGAGCGGGCAACGGATGGGTTACTTCTACATGAACGGGAAACAATATGAGATTTTAGGACAAATCAACCGACAACAACGTAACCAACCCGCCAATATCAAATCACTCTATATCCGAAGCGAAAACGGAGAACTGATACAATTGGACAATCTTGTTGAATTCGTTGAAGCGATAACTCCGCCCAAACTGTACCACTATAACCGATTTATTTCGGCAACGATCTCGGCCGGACTGGCAGAAGGAAAGACAATAGGAGAAGGTTTGGAGGAAATGGATAAAATTGCGGCCGAAACCTTAGACGAGACATTCCGCACTGCGCTTTCCGGAGACTCGAAAGATTATCGGGAAAGTTCCTCAAGCTTGATGTTTGCTTTTATCCTTGCGCTGGTATTGATTTACCTTATTTTAGCCGCACAGTTCGAAAGTTTCAAAGATCCGCTTATCATCATGTTAACCGTTCCGTTGGCCATTGCCGGAGCTTTAATCTTCATGTATTTCGGAAATATCACCATGAATATATTCAGTCAAATAGGAATTATCATGCTAATCGGCCTCGTTGCTAAAAACGGAATCCTGATCGTTGAGTTCGCCAACCAGAAACAGGAAACCGGAGAAGATAAAATGCAGGCCATACGCGACGCATCCCTGCAACGCTTACGCCCGATTTTAATGACAAGCGCCGCTACCGTATTAGGTTTGATCCCGCTGGCTTTTGCCTCAGGCGAAGGGGCCAATCAGCGAATTGCTATGGGTACTGCTGTTATCGGAGGCATGCTGGTATCCACATTCCTCACCATGTACATCGTACCGGCCATCTATTCATTTATTTCAACAAACAGAAAAAAGACAACTTCAAAGGAAACAACCGAATGAAACGTTACATATATATACTGACTCTGCTGCTGAGCGCTACACTGAAAGTTCACGCCCAATATGAATATACATTAAAACAATGCCTCGAAGAAGGCCTTAAGAATAATTATTCTCTGCGCATAACCCGCAATGAAGAACAAATTGCGAGAAACAATGCCACACCGGGAAATGCCGGATACCTGCCGACAATCGACTTGACAACCGCATATAATGTCTCGGCAAACAATACGAATTCCAGACAAAGAGAAACGGATGAAACAACCAAATCGCGAGGCGTTTTCGACCAAACACTGGATGCCGGCATCGACCTGAACTGGACTATCTTCGACGGATTCAACATCAGCACAACATATAAAGAACTGCAAGTCCTAAAAAAACAGGGCGAAACCAATACAAGAATAGCCATTGAAGATTTTATAGCCACGCTTACATCCGAATATTACAACTATATCCAACAGGAAATCCGCCTGAAAAATTTCCGCTATGCCGTATCGCTCTCTAAAGAACGCCTGCGGATAGTAGAAGAAAGATATCACGTGGGAAATTTCTCAAGATTGGATTATCAGCAGGCAATGGTCGACTTCAATGCCGACAGTGCCCAGTACATGAAACAACAAGAATTGGTACATACTTCCCGCATCAACCTGAACGAGCTAATGGCCATAAAGGATGTAGACAGACCGATAAAGGTAAAAGATTCTATTATCAACGTCAACAGTTCCTTGAATTTTACAGAACTTTGGGACGCCACACTGGCAACCAATTCAAACTTGTTAAGGGCCGATCAGAACACGACACTGGCGCAGTTCGACTATAAAAAGATTCTTTCACGCAATTACCCTTATGTACAACTGAATGCCGGATACGGTTATACGCTAAACAAGTACGACATCAACAGCATAAAACGACGGGACAACTGGGGATTTAACGGAGGAGTTACCGTAGGTATCAATATATTCGACGGGAACCGACGGCGCGAGAAACATAATGCAAGCCTTGCCATCAGAAATGCACAACTGGAAAGAGAGCAATTGGAGCAGGCCTTACGTGCCGACTTAAGCAATCTTTGGCAAGCCTACTGCAATAATCTACGGTTGCTGACACTTGAACGCCAAAATCTGATTGCAGCAAAAGAGAACCATGAAATAGCCAAAGAACGTTATCTGCTGGGGAATCTGGCCGGAATAGAAATGCGCGAAGCGCAACAAAGCCTGCTCGATGCAGAGGAACGAATCTTATCGGCTGAATACAATACGAAGATCTGTGAAATATCTTTATTACAGATAAGCGGAAAAATCATCCTATATTTAAAATAATTTATTGTATCTTTGAACTGAAAAGTTCTCAACGTTTTTGAGAAAAGATGCCATTGTTCTCAACAAAACGCGGAAGTATTTTTTCAGACACAACACAAAGACAAACATAAAAGAACAAAAAAAACGAATTATCAACCACCGATTATTCTCGAAAATATAATTATTTCGCAATTATATTGACACTAAATAAGCCTGTTATCAACGTATGAATACAAACATATTACTTACTGCCATCCGGGCAGCACTGGAAGCAGGGAAAGATATCATGACAGTATATACAGATCCGAATGCCGATTTCGGAATTGAAAGAAAAGCAGACAACTCGCCACTGACAATTGCCGATAAAAAAGCGCATGAGAAGATTGTATCAATTCTGAAAGCCACCCCATACCCCATCCTCAGCGAAGAAGGAAAAGATATTCCTGCTGAAGAACGATTAAATTGGGAGGAATTATGGATAGTTGACCCATTAGACGGAACAAAAGAATTCATCAAACGGAACGGAGAATTTACCGTCAACATTGCTTATGTAAAGAACGGCATACCGGAAGCCGGTATCATATACATCCCGGTAAAGAAACAACTTTACTTTGCCGATTCCTCATTGGGAGCATATAAAGTCAATGAAATAGAAAGTCCGGACGCACAAAATATAAATTCGCTCAAGCCGCTCATCGCAAAAGCCGAACAACTCCCATACAACAATTCCTCACGCACCGAATTCGTTATCGTGGCCTCACGCTCACACCTCAACGAAGAAACACAAAAATACATCGATGAAATGCAACAGAAACATCGCCATGTAAAAACAGTCTCAAGCGGAAGTTCGCTGAAATTATGCCTTATTGCCGAAGGAAATGCCGATGTTTATCCGCGCTTTGCTCCGACGATGGAATGGGATACGGCTGCAGGAGACGCCATCATACGGGCTGCAGGAGGACATGTATTCCAAGCAGGGACAGAAACATCGCTGTGTTACAACAAACAAGACCTGAGAAATCCATGGTTCATCGCCTCTTTTCAATAAAAAGACGAGCATATCGAAAAACAATAAATACATAAAAATCATTTAGACATATGAATTTCCAGATACTTTTTGTTCTAGCATGCTTGACAGGAATGCTTATTGCTCTTGTCAAAGATAAAATGCGACCGGGTATCGTATTACTGTCCGTAGTCGTACTTTTCATGGCTGCAGGTATTATCACTCCGCAACAAATGGTCGCCGGATTCAGTAACCGAGGCATGATCACCGTTGCCCTTTTATACCTTGTCAGCGAAGGCATAAGACAAAGCGGCGCCTTAACGGCTATAGTAAAGAAGGTGCTCCCGGAAAAAGAAACCACTGTCACAAAAGCACAAATGCGTATTCTTCCCATTGTCAGCGCATTCTCTGCTTTCCTAAACAATACCCCTGTAGTGGTTATTTTTGCACCAATCATAAAAAACTGGGCGAAGAAAGTAGGATTATCATGCACTAAATTCCTTATTCCATTGTCTTATGCGACCATACTCGGCGGTTTATGTACACTTATAGGAACCTCAACAAATCTAGTGGTTCACGGCATGATGATAGAAAAAGGGTTCAGCGGTTTAAAAATGTTCGACCTCGCTTTCGTAGGAATTCCCATTACCATTGTAGGACTTATTTTCATATTCCTGACATCAAAAAAGCTATTGCCTGCAGAACGTCCGGATAATTTTGAGGATGAAGAAGCCGATGCTGCCGCAGAAAGCGGATTACATATCGTAGAAGTTGTGCTGGCCTCACGCTTTCCCGGCTTGAAACGCAAACTGAAAAACTTCGACTTCAAAAGAAGATACGGAGCAGAAATTAAAGAAATACGCCAAAACGGCCAGACTATTACCGAAAATCTCGGAGAAGTAAGACTGCAGGAAGGCGATACTCTCGTACTGCTGGCTGACGATGCCTTTACAAGAACTTGGGGCGACTCCTCAGTCTTCTTAATGATGACCAACGGAAAAGAGATCCAGACAAGATTTGTTCCGTCATGGAAGAAATGGACAGCTTTTTCCCTTCTTATCATCATGATTGCAGGAGCAACGGTAGGGGAACTCCCTGTCATGCAGGAATATTTCCCAAAAGTGAAATTAGACATGTTCTTTTTTGCATCAGTTACCGCAGTAGTCATGGCATGGCTCAAACTGTTCCCGCCAAAAAAATATACAAAATACATCAGCTGGGACATCCTTATAACAATAGCTTGCGCGTTTGCCATCAGCGCAGCTATGGAAGAATCGGGCTTGGCTGCACTGATTGCCGAGTTTATAAAAGACGTATCCGGCTCTTTAGGCGCATGGGGTGCCCTTGCATTACTTTATTTTGTCACATTAATCATTACCGAACTTATCACCAACAATGCAGCTGCCGCACTAGCTTTCCCGCTGGCACTGGAAACAGCCGATAAATTCGGTGCTGATCCGATGCCGTTTTTCATCGCCATTTGTATTGCTGCATCTGCAGGCTTTGCAACCCCCATCGGGTATCAAACAAATTTAATCGTGCAAGGTGCCGGAAATTATAAGTTTACCGACTTTGCAAGAATCGGTATTCCAATGGATTTAATTGTAATGATTATATCCATCATTCTCATTCCCTTAATCTGGCCGTTTACACCAACCACTTAATTATATCAATCATTATGGAACATATATATCCAATATTCGACAAAATGCTTTCCAGGACAGATAAAGAAAACCTGTTGAAACAGCATGGTCTCATGATTTGGTTTACCGGTTTAAGCGGTTCGGGGAAAAGCACATTGGCCATTGCATTGGAAAGAGAGCTGCAAAAACGAGGACTTTTATGCCGCATTCTTGACGGAGATAATATACGCAGTGGGATAAACAATAATCTCGGTTTCTCAGAAGAAGACCGCATAGAAAACATACGGCGCATAGCCGAAGTCGGAAAGTTATTCGTTGACACCGGAATTATAACCATTGCAGCATTTATCAGTCCGAGTAATGCTATCCGGAAAATGGCAGCCCAAATCATAGGAGAAAAAGATTTTATGGAAATCTATGTCAGTACTCCACTTGAAGAATGCGAACGTCGCGATGTAAAAGGGCTATATGCCAAAGCAAGAAAACAGGAGATTAAAAATTTCACCGGCATATCTGCCCCATTTGAAAAGCCGTTACATCCTGCACTCACGCTGGATACATCACAATTATCCGTAGAGGAATCGGTAAATATGCTGCTGGATTGCATTTTACCGATCGTGTCATTTACAAACAAATAATAAAAAAACGAAGATGAAAGGTTAGTATTTCAATACCTTCTTCTCCATACAAACTCTTAATAATAATGAAGGAAGAATATAAATTAAGCCATTTAAAAGAACTCGAAGCCGAATCAATTCACATCATCCGTGAGGTTGCGGCCGAATTTGAGAACCCGGTCATGTTATATAGTATCGGGAAAGACTCATCCGTCATGGTACGCCTGGCAGAAAAAGCATTCGCACCCGGGAAAGTCCCTTTCCCGTTAATGCATATCGATTCTAAATGGAAATTCAAGGAAATGATTCAGTTCCGCGATGACTATGCAAAGAAATATGGCTGGAATCTAATCGTAGAAAGCAATATGGATGCTTTCCGGGCAGGAGTAGGACCGTTTACTCACGGCAGCAAGGTGCACACGGATCTCATGAAAACCCAAGCCCTTCTACATGCTTTGGATAAATATAAATTTGACGCAGCCTTTGGAGGAGCAAGAAGAGATGAAGAGAAATCCCGCGCCAAAGAGCGTATCTTTTCATTCCGCAACGAGTTCCACCAATGGGATCCGAAGAATCAACGCCCGGAACTATGGGACATTTACAACGCACGCATACGCAAAGGAGAAAGTATCCGGGTATTCCCTCTAAGTAACTGGACTGAACTTGACATATGGCAATACATCCGATTGGAAAAAATTCCGATAGTTCCTCTTTACTTTGCCAAGGAACGTCCGGTAGTAAACATCGACGGCCAACTGATTATGCCCGATGATGACCGACTGCCAGAGAAGTATAAAGATAAAATCGAAATGAAAAAGATACGTTTCCGTACGCTCGGATGTTGGCCTTTGACAGGAGCCATCGAAAGCGAAGCCGATACCATTGAAAAAATAGTGGAGGAAATGATGACCACTACAAAAAGCGAACGCACGACACGAGTGATAGATTTCGATCAAGAAGCCAGCATGGAGCAAAAAAAACGTGAAGGATATTTTTAATTTCCATGCAGCATTCTATAAACATTTAAATCAAAAATCAATGGAAGAATTAGATAAAAACAAATCCGGAAACCCGATGGAAGGTGAAGCACGCGGCACAATGTCTATCGAGGAATTCTTGAGAAAGGACGAACAAAAAGACTTATTGCGCTTCTTAACAGCCGGCTCTGTCGATGACGGTAAATCAACTTTAATCGGACGATTGCTATTCGACAGCAAAAAACTATATGAAGACCAACTTGACGCATTGGAACGGGACAGCAAACGCGTCGGCAATGCAGGAGAACATATAGACTATGCTTTATTACTGGATGGCCTGAAAGCCGAACGCGAACAAGGCATTACAATAGATGTGGCTTACCGTTATTTTTCCACAAACAACCGCAAGTTTATAATAGCAGATACTCCGGGACACGAACAATATACGAGAAATATGATCACAGGCGGTTCGACGGCCAATCTCGCTGTTATCCTTGTCGATGCAAGAACAGGCGTTATAACCCAAACACGCCGCCACACATATTTAGTCTCTCTACTCGGTATCAAACATGTTATACTGGCAGTGAATAAAATGGATTTGGTGGACTTCTCTAAAGAAGTATTCGATAAAATCGTAACAGAATACCAGTCCTTTATCCAACCATTAGGCATCCCCGACCTTCAATGCATACCGCTTTCTGCTCTCGATGGTGACAATGTAGTGGAAAAATCCCAACGTACACCATGGTATAATGGTCCGTCACTCCTGGAATTTCTCGAGACTGTAAAAATAGGGAACGACCATAATTTAAAAGATTTCCGCTATCCTGTACAATATGTTTTGCGTCCCAACCTCGACTTCCGGGGATTCTGTGGAAAAGTAGCATCAGGAATTATTCGAAAAGGCGATGAAGTGGTAGCTCTTCCTTCCGGAAAGAAATCACATATAAAAAGCATTGTTACCTACGAAGGAGAAATCGATTATGCATTCCCGCCGATGTCTGTCACCCTCACACTGACAGATGAAATCGATGTCTCACGAGGTGAAATGCTGGTTCACCCCGATAATGTGCCGACCATCGGAAGATACTTTGAAGCAATGCTGGTATGGATGGATGAAGAACCTATGGATTTGGAAAAATCGTTCTTCCTGAAACAGACGACAAACACGAGCAGAACCCGTATAGATCATATCGAATATAAAGTAGATATTAATACAATGGAGCATCTGAGCGTTGAGAACGGCCGCTTAAAAAAGGAAGACGTACCCATGCAGCTGAACCAAATTGCACGAGTAACACTAACGTCATCAAAAGAACTATTCTTCGATCCGTACACAAAAAACAAAGCAACCGGTGCATTCATCCTCATCGACCCAATCACAAATAATACCAGTGCAGTCGGGATGATTATCGGAAGTATCGACGAAAAAGATATACACAATAAAATGGAACTTCCCGTCCTTAATCTTCCTAAATTAGATATCCCGGCAGAACATTACGGAACCGTCGATAAAATCGTGCAAGAACTGAACCGGCAAGGTATCGCTCTTGATGTAAAAAAATAGTCACAGTAAAAAATTATCTCACCAACAATTACATAAATCATATTCATGGGAGTATTAGAATTTAATAAATTACCAATCAATACGCTGGTAGGAGCTGACTGGAAAACGTTCAAGCAAATTACAAACAACCGCATAATTGATGCAGAATATAAAGGAAAATACAGACTGACAAAGGTTGTCTGCCGGCTTTTATCCACACTAAAACCTTTACAAGACCGCAAATACGAAAAGCTGCTTGCTGACAAGCCGCTGGAACATGACCCGGTCTTCATCTTAGGCCACTGGAGAAGCGGCACGACATTCATGCATAATGTATTCTCGTGCGACAAACATTTCGGATATAATACGACATATCAAACCGTATTCCCGCATTTAATCATGTGGGGACAACCGTTCTTCAAGAAAAATATGAGTTGGCTGATGCCGAACAAACGCCCGACCGACAATATGGAACTGGCCGTAGACCTACCGCAAGAAGAAGAGTTTGCACTGGCAAATATGATGCCATATACCTACTATAACTTCTGGTTCTTGCCAAAACATATGCAAGAATATGCCGACAAATACTTACTTTTTGATAATATACCCCAAGAAGAATTGAAAGCTTTTGAAGACATATTCTACAAACTGATTAAGATTTCTCTTTGGAACACCGGCGGGAATCAATTCCTAAGCAAAAATCCTCCTCATACGGGACGGGTAAAAGAATTGGTAAAGATGTTCCCTAATGCAAAATTCATCTACCTGATAAGAAATCCATATACTGTTTTCGAATCGACAAGAAGCTTTTTCACAAATACAATCCAGCCCTTAAAGTTGCAGAACATAAGCAACGAGCAACTGCAGGAGAACATTCTTTCCATCTACACAAAACTATATCATAAGTATGAAGCCGACAAAAAATTTATCCCCGAAGGCAATTTGGTAGAAGTCAAATTCGAAGACTATGAGAAAAATGCCTTCGACATTACACAAGAAATATACAAAAAGCTGTCCATTCCCGGTTTCGAAGAAGCACGTACAAGCATTGAAGCGTACGTAAATAAGAAGAAAGGATATAAAAAGAATGCTTACCAATACAAACCGGAAACCGTAAAACTGGTAGAAGAGAACTGGTCGTTTGCTCTCGAACAATGGGGCTACAAACTATAACCGGTCCGAAATAACAAAAAAAAATAAGCCGCATCAAACATTAATGCAGCTTATTTTTTTATCAGAACCATAATTTATTTGCAATTTCCGCCTGCACAACGAGGCTTTATTTGCTTAAAGAAATCATTTCCTTTGTTATCAACCAGAATAAATGCAGGGAAATCCTCCACTTCTATTTTCCAGATAGCTTCCATTCCAAGCTCAGGATATTCCACACATTCTATATGCTTAATGTTATTCTGTGCCAGAATAGCAGCCGGGCCACCGATAGAACCCAAATAAAAACCACCGTATTTCTTACATGCATCCGTAACAGCCTGACTGCGATTTCCTTTCGCCAACATAATCATGCTTCCGCCATGACTCTGGAATAAATCGACATATGGATCCATTCGTCCTGCTGTTGTCGGTCCCATAGAACCGCAAGCCATACCTTTCGGCGTTTTTGCCGGACCTGCATAATAAATAGGATGATCTTTAATATACTGAGGAAGTTCCTCTCCTTTATCGAGGCGCTCTTTCAATTTCGCATGCGCGATGTCACGTCCAACGATAATTGTTCCGTTCAACGACAGGCGAGTAGCAACAGGATATTTATCCAATTCAGCTAAAATCTCCGGCATCGGACGATTCAAATCAATACGAACTGCATTACCTTCGCCGGCCTGACGCAAAGATTCCGGTATCAATTCACCCGGATTAGAATCAAGTTTCTCTATCCAGATACCATCCTTATTAATCTTACAACGGATATTTCTGTCTGCCGAACAAGATACTCCCAATCCAACAGGGCAAGAAGCTCCGTGACGAGGCAGACGTATAATACGAACATCATGCGCATAATATTTACCTCCGAACTGCGCTCCCAAACCTATGCGATGCGCTTCTTCCAATACTTGTTTCTCAAGTTCCAAATCACGGAAAGCACGTCCGTATTCATTTCCCGTTGTCGGGAGGTTATCATAATAATGCGTTGAAGCCAATTTTACGGTCAACAGATTTTTCTCGGCCGAAGTTCCTCCGATAACAAATGCAATGTGATACGGCGGACATGCGGCTGTTCCCAGCGTCTTCATCTTTTCAACAAGAAAAGGAACCAGCGTTGCCGGATTAAGAATTGCCTTTGTTTCCTGATACAAATACGTTTTATTTGCCGAACCACCGCCTTTTGTCACACAAAGGAAATTGTATTCCATCCCTTCCGTTGCCTCCAAATCAATTTGAGCCGGCAGATTGCAACGCGTATTCACCTCATCATACATCGTCAAAGGCGCGTTCTGAGAATATCGAAGATTCTCTTCCGTATACGTTTTGTACACGCCAAGAGAAAGAGCTTCCTCGTCGCAATAACCGGTCCAGACCTGTTGTCCTTTCTCTCCATGTATGATTGCCGTACCGGTATCCTGGCAGAAAGGAAGTATTCCTTTAGCCGCAACTTCCGCATTGCGCAGGAAAGTCAGAGCCACATATTTATCGTTATCGCTTGCTTCAGGGTCATCCAATATTTTAGCAACCTGTTCATTATGCGAACGACGCAGCATAAACGACACATCGCGAAACGCTGCATTTGCCATTGCGGTTAAACCTTCTTTCTCAATCTTCAGGATAGGTTTCCCTTCAAACTCGCTTATTGACACATAATCTTTGGTAAGCAAATAGTATTCCGTCGAGTCATGTCCGTGCTCGAACATGGGCTGATACTTAAATTCAGGTGTTGCCATAATTAAAAAATCCGTTTATTTCGTTAGTTATTCTATGTACAAAGTTACAAAGTATTCTCAAATCTTTCCCCCGATACGCACAAAAACTTTCTGCAATCATTCCCCCATCGCTCTCTTCAGTTCCCGCTCCAAAGTCTCTGTTCCGGGAAACCCTGTATAACGGTTCTGCAGTTTCCCATCGTAACTAATAATAATATATCCGGGTATTCCCGTAATGCCATAGGCACGGCACAAATAATTCCACTGCTTTTCCGTCAGCCTATAATGGATTCCGTTAATTTGAGAAATTGCCTTTTTCCAATCGTTTTCAGGGGAGGAAGGCGGGGTTATATAAATATATACAATGTCTTTTGACGACAATTTCTCCTTCAAAGGAAGAATAGCCTGCATGCTTTTCATGCAAGGGCCGCACCATGTTGCCCAAAAATCCAGTAAAACAGCTTTTCCCTGATGAGACTCAATGATTGCAGGAAGAATATCCGCCCCCTCAAGCGACGTATCAATCTGCTCCACCACATAGCTCTTCACCGCCTGAAAATGCTGGATGTTTGTCTGAAGTTCCTCCGATTCCGCCTCAATAAAATCTTTTATCTCATCCGAAGATATTGCAGACATCATCTTCCGGTCCGCCAACGTTATACGCCCGTTTTTCAGAATATCCGACAAGATTTTTTCCCCTTTTCCAATATCCTCTGCTATATCTGCATACACTGCCGCTCCCTTTTGACGCATTAAATCCGCATAAGCAGGAAAATCTCTTGCATACCATAAAAAAGGCAATTCAGCGGAAGTCGTAGGAATTCCCCTTTCCTCCTGCAAAACGACAGCATTTACAGACAGATTCGTCAGCACATAATCTTTGAAAGCCCGAGATATCTTTGCGTTATTCCCGATATCTTTTGATAACAAATCCAATTGTTCCGAGATATAACGTCCGTAATCCTCACCCTGCAGTTCTTTGGTATCTTCTGCAAAACCGGGAATTTCCGAAACGGCCAACGGAACCGAATATGTCGCCAATTCAGTATTCAAACGCTTGTTGCTCCCGTCAAACCAAGCCTTTTGACGGTTCTCATAAACCGATTTCTGCACATGAGACGCCGCCATACTCAATCTCGGTAAATGCACGTATACCGTCATCTCCTCTCCGGGAACAAGAAATAAATTCAAACTGCCCTGATTAACTTGTAACATCGCAGCTCCCGGCAACAAAAGATTCCGCTCTATATGGAAAGAACCATCCTGACGTATTTTCACTTCTTCTTTCCATTCTTGCGGATAAAACCAGTCGGAAAGACAAAAAGAAACTGATAAATCGATGTCTTCATTATAACCGAGTATATACCCATTTATTACAGTTTTCCCAAAATTCAGGCAAGGAGCAGATAATACAGCCTCCGGTTCATCCTGCTGCGACAGCAAAAAACTCGGAACAAATACATACGGTTCGTTACCTGTAAGCTGTATTCCCCAAATATTCCAACCGTCCTCCTCCGAAAAGAAATCCACCTCATAGATACCCTCCGGAATCGGTTCAAAAAAAAGAACGATATCCAATGCCCCCGACGATGGAATAAGTTCCGGTTCCACCGTTCCGTCTATCGAAACATTCCCCGCTTCGCGAAGACGATATTTCTGTTGTCCGGCTTTCAGATACGCCTCCGATGATATAAATGCCAAGTCACCTGCTTTGCCATACAGCACCGCATCGACTTCTGTCTGCTCATCGGTCAATATAATCTTCTTTATTTCTATCTGAGATGTATTTGCCGTGACAAAACAAGGATAGTTAATTTCCCGTTTCTGAAAAGTCTTCCCTTCCGACTGCAAAAAAGAGAAACAAACCACAATCAAAGCCAAACTATATTTCAACAAACCCATTCCCTTCATAATTCCATTTTATAACAAATTCCCAAGACGGGCTATCAGTTCATCTCCCAATTCGTTTTTTACCTCAATATGCCTCAACACTTCCATCACAAACGGATTCCTTTCAAACACTCCGCGCACTTGCTCGAAATCAGAGACCTGCTCTTCCTTACTTCCGTCTGCCCCGAAACCTGTCATAGAAGAAAGAGAAAATTCTTTCCTCGCGTCTTCATATATCATTTTATCCAAGCCTATTACGGCCTTTTTCCAACAATGAACGATTGATACAATATCCGCAGCTGTGATGGTTTCTGCTTGCAAATTATAAAAACCAAGCATTTTCTGATAGGCCCATGTCCATTCATAAGAATAATAATTTGCATGCATTTCCACAAAACGATTTTGTATCTGCCCCACTTCGCGCAGTTTCCCGGTTTCTATATCTTTCATCAAACGATCAATTTCCGACTTCGGAGCTATCAATCCGGATATATCAACCCATTCACCAATCCCAATCGAGACATCCGGACGCAAGCGTTCACGGATTTCCCCGTCATCGTGAAAATATATATTCTCCAGCCGCTTGATGACAGAATTTCCAAGAAATTTATGTATTGCCGTCTCATAAAGTGCAATGCCTTTCTGCAATGCCGTTTTTTTTATCTTGGCACTCTGATAAGAATATATCTCGGAAGTCTCTCCCGAAACCCGTTCCAGATCCTTCAGGATGCTTCTACCCTTCATCATTTTCTGTATCGTATACGGACTAAGAAGGTTATAATTAATCTGGTCAAGGCGGTCGGGGTCTTTACGCAAGTCCCTCTTCGGCCATTTTTGTGCATCGCGTATTGTCCCGACACTGCGAAGATTTATTCCGGGAAACAAATAAGTCGTACTTTTATCTTCTATTAGATAAGAAAAAGGAAGGTCTGATGTATCCGGATGATTCACATGTCTCCCCATCACCAACGAGAATGCCCCGATACGGGCAGGCCAGAGAATATACGAATCGGACGTAGTCTTCGCTCCTCTCTCCACGACACCCTGATGAATAGGACCTAATTTATACATGTGATTACTCTGATTCGATCCGGAGCCTGCATTCATGAACGAAAACATTCCTGCAATCAACAACGTTGACTTGTGATGAGTAACCGTAAAGGGACCGGCAAAAACGGAGCACGCTTCACCGTTTTCTTCCTGACAATTACTGAAAAACAACGAATCGGACGCCGAATAATTATGCCCCATTCTACAGGCCTGTCCTACAAAACAACGGGAAATCATCGTTCCGTCTTCTATACACGATCCGCTTGAGATGATAAAATCATCGCATATCACCCCATATCCTATACTCACCGGATCAACAGCATTGCTATTGATACTGCCGTTATTCAACCGGCCGGCTCCTTCTATTTTACAATTATCGCCGATACGTACATTCTTAATGCTGCCGGAATTCATAATAATCACATCCTTCCCTATCGTTCCGGTTTCCGATGATATTGAGTCTGTATATGCATAAATGACCTCCTTCATCTTCTCAATCAACAAAGGACGATGGCGATATAAAGCCATAATATAAGCCTGATGTGCAGAGAGACGGTCGTAAATCAGCACCTCACGCCCTCCCGTTTCATTCAAGACAGCGACTTCCGTACCATTCCCGAAAGCCGTCTTTCCTTCCACCAGAAGAATATCTATGTTCGCAATAAAGGTACGTTCCCCGATAATGTAATTGGCAATATAATTTTTAACCGACTCTATACAACAATTATCACCTACGGTTACATTATGCAACGTCACGTAAGACAACCCCGAATGCTTCGACATTCCGCCGGGAAGAAGGAATTCGTCATGAAAAACGCCCAGACACACCCGCCCGGAAAAACGCACATGCCAAATATAATCCGGTCTGAAATCAATGGCTACCAGCACGTTTTCCCAACTTTCCGCCCTACAATCTTGGTTCTCAAGTTGAATAATTTCGGCCTCCGTAAGTGCACGATATTTTCTCATATCCCGTTATTCTTCATCATATGTTTGATAAAGGAAATCATTATATGGGTATTTCTGCACATGAAGTTCCCGGACTTTTTTATAAAGCATCGTCTTCATCTGCTCAAAATTTGCCTTACTTTTAGCAGAAATAAAGATACAATTATCGTTCAACTTCGCCATCCATGTATGCATCAGCTCCTCTAACGTAATATTCTCTCTCGTCTTCGGAGTCAAATCATCGGCATCCTTTTCCACATAAGTATAAGCGTCTATCTTATTAAAAACAAGTATTGTCGGTTTTCCACCGGCACCCAAATCGGCAATCGTCTTGTCGACAACCTTAATCTGTTCTTCGAAATCGGGGTGTGAGATATCAACAACATGAAGCAACAAATCGGCTTCCCGCACCTCATCCAACGTCGATTTAAACGAGTCGACTAAATCTGTCGGCAATTTCCGGATGAATCCTACCGTATCGGAAAGCAGGAAAGGCAAATTATCAATGATAACTTTCCGTACAGTTGTATCGAGCGTTGCAAATAATTTATTCTCTGCAAAGACATCACTCTTAGCCATCAGGTTCATCAAGGTCGACTTCCCTACGTTCGTATAACCAACCAAAGCAACCCGGATAAGACGGCCTCTGTTCTTACGCTGCGTAGACTTTTGCGTATCAATATCGGCCAACCGCTGTTTCAACAATGACATCCTATTCAATATAATACGACGGTCCATCTCCAACTGTGTCTCTCCCGGACCACGAAGTCCCACCGAACCTTTTCCTCCACCTGCGCCGGAACCTCCGCCTTGCCGCTCCAAGTGTGTCCACAACCGTTGCAAACGCGGAAGCATATACTTATATTGTGCCAGCTCCACCTGCGTCTTTGCATTGGCCGTCTGAGCCCGCATGGCAAAAATATCCAAAATAAGCGAGGTACGATCCAGTATCTTCACTTTCAATTCATTCTCTATATTACGGATTTGCTTGGCGGAAAGTTCATCATCAAATATAACCATTCCGATTTCTTCTCCTTCATCTTCACGAGTCTGCAGATATGTTTTGATTTCCTGTAGCTTACCTTTTCCTACATAAGTCACCGAATTTGGTGTATCCAGTTTCTGCGTAAAACGTGCAACAACCTCGGCTCCTGCCGTTTCTGCGAGAAAAGCCAGTTCATCCAAGTACTCGCTTGTCTTCCTTTCGTTCTGCGTCTGCGTAACCAGACCCACTAATGCAGCCTTCTCCGTCTGCGCTTCCGATATAACAAATTCTTTCATTTGCTTTTTTTATTTCAACACATCGGCAAATATAATGAAAAAGAGCACATCCCATGACGAGACGTACTCTTTTTCACCATATTTTATTCTGTTATCAACGTGAGCCGTTTGCCCACCAAACCGGCTCGGAATATACATAAGAGCCATCGCCGAATGCTGCCTTGACCGCAGTATTTGCCGTTACGTCACTGCCTCCATAGCCGAAACGATGCGGAAATTGCGTATCGTTTTTCGGGTTTTCCAAAGTAACTTCATAGCCGTTTCCTTCAGCTTTCAGCCGACGATAATCATTGTATGCCTCTACAGATTCTCCGGATGCACCGAAAAACGCCAGATATTTCTGTACAATTATTTCTTTAACAGGAGAAGCATCAAATCGAGGAGCCACCTCGTTTGCAAAATAACTATCCGCTTGACTGACCAAATCAATAACTGCATTCGGATCGCCCACCCAATTATCATTTGCAGAAGACAGGCTCTCTTCAAGATTGGCAAAGGCAGCTTTGATTGCATCTTTCAACACCGTTTTTGCACTGCTGTCGTTCAGCCTTGCCAAAGCCTCCGCTTTAATAAACAAAAGCTCGTGATAACTTATCAACTGTGTAGGCGCAGTAATGGCAAATCCCGGCATTAATATGCTATAAGTTGAGGCACTTTCCAATGCGGTTCCATTAGGAGCAGCCA
Source organism: uncultured Bacteroides sp. (assembly GCA_949285025.1). Classification (GTDB taxonomy): domain Bacteria; phylum Bacteroidota; class Bacteroidia; order Bacteroidales; family Bacteroidaceae; genus Phocaeicola. The sequence continues at coordinate 65,562 of CASDXG010000096.1, read as the reverse complement.
CAATATCGGCAGACTGTATCTGTTCCATTCCCGCATTATCCAGAAAGGCCTGAGCCAAACGCGGGTCATTCCTCTCGGATAACTTATTCACCAGACTCTGACTTGCACTCAAACTTCCGGGACGGCTATAATTAAATGCGAACAACGGATTCAACTGAGAATTGCCGTCATAGATAGAAAGTTTACATTCTTCATCAGCACTCGTAAAAGACTTATCTATATAAGAAAGGATATCATGCAAGTCTTTATCCACATCCTGACTGCGATTCAACAAGTGAAGCGTATAACGAGCCTTCAAGGCATAGGCCGCTTTCAGCCATTTCTCCGCATCACCGCCGTAAATATAATCTTTGGTTCCTATTGCTCCCGACAGACCTTCGTCACGGGCATCTCCTTCATCCAACAAACGGATTGCTTCATCCAAATGGGACATGACTTCCACATATATCGACTCTTGCGTATCAATTTTAGGCTGCATATACATAGGTGTGCCGTCGGCATTCATGATTCCTGTCTGCGAAAAAGGAGTATCACCGAACATATCGGTCACAACCGCGCCGTTATAAGCAAGCAAAATATGTGCAATCGCCTCCGTAACGACATTATCTTGGTCTTCAGGCGATGTCTGACATTTTTCAATCACCAGCTTGGCATTCTTAATATTCGAGTACACTCCTAACCAGGCATTATTATATGTGGAAGAAGATGCAGGCTCTCCCGAACGCGTTTCCGCACGCCATTGCTGTTGCCCCGTACCCACTTCATGCTCCATATAAACTGATGAGTATAAAGAGAAGTCTCCGCCAACCGTATTAAATCCCGTGCTCACCCCGATGTCCGACAGAATAAATTTCGCCGGAACATCGTGAGGATTGTTCGGATTTTCATTTACCTTATCCATTGCATCTTCCGTACAAGACAACAAAGGAAATACTGTCAGCATAACGGCAGTAACTATGTTTTTAACTGATTTATCGTATTTCATCGCTTATTTCTCATTTAAAATTTAAAATTAAAACCGAATCCGTAGCTTGACGTTTGCGGCAAAGAATAGTCTTCGAAAGCACCCGCCATATTATTATTCCCCTGTGATGCCTCAGGATCTACGTCCTGTACCTGTGCCCAAAGCAAAATATTTCTGGCAAATGCATTCACCGTCAACTCTACATGATTCTTTTTTACGACAGGAAAACTGAGAGCAATCTCACGCAATTTGATAAAAGAATTGTCATACACCGATGATTCATCAATATCATTTATCGCCGTATAATATGCCTGCTGCGCAACCGGACCGGTAATGGCGATATCGTTTTTCGTACCATCGGCTTTATATCCGTCGAAAACAACCGTTCCTTCGCGATTTGCCGTACGGACGCTTGTCCCGTAATAATCGCTCAATCCGGTCGTACGACTATATATTTGCCCGCCTTGCTTCCAGCTTAATACGGCATTCAACGTAAACTTCCACACACGCAATGTCGTATTAAAATCCAACATAAAGTCAGGAGATATACGACCTATTACGGCATCCTCTCCCTTTATTGGAAGTCCGTTTTCATCGACCAGAATATTCCCATTCGCATCGCGCTTATAGCTTGAACCGTAAATCACGGGAAATTCTTCACCAGCGCTGGCACGAACCTGAGGTGTTACATATCCTCCCAAGGTAATACTCTCAACTCCCGGAGCCAACTCATCGACCATATTCGTCATCCGCGTAAAGTTAAATCCGAAATCCCAGTCAACTTTTTGTGAACGAACCGGACTGATTGTGATATTAAGCTCGTGCGTATCGGTATGAAGACGCCCTCCATTTGTCAATAACGATGATGCTCCCGTAGAACCGGACAAAGGAACTTCAAAAATCTGATCCTTTACATTTTGCCGGGAATAAGTATAACTGACACTAATCAAATTGTCAAACATACTCACATCTGCCCCGATTTCATACGATTTCGTGTTTTGTGGCTTCAACTTTGAATCAAAGATTACATCATACGGTACGTATGCCGTGCTGCCGTTTATGGGATACATCAACGGAGTCAACTGGTAAAATCCTCCTCCGTAAGCCGGAATCGCAAAATAATTCTCAAGATAATCGCCTGCCTGTCCCACCTCTGCATAAGAAAAACGAATCTTTGCATAATTCACCACATCGTTTTTCAATGCCTTCAACTCTGTAAGAAGGAAACCTAAAGACACCGACGGATAGAAGAACGAGCGGTTATTGCGTGGCATATTCGACACATAATCCTGACGCCCGGTTAGCGTTAAATACAACATATTCTTATACGAAGCAGAAATATTCCCGAAGAAACCCACCGTACGCTTCGACCATCTTTCGGAAGAAGTGCTTTGAATCGTTGCATTGTCCAAATGGTTCCATCCGGAAAAACCAAAGTTCGAACCATACGAATAATACTTGTTCCGGTTACTCTGAATCACCTCATTTCCCACAATCGCATTCAGGCTCCAGTCATGATTAATACGCCAATCATAATTAATCGTCAGCAAAGAGTTATAAGTTGCATTCGTCCAACCATACTTCTCCAACTGCCCGTTCTGTCCGGTGTAACTGCCGTATCCGTAGCTATCGCTGTAATGCGTTGTATAAGCATCCACGCCGGCCATATACTTTACGTTCAACGTATGATTCTCTGTCCCGAATTTTGTCCGGAAATTTGCATAGGCATTCCCGAAGAAACGATTCGTTTTCTCATTAAATTCATTATTATCTGCCGACCAATAGGCATTATCCATCGCCGTACGGAATGAGTTTTGAGTGTACGGATCGCCAGCAATGTGACTTGGAATACCCGCCAGATCATAGCTGGGCGGCGCCGGGTATACCGTACGCAGAATCCCGTTCCCCGATGTAGTTGCCTTATCAATATGACTGGTAATATAGTTTGCCACGATACCGGTAGTCCAATGCTCGTTCAGATTTGTCTCGACATTTACCTTTGCATTATAGCGATGCATTCCCGTTTCCGGGATAATTCCGTTTTGGGTAGACGAACCCAATGAGAAAGAATAATTCGTCTTATCCAATGCCTGAGCGATATTAAACGAATTGTTCCACGTAACCCCCGTACGGAAGAACTGCCCGATATTGTCATACGCCTGCGGATAAGCCCAAGGATCAAGCCCGGCTGCGGCACGCTGTGGTACGTAATACATACCTTCATGCCTGCCGTATTGCTGCGTATATTGGTTATCGGTATTTCCTCCATACTGCGCATCATTGGGAAGTTCCGATATAAGAGGCCCCCAAGACTGCCCGGAAGTCGGGTCAAACTTGCCGGCTGACCCTTGAGCATACAGCATCTGCTGTTCCGGAGTGCGCCCTACCACATCAAAACTTACACTGGAAGAAAGCGAGATTTGCGAACGGCCTTTTTCCAGCCCCTTCCCGCTTTTCGTTGTAATGACGACAACTCCATTTGAAGCACGGATACCATATAATGCAGCTGCCGCCTGCCCTTTCAGAATTGTAATCGTTTCTATATCGTTCGGATCAATATCTACCGCACGGTTTGCGAAATCGGCTCCGCTCACACTTCCGTTATTTTGCACCTCCGTATCGATATCCGGTGTAGAAGTTACCGGCATACCGTCGATGACATACAGCGGCGTATTGTCCCCCGAAAAAGAACGGGATCCGCGAATCGTTATTTGAGATGATGCACCCGGCATGCCCGAAGAAGGACGAATGTCTACGCCCGAGACTTTGCCTTGCAGCGCACCCGACAGATTTGAATTGCCGGCTTGTGTCAATTGTTCTGCCCCAACCTCCTGAACGGCGTAACCCAATGCTTTTTTCTCCCGTGAAATTCCCATAGCCGTAACGACCACTTCTTCCAGCATTGCGTTGTCCGACTTCAAGACAATATGCAGCGTCGGTTTTATTTCCACTTCTTGTGTTTGCATCCCGATGTAGGAAATGGTCAAAGTTTTTGCCGAACTTATCCCTGAAAGACGGCCTTCTTTTCCGGAAAAGATTTCCGTATTTACGGAAATTCATGCCGATGTTTTCTTTAAACCGCTTATTCTTTATCTCCTTTGCGGGAAGAATAATTGCACTTTTTCAGGTCTTCTACAATCGAATCATGGAAAACATCGCTGTATAATTGTGTGGTTTTTATGCTGCGATGTCCCAACAGTTTCTGTACTGTGGTGATTTTCACTCCATAATGTATCAGCAAACTTGCATTGGTATGTCTTGCCGAGTGGAAAGAAAAATGCTTTTCCAATTTCGCGAATTTCCGCAATTTCTCCAGATCTTTATTCACCGATGAATTCGATTTCAGGCAAAAGAAATCGCTCATCTTCGTTTCGTATTTCCGAATCAAACCTACCGCTTTCCCATCAAAAAGCAGATACAAAGGCAGACTGACTTCCTCGTCTGTCTTAATTGTGCGGAAGTTTAGCCACAAATATCCTTTTATATAAATAAGGTGTTTCGCGGTAAGTTGTGTAAAATCGGAATATCTTAAGCCTGTATAACAGCAAAACAAAAAAGCATCTAAAGAATGTTGCAGCACATTTTCCCGCTCCGGCAGAACCAATGTTTCCAACTTTTCCAGTTCCTCTGGCAATAAAAACACATGTTCTCCTCCGGTCGTTCGTATCTTATAACTGTAAAACGGATTATCCTCCGCGCGAAGATAACCCCTCTTTATCGCTTCTCTTGCCAATGTCCGCAGATGAGCCATATGCTTTGCTATGGTATTCTGCCTGTATCGACGTATCCTCAGCCAATACTCAAAATCTTGCAGGATGGAATAAGTCAGTTCCGACAACGGCAATTCTCTGTGAAATTTTTCCAAAAGATTCAATGTCGTACGTAAATTCTGCTTCGAACTTTCCCGACGCGCAGACATATCTACCCATTGTTTACCCATTTCTACAAAAGAGCCATGCGTGTGATTTGTCCCGGTTTCCGTCCCGGTTTTCAAAATATCAAGAGAAACAGGAATACCTTTTTTCCAGCATTCCAACTCTTTCCACTGCAATTTTAAAAGAAACTCTTGAATCATTCCGTTCAACTCCTCTTGGTGAGGATGCTTCACAATTTGCGACTTCTCCTTATTCCAATACTGCGGAGCAATATAAATATGAGTGGAAAAATAAACTTTCCTTTTATTTAGAGACGCCTCTACCTGTATCAATGCCTCACCCTGACGGTTCAACCTGTTTTTTCTGTTATATACTTTTCTATATCTTATCTTTAACATGGCATCGTTTATTTCTGCAAATTTTAATCAACTCTAGTATAAAATAGGTAAAAGTCGGAAATATAGAGCCTTACACTCGTAGCAAATATTATAAAACGGCATGTTTTTTTCACTACTTCCCCCTGTCGATTTCATCATTTATACCTGACATTATCTTCTTGCAAAGGCGTCAAAAATGGATATTTATCAAGATTATATCACCGAAATATAACAAAATATACATTTTTTCTTGCTTTATACATTCAAAAAGACAAACATTTAAAAATAATTTATTACTTTTGCGCCTTGTTAATGGTTTTGAAACAGAAATTAAACTTTAAGAGAAATTTTGTATGAAAAGGAAATTGATGCTGTTTATGACCTGCTTATTTATAAGCATAGGTCTGGTAAATGCTCAAACAACTTCGGTAACCGGTACGGTTACTTCGGAGGAAGATGGTTTACCTGTTGTAGGAGCATCTATTCGGATTACAGGAACAGATAAAGGTACTGTGACCGACATAGATGGAAAGTTTTCAATCACAAATCTGCCAAGTTCGGCAAAAACTTTGACCATTTCCTACATCGGGATGCAAACGCAAGAAGTGGAAATAAAGCCGACGCTGCATATTGTCTTGAAGTCGGACAACGCAATGCTGGAAGAAGTGGTCGTTACGGCTATGGGAATAAAACGTTCCGAGAAAGCACTTGGTTACTCGGCCACTGCAGTAGATAACGAAAAGATTACGGCAACCCGCTCATCGGATATCATGTCAAGCCTCGCCGGTAAGGTTGCAGGTGTGCAGATTTCAAGCACTTCATCCGACCCGGGTTCCTCAAACTCCGTAATCATTCGTGGTATCAGTTCGTTGAATGGAAACAACCAACCGCTTTATGTCATTGACGGTGTGCCTTTGACCAACGAAACCACCCGCAGTGACGATGAGCTGAATAACGGCTTTGACTTCGGTAACGGTGCAAATGCCGTCAACCCTGACGACGTGGAAAGTATGACCATCCTGAAAGGTGCCGCTGCAACTGCCCTTTATGGTAGCCGTGCAGCGAACGGTGTTGTCATGATTACCACCAAGAGCGGGAAAAAAGGAAGCGGCTTGGGTATCGAATATAACGGCGGTCTGCAATGGTCTACCGTATTACGCCTGCCGGAATTTCAAAACGATTTCGGTCAAGGATTCTATGGAACTACCGATCCCGCAGAGAACGGTTCTTGGGGACCTCGCTTTAACGGGACCATGCGCCCGTATGGTTGGGGATTCGGCGATGTGGAACAACGCACAAAACCCTACGTTGCCAACGAAGACAATATGAAAGATTTCTTCGATGCAGGCTTCCGTTACAGCAACAGCCTCTCATTCAACGGTGCAACAGACCGCAGCGATTATTTCGTTTCGTTCTCGCAAACCAGCGATGACGGTATCATGCCTACCGACGCCGATTCTTACGACAAATATACGTTCTCGGCTCGCGGAAGCCATTCTATCGGCAACCTGAAGTTCTCTACTTCGTTGAACTACTCCACACAAAAGAACAAGTTCGCCGGAACAGGACAAGGACTCACCGCTCTTAACGCTGTTTACCAGACTCCGCGCGACATCAGTATCACCGATATGGCGGATATGAGTAACATACATAACACGCCGGGTTATTACTATACATGGTACGGACTGAACAACCCGTACTATACTTTGGAGAATTATCTGAACGCATACGAATCGGAACGCTTTTACGGTAAATTCCAGGTAGACTATGATTTCTTGAAATACTTCAAGTTCACCTACCGCTTAGGCCTCGATACAACTACAGGACAACAGGACTTGGGTGTTCCTAACCTGAGAGCCTTGTTCTACACCGATGATGTCCCCAACGGAACACAACTCGGTGCAAGCAGTCCTTTCTACTCGGAAACCGGTTCATACACGCAGCAAATCAGCCGCCGTCGTGAGATTAACCACGACATCATGGTTAATTTCGATATGCCGATCAACGACTTCCATGTAAACGCATTGGTAGGTTTCAACGGGAATGAACGCAGTTATTCTTATCAACAGGCCGAAGTCACCAACCTGACTCTTCCCACATGGTTCAACCTGACAAACTCACCTTCAACCCCGCTTATTACTACGAATAAGGAACTTCGCCGCCTGATGGGTGTATTCGGACAGTTTGAAGGTTCGTGGAAGAACATGGTTTACCTGACCGTTACCGCGCGTAACGACTGGTCTTCCACACTGCCTAAGAATGAACGCAGCTTCTTCTATCCGGGTGTTACCGGAAGCTTTATCTTCAGCGAACTGCTGAATAACGAATGGAAAGACATCATCACCTTCGGTAAAGTACGCGCCAGCTGGGGTAAAACCGGTAACGATGCCAAAGTATACATGACCAGCACTCCGTTCATTCAAGGCCAATATCCGATGGGATTCGGGCAAATCAATCTCCCGCTGAACGGCGTAAACGGTTACACTATCAGTAATAATCTCGGGAACATGTACCTGACTCCCGAAATGACTACCGAGTATGAATTCGGTCTGAACATGGCATTCCTTCATAACCGGATTTCGTTCGACTTCGCATATTATAACCGTAATTCCGACAAACAAATCTTTAATGTCAACATGGATCCGTCGGCCGGTTATACATCACGCAACATGAATCTCGGTAAAGTAGAGAATAAAGGTGTGGAACTGTTGGTAAACTTCACCCCGGTACAAATACGGGATTTCAGCTGGGATGTCAGCGTAAACTTCACACGCAACTGGAGTAAGGTAATCAGTCTGCCGGAAGAATTGGGAGGAAGAGCCTCACTCTTCCCATTAGGAGGCGGCACCAGCATGTACGCTATTACGGGAATGCCTGTGGGAGTATTCGAATCTGCTGTACCGGAACGCGACCCGAATGGCAACATTGTAGTAAGCGCTATTGACGGAAAGCCCGTAGTTGCTTCTGAATATGCCGTAGTGGGTGACATGAACAATAAGTATCAAATGGGGTTATCAACCACATTCCGCTATAAAGGCTTTACGTTAAGCGCCGACTTCGATATCCGTCATGGCGGTGTAATGTACTCAAACAGCAAGTCATTGACCTACTTCGGCGGTACAGCCATCCAGACAACTTACAACGGACGTAACAACTTTATCATTCCCGGATCAGTAAATAAAGTAACAGGACCGGGCGGGGAAGTAAGTTATGTAGAGAATACGACCCCGATATCAAGCGGGGAAGGCATCCAGACATTCTGGACAGACGGAGGTTTCGATTACGCTTCTGCCTTCCTGATTGACAAATCTTTTGTAAAACTCCGCTCACTGGTTATCGGATGGGACCTGCCGAACAAGTGGCTTGTCAACACTCCTTTGCAGGCTGTACGTATATCTGCTTACGGAAACAACCTGTTCCTTTGGACACCCGATTCCAATACGTTCATCGATCCGGAAATGACTTCTTTCGGTAACGACCTGTCAGGTAATTTCGGAGAATTCACGGCCAATCCGTCAACCCGCCGTTTCGGTTTCAATGTAATGGTTAAATTCTAAAAAAAACATAATACAGATATGAAGAAAATATTACTATATAGCATGATGATGGCCGGTTTGTTCACCACAAGCTGCGACCTCGACATCAACGAAGACCCGGATTATCCGTCAAGCGGTGATGTGACTCCCGATTTGGTATTTCCCAGCATAGAAACAGGACTTGCCGTAGCTATCGGAAGCGAGATTTATAATAATACCGGTTATTTTGCACAGTATTTCGATCAAATGCCTTCAGGTACGCAATACCAGAACATCGCAATTTACCGTATTTACGAAAATGATGATATCATCTCTCGCGCGTATCGCTTTATGTTTGCCGGCGCATTGCCCGATGCAGACTATGTGATTACGAACAGCACAAACGCATCCGACCGTTTTGCCGCTACCGTATTACGCGCATACGCATACCAAGTAGCAGTCGATTTGTTCGATAAAATCCCGTACAGCGAAGCGACACAAGGACAAGACATTCAAAATCCGAAATGGGATAATGGCGAAGATGTATACAAAGGCGTGCTGGAAGAACTTGATGCAGCACAGGAAGATTTAGGCACAGATCCGGCAAATCTGACAAGCCAAGACCTGATATTCGACCGCGACATTAACCAATGGATAGGTTTTGCAAACGCATTGCGTCTGCGCATGTACCTGAGATTGTATGATGGAGGTGTGGATGCAGCAACATACGAAACCAAGATAAAATCATTAGTCGATGCGAATGAATTCATGACTGCCGACGCAGGTGTGAAAGGATGGGCAAACGAAGTAAACAAACGTAACCCTTGGATAGAGGTAAACATGAACCTGAACGGGCAAAACCAATGCATGGCTTTCCCTTTCACCTCGTATCTGCAGGCTACAAACGACCCGCGCATTGCATACGGAATCAATCCTGCAACCAACCCGACATTAGGACAATACATCGGACAGATACCGGGCGGTAGAGCAAACACACCGAGCAGACTTGGAGCGGATAACTGGAAAGCAGAACACGTAAGCTCGGCCGACTATGAAGTTGCCACCACGCAACCGGTATACTTCTTCACCCTTGCCGAACTGGAATTCCTGAAAGCCGAAGTATATCACCGTTTCCATGCCGATGATGCGAAAGCAAAAGCAGCATACGAAGAAGGTGTGAGAACAGACTTTACGGCACGCGGTATCAGCGGTGCGGACGCATTCCTTGCAGGAGCCGCAGTAAACTGGGACAGCAATACCGACAAGATGTACTTGATAGGCATGCAAAAATGGGTAGCACTGTATTATATGGACCACATGGAGGCATGGAGCGAAATACGTCGTACCGATATCCCGAAACTATCATCGGTAGATGCTGAAAAGATCTTCAACGAATATTTCGAAAACGACGGAACGACAAGCGGATATCAGGCAGGAGACTTGATCAGTCCCTGGCAGAATACAATGGGAGCCGGCACATACATTAACCGTATTCCTTACCCGCTTAGCGCTGCACAATACAATCCGAACACTCCGGATTCACCGGCCAACACTGAAAAAGTATGGTGGGATAAAAAATAATAGAACAATTTAATCAACATATAAACAGTAAAAACCGATATGAAGATATATACTTATTTGTTACTGACACTGCTGACCTTTGCTTTCACATCGTGTGACGATACGGAAGCCGGCGGCACAAGTGTGGAAGAAATGGCCGGCGACTGGTGGGTTACATCTACACCTGACGGTGGAAGCGCCAGCGCATATTTCTTAATCAACACGTATAACACTGCAGCAAATGTGCCTACAGAAATGTGGTTAGAAAGCAATGATGACCCGAATGGCGCAATCTTCAAAGTAAAAGTTGCCGTTGACTATGACAACCGTGCGTTTATGACAAGCGATTTTGTCGATAATCTTTTTGCATCTGAAGGCGGTCCTGCAAGAGTAAAGATACAGGATGGTAAGATTACCGAAAACGCTTATACGGCACCCAGCCAAAGCGTAGTAGACAAAATTACATTTAAAGTCGTTCTGGAAGATGGGACAACCTATACGATAGACGGTTACTACCGTACCGGATTTGCAGAAGACGACCATTAATAGGAAGTCTCACTACAATAAAAACAGCCGCTCTTTCCGCTGAAAGAAGCGGCTGTTTTTATTAAAAGAAAGAGACATCCAAACTAAAAAGCCCCGATATCATACACAAGACATCGGGGCTTTTTAGTTCAAACAATAAATAAATTCTTAACGCACCTGAATAACCAAATAACGGGAAATGCTCCAGAATTCTGTAGGATTGGTAATGTTCAAAGTCAACTGTCCTTTATCATCCTTCACTAACTCATAAGAACCTTCCGGATGTGTAGTCAACAGATTGGCACGCTTTGAGTATAATCTTATCACTTTATCAGTGCGAATGTCAATCTGCGTAAAGTAATCTTTATTAAATTCATTATCCTTCAGTACCTCTCCTCCCTTAAGAATTTTCTGATCTTTCAGTTCCGACCGCGTACCAAATACATACCAAGCTGTATTAAGAGCCTTGTCTTGCACAGCAACAGTCTTGCTTTGCGCTTCATTCTCGGCAGTCAATTCATCGACATTCCGGTTCAAACCTTCCACAGCCTCATCAAGTTCGGCAATGCGGATGTTCTTCGAAGCCAACTCTGTCTGCAAAGTTTCAATCTGTCTTTGCTTGGATTCCAATTCCTCCGTCAGCTTCTTTATTGCTTTTTTTAACTCCGCAGACTGGTAAGTGCTGTTTTCCAATTTCTTTTCCAACTCGGCAATCTGCTCACGATTACTTTTCAGTTTTTCACTGATAAAACGAATATCTTCCTTAATTTTATCGGCATCCGATTTACTTTCCAGTGCTCCGTTCTCCAAATCCACCCGATTCTCGGCTTCATTGATTTCGCGGAAACCTTCCTGAATTTCATTGAATGCACCCATAATCTCATCAAGTTCCGCATCACGCCCCGACAATTCAATCCGTAAAGAATCGTTTTGCGCCTGCAAATCATCACGGCTCTGCCCTGTATTCATGCAAGAAGCCAAGCCAACCGCACATAATGATAGTAATACAACTTTCTTCATAGTTATTCTCTTTGTTTCGTATTAATGTTCTCAATTCTCTTTTCCTGCTACCACAATGACTATCTCTCCACGCGGAGCATTCTGCACAAAATGCGAAAAAAGTTCCGAGAGAGTCCCTCGCACGCTTTCTTCATGTATCTTGGAGATTTCGCGACAAACGGAGGCTGCCCGCCCTTCTCCGAACACTTCGACAAACTGGCCTAACGTTTTCACCAGCCGGTAAGGCGACTCGTAAAAGATCATTGTCCGGGTTTCCTCACGCAGCATTTCCAACCGCGTCATCCTTCCTTTCTTCTGAGGAAGAAATCCTTCAAAACAGAAACGCTCATCGGGCAACCCCGATGCAACCAAAGCCGGAACAAAAGCCGTAGCACCCGGCAAGCATTGCACTTCGATCCCATTCCGGACACACTCACGGACAATAAGAAAACCCGGATCGGATATACCGGGAGTCCCTGCATCCGAAACCAAAGCCATCGTTTCTCCTGCTTTCAAACGTTCGACAATTTGCTCAACCATGCGGTGCTCATTGAATTTATGATATGACTGCAACGCATTCTTTATCTCAAAATGCTTTAACAGGATACCCGAAGTCCGTGTATCTTCCGCCAGAATCAAATCGGCTTCCTTGAGAATCCGGACAGCCCGAAACGTCATATCTTCCAAATTACCCACCGGAGTGGGAACTACATACAGCATTCCCATTATATCTTTCAAGCTTTTGCTATGAACAAAGATAAAAAGGTTTTTATATCCACAGTCTAAATCTATTCTTTTTTTAACAGATGTTTTACCTTTTACAACGATTAATCATTCTTTTTTCATCATTTAATTTTCAATTATCGTACATTTGCAATATCTAAACATTTTCAATCATCCCAAATTATGCTGAGCCCAAAAAAAATCACTTTCGACAGCTTTATCCGGGGAATTCTCGGCGGAATTGTCATTTTAATCATACTTTATCTGCTGAACCGGCTAAGCAGCGTACTCCTTCCCTTCTTCATTTCATGGTTAATAGCCTATCTGATGTATCCAATGGTACGGTTCTATCAGCACAGACTCCGCATAAAAAACCGGGCTGTCTCCATATTGGCCGTCATGCTTACTTTACTTATCTTAGGAACAGCTGCAGGTTTTCTTCTCATTCCGCCCATGATAGATGAATGCATCAAGCTAAAACAACTCATAGAAGTTTATTTCATAGAAGGAAGGCAAGCCGCCTTGCCGGAGATTGTCAGCAATTTTATCCGCGACTATATCGATACGGAGCAGTTAAAAGCTATGCTTAACACTGAAAACATCATAAAAGCCGTACAAAAAGTCATACCTCAGGTACAAATATTGTTGTCAACCTCCTTCAATATCATCGTAGCCATCTGTACCTTATTCATCATGATTTTATATACCTTTTTCATATTACTGGATTATGAAAGGATAGCTTCCGGATGGATTAACCTGATTCAGGCCAAACATCGCGACATGGTATTACGCATCATGACCGATATCAAAGACAGTATGAACCAATACTTCAGAGGACAAGCACTCGTGGCTTTCTGCGTAGGAATCCTTTTCAGCATAGGCTTTCTCATCATCGACTTTCCATTGGCCATCGGGCTCGGATTATTTATCGGGCTTCTGAATATGGTACCATACCTGCAAATCATCGGATTCATCCCCACCATTTTATTAGCCTTACTGAAAGCGGCCGATACCGGTGAGAATTTTTGGCTGATCTTAGGCCTGGCATTATTGGTATTCGTTGCCGTACAAATCATAGAAGACAGTTTTCTCGTTCCCAAGATTATGGGAAAAATCACCGGATTAAATCCGGCCATTATCTTGCTATCCCTCTCCGTTTGGGGAACACTTATGGGAATGTTAGGAATGATTATCGCCTTACCGCTTACAACTTTACTCCTGTCGTATTACCAAAAATATATACATAAGAAAGACATAGACTTCTTATCTACGCAAAACAATCCCTAAAGACAAACAAAAAACAACGAGATTCAAATTTATCAGCAAAAAAGACATAAAAGATTTGGCAGTTTTATCAGAAACATATATCTTTGCACACGCAATCGAAAAACGATGCGTTAATGGTAAGATTCGCTAGCTCAGCAGGTAGAGCACAACACTTTTAATGTTGGGGTCTTGGGTTCGAGCCCCAAGCGGATCACCAAGAAATCAGGCAGTTGTTTTGAAAACAACTGCCTGATTTCGTATAATCCTCCCCTCTCCGCCCGAATAAAATTCCATTCAATCACATCATACTGTAATCTCCACATAATTCCCTTCCGGATCAGCTATCGCACTTTCATAAAAACCGTCACCGGTCATTCTTGGCTCACTCAATACAACGTAACCATCTTTCCTCAACCTTTCTGTAAGCGAATCTACAGCCTCTCCGCTCCCTACGGAAATGGAAAAGTGAGCCAGTCCTTTTAAATTCCCTCTACTTACAGGACTTTTCAAACCGGGCATGTGCATCATTTCAAGACAAGTTTCTCCTGTATCAAAAGAAAGGATACGGGAAGTAAAATTCTTTTTGGGATTCACATACGTATCCCCGCATATCATTCCAAAATACTTCGCATAAAATGAACAAAGTAAATCCAGATTGTCTGCCCAAATTGCAATATGCGATATTCTCATGTTCACAAAATCTTTAATTATCCGATTCCATTTATTTTCATCCACAAATATAAAACATAAAAACAAATCCCCAACACACAACCCGTTCTTAGAGACACATTCCTCAAAGAACGGGCCATTTCAGCAAAAAGAACGAAACATCATACCATAAAGATGCCGACCTTTCCTCACAAGAAAAGCAATAAAATTAAAAAATTACGAGAAAAAAAACACTGTTTCTTCAAAAAAACATTTAACTTTATGCCGAGTTATCGGAAATTCATATTCCGATTTATAACACTTAGATTGCATATATTAAATCAACATCATGGTAACACGAAGAAACTTCTTAAAGACAATGGCAATGACCACAACCGGCATTGCATTAGGCAGCAGTGAGTTACTGGGAGCTTCATCTCCTATAACAGCTCAAAAAAAAGGCAAAGGTAAAGTGAAAATCGCCCACATAGGCATCGGGAATCGCGGACAGCAGATCATAGACGATTTCGCACGGACAGGAATGGTCGAAGTCGTTGCGCTATGTGATGTAGACCTTGACGGGAAACAAACGCAGAAAGCACAAGGCATGTACCCGAAAGCAAAAAAATTCCGCGACTTCCGTGAATTATTCGACAAGTGCGGAAACGAGTTTGATGCCGTTACCATCGCCGTACCCGACCACGCTCATTTCCCTATCGCCATGTTAGCATTATCAGAAGGGAAGCACGTTTATCTGGAAAAACCCATGACCCGTACTTTCCTCGAGGCCGAACTCTTGATGGAAGCTGCGCGTAAACATCCCAATTTAGCTACACAAGTAGGAAATCAAGGGCACTCGGAAGCAAATTATTTTCAGTTCAAAGCATGGATGGATGCGGGAATAATCAAAGATGTTACTGCCGTAACCGCACACATGAACAATGTCAGACGCTGGCATAAATGGGATGCAAAGACTATCTACAAAATGCCGGACAAACAAGACATCCCCAAAGGTATGGACTGGAACACGTGGCTTTGCGCTGCACCTTACCATGATTTCAACGCAAAATATCATCAAGGAGACTGGCGATGCTGGTATGATTTCGGCATGGGAGTGCTGGGAGACTGGGGAGCACATATTCTTGATACTGTTCATGAGTTCCTTGAATTAGGACTTCCTTACGAAGTAACCATGCTGAAAGCCGAAGGGCACAACGAATTTTTCTTTCCATATTCCTCTACTATCTTATTCCGCTTCCCGCAAAGAAGAAGCATGCCTCCGGTAGACATTACATGGTACGATGGGATAGACAATCTTCCCCCTCTACCCAAAGGATACGGCATCTCTGAATTAGATCCGAACATTCCGGCTACCAATCAAGGAGAAACTGCTCCGTCAACACTGAATCCCGGAAAGATTATTTACACCAAAGATCTAATCTTTAAAGGAGGAAGTCATGGCAGCACCCTGTCCATTATACCCGAAGAAAAAGCCAAAGAAATGGCAGATAAACTGCCTCCGGTTCCGAAGAGCCCGTCGAACCATTTCGAGAACTTCCTTCTTGCATGTCAAGGATTGGAAAAAACACGTTCTCCTTTCGAAATCAACGGCGTATTAAGCCAGGTATTCTGCCTTGGAGTTATCGCCCAAAGACTGAACGCCCAACTGTTTTTCGATGCAAGAACCAAACAAATCACAAACAACGCCTTTGCAAACGCAATGCTCACCGGCATTCCTCCCCGCAAAGGATGGGAAGAATTTTATAAACTCTAAGTCATCGTATACATGAAAAAATATATACTTTTCGCCTGTCTGTTTGCATTTATGACATCAGGCGCCTCAGCCCAAAACTGGGAACCGCTATTTAACGGGAAGAACTTAAAAGGATGGAAGAAACTAAACGGGAATGCCGAATATAAAATAGAAGACGGCACAATCATTGGCATATCGAAAATGAATACGCCAAATACGTTTCTTGCCACAAAAAAGACTTACAAGGATTTTATCCTTGAATTCGAGTTCAAAATTGATGACGGCCTGAATTCCGGAGTACAGCTCCGCAGTGAAAGCAAGAAAAGTTACCAGAACGGACGGGTTCACGGCTATCAATTTGAAATAGACCCCTCATCACGCGCTTGGTGTGGCGGCATTTATGATGAAGCAAGGCGCAATTGGTTATACCCGCTCACACTGAATGTTCCTGCAAAAAAAGCTTTTAAAAACAATCAATGGAATAAGGCTCGTATCGAAGCAATCGGGAACTCCATCCGCACATGGGTAAACAATATTCCTTGCGCAAACATTTGGGATGACATGACTCCCGAAGGCTTTATCGCACTACAAGTACATGCAATTGGAAACAAAAAAGACGAGGGAAAGACCGTATGCTGGAGAAATATCCGCATCTGCACGGAAGATGTTGAAAAATACAGCACTCCGGCAGAAAAAGCAGCTCCGGAAGTAAATCTGATTGTCAATACCATCTCACCACAAGAAGCCAAGAATGGATGGAAACTATTATGGGACGGCAAGACAACAAACGGATGGAGAGGAGCCAAACTGTCCGGATTCCCTGAAAAAGGATGGAAAATAGAAAACGGTGTATTGAAAGTACTTAAAAGCGACGGTGCAGAATCTGCCAATGGAGGCGATATCGTAACAACCCGCACATATAAAAATTTCATCTTAAAGGTTGACTTTAAAATAACAGAAGGAGCCAACAGCGGGATAAAATATTTCGTCGACCCGGAATTAAATAAAGGAAACGGTTCTGCCATCGGGTGCGAATATCAAGTGCTGGACGATGACAAACACCCGGATGCAAAACTAGGAGTGAAAGGAAACCGCAAAGCCGGTTCATTATATGATCTCATTCCAGCTCCCGAAAAGAAACCTTATAATAAAAAAGAATTTAACACCGCCACCATCATTGTCAAAGGAAACCATGTAGAACATTGGATGAACGGTGAAAAAATTATAGAATACGAGAGGAATAACCAGATGTGGAACGCCTTGGTGGCTTACAGCAAATATCGCAACTGGCCGAATTTCGGCAATGCATCTGAAGGATACATCTTATTACAAGATCACGGAGATGAAGTCTGGTTCAAGAATATAAAAATAAAAGAACTACCGTAATCGGGAAAAACAATATCGATGACAAGAGGCAGAACACACCAAATGTTTTCTGCCTCTTGCCCTTTTATAAAAAATACACAGGGAACAATATCTGTAAAATTGATATATTAATCTGTATTTTTTATTAGACCCCTAATAAAATATATTTGTATTTTTGCAATATCCATATGTATACATTTAATATAGCTAACTTATAATTTATGGTTATGTTACAAAAGATCAGACGCGTACTTGCTGTCATTTTTCTATTCTTTATCACGCTTTTATTCCTCGATTTTACGGGAACCATACACAAATGGTTCGGCTGGATGGCCAAAATCCAATTTTTACCGGCGGCATTAGCTTTGAATGTCGGAGTAATTCTATTGCTCATACTCCTCACATTCCTTCTGGGCCGCGTATATTGTTCGGTCATCTGCCCGTTAGGAATATTCCAGGATATCGTTTCATGGCTTGCAGGAAAGAAGAAAAAGAACCGTTTCCGTTATTCAAAAGCACTTACGGGCTTACGTTGGACCGTATTGGCTTTGTTCATCATCGTTTTGGCCGCCGGAGTAACATCTGCTGCCGCTTTAATAGCTCCATATAGTGCTTATGGAAGAATCGCTTCCAACTTATTCCAGCCTCTTTACCTATGGGGGAATAATGCGTTGGCGGCTTTATCAGAACACATGGGCAACTATTGGTTCTATTCTGCAGATGTCTGGTTGAAAAGTATTCCGACTTTTCTTGTTGCCGTCGCCACATTTTTAATACTTATCGTACTTGCCTGGCGCGGAGGACGCACATACTGCAATACAATATGCCCGGTCGGAACCATACTCGGCTTCATCGCCAAATACGCTTGGCTAAAACCTGTTATTGACACCTCGAAATGTATCAGTTGCAACAAATGCGCCCGCAATTGTAAAGCATCGTGCATTAATGTAAAAACACATACCGTCGATTACAGCAGATGCGTAGCATGCATGGACTGTATTAATCAATGTTCGGAAAATGCAATCCGGTATATTCATCCGAAGAAACGCATAACCGTTTCCGATACAGGCAACAAATCGGAACAAACAAACGATAAGGCCACCGACAATAGTCGCCGAAACTTCTTAGGCACCGCCCTTGCCATAACGACTGCATCGACAATAAAAGCCCAAGAGAAAAAGGTGGACGGAGGTTTAGCCGTCATCGTTGACAAAAAAATCCCCGAACGTGCTACTCCATTAACGCCGCCGGGGGCCCTAAGCGCACGCCATTTTGCACAACACTGCACGGCATGTCAATTATGCGTATCGGTCTGCCCCACAGGAGTACTCCGGCCATCTTCCGATTTATCACGGTTCATGCAACCGGAAATGTCATTCGAACGCGGATATTGCCGCCCCGAATGCACTAAATGTGGTGACGTTTGCCCTACAGGTGCCATACGCCCTATCACTGCTGCTGAGAAATCTGCAACACAAATCGGACATGCAGTATGGATAAAAGCCAATTGCATTACACAAACCGACAACGTGGATTGCGATAACTGCGCACGTCATTGTCCCACAGGTGCCATACAAATGATTCCATCCGACCCGAACAATCAAGATTCGCGCAAGATTCCTGCAATAAACAGCGAGCGTTGCATCGGTTGCGGAAGCTGTGAAAACTTATGCCCGGCCCGGCCGTTCAGCGCAATTTACGTGGAAGGACATGAAGTGCATCGCACGATTTAAATCAGGCAACACCATAATCAGAACCAAACATTCAACCGTTCAAATAATAAACTCTGCAAAATGAAAGACAATCATAACGAACATAAAATAAATCGCCGGGATTTCTTCAAGACAATGGGGCTTGCAGGCCTTGCCACAACAGGAATTGCATCATGCAAAAGCGGAACAGAAAACGGTGCAAACCACACAACAAACACAGAAATCCCTACCGATAAAATGACCTATCGCACCCATCCTTCTTTGGGAGATAAAGTATCGCTTTTAGGATATGGATGCATGAGATGGCCTGTCATAAAAGATAAAAATGACAGTAAAAAGGAAGTAATAGATCAGGAAACTGTAAACAAATTGGTCGATGTAGCTATCGCTCATGGCGTAAATTATTTCGATACATCCCCAGCTTATGTACGAGGTCTGTCTGAAAAGGCCACAGGGATTGCCCTAAAACGCTACCCGAGAGAGAAGCTCTTTATAGCGACAAAACTGTCAAACTTTGGCGACCATAGTCGGGAAGGTTCCCTCAGAATGTATCACCAATCGTTTGAAGATTTACAAGTTGACTATATTGATTACTATCTTCTTCACTCTATTGGCGGGAGTATGAGGGATTTTGAGTCGCGATATATCAACAATGGTATGCTCGATTTCCTCATTGAAGAACGAAAAGCCGGACGAATCCACCGGTTGGGATGGTCTTTTCACGGACGACGTGAAGTATTCGACCAACTGATAGCCCTACACGAAAAAGTACATTGGGACTTTATTCAAATCCAATTAAACTATGTAGATTGGCAACATGCTTCGGGAAACAATGTCAATGCCGAATATCTTTATGCAGAACTTCAGAAAAGAAACATTCCGGCCATCATCATGGAGCCCCTGTTGGGCGGACGCCTTTCCAATGTTCCCGACCACATCACAGCACGTTTAAAACAACGTGCTCCCGAAAGCAGTGTGGCATCCTGGGCATTCCGATACGCCGGTTCGTTTCCCGGAGTGCTAACTGTTTTGAGCGGCATGACATACATGGAACACTTGGAAGACAATCTTCGCACATATTCACCGTTACAACCATTATCAGATGAGGAATTCCAGTTTCTCTATGATACCGCCGTACTGATGCTGGAATACCCGACTATACCGTGTAATGACTGCCAATATTGCATGCCTTGTCCATACGGCATCGACATTCCAGGCATATTATTACATTACAACAAATGCGTGAATGAAGGAAATATCCCGGAAAATTCGCAATCGGAAAACTACCGCAAGGCAAGAAGAGCTTTTCTCATCGGATACGATCGGAGCGTCCCCCGCTTGCGACAAGCCGACCACTGTACCGGATGCAACCAGTGTACCCCACATTGTCCGCAAGCTATCGACATTCCCAAAGAATTACATCGCATCGATCAATTCGTAAACGAATTAAAAGAAGGCAAACGCTAACAGATGGAAGAGCTGATAAAAAAATTGCACGACGAAGGATGTTCTTGCGTTATCGCCAACAAAGAAATCCGGATATTCCGGCAACGCGGAGTAGCTGACCTATACTATCTGCTAAAGCATGACGCAGAATTCATAAAAGGAGCCTCTATTGCCGACAAAGTCATAGGAAAAGCAGCTGCGGCTCTAATGATTTTGGGCGGGATAAAACAGGTTTATGCCGATGTAATCAGCCAACCGGCATTAACCCTGCTGCAGAAATATCAGACAGAAGTTTCTTATGCCCAAAAAGTTCCACACATCATAAACCGAGAAAAAACGGGATGGTGCCCTTTGGAAACGCTTACATTACAGACAGAAACCGCAGAAGAAATTCTTCCGATCATAGAACGTTTTATAAAAAACAATGAAAAAAAATAATCATCTAAAACCCTATACAAAATGGAAACAAGCGTAAAACTTTACACATTGACGTATCATAATGTAAAAACATACCGGATGGCCGGTTTGTTCATCTTAGGAAACATCTTATTACCGCAGCTTTGTCATCTCATGCCTCAGGGCGGTATGATCTGGCTTCCCATTTATTTTTTCACACTAATTGCAGCTTATAAATACGGTTGGAAAGCCGGACTACTGACTGCAATACTTTCTCCGGTAATCAACTCGGCATTATTCGGAATGCCTGCTCCCACCGTATTACCTGCCATTTTACTGAAATCTGTAGCACTTGCACTAACTGCCGGATACATTGCTCACCGCTTTCAGAAAGTAAACATACTTCTTCTCCTTGCAACAGTGCTGGCATATCAAATCATAGGTACTGCCGGAGAATGGTTAATGACAGGAAGTTTCTATGCAGCAATCCAAGACTTTCGGATTGGTGTTCCGGGAATGCTCGTACAAATAGCAGGCGGTTATGGCGTAATCAGATATTTGCTTACAAAATAATCCAAGACATAATAAAAAAAGAATCGCCCCTCTTACTCCCTTATATGCAGTTTGTTGATGCGGTTCCATTAGCGGACATTCCAATCTGTCGGCAGATTAGCTTCTCCTCGCCATAGGTTTTACCTGAAAATCAGGTAATATATGAAACTAATCTTCCGACAGATTGTTTTAATTTCTGCAACAATTCAAACCTTGTCATAAAATAAAAGACAATAAGAACGGCAGTTCTGCATTGGAAACATCTCGCCCTTTTGCAGAAAACGTCACTATATCTCCGCCGAAAGAACGAGAGGTTTCATGAGAATATATACGTCCAATAGCATATTTTTCAATACTTTTCAAATTATCGTTTCGGTTATCCGCCCGAAACGCCGTATCTTTGCATCGGTTTTTATCCCATTACAATACTAAATATTAAATACCGACTATGATAAAAAAACTTTTTCTCGGATGGCTATACGCCCTGCTATTCTGTTTACCTGCATTTTCCCAAATACAAGAACCGGTTCATTTTAAAAAAGAATGGAAAATCATTTCAGATAAAGAAGCCGAAATCATTTTCAAAGGAACGATAGACGAGGGATGGCATGTCTACTCTACCGACTTGGAAGAAGGAGGCCCTATCCCGGCCACGTTCAACATTGATGAGATAACAGGCGCCGAACTTATAGGAAAGCTGAAAGCCGAAGGAAAAGAAATCGATATAAATGACCCCGTTTTTGGCATGCAAGTACGATACTTCGAGAAGGAAGTCACGTTCAAACAAAAGGTCAGATTAACCGGTACAACGTACAAAATTTCCGGATACCTTGAATATGGGGCATGCAGCAATGAGAATTGTCTGCCTCCATCAAAAGTAGACTTCCAATTCAACGGGGAAACAAGCCAGACAAGCAATACGAATGCCCAACCATATACAACCGACACTACCCCGAAAAACTCCGGAGAAAATTCCGCAGACACGGCCGGCTCAGAGACACAACAAGCCAGTATAAAAGAAGAAACTTCGTCACAATCAATCGATTATTGGCAGCCCGTCATTAAAGAGCTACAACAATATGGAGAACATACAGAAGAGAGTTCCCGCTCTTGGATGGCAATCTTTTTTGCCGGATTTATCGGTGGTCTGCTTGCTTTATTTACTCCCTGTGTATGGCCAATCATCCCGATGACTGTAAGTTTTTTCCTGAAACGAAGTAAAAACAAACGAAAAGGTATTCGCGATGCCTGGATATACGGCGCATCCATTGTGGTTATTTATGTAACATTAGGACTGGCCGTTACATTGATCTATGGAGCAAACAGATTGAATGATCTGTCTACAAATGCATTCTTCAACCTGTTTTTCTGCTTGCTTTTGGTCATCTTTGCAGCATCATTCTTCGGAGCATTTGAAATCACTCTCCCATCAAAATGGAGCAATGCTGTCGACAGTAAGGCAGAAAAAACAGCCGGCCTGCTAAGCATATTCCTCATGGCATTCACGTTGGCGCTGGTTTCTTTCTCATGCACCGGCCCTATCATCGGATTTCTATTGGTCGAAGTTTCCACAACCGGCAACGTTATTGACCCGGCCATCGGAATGTTAGGCTTTTCCATCGCCCTTGCTTTACCATTCACCCTGTTTGCCTTGTTCCCGTCATGGCTGAAATCAATGCCAAAATCCGGCGGTTGGATGAATGCCATAAAAGTAACATTAGGCTTCCTTGAATTGGCCTTTGCCCTGAAATTCCTGTCTGTAGCCGATTTAGCATACGGTTGGGGCATCCTCGACCGTGAGACGTTCCTTGCTCTTTGGATAGTTATCTTCGCATTACTGGGAGTATATCTACTGGGGAAATTGAAGTTCCCGCACGATGACGACAACACACACGTTTCCGTTCCCCGTTTCTTTTTGGCACTATTCTCTTTCGCTTTTGCCGTATATATGCTTCCGGGATTGTGGGGAGCTCCGCTAAAAGCAATCAGTGCCTTCGCCCCTCCCATGCAAACACAAGATTTTAATTTATATAACAACGAGGTACATGCCCAATTTTACGACTATGATGAAGGCATGGCATATGCACGCCGGACCCAAAAGCCGGTCATGATAGATTTCACAGGCTACGGATGTGTAAACTGTAGAAAAATGGAATTGGCTGTATGGACCGATTATCGTGTAAGCGACATGCTCGAAAACGACTACGTATTAATCACGCTTTATGTAGATGACAAGAAGAAACTTCCCGAACCAATTCGAGTCACAGAGAACGGGCAGGAACGAATTCTCCGGACCGTAGGCGACAAATGGAGTTATTTACAACGCGTAAAATTCGGAGCAAATGCCCAACCATTTTATGTCTTGCTCGACAATGAGGGGAAACCGCTCAATAAATCATACGCATACAACGAGGACATAGACAAATATATTGAATTCTTACAAACCGGATTGAAGAATTTCCGCAAATGACACTTCAACAGAAGTGAAAAATTTGCGGATCATTCTATCCGATTTTACATGTTCTTCTTTCCAAACATCAAGACAATGAAAAAAACAGATGACGACAACTACATCCATCAATTAATAAACGAAGGAGAACACATAAGGCAAGACTTTAAATTTGCCATATCAGATGCCCGGAAAATAGCTCACAGTCTCTCTGCCTTTGCAAATACAAAAGGAGGCAAGCTGCTGATCGGAGTAAAAGATAACGGTAAAATCGCCGGAATACACTCCGATGAAGAAGCATATATGATAGAAGCTGCCGCGCAAATATATTGCCGACCGAAGCCCGATATCCATATCTTCATACATAAAGTCGATAAAAAAGATATACTCGAAGTACAAATATCGGAAAACAACACGAAGCCGGTTTACGCCATAGATGAGCATAATAAAGGATGGGCATACATGCGTATCGGTGATGAAAACATCTTGGCCAATCCCGTACAACTGGAAATATGGAAAAAGGGACTCACAAAGAAAGACACTTTTATCAAATATAGCGAACAGGAAAAAAGCCTTCTGAATTTATTGGAAAAGCACAAAGAGCTCACCCTAAACCAATGCTGCCGAATGGTGAAGCTGAAACGTAAACACGTTTGTACGCTTCTTGCCGATTTTATCCGCTTCGGTCTGGTAAAACAGATATTCAAGAAACATACATTTTACTTCTGTCCCCAGGAAGAATCTTAGCGGAAGCTTAAAAGAAATTACATTTTTCGTATCTTTGTACACCAAAATAAATAATGCTTATTATATGAACATCTTTTCAAAACTTTTCGGAAATAAATCGAAAGAAAACCAAGAACCGACCGCACGCGTGGGAGGAATGGAAGACTATCTCACATTAATCCGTGTATATACTCAGGCAGCAATGGCAGCCCAATTAGGCATCAGCAACATCAGATACCTGCCCGACCTTGCGGCATTCAAGCGAACATTAAAAATCCCTACGCAAAACAATAAATTAGGTATTGCAGAAAAAGCCCACTGCAAAAAGATGCTGACCGAAATTTATGGAATAAAAAACTCGTTTTTCAAGGAAACAGACAGTTCCATCAAAAAGAACTGTAAGACACTAAACGACGTTCCTACTTATCTTTCCATCTATCAAACCTTCAGTCAGGACCTGATGACTGTCATTGTCAATCTCATGCAATGGAAACTTCGTGTCCCTTTCCTTCCGAAAAAATTACTTGAAAGTATGACAAATAAAACGGTGCATGATATCTTGACCAAGACAAACTGGAAAGATGACAGCATTCGCAAGACCACAACAGGCATCCGTCAATACCAACGCGTGCTCGGCTTTTCTGAAGAATGGATATGCAATTATTTCCAAACTTTGCTGCTGCTGGCAAGAAAAGAACCGAAACCCAAAGCATAACCGCTCCATGTCCCCTACACCAGACCATCTGCCAATAGAGAAACACCCGCTGAAAGCATTTCTCCCTCAAAGCGCAAAAATTCTGATGCTTGGCAGCTTTCCGCCACAAAAGAAACGGTGGTGCATGGATTTCTTTTACCCAAACTGGAACAACGATATGTGGAGAATCTGGGGACTCATAGCCAAAGGTGACAAAAATTACTTCATCATACCGAACAATAAAAAGTTTGATGAGGAGAAAATAAAAGATTTCTGCAAGGAAATCGGCCTCGCCCTTTACGACACTGCTGAAGAAGTTATCCGTCTAAAGAATAATGCGTCTGACAATTCCTTGCAAATCATAAAGCCAACCGACCTGAAAATGTTGTTACAAGAAATACCGGAATGCCATACGATTGTAACAACCGGTCAAAAATCAGCCGAAGTTCTCCAATCCATCACTCACACACCTTCTATCCCTATCGGCGAATACATCAGAACAAACTTTGCAGAACGACCACTGACAATCTGGCGAATGCCGTCTTCATCACGCGCGTATCCTCGTCCAATAGAATGGAAAGCTACCTACTACCGGAAAATATTATCATCGCTAAACATGACGTAATATCATTCATTCCCAACCACAAACAAACGGTTCCAACAAATACTTCCGCCCGGGAAAAAGAAACTTCTTTAAATAAATTCTTGCAAGTATTGCTTTTTATGCTACCTTTGCAAACGGATTTACGGGAATAGCTCAGTTGGTAGAGCATCGGTCTCCAAAACCGAGTGTCGGGAGTTCGAGTCTCTCTTCCCGTGCAAAGCTCAACGGAATGTTTTCATCCACAGGAAAAAACATTCCGTTATTTTTTTTCATACATGCCGATGTACGAAGCAATTTGCCACCATATTTTCTCAAAAACGTCAGCATATTTTTATCTATCCCACTCCCCCTTTTCCCAAACGGGAAAGCGCTTTCAAACAGAGAAATAAGACGTTTTTTATAAAATATCGACCAAATATTTTCATATATCCCATCCTTATGCTATATTTGTGTAGATTTTAGGTGAGAAATGACGGAAGAAGAAAACAGGCTATTATATGCATTCGATGAGAAACTGAAACATTTCATTACACTCTATCGAAATCTAGAAAAAGAAAATGCAGAACTCCGTGAAGAATTAAAAGAGAAAGAAGCAGAACTTTTACGCATAGAAAAAAGCAAAAAAACTTTGGAAGCCATGTATAACGACCTGAAAAGCGCCCGCATAATCAGTATCAACGATAGAGATATCGCCGATACAAAACAACGATTGGCGAGGCTTGTGCGTGAAGTCGATAAATGCATCGCTTTACTGAATGAATAAATTTAAAAAAAAGACGGTAAAGGATACGATTATGGACGATAAATTGAGAATTCACCTGCGTATAAACAACGTAGAATATACCTTGTACATCCCGAAAGGAAACGAGGAAATATATCGTAAAGCAGCAGTGCGGGTAAATGATACATTATTAAAAAACCGGAAAGCATTCCCGGACATTGACCGTGAAGCTCTATGGGCTGTCAGTTCCACAGAATTAGCATGCGAGAATGCTTCCTTGATAAACCGTAACGACACCGGGCCGTTTATCAGAATCCTAAAGCAATGGTCGAAGGATTTAGATGAATGCTTAGAAGGAAAAGTAACGGAAAAATAATGTACTTTAAAAGGTAAAAACTGAAACAATACGCGCAAGCCTGACATAAAGTAAAGTACTTTATGGGAGGCTTGCGCTTTTTTATTATATAACTAAATTAAATTTACAAGAATGACAACAGCAATATCAGTATTAGCAGGGCTCCTCATCGGAGCAATATTGGCCTACTGCTTCTTTAAGTACGGCCTGAAGTCGAGATATAATAAAATCATAAAAGAAGCTGAAAACGAGGCAGAAGTTATCAAAAAGAACAAACTTCTGGAAGTAAAAGAAAAGTTCCTCAATAAAAAAGCTGATTTGGAAAAGGAAGTTGCAATACGGAACCAAAAAATACAGCAAGCAGAGAATCGTTTGAAACAACGTGAAATGGTATTAAACCAAAAGAATGAGGAACTCCAAAGAAAAAGAAGCGAAAACGAAGCAGTCAAGGAAAATCTGGAGGCACAACTCGCTATCATTGAAAAGAAAAAAGAAGAACTGAATCTCTTACAGTCACAAGAACGCGAAAAACTGGAAACGATATCAGGCCTCTCTGCTGAAGAAGCGAAAGAAAGACTAGTCGAATCGTTGAAAGAAGAAGCCAAGACCCAAGCACAATCATACATAAATGATATTATGGATGACGCCAAGTTAACGGCAAACCGCGAAGCCAAACGCATCGTTATCCAGTCAATCCAACGCGTGGCTACCGAAACAGCCATAGAAAACTCTGTAACCGTATTCCACATAGAATCGGATGAAATCAAGGGAAGAATCATCGGCCGGGAAGGAAGAAATATCCGTGCTTTAGAAGCTGCAACGGGAGTAGAAATCGTAGTTGACGATACCCCCGAAGCAATCGTGCTGTCGGCTTTCGACCCGGTTCGCCGCGAAATTGCCCGATTGGCATTACATCAACTGGTAACTGACGGGCGCATTCATCCGGCACGCATCGAAGAAGTCGTAGCAAAAGTTCGTAAACAAGTAGAAGATGAAATCATAGAAACCGGAAAACGTACCACTATCGACTTAGGTATTCACGGACTCCATCCGGAACTAATCCGCATCATCGGAAAAATGAAATACCGTTCTTCCTACGGACAAAACCTTTTGCAACATGCACGCGAGACGGCAAATCTGTGCGCAGTTATGGCTTCTGAACTTGGTCTGAACCCGAAAAAGGCCAAACGCGCCGGGTTATTACACGACATAGGAAAGGTTCCTGATGAGGAACCGGAACTTCCTCATGCACTACTCGGCATGAAACTTGCAGAAAAATATAAGGAAAAAGCCGATATCTGTAACGCAATCGGAGCTCATCATGACGAAATAGAAATGACAAGCCTGTTAGCCCCCATCGTACAAGTATGCGATGCCATTTCAGGAGCAAGACCGGGTGCAAGACGAGAAATAGTAGAAGCATACATCAAACGACTAAACGACCTGGAAGAATTGGCCATGTCATATCCGGGAGTAACCAAGACATATGCAATACAAGCCGGGCGTGAATTGCGTGTTATCGTAGGAGCCGACAAGATAGACGACAAGCAAACAGAAAGTCTTTCTACCGAGATTGCAAAAAAAATACAGGATGAAATGACTTATCCGGGACAGGTAAAAATTACCGTCATCCGTGAAACCCGCGCCGTAAGTTTCGCAAAATGACAGCAATATCTTCCCTTGTATAAAAAAGTTCCGGGACATTTTAATTGAAATGTCCCGGAACTTTTTTATAAATACGCCTTAAAATAACTCTTATTTACACACACATAACAAGCCATTCTCCTGAAAAATTTTCTCTTCGGCCAATAAATAAGACAAAACTTTCAGAACCCTTTCCCTGTCATCAAAAAATCTATCCAACAAATCACGGGAAGAAAGCGGATTTTCCCGCAACAGATTCTGAATCTTGTCGGCCAGCACATTAAATTCATTCTGCCGTAATCCCGAACGATGTGCCGAAAGACAAACATCACATATACCACAATCGTGCTCATTTTTCTCTCCGAAATAATGCAACAGCATACGGCTTCTACACTTATCATTACTGTCTGCATAATCCAACAAGGCAGAAATGCGCTTTACATAACTGTCTTTTCTGTCCTCATAAACCTCAGAAGTAAAGACAAGGCGTTCCGTTTCCTGTCTTTCACGCACATATATTATATAAGGAGTCTTGCGTCCGGGTATATAATGCAATATACGACGTTTTGTAAGATATACCAACGTTTCATATACCTGCTGACGAGACAATCCGCTACGCAAGGCCAACGTGTCTTCATTAATATAAACATAATCTGTGAAAACACCGGTATACGAACGCAAAATTGCCCGCAACAGCCTTTCGGTATCCTCGCTATTTTCGGCGATACGATATAATTCCTCCCTTTGAAGCGTGAAGATCAACCGGGAGGCATTATCCTGTTCATCCGTATATTCCAAGTAGCCTGCACGCGTAAGAATCTTCAAAGCACTGTCAACCTGCACAGGAAAATATTTAAAATTATGGCAGAATTCATCGATATTAAACGGATACATACAGCCACAGCCGTCACCCATTGCCATCTGATAATAGTAATTTATATCCTGATAAACCTTTCGTATAAAATCTTTATCAGGAAAAGTATCGGAAATCCGTTTGCGCAATATCGCTTTATCACTCTTTGCATAAAGTAAAACCGCATATGATTTTTTCCCGTCACGGCCGGCACGGCCGGCCTCTTGAAAGTATGCTTCCGGAGAATCGGGGAAATCAATATGCAGAACAAGCCTGACGTCAGGTTTATCAATCCCCATACCAAAAGCATTTGTCGCTGTCATCACACGAAAACGCCCGTTCAGCCAGTCCTTCTGCTTCTTGTCTTTCTCTGAATCGCTCAGACCGGCATGATAAAAACCGGCGGAAATTCCATGTTCTTCAAGAAAACAAGCCACTTCCTTTGTCTTCTTCCGGTTACGCGTATAAACAATTGCTGAACCGTCAATATGCCTTAATATATGCAACAACTCTCCCCTCTTATCCTCAGTCCGGCGCACGACATAAGCAAGATTCCGGCGTTCGAAACTCATCCGAAACACATTTTCACGGGAAAAAGACAAACGCATCTGAATATCTTTTACCACTTCCGGAGTCGCAGTTGCCGTAAGGGCCAATACCGGAACTCCCGGCAAAAGTGCACGAATCTCTACAATTTTCAGATAAGAGGGACGGAAATCATAGCCCCACTGCGAGATACAATGCGCCTCATCAACTGTTATCATAGAAACCTTCATCCGCTTCAACTTAAGGCGAAACAGTTCTGAGGCCAGACGTTCCGGAGAAATGTATAAGAATTTATAATCGCCAAATATACAATTCTCCAAAGCAACAAAAATCTCTTCGCGCGACATACCCGAATATACCGCCGCAGCTTTAATACCACGCTCTCGCAGCCCCCTGACCTGATCCTTCATCAAAGCAATCAAAGGAGTAACAACCAAACAAAGTCCTTCCAGCGCAAGAGCCGGAACCTGAAAGGTTATAGATTTCCCTCCTCCGGTCGGCATCAGACCTAATGTATCGTTACCGGCACCGATACTATGGATTATTTCTTCCTGTATGCCCCGAAAAGAATCATATCCCCAATATTGCTTCAGAATATCCCGGTAATCGTTCATTTACTTCTACTCGGTTTTATATCTTCTATCTGCAATTGAATTTCTCCACGCTTATGGGAATTTTCCTCTATCGTATAACAGATATTAAACGACTGTTTCGTCTTTATATAACGAGCCTGAGAGCTCTGCCCGAAAGCAATACCATTCATTACATTATTCGACTTATTATCCACCAGTTCCAACTTGATGTGCTCCTGATCACGCCCTACAACTTTACTTGTTCCATAATCGTAAACATTTAAAGTTGCAAAAACAGGTTTATGATTATCCGGGCCAAAGGGACTGATTTTTTTCAAATCAAAAAAGAACTTCGGAGTAATATCCCTGAAATCCAACTGGGCATCGATATTGATTGTCGCATTTGTCTGCTCAGGAAGAATATGGTCTACAACATAATTTTCAAAGCGTCGTGTAAATTCCGGTACGTTTTCTACCTTCATAGAGAGCCCGGCTGCATAAGTATGTCCCCCGAAATTTTCCAACAGATCTTTGCAATGTTCGATAGCCTTGTACACATCGAAACCGGAAACCGAGCGCGCCGAGCCTGTCGCCAATTCATTCGTTCTGGTCAGAACAACAGTGGGACGATAATAAATTTCCGTCAGCCTTGAAGCAACGATTCCTATTACCCCTTTGTGCCAATCCTCATTATAAATAACAATACTCCGACGTTGTGACAGATTTTCCAGCCCATCAACAATCCGGTTTGCTTCTTCCGTCATATTTTTATCAAGGTCTTTACGGGTCTCGTTGTAGCTGTTTATCCGGTTCCCTTTTGCAAAAGCCTGATGGTAATCTTTTTCTATCAACAAATCGACCGCTTCTTTTCCGTTCTGAATACGCCCGGAGGCATTAATACGCGGACCGATTTTAAAAACGATATCACTCATCGTAATTTCTTTTTCTGACAGTCCGCACACATCTATTATCGCTTTCAACCCCAGACTTGGGTTTGAATTCAGCTGTTTCAGCCCGTGATATGCCAAAATACGGTTTTCTCCCATGACAGGCACGATATCGGAGGCAATGCTTACTACCACCAAATCAAGCAAAGGAATCAGTTGATTAAACCCGATTCCATTGTTCTTTGCAAAAGCTTGCATAAACTTAAAGCCTACTCCACAACCGGAAAGATGCTCATACGGGTAGGATGAATCCGCTCTTTTCGGGTTTAAAATAGCAACGGCAGGAGGTAATACGTCACCGGGGACATGGTGATCACAAATAATAAAATCAATTCCTTTCTCTTTTGCATAAGCAATTTCCTCAACAGCCTTAATACCGCAGTCTAAAACAATTATCAGTTTTACTCCCGTTTCATCGGCATAATCGACTCCCTTCTTCGAGACGCCATACCCTTCATTATACCGGTCCGGGATATAATAATCGATGTTTGAATAGAATTGTTGAAGAAATTTATACACCAAAGCTACGGCAGTAGTTCCATCTACATCATAATCTCCATAAATTAAAATACGCTCTTTCCGACCCATAGCCCGGTTCAGACGCTCCACAGCAACATCCATATCGTTCATCAAAAACGGGTCATACAGATCACTCAGTTGCGGACGAAAGAATTGTTTCACCGCTTTCGCCGACGTAATTCCCCGCTTATACAACAAATGACATAATATCGGACTGATGCCGACATCCTTTGCCAATGCTCTGGCTGCATCGCGTTGTTCTTGAGTTGGAGGCTGATAGTTCCATTTGTAATTCATTATATATATTTTTTTCTTTCTTTTCTTGCTTCACTTAACAGGATGTTTTATCCCAAAGCCCTCGTTCTTTTTTCCCAAAGAAGGCGTAATGTTTCCTGATTCAATTCGTAAAGTTAAGAAAAAAGGCAGAAAAAAACGGCCGATTCCCGATTTATTTTTCGGGAACGGCCGCGTATTATTTATAATCGTTCTATTTTATAACGGATTACAATCCCATTTTTTTTGCGATAGCTGCAGGAATTGCATCTTTATGGACCAAAATATTCATCGTCTTATAAGCGACGAATGCTTTTGATGCATACCATATACCTTTATATTTCCCGCTTTTTCCCCATGAGTTTTTTACCATGAAATATTCTTTCCCCGTCTGGTCTTTCGCAATTCCATAAATTAACATGCCGTGGTCATCCGTTGTTTCCCAATTATCGAACGCCTCCTGACGCATTTCTTGCGTAACGGTTATTTCCGGCGCAGGCTTGGTTGTCAGTTCTTTTTGCTTGTCACTTGCACTTAATCCCAACCAACGGGCCATATCAGAGCCTGTCAAATCAGCAGCTTTCTCGGCGTCTGGACAAACAGCAATACCGTCGCGTGTAAATCCGCTTTCGCTGACGTCAGCTCCCCATGCAAATGTATATCCGTTCATCACGGCATTTTCCATAACCTCCATCAGCTCTTCTATCGGAAGATTGTACGACAATGCATTACGCCAGTTATCTTGCACCTCTACAAAAAACTTGGTATAAAACGGATGATGCGTATAAGAAGTCAATGAAACATAATCATCCATGTTCAAACCTAAAACTTCGTCTGCAAAAGTTCTCGGCGTATAAGTCTTTCCTTCATAGGTGAAGTTCTCCGGACATTCCCCCAGATATGTATCATAAATAGCACATAATCCTTTCTTCCAGACCGGAGTAAGTTTGCTGAATCGTCCTTTTCCTATAGCCTCAACATAAGCACCGGCTACTGCATCCAACTCGGTATGAACAGGAAGCGAATCGCCATACATAATACCCGGCATCGCGCTTTGAGGCACCAGACCGTACGTTCTGTAACAAGACACGATATCTTCAAAGCTACCGCCCGGAGAGAAAGATGCGTCTCCATGATAACGCACATAATTCGCTGCACGCTCTTCCATTGTTTTATGAACCAAGAACATCTCTGCAAGATCGAATTCTCCTTTTCCCAAACGAAGCAACTCTGATTCAAAGAAACCCATTGAAGAGAAAGCCCAACACGTACCTGATCTGTTCTGATTCTTCACTGATGTAATCGGATTTTCTTTTACCGTAGTAAACACAAAACCTTCTTCCGCCTTATCCTTCTTCGGACCTTTTGCATAGGCTGAGCCCAAACAAACACTTAATGCCAATAATGTGATTAATTTATTCATCTGTTATTCTAATTGATTTAATGATTTATATATTCAAACTTTGTACAATCATCTGTTCATCGTTTCCTCAACGCTCTCAACAGTTATCGGAATCCGCTTCTCTCCGGTGAAGCGAGAACCGTCTTTCGTTATCAGGATATCATCTTCCAAACGGATTCCTCCGAAATCTTTATAAGTTTCTATTACACTGAAATTCAAGAAATCCGTATGCAGTTTCTCCGCTTTCCACTTATCTATCAACGCCGGAATGAAATAACATCCGGGCTCATCTGTTACAACGAACCCCTCTTGCAGCCGACGTCCCATACGCAAAGAAGCCAGACCAAACTGTTCGGATGGCCGTGTTTCCTCATCGTATCCTACATAACATTGCCCTAAATCCTCCATATCATGCACATCAAGCCCCATCATGTGCCCCAGTCCATGTGGCATAAATAAGGCATGCGCACCTGAAGAAACGGCATCTTCCACATCTCCCTTCATGAGGCCAAGATCCTTCAGTCCCGAAACAAGCGTTTTACAAACCTCTAAATGCACTGATTTATATGTAACTCCCGGACGAGCCAATTCCAATGCCTTATCATGACAAGCCAACACAATTCCATATACATCGCGCTGTCTCTCCGTAAACCGGCCGCCGACCGGTATTGTCCGCGTGTGATCGGAGCAATAATTGCTTAGGCCTTCCGCTCCGGCATCGGTCAACATCAGACGCCCGGCCTCCAACAAATGACTATGATCATGGTTATGAAGAGTCTGTCCGTTCTGCGTAAGAATCGTAGCAAATGAAGTCATGCTTCCATACGACGCAGCAATACCATCCAACACTCCGGCAATATATTGTTCCGAAACGCCCGGTTTGCACAAACGCATCGCCGCCACATGCATCTCATATCCTATATTACATGCTTTATCTATTTCTTCTATCTCGCAAGGTTCCTTAATGGAACGCAAAGAAACTACCGCTTTTATCAGATCAAGCGATGCGTGCTGTCTCACCATTGATGTACGGATACCTGTCAATTCTTCCAACAACAGAAGATTATCATAACGGTATGGTGGAAGAAAATGTATTTTCCTCCGCTGAGACATCGCCTTACCCACCACATCTTTCAGCCGCGAAAAAGGGAGACTATTCTCAACTCCTACACGAAGAGCCAGTTCCTTTACACTTGGCTGCGTCCCCATCCAGATAATATCATCCATTGTCACGTCATCACCGAACAGAATATCTTCTCCGGAATCCACGTCCATCACACCGGCAAAACCCGGATGAGACAATCCAAAGAAATAAAGAAATGAACTATCCTGACGGAACTTATACGTATTATCCGGATAATTTGCAGGAGATTCATTGTTTCCTAAAATCAGAATTATTCCATTACCGACCTTTTCTTTCAAGGCCATACGGCGGTTACGATAGATGGAAGATTCAAACATATTGTCTTTCATTTTATATTCTAATACCTTTATCATGCAAATGCAAAAGTAGCAAATAAATCAGAAAAGCACGATTCTTCTACTGAAAATCATTATTTTTGTAGGAAACGACGCAAAAAAGACAAAAGAAGCATGCATGTCACAAACTTAAATTTCCGCAAAATGGGGCTGGTTCTTGAAGGCGGAGGAATGCGAGGAGTATTTACTTGTGGAGTACTTGACTTCATGATGGACAATAAAATAACCTTTCCTTACGTAATCGGAGTGTCAGCCGGAGCCTGCAACGGGCTGTCGTTCATGTCAGGACAACGAGGCCGGGCACGTTACAGCAATATAGATCTCCTTGAAAAATACCATTACATCGGACTGAAACATTTATGGTACCAACACAGCATATTAGATCAAAAGCTATTATACGAGCTGTTCCCCAAAGAAATTCTTCCTTATGACTACAATGCCTATTTCCGCAACCCCGACCGCTTTGAAATGGTTACAACCGACTGCATAACGGGACAAGCCTGCTACCTGGAAGAGAAAAAAGACCCCAAACGACTCACAGATATAGCCAAAGCATCCAGCAGTTTACCGTACGTTTGCCCGATTGTCCAGATCGACGGACGTCCCATGCTGGATGGAGGAATTGTCGATTCCATTCCGGTCAAACGCGCAATAAGTCAGGGCTATGCCGAAAATATTGTCATACTTACCCGCAATAAAGGCTATCGAAAAACGGAAAAAGACATCAAAGTACCTCGCTTTATCTATAAATATTATCCGCGTTTACGCGCGGTTCTCAGCAATCGTTGCCGAATCTATAACGAACAATTACAAATGATAGAGCAATTGGAAGAAGAAGGAAAAGTGCTTGCCATCCGGCCGATGCAACCGGTCACGGTAAACCGCATCGAAAGAGACACAAAAAAACTCACCCTGTTATATGACGAAGGCTATCATTGCGCAAAAGAAATCTTATCGCCATTCTTAAAAGAACAGCACCTTTAAACACTTTTACCGAAATCTTTTTGAAAAGACATGCCCGTATTTTTCATATAATATCCCGTTATCCGGAAAAAGCATGCCGTTTGTTTATAAAAATTTTCTATATTTGCTCCTTGAGAAAAGAAACATTTTTTTCTAAAAATCACATTTCACCATAAAACACAATTCAACCTATGGACAACACCAACATTATAGGAGAAAAGATTCAATCATTACGTATTGCAAAAGAAATAAGCATTCAGGAATTGGCAGAACGCACAGGTTTGGCAGAAGAACAAATCAGCCGCATAGAAACGAACGTTGACATTCCCTCACTTGCACCGTTAATTAAGATTGCGCGTGCGCTCGGTGTACGGTTAGGAACCTTTCTTGATGACGTAACAGATGAAAGCGGGGCTGTCATTTGCCGCAAAGGAAAATCCGACACATCCATCAGCTTTTCAAATAATGCCATCGATGCACGACAACACATGTGCTACCATTCGCTATCGCGAAGCAAAACAGACCGGCACATGGAACCGTTCATTGTCGACATTCTCCCTGACCAAAACAGCCAGTTCAATCTTTCAGCCCATGAAGGAGAAGAGTTCATTATGGTACTGGAAGGCACAGTCGAAATAAATTACGGCAAAAACACTTATCGACTTGAAAAGGGCGATACAATTTATTACGACTCAATCATCCCCCATCACGTGCATGCCTTCCAGGGGCAAGCAGCCCAAATACTGGCTGTAATATACACACCCATTTAAAAAGACAAAAGCATGATACAGTTATCTGAAAGAACTTTAGGAGAATGGTTGGAGTATTGGGCTGACACAACACCCGATAAAGAATACATCGTTTATTCCGATCGTAATCTGCGATTCAGCTGGAAACAATTCAACCACCGCGTTGACAATATGGCCAAAGGCCTGCTTGCCATCGGAGTAACACACGGCACACATGTAGGAATCTGGGCCGGTAACGTGCCCGATTGGCTCACATTTTTATATGCCTGCGCCAAAATCGGAGCTGTTGCAGTTACAGTCAACACAAACTATAAACAGGCCGAATTAGAATATCTCTGCGAAAATTCCGACATGCATACCCTTTGCATTGTAAACGGAGAACGGGATAGTAATTTTGTAGAGATGACTTATTCCATGCTTCCCGAATTAAAGACATTCGAACGCGGACATCTAAAGAGCAAACGTTTCCCACATATGCGGAATGTAATTTACATAGGTCAGGAGAAATTCAGGGGAATGTACAACACTGCGGAAATTCTTTTACTCGGGAAAAACGTGGATGATGATTTACTTGATAACGCTAAAAAGAAGGTAAACTGCCACGATACCGTTAATATGCAATACACATCCGGGACAACAGGCTTCCCCAAAGGAGTCATGCTCAGCCATTATAATATTGCAAATAACGGCTTCCTTACAGGAGAGCACATGAAATTTACACAGGACGACAAGCTTTGCATATGCGTTCCGCTGTTTCATTGCTTCGGAGTTGTGCTGGCTACCATGAACTGTCTTACGCACGGATGTACCCAAGTCATGATAGAACGTTTCGACCCTCTCTTGGTTCTTGCTTCCGTACATAAGGAACGGTGCACAGCCTTATACGGTGTTCCTACCATGTTCATCGCAGAGCTCAACCATCCCATGTTCGACATGTTCGACCTCTCAAGCCTGCGTACCGGCATCATGGCCGGCTCTCTTTGCCCGGTAGAACTTATGAAACAGGTAGAAGAAAAGATGTTTATGCGGGTAACAAGCGTTTATGGACTGACAGAAGCCTCACCCGGAATGACACACAGCCGCATTGATGACCCGCAAGACGTACGAATCCATACCGTAGGAAGAGAATTCGAGTTCACGGAAGTCAAAGTCATTGACCCGGAAACTGGAGAAGAATGTCCCGTAGGAGTACAAGGAGAAATGTGCAATCGCGGATATAACACAATGAAAGGCTACTATAAAAATCCGCAGGCCACAGCCGAAGTTATCGACAAAAACGGATTCTTACATTCCGGAGACTTAGGCATAAAAGATGAGAACGGCAATTATCGTATCACAGGGCGAATAAAAGACATGATCATTCGCGGAGGAGAAAACATCTATCCGCGAGAAATAGAAGAATTTCTTTACCAGATGCCCGGCATAAAAGACATACAGGTGGCCGGCATCCCGTCGAAAAAATACGGTGAAGCGGTAGGCGCCTTCATCATACTGCATGAAGGTATCAAAATGAATGAATTCGATGTAAGAGAATTCTGTCAAGGAAAAATTGCGCGATATAAAATACCGAAATATATTTTCTTCGTCGATGAGTTCCCGATGACAGGCAGCGGAAAAATTCAAAAATTCAAATTAAAAGATCTCGGGCTGGAATTATGCCGCCAGAATGGCATCGAAATTATTTGAAAACAGTCCTCTTTTCAATAAAAAATCCCTGCAACATTTCTCGGAAATGTTGCAGGGATTTTCATAAAAAGGCGGGAACGTATTCTTCGTCTTTTCCTGTCATTTCACAATTTTCACCAGCAAAGTTTTACCCGCCGGCTCGCCTTTTGTATTAAAGGATTCCGATTTTACCAGACCGATACCCTCTGCATACCATTCAACGATACGCAACGTTTCCGATTTTAAAAGAATCTTGGTGCGCTTCAGATAAGAGATTTTCAAACACGAGAACTTTCCGGCACGTGTACCTATCTGTTCGTTTCCCATATAAGTTGCTCCCGTTATGCTGACATCATTCTTCAACATATTTAAAACAAGCGAATAAGAACGGTCCGGCATTACTTCTCCTGCTTTTGCGTCACGGCGAAGAGCAAACGAATTGTCTCCCTTAAATTTCCGTTCCTCACGCATTGACTCACGGACATTCTTATCGTATTTCTTTGGATCTGAATCAGAATCTATATAAGGACCATACATCAAGTCTTCTGTACAAACTGTATTTCCTCCCTCATATACCCAATCGTACAACGTATAGCTTGTATTATTTTTCGATTTATTCGTCACAATTTTTGCATAATACTGCGCAGACAACTTTACTTCTTCTTCAACGGCATTCTGCACGGTAACCGTTGTTTCAGAAATACTCTGCCCGGCTTCATCATAATTTACATAATGAAGCTCCGTCCCATTATTCGAACAAAAATATTGCGCATGCGCAACAAAACAAGAAAATAAAGTCGCTATCAAAAAAACTGTCTTTCTCATAACTCTATATTATAACTATGTTTTTAAAATTTATCATCAGCCCCCAATAATAATCCCTCCCGGTTCATCCGACAGGAATAGTGCAAACTTACAAATTTTCCCTCAAGAGTTACATTTTTTCTTTCTATATTTGCATTGTTTAATAACAAAAGATAAGAATATGAGTTTATTATCATCGCTGTTTGGTGGAAGAAATTCTGCACAGGAACAACAAAGAAAACAAGAAAAGAAAAACTTCGAAATACTGAAATACGATGGCATACGAGCTCAAAACATAAAGCAATTTTCCTATGCCATCAAATGCTTCCAGCAAGCCATCGCCCTTAAGGAAGATGACGAAACATTGGAACTATTGGCTACTGCCTACTTAAATGCAGGTGAAATTGAAAATGCATATTCAACATTAATCCGGCTGACAGAGAAATCTCCCGCCAACATCAATGCATTATTGTCGCTTGCCAATATCTGCTACATGGAAGAAAACTATGAAGAAATGCGTGAAGTCTGCAATAAAATACTCCGACAAGACAACAATAACGCTACGGCATATCTCCTTGCAGGTAAAGCTGAATATTGTCTGAAGAACGATATTCAGGCCATTGTCATGCTGACAAAAGCCATCGCACAAGATGAAAGCCTCATAAAAGCATACTTGCTCAGAGCCGAAATTCTATGGGAAATGCGACAGGCTCAAGAGGCAACAAACGACATAGAACATATTTTATCACACAATCCCAATGAAGAAGATGCTCTCCTTCTGCGTGGGAAAATAGAAGCAGCACAAGGACATGTAAAAGAAGCCATCAGTTGCTTCGATCGGGTTATCAGCCTCAACCCGTTCAATGAGAAGGGATATTTACTGAAAGGAGAACTATTGCTCAGTCAGAAAGACTTCAATAATGCAATCTCCACATACGATGAGGCTATCGAACTCATCCCCGACAATGCTGCAATCTACCGTGAACGAGGACGTGCAAAACTCTTAAAAGGCGAGAAGGATGAATCGATAAAAGATATGAAAAAAGCATTGGAGCTATCTCCTGACAGCCAAAAACTTACCGGAGAATTCCGCAGTTTTTCAAACACAGAACGATAAAACACATACAAGACCTCTTCCGTAATAAAAACAAATTTTGTTATAACTTTGTAATCAAATGTGAAATAAATTGTAGTCTGTCTTTAACTCTTTCATAATTTACTTATAATTCTTTTGCACTGTCTAAAGAACAAATCATAAACTAACTAAATTATGAAGGTAAAAAACAAATTGTTTAAGGTAACAAGATTGTTCTGTATGGCAGGCATATTATCGGGAATTCCGGCAATAATTCCGGCATACGGAGTAAATGAAACCAATGTTTTCTTACAGGAAAACAAGCTGACCGTCAGCGGAACGATAACCGATGAAAGTGGATTATCGGTTATCGGGACCAACATTATGGAGAAAGGTACGAAAAACGGTGTGATTTCCGACTTAGACGGAAAGTTCTCTTTGCAGGTAAGCCCTAATGCAGAACTGCAAATCTCTTACATCGGTTATATTACTCAAACCATAACCGTAACGGAAAATAAGGTTCTGAACATTGTACTTAAAGAAGACTCCCGCTCACTTAACGAGGTTGTCGTAGTCGGATATGGTACACAAAAGAAGGTAAACCTGACCGGAGCTGTAGAACAAATCGATGAAGAAGTTTTCGAGAACCGCTCCGTCCCCAACGTAACCCAAGCATTACAAGGTGCAATTCCGAACCTCAATTTAAGCATTACCGACGGAAAACCTACACGAACAGCAAGTTTTAATGTACGTGGAACAACGTCTATCGGTCAAGGCGGAAACGCCTTAGTTCTCATTGATGGAGTTGAAGGCGACCCTTCAATGCTAAACCCGAACGATATTGCCACTGTATCTGTACTAAAAGATGCAGCATCTTCTGCCATCTACGGAGCAAGAGGTACATTCGGTGTCGTATTGATTACAACAAAAGAACCGAACAAAGACAAGACATCCATCAATTACACCGGGAACTTTTCCTTCCAAAAACCGGTAACGGTTCCTGATTTCGTAACCGACGGATATGAATATGCCAGTCACTTCTACGAAGCATATCACGCATGGAACAACTATTCGGCCGATCCCAAAAACATAAATAAAACCCAAGAATTCTCATTAAGCTGGTTAGAAGAATTCCGCAAACGCAAAGAAGCCGGAATCACTTCTGAATGGGAAAAAGACGCTTCCGGGAAATGGATCTACTATGGCAATACCGACTGGTACGAAGAACTTTATAAGAACAGCACGTTTGCCCAAGACCATAACCTGTCTGTCAGCGGAAACAATGGGAAGTTAAATTATTACATCTCGGGACGTTTCTACGACTATAACGGCTTATTCAAATACAATACCGATACATATAAAACCATGAACCTGCGCGCTAAAGGCTCAATTCAGGTATTCAGCTGGTTAAAAATCGAAAACAATATGGAATTTTCCAACATGGATTATCATAATCCTATCAACGTAGGAGAAGGAGGTTCCATTTGGCGTAACTTATCCGACGAAGGCCATCCAAGTTCTCCTATCTATAATCCGGACGGAACATTTACACATTCCGCCGCATTTACTTTGGGAGATTTTATTTATGGCAAAAACGGTGTTGACACAAACAAGCGCGTGTTAAGAAATACAACAGGATTTACCGCCTCGTTCCTCAATAACAAATTGCATATCAAAGGCGATTTTACGTTCCGGAATACCGATCAAAGCAAGACACAAAAACGGGTTCCTGTGCCTTACAGTACAAAAGAAGGCGTTGTCACATTGCTGTCGACCAAGTATAACGACTTGCAAGAAAATAAAAACGAGACGAACTATCTTGCAACGAATATCTATGCCGACTATGAAAATACCTTTAATAAGGTACATTATTTCAAGGGAATGGCCGGATACAATTACGAACAATCTACGTATAATGCATTAACTGTTTTAAGAAACGGGCTATTATTGGAAGACTCAGAAAACATTAATCTGGCATTAGGGGACGCTATAACTACTTCAGGTTCGTACAACAAATGGAGAATTGGCGGTGCTTTCTTCCGATTAAATTACGCTTTCGACAACCGCTACTTATTTGAAGTTAACGGAAGATATGACGGCTCTTCAAAATTCCCGACCGACCAACAATGGGCTTTCTTCCCGTCAATTTCCGGAGGATGGCGTTTGTCTGAAGAGTCTTTCTGGAAAGTCAAACCGGAAATATTCTCCGATGTGAAAATCCGTGCCTCTTACGGTTCTCTCGGAAACGGAAATATCAGTCCGTACAGTTACTTGGAATTATTAAGCATCAGCACTTCCGGACGAGTTCTTAACGGACTTAAAAACAAGTACACAAAAGCTCCCGGAGTTATCCCGAATGGTTTGACTTGGGAAACAGCGACAACAACCGACATCGGTCTCGATTTCGGAATGCTGAAAGGCCGTCTTCGTTTCTCCGGCGACTATTATATCCGTAAAACGACTGACATGTACACGAAAGGACCTACGCTTCCCGATGTATTCGGAGCTACATCTCCTAAAGGAAACTATGCCGACCTCACTACAAAAGGATGGGAAATCACCCTGACTTGGCGAGATCAATTCCAATTAGCCGACAAGCCTTTTAACTATGAAATTCGCGGTACACTGGCCGATTATATTGCAACAATCGACCGATACAATAACCAAGACGGCAAACTTTCCGATTATTATGAAGGACAGAGAGTCGGTGAAATATGGGGATATATAACAGAAGGTTTATTCCAAAGTGAAGAAGAAATAAGGCAGCATGCCGATCAATCTTACATAAAATCCTCAACAAACGGTACGGTTTATCCGGGCGATGT
The DNA here is from genome assembly GCA_949285025.1 of uncultured Bacteroides sp. Classification (GTDB taxonomy): domain Bacteria; phylum Bacteroidota; class Bacteroidia; order Bacteroidales; family Bacteroidaceae; genus Phocaeicola. The sequence continues at coordinate 22,021 of CASDXG010000096.1, read as the reverse complement.
AAAATTGAAAGACCTGGATGACAGCGGTTATATTGACGATGGGAACAATACACTGGCAGATCATGGCGACAAGACCATCATCGGTAACGAACTTCCCCGCTATACTTACAGCTTAAATATAAGCGCCGACTGGAATAACATCTTCTTCTCTGCTTTCTTTCAAGGCGTAGGAAAACAGGATTGGTACCCAAGCAGTGAATGTATCTTCTGGGGACAATACAACCGTCCATACAATAATCTGCCTAAATGGCACATGGGAAATTACTGGACAGAAAGCAATCCTGATGCTTATTTGCCACGATATGCCGGATACAACAGTTCACTAAAAAGTACGCCACAAACCCGCTACTTACAAAATGTAGCTTACATCCGACTGAAAAACCTGCAACTCGGGTACAATGTTCCCGAATCAGTTACATCAAAAGTCAAACTGCAAAAGGCAAGAATTTACCTTTCTGCCGAGAATTTGTGGTGCTGGTCTCCGCTATACAAGCATACAAGAGACTTGGATGTAACAAACATTTACGGTTCCGATCCTGACATTACCGATGGAGGAAGCGGAGACGGAAACAGTTATCCGCAGATGAAAAGTGTCAGTCTGGGCGTTTCTTTAACTTTCTAACAAACAATTTAAACAAGAAAAAAATGAGATCTATCATAAAACCTTTAATTACAATTTCTTTCTGCGCCGCTCTTGCAGCATGTTCTATGGATGAAATTCCGCAATCCTCCGTAGACAAGGATGCAATATTCGGTACGGAATCAGGATTAAAAACTTATTCGTATTCTTTCTATAACATGCTACCCTCGGTAACCGACGGTTATAAAAAAGACGAAATGTGCGATTACGGAGCTGTAAGCAATTACAATGACTTTATCAGAAAAGACGCTTATTCTTCAACAAAAAGCAGTGGCTGGAGCTGGGGCGACCTGAGAAATATCAATTATTTCATCGTTAACTGTACAAACGAAGCCATCAGTCAAGAGACAAGAAACCATTACATCGGTCTGGCACGGTTCTTCCGGGCATACTTTTACTACAATAAAGTAGTCCGTTTCGGAGATGTTCCTTGGATAGATCATCCGTTGGATGTAGACTCTCCCGAGCTTTATGCACCGCGTGACTCGCGTACGGTTGTAATGGATCACGTATTGGAAGATCTGGATTTTGCCTGCCAAAATATTACACATACTTCGGATGAGACCGGATCACTGGTAACAAAATGGGTAGCCTATGCACTCAAATCAAGAATTTGTCTGTTCGAAGGTACTTTTAGAAAGTATCACACCGAACTGAACCTTGCCTCAACAGCCGATAAATGGTTGGAAGAAGCCTACAAGGCTGCTGATGTCGTAATGAAAGAAAGCGGACATTCTCTTTATACTGCTGAAGGCGTTGACGCATCTTTCCGTGCCTTATTTATAAGTGACACGCCCATCACTTCAGAGGTCATGCTGGCAAGCTGCGCAGACGAAAAGTTAGGCGTATTAGGTTCTGCCAACTGGTGGTGGACTTCAGGCACATACGGTCCGCGTTTCAGCATGATCCGTCCGTTCATCAATCTGTTTCTTATGACAGACGGAACACCGTTTACCGACAAACCCAACCACGAGAAAATTGAATTTTATGAGGAATGTCAGAACCGGGACACGCGTTTAGCCCAGACCATTCGTACGCCGGGATACAAAGTAGACGGCGTAGAAGTGGCTCCAAACTTCAACGGATATTCATACACAGGTTACCAGCCTATCAAATATACGCTGGATAGTGAGCAGTATAACTCCGGCGCATTGAACACCAATGCAATACCGCTTTTCCGCTATGCTGAGGTATTATTAAACTATGCAGAGGCTAAAGCTGAACTCGGAATATTGACGGACGATGACTGGAAAAACACGATAGGGAAACTGAGAGAAAGAGCCGGAATAACCGGAGGAACAAGTACAAAACCGACAAAGGTAGACACGTATATTCAGCAGACTTACTTCCCTGACATCAATGATCCCGTTATCTTGGAAGTCCGTCGCGAACGTTCTGTTGAACTGGCCTTGGAAGGTTTCCGCTTTACCGACATCATCCGTTGGAAACGCGGTGAATTAATGGAAATGGAATGGACAGGTATTTACGTTCCGGCCTTAAACGTACAAATGGATTTAGACCACAATGGTACAACCGATGTAATATTCTATCAAGATGAGAAGCCCGAAGGCCTTCCTGCTTCCTGCACACCTATTCAAATAGGGAACGGCAGCAAACAGGGACTAACCGGAACCGATTCAGGAAACCTCACATGGTACAGCAACGACAGCGAACGGATATGGTATGATGATGACCGTCAATATTACTACCCGATACCGAAATCGGCTACCAATTTAAACCCGGCCTTAGGACAAAATCCGAATTGGAACTAATTAAAACAATAAAATAAAGGACAAAAAATTATGAAATCATTTCGTCTGTTTTATTTATCGTTTCTGCTGCTTGCCGGCATTCTTCAGGCATGCTCTCCCGAAACGAAACAAACAAACAATTCTGTGATGAACATTGCAACGTTTAACCTACGACAAGATAATCCCAAAGACAGTGCCGATGCATGGCCTCATCGTAAAGAAATGGTCAAAGGATTAATCAGCTTCCACGACTTCGACATCTTCGGAACACAAGAAGGATTCAAACATCAACTGGAAGATATCCTCGAATTAGGCAATTACGCTTATATCGGAGTAGGAAGAGATGACGGGAAAGACGGAGGCGAACACTCGGCGATATTCTATAAGACAAAGCGGTTCGAGGTACTGAAACAAGGAAATTTCTGGTACTCAGAGACCCCCGACACGCCGGGAAAAGGCTGGGATGCCACATGTTGCAACCGGATATGCACTTGGGGACAGTTCAAAGACAGAGAAACCGGGAAGACATTTTACCTGTTCAATTCTCACTATGACCATCAGGGAAAAGTAGCAAGAAAAGAATCTTCGCGACTGTTACTCCGGAAAATAAAAGAAATCGCCGGAGAAAATGAGCTGGTCATTGCTACCGGAGACTTCAACGCACGCCCTTCTGACGAACCAATCCAGATATTGATTGCCGACGGCATGCTGAAAGATTCTTATCAGCTTACCGAACAAGCTCCTTATGGCACGGAAGGAACCACAAACGGATTCCGGACAAATTCGGCAATGAAGGGACGTATCGATTACATCTGGGTAACTTCTCCTGTCAAAGTGCTGAAATATGGAGTCCTGAACGAACAGCAATACGGACATTTTCCCTCCGATCATTTCCCTGTCATGATTCAGGCTTCTTTCTAAACACTTCAAAGAACCATCTTTAAAAGCACAAAGTTTGAACGTATCACCCGGATAAGATTCTTTCTTACGGGCGATACGTTTTTTATTTTATCGGAATATCCGGTATGCCTCTTCCAGCTGTTTCATTGCACGCACCAGAACAGAACGTGGACAACCTACATTCATCCGCATAAATCCATGCCCATCCTTTCCGAACATCTCCCCGTCGTTTAAAGCCAGACGTGCTTTTCCTGCAAAGAAATCGTTGAGTTCTTTTTGCGATAAGCCCAGCGCCCTGCAATCTAACCAAACCAGATAAGAAGCCATCGGAGGCATTGCTTTTATCAAAGGCATATGCTCTTTCAGATAATCTGTCACATAATCAATGTTTCCTTTCAAATAAGAAACACATTGATCCAGCCATTCCGTCCCGTTCGAATAGGCCGCTTCGACTGCGGGGAAAGCAAATAAATGCCCCATATTCAACTCGCCAGCCTCCAAATACGTGTTGAAACGTTCCCGCAATCCTTTGTTATATATAATCGTATGCGAAGCTGCAACTCCGGCCATATTGAAAGCTTTGCTGGGAGACATGAACGTAACTGAATTATTACGTGCCTTTTCCGACACCATCGCAAAAGGAAGATGCCGGTAAGGAGGCAATGTCAAATCAGCATGAATCTCGTCAGAAAGTACAATTACATTGTCATCCGCACAGATATCAGCCACAGCCTCCAGTTCCTCGCGCTTCCATACAACACCTCCCGGATTATGAGGATTGCATAAAATGAATATGCGAATGCCCTTAATTTTACGGCGGAATAACTCCAGATTCATACGATATTGTCCGTCTGTCAATAGCAAAGGACATTCCACCAGACGCCTGCGGTTACGCGTAACCAACCAAGCAAAAGGATGATAAACCGGAGGCATAATCATGATTTTATCGCCGGGATCGGTAAAAGCATTAATCGCCATTCCGAGACCGGCTACTATTCCCGGCACATAATTTAAATGTTCCTTCTCCACATCCATCCCGTAGCGTTCCTTTACCCAATTCGTAATGGCACGGTAATATCCCTCTGATTTTCGGGTATAACCCAGCACCGGATGCTCACAACGCCTCTTCAAAGCATCCAATATAAATGGAGGAGTAGCCAAGTCCATATCGGCAACCCACATAGGTATCAAATCGTTTCTACCCCATATTTCCGTCATCTCATTCCACTTTACCGCATCGGTACCGGAACGGTCTATTATTTCATCAAAATCATATTTCATATTTGTTACATTTTATATTGAATTCCTATGCAAAGAAACACAATATATCACCGAAATAAAATTATCATAGAAAAAAAATTCATATAATACTTGTTTATTCAAGAAAAGTATTACTTTTGCACACAAAACAATAATATATCATTCGACATGAAGACTTTTGCGACATACTTCTTCTTTTTCTTTTATTACTTTTACTTTAGCAATGAAGTGAAGCGGGAGTTCGCATATATACGATAATACGAAAACGTGATAAAAACAAACAACGGATCCCGCTTCTTAACCGAAAGCGGGATTTTTTATTTAAAGACAATTATAATATGAAAAAAATAGCAATTCAAGGAGTCATCGGGTCTTACCACGATATTGCTGCTCACAAATTCTTTAAAAACGAGGAAATCGAACTGATCTGCTGCAATACTTTTGAAGAAGTCTTCGAAAACATGCGTAAAGACAGCGGAATCATCGGAGTCATCGCCATAGAGAATACCATCGCAGGGAGCTTGTTACATAATTACGAACTCCTGCGCGAAAGCGGAACAACAATTATAGGAGAGCATAAACTCCGCATCAGCCATAGCATCATGTGCCTGCCAGAAGATGACTGGAGCGACCTGACAGAAGTCAATTCCCACCCGGTTGCTTTAGCACAATGTCGCGAGTTCCTGCAAAAACATCCCGAATTAAAAGCCGTAGAAACAGATGATACTGCCGGCAGTGCCGAAAACATCCAAAAAAATCATCTTCGCGGACATGCGGCAATCTGCTCAAAACACGCTGCTCCCCTCTACGGAATGAAAATACTTCAAGAAGGAATTGAGACAAACAAGCATAATTTTACCCGCTTCCTCGTAGTAAGCGACCCATGGGTAGCCGATGATCTGAGAGACAAGAAAAACGTTAATAAGGCAAATATCGTATTCTCGCTTCCACACAACGAAGGCAGTTTGTCACAAGTTTTATCTATATTTTCTTTCTACCACATCAACCTGACAAAAATACAATCACTGCCTATCATCGGCCGAGAATGGGAATATCTGTTTTATGTCGATGTTATGTTCAACGATTATTTAAGATACAAACAATCCATCGATGCGGTAACTCCGCTCACAAAAGCACTTAAAATATTAGGAGAATATGCAGAAGGAGAATCTACATTATGAGATAAAGCCGGCCGACAGGTTGAGCCTTGTCAACGAATATTATTTCAGCCGCAAACTGAAAGAAGTAGCTCAAATGAATGCAGAAGGAAAAGATGTCATCAGTTTAGGCATAGGAAGTCCGGACATGCCCCCTTCGGAAGAAACCATTCAAACGCTTTGTGAAAATGCAAAAAAGCCGGATGCTCACGGATATCAGCCCACAATCGGGATACCCGAATTGCGACAGGCCATGTCCGACTGGTATAAACGTTGGTACGATGTCGATTTAAATCCGGCCACAGAAATCCAGCCTCTCATCGGCTCAAAAGAAGGAATTCTGCATGTAACGCTGGCCTTGGTCAACCCCGGCGAACAGGTTTTAGTACCAAATCCGGGATATCCTACATATACTTCGCTCAGCAAACTTCTGGGATGTGAGGTTGTTCACTACGACCTGCAAGAAAACAATCATTGGCAACCCGATTTCCAAGCATTGGAACAAAAGGATCTTAGCCGGGTAAAGATTATGTGGACCAACTACCCCAACATGCCGACTGGAGCAAATGCAACTATCGAACTCTATGAACAATTGGTAACTTTCGCAAAGAAGCACCATATTGTCATTGTAAACGATAACCCTTATAGTTTTATTTTAAACCGGCATCCTATCAGCATCCTGAATGTCGCCGGAGCCAAAGACTGCTGCATTGAATTCAATTCAATGAGTAAAAGCCACAACATGCCCGGCTGGCGTATAGGAATGATTGCCACTAATGCAACATTCATACAATGGATTCTGAAGGTAAAGAGCAATATTGACTCCGGCACTTTCCGCCCTATGCAACTGGCAGCAGCACAGGCTTACCACAATAGCGCCCAATGGCATGAAGAAGCCAATTACAATACCTACCTCCGCCGACGGAAACTTGCCGAAGAAATTATGTCGACAATAGGATGTACTTTTGACCATTCACAAGTAGGAATGTTCTTATGGGGACGAATCCCGGAAACGTATTCCAACGTGGAAGATCTCACAGAACATATTCTACATAAAGCACGCGTATTCATAACACCGGGATTCATTTTCGGCAGCAACGGCAAACGTTACATCCGCATATCACTTTGTGCAAAAGAAGATAAACTGAAGGAAGCATTAAAACGTATCAAAGAAATCATTTAAATAAAACACAAGCCTTATGGAATTAAACTTAGCTCCCATAGAACTGGACGGCGTATCAAAAGAACGTCCTCTTATTATTGCCGGCCCATGCAGTGCCGAAACAGAAGAACAAGTTATGACAACTGCCACGCAACTGGCCAATAAAGGATTCAAAATATTCCGCGCCGGTATCTGGAAACCACGCACCAAACCCGGAGGTTTTGAAGGTATTGGCGTAGAAGGATTAAGCTGGTTGAAAAGAGTAAAACAGGAAACAGGCATGTATGTGGCAACAGAAGTAGCAAACGCCAAGCATGTTTACGAATGTTTAAAAGCCGGTATCGATATTTTATGGATAGGAGCACGTACAACTGCCAATCCGTTTGCTGTGCAAGAAATCGCCGATGCACTGAAAGGCGTGGATATTCCGGTTTACATAAAGAATCCTGTCAACCCGGATCTGGAACTATGGATCGGAGCGTTAGAGCGCATAAACAATGCCGGATTGAAACATCTGGGAGTAATTCACCGCGGATTCTCTTCTTATGATAAAAAGATTTATCGGAATCTCCCGCAATGGCATATCCCGATAGAGCTGAGACGACGCATACCTAATCTGCCTATTTTATGCGATCCAAGCCATATCGGAGGTAAACGCGAGCTAATCGCCCCACTCTGCCAACAGGCAATGGATCTTGGTTTCGACGGATTAATCGTTGAATCCCACTGCAATCCTGATGCAGCATGGAGCGATGCTTCACAACAAATCACACCGGACGTGCTTGACTACATCTTAAATTTGTTGGTAATCCGCAAGGAACATCAAAGTACGGAAAACCTGAATGAGCTCAGACAACAAATAGACGATTGCGATAATGATCTCATGGAAATTTTGGCCAAACGCATGCGTATCTGCCGTGAAATCGGTACTTTTAAGAAAGAACATAACATGACAGTACTTCAAACCGGCCGGTACAATGAAATTCTGGATAAACGCGGCGCACAAGGAGCGCTATGTGGTATGGATGCAACTTTCGTTAAAAATATTTTTGAAGCCATTCATGAAGAAAGCGTTCGCCAACAGTTGGAAATAATCAATAAGTAATATTCTTTACTTTCATCCTTCGAGTTCTTAAAAGCTCGAAGGATGATTATACAAAAACCGAAACGATGAAAATACTTATCTTGGGAGCCGGAAAGATGGGCTCTTTTTTTACAGATGTTTTAAGCTTTGAACACGAAGTAGGCGTATACGATGTCAATCCTTTAAACCTGCGGTTCATGTATAACTGCTATCGGTTTACCACGCTGGAAGAGATAACAAACTTCAAACCGGAACTGGTTATTAATGCCGTAACCGTAAAGTACACACTTGATGCTTTTCATCAAATATTGCCAGTCCTGCCCAAAGACTGCATCATAAGCGATATCGCATCGGTAAAAACCGGCCTGCAGGAGTTTTACGAAAACTGCGGATTCCGCTATGTTTCCACGCACCCGATGTTCGGTCCTACCTTTGCCAACTTAGACCAACTGAGCACAGAAAATGCAATCATCATCAAAGAAGGCGACCATTTGGGTAAAATTTTCTTTAAAGACCTGTACCAACATCTGGGATTGAACATCTTTGAATATACATTCAAAGGGCATGATGAAACCGTAGCATATTCGCTTTCCATTCCTTTCGTCTCGACTTTTGTCTTTGCAGCCGTCATGAAACATCAGGATGCACCGGGAACTACGTTCAAGCGACACATGTCCATTGCCAAAGGTGTACTGAATGAAGACGATTTTCTTCTGCAGGAAATATTATTCAACCCGCATACACCTGAACAGGTTGAGAGCATCCGCACCGAGTTGAATGAACTGCTTGACATTATAAGTCATAAAGACCCGGAAAGGATGCATGCCTATCTTAGCAAGATTCGCGAAAAGATTAAATGAAACTTAGCATAAAAAAACTCCCGCCGAAAAAGACTTTCCGACGGGAGCATGCTAAATAAATGCAATAGAAAACCTAAAACATAATTAGAATCTATATCCTACAGAGATGTAGAACGATAAGTTTTTCGGAGAAATCGTCTCGTTAGTAGGATCTCCATCTGCATCTACTTTATAAACATCCTGCTTATACGGATTAATGAAACCGTATTGTCCGGTAATATTTACCAGGTAATGGTCGCTGATTTCCAGCCCTACTCCATATTGAAGTCCCATATCAAAACGCTTACATATCGCTTCGCTGGTAGTTCCGCCTTGACCGTCCGGCATATCATACTTCTTAAAGATCTTGGTATGATCTTTATCTTCCTCTCCTTGATATTCTTCTTTGTCGGTATAGCAGCCACCTAATCCTACAGCCAAATAAGGACCTGCATTAACAACAAACTTCATGTTGTCGGTAATGTTCATCTTATATGCAGCCAAGATAGGAATCTCCAAATAATGAGTATTCGCTTTTCCTGTCCATTTATACTCACCATCTTCTTCAGTTGCCTTGTAACCTTTGCTGCTGAACATAAGTCCTGACTGCAAAGACCACATGTCTGTAAAAGCATAATCCATTCCTACACCGAAAGTATAACCAACTTTCATGCCATTTGGATCGATTTTTGATAAATTAGACATAGACATACCTAATTTAGCATCCCATCTAATTTGAGAAAATCCTACAAGTGTAGACATTCCCAACAAAACTGTTAACAATAACTTTCTCATAAGTCTTTATTCTTTTTTGGAGCCTCACCTCTCAAAAACTCCGGTCTTTTTTCTTTCTTAAAAAAAGAAGTGAAGAGGTTATCATTTTCCTTCCGTCAGACTTTGGCCGAAGAAGAATAATACGCTTCCTTTTTCAAAACAAAGTTAATCTTTTTTTAAGAATGCAGAAACGGGATATCGGGAGCAGGCCGGCCTGAAAGACAAGTTATCTGACCAACAAGTCAGAAAACAAAACTATCTGTGCCTTTTTAAAGACTAAACGGGCTTAAAAAAACAACGGTTGCCTTCTGAGAAAATCCTGTAATGTTTCCCTTATCACAACCTGATCTTTTTCCCGGAAGCCTTCGATTCATTTTGCAGACGGTCTAAGGCTGTCACGACATATCTGTAGCGGGTTTCTCCATCTACATAAGGCAATTTATAGAAAGGATACTGTGTAACAGCCACAATATGGGAAGGGTCACTCAGATTGACGTCTTCCTTATCGGAAAAGCGATAAACAACATACTTTACCGCCTCGTTCATTTTTTCTTTCGCTTTGGGAGGAGTCCAGCATAAAATATAACCGTCTTCTGTCCATATCGCCTTCATCCGCTTCACCTTCTTCGGGGCCTCATCATCGATAAACGGGAACTCCGGCATAAGTGCGGGATATTTATGGTAAATACCCGACAACATATCACGGTAATTCCCCACATTATTCACCACAGTTTCCGCATACCACTGACAACTTCCCTGTATCTGAGGATACAAACGTTGCAACCGGTATTTCTCAGGAATCTGACTGATTCTCGGATTCTTCAAGTCGGCATGCATAACTGTACGGTTCACATCCTGACCAATAAAAAGCGGACGTTGCGAAGCATTCTGCGCCCACCAGCGAACCAACGTTGCGTAATCGGCTGCCGGATGGCCAATTTCCCAATAAATCTGAGGAATATTATAGTCTACCCATCCGTTTTTCACCCATAAAAGCACGTCCGCATACAAATCATCATAGTTTTGCAATCCGTTTGTATCGCTGCCTTTCGGATCGTTTCTCTTGTTCCGGTAAATGCCAAACGGAGAGACACCAAACTTAACCCACGGCTTGCAAGCCCGAACCGTCTCATGAATTTCTTTAATCAGCGTATTCACATTATTTCTACGCCAGTCGGCCTTACTTTCAAAGCCCCGCCCGTAAGCAGCAAAGCTGATATTGTCAGGAAACTCTTTCCCGTTTACCGGATAAGGATAAAAGTAATCATCCATGTGAATGGCATCAACATCATAACGGGAAACAATATCTCTTACAATCTTACATATATATTTTCTTGACTGAGGATAGCCCGGATCGAAATACAACTGCCCTTCATAATTCACGAACAATTCCGGAGTCTTGTTATATGGATGCAAAGGAGACAGTTTACCGGTACCCTTCGTTTTCGCCCGATACGGATTTATCCAGGCATGAAGTTCCATATTCCTGCGGTGACACTCCTCTATCATAAACTGCAAAGGGTCCCAAAACGGAGACGGTGCCTTCCCTTGTTCCCCCGTAAGGAAACGGCTCCAAGGCTCATAAGACGACTTATATAAAGCATCACACTCGGCACGAACCTGAAAAATGATGGCGTTAATACCCGCACCTTTCAGATTATCCAACTGCGTTATCAGCTTTGCTTTCATCTGTTCGCTTCCCAATCCTTGAAACTGACCGTTCACACACTGAATCCATGCTCCGCGAAACTCTCGTTTGGGATGCGTTGTCCGGGCATTACACAAACACATGTTTATCCCCAGAACCGCACATATTACCAATAATATTTTTAATTTCATATCTGTCTTTAATTGTTTGTTTGCAAAGATACAGAATAGAAAATACAGAACCAAATACATAAAGATACCCATACAAACGCAGCATCCGTTTTTAAATATATAGCGTCTTTCTTCCACATCGTTATCAAGTCTTGAAAAAACACTTCCGTCTTTCTCACAAAACGCGAGGATGTTTCTGTTAAATTCCCGAAGACTTTTTATACGATTCCGAACAAACAGGTTCGAAGTTATCGCAATAGATTTTCAACTAATCCGAATTTATTTTTATCTTTGGCGTCGAACAACCAATCCGAACAAGACATGCCAGAGAACAACTATATACGAATAAAAGGTGCAAGAGTCAATAATCTGAAAAACATTGACGTAGACATTCCCCGAAATAAACTTGTAGTTATCACAGGATTGTCCGGATCAGGAAAATCTTCATTGGCATTCGATACGCTATATGCCGAAGGACAACGCCGGTATGTGGAGAGCCTTTCCTCGTATGCCCGCCAGTTTTTAGGACGCATGAGCAAACCGGAATGTGACTTTATCAAAGGCATTCCCCCGGCTATTGCCATCGAACAAAAAGTAATCAGCCGAAATCCGCGCTCCACAGTCGGAACATCTACTGAAATTTACGAATACCTCCGCCTGCTTTTTGCCCGCATCGGAAAGACTTATTCACCCATATCGGGGAAAGTGGTCAAGAAAGACAGCCCGGAAGATATTGTAAACTGTATGCTTTTTTACCCGAAAGGCACACGATATACCGTACTGACACCCCTGATTCCCCGCGAAGGACGTTCCCGTTCCGAACAATTGGAAATTGATTTGAAGCAGGGCTTTACACGAATCGAAGTAAACGGCGAGATTCTCCGCATCGAAGATTACCGAGATATTCCCGCAGATACGGTTTACCTGCTTATTGACCGTATGAGTTGCGACAACAGCAAAGATGCGATAAGCCGCCTGACAGATTCGGCAGAAACCGCAATGTTCGAAGGCGATGGTTCTTGTATCTTGCGGTTTTATCTACCCGACGGAAAGACGGAACTGCACTGTTTCAGTACAAAGTTCGAAGCCGACGGGATGACATTTACCGAACCTAATGACCAGATGTTCTCTTTCAACTCTCCGGTAGGTGCCTGCCCCAGATGTGAAGGGTTCGGAAAAATCATCGGGATAGACGAACATCTGGTAATACCTAACCGCACACTCAGTGTGTACGACGGTGCCGTAGTATGCTGGCGAGGAGAAAAAATGGGAGAATGGCTCACGGAATTTCTACGCGAAGCTCCCGAACACGACTTCCCCATATTTACACCTTACTACGAATTGACCAAAGAACAGAAAGATTATCTTTGGCATGGACCGAAAGAAAAGGTCTGTATTGACTCTTTCTTCAAGATGCTGGAAGAGAACCAATATAAGATACAATACCGGGTAATGCTGGCACGTTACCGCGGAAAAACGACCTGTCCCGAATGTCATGGCGGGAAACTCAAAAAAGAAGCTGAATATGTAAAGGTCGGAATGAAGTCGATTACCGAATTGGTTAACCTGCCAATTTACGAATTACAGAAATTCTTTCAGAATCTTTCTCTGGACGAACATGACAAAAACATAGCCAAACGTCTGCTAAACGAAATAAACAACCGGCTGACATTCCTTGCCGATGTGGGATTAGGATACCTTACTTTAAACCGCCTCAGCAATTCACTATCCGGAGGAGAAAGCCAGCGTATCAATCTGGCGACGTCATTGGGGAGCAGCCTCGTCGGCTCACTTTACATTTTAGATGAACCGAGTATAGGACTTCACAGCCGAGACACTGACCGGCTCATCAAGGTACTGCGTCAATTACAGGAATTAGGCAATACGGTTGTTGTCGTCGAACATGATGAGGAAATTATACGGGCCGCCGATTATATTATCGATATCGGTCCAAAAGCCGGACGTCTGGGCGGTGAAATCGTGTATTGCGGAGACATGAAAAACTTGAAAAAAGGGAGTAAAAGCTATACCGTACAATACCTTTTGGGGGAAGATAAAATAGAGATTCCCGTCACACACCGACCATGGAATAACTATATAGAAGTAAAAGGAGCACGAGAAAATAATCTGAAAGGCATCAATGTCCGGTTTCCGCTAAACGTCATGACCGTTGTAACAGGCGTAAGCGGTTCGGGGAAAAGCACGTTGGTCAGAGACATTTTCTACAAAGCATTAAAACGCCGACTCAGCGAAACCAGCGAACGTCCGGGAGAATTCCTCTCACTTGAAGGAGATATCAATCTGATAAGCGACATAGAATTCGTTGATCAGAATCCGATAGGCAAATCATCGCGCAGTAATCCGGTTACCTACATAAAGGCATACGATGAAATAAGGAAACTGTTTGCCGAACAACCGCTTGCCAAACAAATGGGGTATACAGCCGGATATTTTTCATTCAACACGGAAGGCGGCCGCTGTGAAGAGTGCAAAGGAGAAGGAACCATTACGGTGGAAATGCAGTTTATGGCCGATTTGGTTTTAGAATGCGAATCATGTCACGGCAAACGTTTTAAAAGCGACCTTCTGGAAGTATGCTATGAAGGTAAAAACATTTACGACGTTCTGGAAATGACCGTTAACCAGGCCATTGATTTCTTTTCGGAGCATAAGCAAAAAAAGATTGCAAAAAAACTGCAACCGCTACAGGATGTCGGTTTAGGATATATTAAACTCGGGCAATCATCTTCCACATTATCCGGAGGTGAAAACCAGCGCGTCAAACTGGCTTATTTCTTAAGCATGGAAAAAACGCAACCGACCGTTTTCGTTTTCGATGAACCGACAACCGGACTTCACTTTCACGACATAAAAAAACTGCTCGAGGCTTTCGATGCTCTAATTACACGCGGACATACGATTATCATTATCGAACACAACATGGATGTAATCAAATGCGCCGATTATATTATTGACTTAGGACCGGAAGGCGGAGAAAAAGGCGGAAATATCGTGACAACCGGTACACCGGAAGAAATCATTCAGTGTACGGAGTCCTATACAGGAAAATATCTTGCCGAAAAATTACAGGAAAGAAATAACGGCTTGTCCGTTGTCAAATAAGGAATCAATATGCCAACCATCAGAAAAGCCAGGCAAAAAGATCTTGACCGATTAATGGAAATATTCGACCATGCACGAAAATTCATGGCCGAAAACGGGAATGCCAACCAATGGATTAACGGATATCCCGGCAAAGAACTGATAGAATCTGAAATCAAAGCAGGACATTGTTATGTATGTTGCGATGAAACGAACGGCCTTCCCATCGGAACTTTCTGTTTCATTCCCGGACCGGATCCTACTTATGCGCACATCGAACACGGCGAATGGCCTGACGATGAACCTTACTACGTCATCCACAGACTGGCTTCCGATGGCAGCAGAAAAGGAATCGGAGAATTCTGCTTCGACTGGTGTTTCTCGCATTATTCCAACATCCGGATTGACACGCACCGGAACAATACGGTCATGCTGTCTTTATTAAAAAAATATGGTTTCACCCGTTGCGGAATAATTTATATAGCCAACGGAACTCCGCGCATCGCTTTTATAAAAAAGAAAGAAGCAAACCGAAAAGACATGTAAATCTTTGGTTTGCTTCATCGGATTATTTCACAAATAATAACGGGACAAATTCCGTCAGATAAATGCGCCAATTTTTCCACAGATGCCCTTCGTCTGTTTCATAATAGGTGTATTTATAGCCTTTTTCATCCAACGTCTTCCGGTATTCCTGATTCTGCTTATATAAAAAATCTTCCTTGCCGATGCCAATCCAATACAAACGGGGCGGATTGGCAAACTGACGTTCCAGTTTACGCTCTGTATCTTCATATACTGGAGAACCTCCCCTTGCCCGCACAAGCATGGCAGCAGAGAAAAGCCCCACATAATCGAACATATCCGGATATTCCCTTGAAATATTCATCGAATGAAATCCTCCCATTGACAAGCCACAGATAGCCCTGTTTTGCTTTCCTTTCATTACACGGAAATTTTTCTCCACAAACTTTACGATATCAGGAAACGTCTGTTCAAATGTACCGTCCATTGTGTGAGGTAACGGAAGCATACCAGGCTGTAAAAGTCCATCCGCCGATTCTCCGGGTGCCGCTTCCTGATCCACATTCCCGTTCGACATTACCACAATCATCGGTTTCGCCTTCCCTTCAGCTATCAGATTGTCCAGAATCTGAGAAGCTCTTCCCAATGTCATCCAGGCTTCCTCGTCGCCTCCCATCCCGTGAAGCAAATACAATACCGGATATTTTCTCTTCCCTTCTTCATAACCGGCCGGCGTGTAAACGGTAATACGACGTTTTTTATTCAACGAAGGACTGTCATACCAACATCGCTGTACAGTTCCGTGAGGAACGGCATTTACTTTGTATAAATCGGCCCTACCGCCTCCCACAATGAATATATTTGTCAATGTATTCACATCCCGGTTCAAAAAGACATTCGATGGGTCATGCATCCGCATTCCATCAACAATAAAAGAGTAACTGTACAACTCTGAAGGCAATACCGAAGAGGTATATTCCCACGTTCCGTTTTTACCTTCCTGCATTTCGGCGGTTCCAAAAGAGAAAAAGCCACCGGAATGAGGGAAAAAGTCCCCTGTCACCTCGACTTTCACCGCCTTTGGCGCATAAAGCCGAAATGTAACAGTCCCGTCTTCATTATACTCGGGAGATACAATCTTGCTTCCCCCATTCAAAGCCTGTTGTGCAAAGGCCAAACAGCCCCATAACAGAGCAACAATAAATAAACCTACTTTTTTCATGGTACTTATAATTAAAATAAATCGTCTTCTACAATAACCTGTCGCATTCAATCTTTTTGCCTGTTCCTACCGTTATCTTACCCCAATAACGCCCACCTGTTTTCTCATATATGGTACCAATTGAGAATCTTCACCGGCCTGCCGCACAATTATCACACAGACCTTTTATCATATAATTCACAGAGTCCATCCGGAAACCGGACGGGAGGGAAATTAATGGTATGTGAATCGCCTTAAAACAAAACGTACGATGGCAGTTTACACAATAGAAATGAACGTGCATATCATCAGGATTACATGAATTTTCATTGGCACAAATTTCATACTTCGACACACCACTCCCGTCTTCAATTGCATGAATCAAACGGTGGGCAAGGAATAGATTTAACGTACGAAATACTGTAGACTTATCAACTGTTTCCAAACGTTCTCCAAGTTCCACCAAAGAAACAGCTTCCGAGATTTCCAACATTGTGCGAAATATCAATATCCGTATTGCTGTAGGCTTCACTCCTTTTTTCTCCAACCGCTCCACACAATAAGCAATTTTATCCATATATTTCTCCTTTCTTCAAATATAGCAGCACACATCTGCCCGGCATCTCTCTAAGCAATGCAAGGTAAATAAAAAAACAATAACATTGAAAAAAGGAAATGATATTTTTCTTAAAACTGGAAGTATATAAAAGGTTGGATATCGCTGCTCTTCACTTGAATGACCAAATAAATCAACATCACAAGGATACAAGCCTGAGCTATTAAAGGCAAACGGATCATTCCTCTGCAACAAGCATTCTGCCAACTGTCCGGACACCAATGAAGCAAATATCCGATTCCCATCAACACGAAAACTTTCCAATATCCTTGTATCAATTGTAGAAAGAGTTCCGGATGAAAGGACGTAAATATCTGGCGAATCATTGTGGCCGAACCTTCAAAAGTTGTATTCCTGAAGAAAATCCAACAGAAGCAGACAAAATGGAAAGTCAAAAGAACTGCCCCGAATTTACGTAATCCTACACTATGATATTGTTTTGAATGATGTAAAATCCCCCGAAAATATTTATGAACGGCCAAAGCTACTCCATGCAAACTTCCCCAGACAATGAAATTCCATGAGGCGCCATGCCATAATCCTCCAAGTAACATTGTCACAATCAAATTGACATACATACGGAATTTTCCTTTTCTGTTACCGCCAAGAGAAATATATAAATAATCACGCAACCATGAAGACAATGAAATATGCCAGCGACGCCAAAAAGATGTAACACTGTCGGACTTATAAGGAGAATCGAAGTTCGGAGGAAAATGAAAGCCTAACAGCAATGCTATTCCGATGGCCATATCGCTATATCCCGAGAAATCGCAATAAATTTGCAGTGCATATCCATACACACCAAACAGGTTTTCCACTCCTGAATACAATCCGGGATTCTCAAATATGCGCTCAACAAAATTGACACTGATGTAATCGGATATCACAGCCTTCTTAAACAAACCGCTTATAATAAAAAATATACCTCGCCCGAACATCTCATTCGTCACCAACAAAGGACGCCGTATTTGAGGGATAAAATCACGTGCACGTATAATAGGGCCGGCTACCAATTGCGGAAAGAATGAGACATAAAACACGTAATCCAACAAACTATTCAAAGGTTTCAGGTCACGTCTATATACATCAATGGTATAACTAAGCGATTGAAATGTAAAAAAAGAAATACCTACAGGCAGAAATATGTCTAAAGGCTCAAAATGTCCATGCCATAAAGGTGCCAGCATTTCATAAAAGAAGTTCGTATATTTGAAATAACACAACAGCCCTAAATTAACACACAGGCTAATGGTGACTAAAAGTTTACGTTTCCATACAGATTCCGTGTGCGACATCCGATGCGCCAAAACAAAATCTGTCACTGAAACAATTCCCAAAAGGAAAAAGTAGATTCCGCTGCTCTTATAATAAAAGTAATAAGAAACCAAAGAGACAAACAATAGACGTAATGTTGTTGTCCGCTGTTTCCTTAAAATCATGTAAATAAAGCTGAATCCCAAGAACAGGAATAAGAAAAAACCGCTGTTAAAGATCATCGGCTCTTCCGGATTGTAAACCAATATATCGCGAAATTTAGTCCAGTCTAATTGCCACATAATCATTGTACGCTTTTATTAATGCCTCATGTAATAACAATCCTTGCAAAGTATATCCCTCACGTGTGAAATGTATTTTATCTCTTTGGAACATATTAGCCGATGTCCAATTCAAACAAGCATGCTTGCTACCTCCCGCAATATCATAAAGATTCCAAACAGCCAAAGCATGCTCACGCACAAATTTCAGCTCGTTTTCAACAACCAACGGCGTACGGGTATTTATCACACGCCGGTTCCTGTTTAATCGTACATAGGCTCCCGGTGGAGTTGTCAACAGAAAGGCCGAGTCCGGACAACGGGCTTTTAATGACGACAACAACGTATTCATTACAGCCGTATGCCTGGCCTTATTATAAAGACGCCCATGCGCTTCATTCGTTCCGAAAGACATAATCACCAAATCCGGACGCAATTTTTCAATTTCATCCAACAGCCCATGTGTCAGAAACTTATCACATGTAGCCCCATTTATCCCAATCACATGATAAACAATACCGGGTTTTCCTGTCTCGCTGGCAATTCCTGAAGTATGATACGTAAGCGGAATATCATCAACAGCATCACCACCGAAATCTTCCTCCAGAAGTTTCCTTACAACGGCCGGAAATATATGACTGCGAACATGCGAATCTCCTATATGTACTATGCGGACAGGTTTATCTAAACATGACAGCTTTTGCCAAAAAGATGCAAGCGATGCTGTAGGATCATCGATACAATTTTCCTGAACTCCGCGAAAAATTTCTGGCATAGAATCAGAAACCGGAAGAAAACGCAATAGCTGTTTCATTTCCTCGCTGAGATAAACCAGAGCAGCCAAGCGATCTGTTTTCGCCTGTTCCGGCAAGGGGTCTTGCCCATACACAGCGAAAACTGACAGAAAACAACAACAAATAACAAAAAGAAAATGCTTATTCCGACTCATATGCTTTCCGTCTTTCATATTGTTCTTTTCCGTACATTAATGCATCGAACAGCTTTTTCGCCACATATTTCCCTCCCTCGAAATTGATATGAGTATAATCATAATTAGCCATCGGCGGTTTATTATTCGCCATCTTCACGATACTTCCCTCACCGCCCATCGCTTCATACATATTCCAAAAAGCCGAATTCGTCTCAACAGCCAAAGCCTGCTGATAACGGATTAGGTTCTTTACTCCCGGCATTGTACGGAGTTCACCGTTTTCTGTTTTATATTCTCTATCACCAATTCCGACAATCAGTACAGATGCATGAGGAAAAATTCTTTTGAAATAGTTTACAATTCGCTTCATCGGCGCCTTGTAATAATTGTAATCTACTCCCTTTTCTGATGCAACATTCAATCCGTATTGTAAAACAATCAGATCGTACGTACGCAAACGGTCATATTGTTTCAACACAGCTTCCGAAATTCCCCCTAATTGCTGCCCGCTACTCCCCCGCGTACTGAAATTATCCAAAACAATTCCTTCCGATGGATCCATCGTTGCAGCATAAAAGATTGCGTCCTCTGAGGCCTCTTCCACAGTCCATTTCACCGAACCTATTTTACCTTTTACCGAAACTTCACGCAAAAGACTGTCACCGGAAAGTTTAAAGTCGGAAGAACGTTTTCCGTTAATAAGGGCTGAAATATACACAGAGTCGGAAGAACGGAAATAGAAAGAAGAGACCGTACATGTATCTGCTAACGATGCGTATTTACGGAGGCCCTTTAATGTTACAGACGCTTTCGGAGACGCATAAAAATAACGGTTCGACAAATCCTGACAAGAGCGGTCAAAACCTACCGTATCGGTAGATGTATGACTATGCCATCCTTCAAACGAATGTCCAACAGTAGGGCGGAATCCGGAAATTGGCGAGGTTAAAGAGACATAACCCACACCACATCCTCCGAACTGTTTCTGCAACATTTCACGCAAATCAGCGGTCAAAATATCCGCCTCGATAAAGGAATCACCAAAATAAGCGATACGCACCGGACGTCCCAATGTAGCGCGTTTTTCCAAAGCCTCGTAGAAAAAGCCCATACCGACTCCCGTTGAATCGGCATAATCTTCTATACAAGTAATACCTTTTTTACAGCTATCCACAAAAACAGGTTTAGGCAACGGAGGAAAAACGACCTGATCCGAATCGCTCAACAATTCATCATCTGATATATCAGGACGTATATCTGACAATATATCAACCTGACGTAAGTGCCTTCCTCCTATCGACACCGATGGCAAAAAATGCAATGCAAATAAGCCGGAAACGACCAATAAGGTAAATAAGAAAGTATCGGATACTTTATTCTTCATGGAAACTTTTCTAAAAACTTGTGCAAATATAGAAGATTTTTCAGGTCACAAATTCAGCCCACCGGCTTTCTTTTCATCTTCTGCAGAAATTCATCCACAATTTTCAATCCTTTTTCCGTCGATATACCACGAAGATAGAGCAAAGTAATCTCCTGCAATACCTCAGGAAGAGAATAGACATCCAGCTGATCTGAATAAAGCAATATATCCATCTGCGATGAGATGATTTTATTTATTACATTATAATTAATATCATCTCTGAACATTCCCTGCTCTACACCTTTATGAAAATAATCCAATGAAACGGATTCGTTTTTACGCTGCTCCTCATGAATAAGTTCCAACACTTTCGGATATTTTACAAGTTCCTTAAAGAACAACGGGTTCATTCTATAAAATTCATCGGATTCGCGGAGATGAAACAAAAGAATCACTTCCAGAACATTTTCAGTTCTGGAAGTGATTCTTTTCATATATTCTGTAATACAATCTTGCCGGAAACGTACGACACTCAACAAGAGTTGCTCTTTCCCTTGAAACAGTTCGTAAATAGTCCGCTTAGAAATAGACAAAGACAACGCAATATCATCTATATGCACATTTTTAATGCCGGACTTTGAAAAAGCCTGATATGCCGTTTCGATGACTTTTTGCCTTAATTCATCTCTGTCATTTCTTTTCCTTGATACAAGCATGCAATTCTTTTATTGATGGATAATACCAAGTTTCGAAGATTTTACGAAATCTACGATATGGTCAATTTCCGGACTATTGGGTATTTGCTCTTTTATACGCAATAATGCATCAGTCAACGATGTATTTGATTTATACAAAATACGGTATGCCTGTGCTATATGTTTCACCAAAGTCTCAGAAAATCCACAATGAGACAAGACCGTAGTATTAACGCTATAAAAGGAAATCGGCTCATGAGCAGCAATAATATATGGAGGGATATCTTTTACAAAACGACAGCCACCCTGCACCACTGAATAAGTTCCCAAACGGGTTTTACCTTGCATCAGTACATTCGATGTAAGAATCGCATGGTCCTCCACAATACAATCGCCCGAGATCTGCGTGCCATTACCGATAATACATCCATTTCCCACCTCTACATCGTGAGACAGACGGGCTCCGGTCATAATAAAGTTTCCGTCTCCCACCGTAGTTGCATGCCCGGCATGTGTTCCACGAATAATGACAGCATTTTCACGAATCACATTATTATTCCCGATACAAGCCAGTGTATCTTCGCCTGTATATGCAAAGTCTTGAGGAACTGCAGCAATCACTGCACCCTGATATACCGTATTTTTATTCCCCATACGCGCACCGC